>JAQBOA010000069.1 GCA_028288305.1 Mucilaginibacter sp.
TGAAAACGGATGAAGAAACCGGCCAAACTGTAATTTCAGGTATGGGCGAGCTTCACCTGGATATCATCATGGACCGTTTAAAACGTGAGTTTAAAGTAGAAGTTAACCAGGGTGCACCGCAGGTTGCGTACAAAGAAGCAATTACTGGTACTATACAGCACCGCGAAACTTATAAGAAACAAACCGGTGGCCGTGGTAAATTTGCCGATATACAGGTTATTATTTCGCCTAACGATGAAGGTGAAACAGGTCTGCAGTTTGTGAATGAGATCAGTGGTGGGTCAATTCCCCGTGAGTTTATTCCAGCTGTTGAAAAAGGCTTTAAATCCGCAATGGATAATGGTGTATTAGCGGGTTATCCTTTAACAAACCTGAAGGTTCGTTTAATTGACGGATCGTTCCACGCAGTCGATTCAGATGCTTTGTCTTTCGAGATATGTGCACGCAGCTGTTACCGCGAAGCATTGCCAAAATGTAAACCGGTATTGCTGGAGCCGATCATGAAAATTGAGATATTAACTCCTGAAGAAAACATGGGTGATGTTATCGGTGATATGAACCGTCGTAGAGGCCAGCTTTTAGGCATGGATTCAAGGGCAGGAGCACAGGTAATTAAAGCTACTGTACCATTATCAGAAATGTTTGGTTATGTAACCCAGTTGCGTACCATCACTTCGGGCCGTGCAACTTCAACAATGGAGTTTGATCACTATGCCGAAGCGCCACGTAACGTACAGGAAGAAGTAGTTGCCAAAGCAAAAGGTAAGAGAGCTGCTGCTAACGCATAAAACGATTGCACCGATTGTAAAATGATTACACCGATTAGTCAGTGTAATCCTCAAACAAAATTGGTGTAATCATATTTAATAATCAATGTAATCACAACCTAACAAATAGCTCTTAGGTGTGATAATTTAAAAATCGGTGAAATCATCAACAAATTGGTGAAACTAAGCGCAGCGATCTCATGAACGCCGCTGAAAAAAACGATTAAACGGTGAATAATCATCACAAAAAAACAAAAAAATGAGCCAAAGGATCAGAATTAAATTAAAATCGTACGATTACAACCTGGTTGATAAATCAGCTGAAAAGATCGTAAAAACAGTAAAGCCTACGGGCGCTGTTGTAAGCGGACCACTTCCCTTACCAACTGAAAAGAAAATTTTCACAGTTTTACGTTCACCACACGTGAACAAAAAAGCACGTGAGCAATTCCAGTTATGCTCTTACAAGCGCTTACTGGATATCTACAGTTCAAACTCAAAAACTGTTGACGCCCTGATGAAACTTGAATTGCCAAGCGGCGTTGAAGTTGAGATAAAGGTATAGTTGCAAGATTAACATTGATATTAAAAAGGCCATTCGTTTTATGCGGATGGCCTTTTTTCGGCTGAATAGTTTTATTATTAGTATTTATAATCATGGGAAGGCGACAAAATAATTTAAAAAAGATTGTACATTCTATTTGCGAAGAAGAAAAACAGTTAAAACCTTCGTCTTCAGAGATATTGACTTCAAAATATTCTAATCATATATTTGAGGCATATTCCTTTTTTGAGGGTAAGCTAAATGTTCCGCCAACCGGATTTGGACCATGGGATATTTCAACAAATAAATTTATTATTGAACTTGATGAGGAACGGCACTTTAACCGTTATAGATTTTCAACTTTAGAGTCTCCATTTTATAAAAAATACGAATATTTTTCTTTAACAGATTATAAAGCATATTGCAAAGAGAAAGAAAAGAATTGTTTAAAAGCGGCTCAATTTGGTGGAAATTGGAAAAATAATTCAACAGAAAAACATTTTTGTAAAAGCAATTTAAATGGCGTTTTAGATGACAATGGAAGCTCTCGATGGAAGCAAAGGGCATATTATGATTTTTTAAAGGACATTACAAGTAAAATTCTGAAAGTCCCTTTAATTAGGATTTCTGTCTATGATACTTATAAAGGCATTACTATTGATCAACTACTTGAAACAAATACAGAGAGTCTACTTCTTGAGTTCGTAAATGAAAGAATAAAGTAATAAAATTATTTTGTTCAAATTTTGTATTTTTGATATATGAAGACATACCTGATATATCCCACAGAAAATCAGGAAAAGATGACCCAAACTTTTTTGGAAACAAACGGGATCTCTTTTTTTGAAGAAGAGAGGAATTACCCCAATATGTGTTAGATGGTATAAAAAGAGGTCAGGAGGATGCCGCTGCTGGACGCACCATCACATTGGACAAATTCAAAAAACGGCTTTCATCTTTTAAATGAAATATTTCGAGACTTTTCCCCTTAGCGTCTGCCCTTATCTTTTCCTAACAATTCTTCCAGTTTATTACGCTCAGTTTGTAGTTCGCGTGCCAGCTTTTTCTCCTTATCATTGGCTTTGGTTTTAAAGGCTTTATATTCCTCTTCAAGCTCATTGTAAAGGGTAGTTCTGTATTTGGCTTCATGTCTGAACCTTCCTGAACTTGATATAACAATTAAAGCAGTTAAGGCAAACGCAATTACTAATCCCCATGTAATTATATTATAAGTACTTAATGGCATTTGGATACCTAAAAAAGTTATTTCTTCAACTTTTGTGGAAAGGGCTTCATCTTTATTGGTAACCTGGGTTTTTAAACTATCAATTAATTTGTTTTGTGCGGTAACTTTACTAAGAGCTTCGTTTTGTTTTTGGCGGTAAAATTTTAAGGTGTCTGATGCACTCTTCCAAAATGTAGAAAGAAATGGCTCCTGATAATGATATACCTTGGTTAACAGAAATGAATACTGTCCGTTAAGGCTTTTATCCGTCATTACAGCAGGTGTATTGGTATCTGCTTTTGTAGGTATTGTTCGTTGTAAGAGTCGTTTTAAAGCTACTGAATCTGCTTTTGAAATATGAGGTTTGTAAGTCTTTGTAACGGGGGTGTTAGGTTTTTGAATAGTTTGTTCAGGATTTGATTTTTTTACACTGTCTTGCGAATAGCAAAATGAAACAATTCCGCATATTAATATGGATACAGCTGTAATGGATATTCGTAGCATAAACACTTGTTTTATAGTGTAAAATTAGCATTTAGATATGATAAATAAGTAATGAGATTTGAGATAGTTCATATTATCGGATATATTTTTTAATTATAATATGTATATATACTATTATGGGCTTTAGGTTATTGTCCATAGATTCATTGGTTTATTTTCATATATCATAAATCTTACCTTTATTTCAAATCTAAACTTAAAGTATATTAGCAGCATGAATATTGGTTTTATTGGCTTAGGGGATATGGGGCGATTATATGCCAAAGCTTTTGCAAAGGCAGGTTACCAGGTGTGCGGGTGCGACCTTCCAATTAATAGGAACAGGCTTGAAGATGAACTTACACCTTATGGTATTAAAATATTAGATAATGGCCATGATGTATCGCGCACCAGCGACCTGATCATTTACTCTGTTGAAGCAGACAAGTTAGACCAGGTTGTGGCTGAATGTGGTCCATCAACCAAATATGGCGCTATTGTTGCCGGGCAGACTTCCGTTAAGTCGCCGGAAATTGAAACATTTGAAAAATATTTACCGGTTGATGCACATATCGTAACCTTCCATGCCATGCATGGGCCTGGTTTTGAACCTAAAGGGCAGAAACTCATTCTCATACCCCATAGAACTGACAAAGATGCTTACCAACGAATGTTTGACCTTTTTACCACATTGGAAACAGATATTGTTGAGATTGCCGATTACCATGAGCATGATAAAATTGTTGCCGATACGCAGGCGGTAACACATGTTGGTTTCGAAAGCATGGGCACTGCCTGGAAGGAAGCAGGATTTTTTCCCTGGGAAAATGCATCATATATAGGTGGTATTGATAATGTAAAAATACTCACAACCTTACGCATATTTAGTTATAAAGCCCACGTATATGCAGGGTTAGCCATATTGAATCCTTACGCACGTCAACAGGTAAAGCGTTATGCAATATCTGAATCAGAATTATTTAAACTGATGATAAAGGAAGAGGAAAGCGCTTTTAGAGCTCGGCTTTATCGTGCCAGGGATTTTGTTTTTCACGAAAGCCGCAAGCCTATTTTGCTAAGTGATACTGTGATGAAAGAGTTTTCACTTTCCCAAAAAACGGAACAGCAAAAGCCGAATTCACATTTAAGTATTTTAAGCATGGTTGATGCCTGGTACCATCTGGGAGTAAATCCTTATGATAACCTCATTTGCCAAACCCCGCCATTCCGCTTGCGTCTCGGTATTGCCGAATACTTGTTTAAAAATGAGGAACTGCTGGAAGAATCTATTGAAACCGCCTTATATGATAAAACCATCCGTGGCGATGATTTAGAATTTCATTCAGCAGTAAGAGAATGGTCATCTATTATCGGTTACGGCGATATGGAAGGTTACAAAAAGCATTTTAATGATGTACAATCCTTTTTCAAGGGAAGGTTAGAGGAAGGTAACAAGCAAAGCGCTGAATTGATAAGACGACTAATGATGGCTTGATCTCAGATTTATGCTGATTTATTTGATTTCGCTGATTTACAAAAACCAGCGAAATCAATAAGCTATACTTTTAAAAGCTTTGAATAAAAAGTCGTTGACCTTTTACTTCTTATAATCTGGTAAGCTATAATTATTACTGTCCGCCGAAAATAGCGTCCATGGATAAGCTTTCATATCCCTCAAATATTTGCCCTGGGTTTTAAAATATTCTGGATGTTTTTTGAAAAAAGGTCCCGCCAGGAAGTCAGCACCGCCCGGATGCCCCATATGTGCCCACATTTGCATCTTATTAGCCAAATCTGTAGTTGTTACCTTCCCTTGTACTGCGCCCATAGGGAAATAAGCAGGTTCATTCCATTCTTTGCTGCCTAAAGGATCCTCTTCAACATGGCCGTCAATGACACAACGATTTAAAGCTTTTTTGCCATCAAGAGCATCATAAGTATCGCCTTCAATGGTTTTGCCATTACCTTCATCAAGCTTTCCTTTGTAATCAGCATAAACCAGTTTTTGCAAGCGAATCTTACGCGCATTAGCTGAACTATTAGGGTTGTTTACTTTAAACGTCGTTTCCTCCTTTATTAGTTTAGGATCACTCGGGAAATTGGATCCGATAAAAGCGGTGTCTTTAGAACGCCAAACTTTATAATCTTTTAAACCAAGTTCCAATTTAGCTACTTCATTGGTTTTAGTATCACCAATCAGCCAATCGTTGGCATAGCCGCCGTTATTTTCAGTAGTCATAATCTTAACAACATCATCAATACTGTTACTGTATTGTGCCGCTTTACGGGCTCGCATAAATTCTGCAGTTTTGGTGGTGTCAAATCCTTTAAATTGCGTTATGGTAGTTTCTGTAATTAAAATCCCACTTTTGCTTTCCACAAAATCATCACCGCTATGAATAAAACCTGGTGCACAATCCATTAATATCTCATTCCCCTTTTCAGGTTTAATATCTACCATTTCATTCCAGCGCTCACCTACAATATAATCGCTCCAGTTATTGTGACCCATCACAATCTTGTGATCTTTAGTGAAGCTGCCTGTTGCAATAAAAGCACTGCAGTTGCCCGGAGCTCTGTTATCTCCGCTGCCGGGTTTCGTCTTGTTCATTAAGGTGGGTACATAATATTGCGATAACTCGATATTCGCATTTAAGGCGGTAATATCAAGCGAATCATACTTCATGCCTTTTGCCTGTAAGCCTGCGGCTATCCCTTTAATTTCGTCCTGGTATTCTTTATCGATTTTTTTCCATAAGAACCTGGCAGAAGCGGCACGATAGAAGTCCCACTTAAAACCACTGCCATTACTTGGAAGATAATATTCCATCACTTTAATTAGAGTATCGATCTCTTTTGCTGCCAGGTAACCATGTTGATAACCAATATCGGCGGGTGAGCCTGCCAGATGCAAATAGATCCATCCGTTTTTATCCTCACGGGTGGCTTTACCAAGGCGGTTACGGCTTGTAATTGTAGTGGAACTTGTTGTGACAGTTGTGTCTGAAGTTGATGTTGTAGTTGTAGTTGTAGTTTTTTGGTTTTGGTTACAACTAAACAACAAGGTTGTCAGTAAAATAACGGCGATGGTTTTGATGGTCAGTTTCATTTCGTTTTACAGCTAATTTAATTAAGGTTCAAGATAGAAAAAAATTATCAATATATTAAAAAGGTAAGTTTAGCTATGCAAAATTTGAATTTTAAAATTTAATGTTTGATTTGTCGCATTAGATGAATTAAAAACAAAAGAAGTAGTTGGAATAATAGATTTATCTTATTTTTGTACTTAAATAAGTACTTATTATTATGGAAGTATTAAATTATACAGAGTTTCGTCAAAATCTTGCAAAAAGCCTCGACAAGGTTAATGACGATGCAGAAATTGTAATCGTATCGCGCAGCAAAGGAAAAAATGTGGTAGTAATGGACCTGGAGGAGTATAATGCTATGACCGAAACCTTGCATATTATTAAAAGTGAAGCTAACAGAAAACGTTTACAGGAAGCCATTGATGAAATGAATACTGGTATTCACCATCATCACAAGCTGATTGAAGACTAACATGGAATTAGTGTGGCAATCAAAAGCCTGGGACGATTACCTTTACTGGCAGCAAACAGATAAAAAAATATTACAGCGCATAAATGATTTAATAAAAGATTGTTTACGCAACCCTTTTAAAGGTATTGGTAAACCGGAGCCATTAAAAGGTAACTTTGCCGGGAACAGGAGCAGGCGTATAACTGATGAACACCGCTTAATATATTGCATAAAAAAGAATAGATTGCATGTTTTGCAGTGTCGGTATCATTATAATTGAATTTTTTTTGTATCTAAAATTAGCAGTATGAAAGAAAGTAAAATCAAAGTCTGTTCATTTTTGCCAGCTGCTACAAATATGATTTATCACATGGGGCTGGAAGAATTTCTTTATGGGGTGACCTTTGAATGTCATTCTGATAAACCTAAAGTTGTTCATTCGTACCTGGAGGGAAATGATTATTCAAGTGAGGAAATTGAAAGGATTGTTTCCGAGTCAAAACAAATGGGCAAGAGCTTATATTATGTGGATGAAGATTTATTGAAGCAAATTTCGCCCGATGTTATTTTCACCCAGGACGTATGTGATGTTTGCCAAATTGGAACAAGTTATGTTGAACGGGCAGTTCATAAACTAAAAAAACAGCCCCAGATTATTCCGCTTACACCTCATAGCCTTAACGATGTTTATCAGAATGCAATTCTTATTGCTAAAACATTAGAGAGGGAGGAAGCCGCTTATCATTTGCTTGCCGGTTTAAAAAAACGGACCGATAAGATTACGAATACGCTTCGGACCTATAACACCCCTTTAAAACGAGTAATGGTTATGGAATGGTTAGATCCTATTTACAATTGCGGACATTGGGTTCCTTACCAGGTATCCGAGGCAGGTGCCGTGGATATGCTTTCTAATCCATCGGGGTACTCTATAATTACCCCATGGGAAAAAATACTTCAGTATAATCCCGAAGTATTAGTAGTTGCACCCTGTGGCTTTAATATTGAGCGGTCGGTGAAAGAAATGGATAAGCTTACCAAACGTGAAGGCTGGAATAATTTATTAGCTGTAAAAAATGACGCAGTATATTTGGCAGATGGTGATTTATTTACCTGCCCGAGCACGCATTTGGTTGATGGAATTGAATTACTTGCTTCATTATTCTATCCCGAATTATTCCCTTTAGAAAGACGATTTAGAAATAAATGTTTGCGCCTCCCAAATATGAAAATGGCCGATGAAAATTAATGTTATTGACAGGAAAAAGGCATGCCCCAGGTGTCTGGCTGTATTTTCATGTTGTACAGAAAATTGCTGGTGCAGTGAACTGCCGCAGATAATGCCTCTTTCCGAGTATGAAGATTGCCTTTGTTCTGACTGCTTAAAAGTTGAGATTGAAAGTAGGATGAAAGCTACAAGGTGACCTTGAAAAAAACCAACTCATCCACGATGTCCTTTCGACGAGGAACGAGGAGAAAACTTATACTGTATGCAAAGCAGACTATGCATAGTAGACTATGCCTTCACAAAAGATTTCTCCCTAAGTTCGTGATGATATCCGTTTTTATAAATAATCCTGTAAATCCTGATTCAGACAAATAACCGGATTCAACCCCATCGCACGCTCATTTAACCCCCAAATCTCCCCTCCAAAATATTTATAAAAAAATAACTCACTATCTATTTGACAATTAATGTAAATGTTCTATCTTTGCCGTCCCTTAACGGGGGATAATATGTCTTGAACGAAGCCCTACTGCTTCGATGGGCACAAAAAAATATAGAAATGTCAGGAATAATTGGTAAAAAAGTAGGTATGACCAGCATTTTCGACGAGACAGGGAAGAACATCCCCTGTACGGTAATCGAAGCTGGTCCTTGCGTGGTAACACAGATCAGGTCTGTTGAAACAGATGGATATGCGGCTGTACAGCTTGCATATGGTGAGCAAAAGGACAAACATACTTCAGGCCCGCTAAAAGGCCATTTCGCAAAAGCCGGTACAACACCAAAACGTAAACTGGTTGAATTCAAAACATTCGAAGATCAAAAAAGTTTGGGAGACACTGTTACCGTTAATATTTTCTCAATCGGTGATTATGTTGATGTTGTTGGTACTTCAAAAGGTAAAGGTTTCCAGGGTGTGGTAAAACGTCATGGTTTTGCGGGTGTGGGTATGCAAACTCACGGTCAGCATAACCGTTTGCGTGCTCCAGGTTCTATGGGAGCTTCTTCATGGCCTTCACGTGTATTTAAAGGTATGCGCATGGCCGGCCACATGGGCGCTGAGCGTGTAAAAGTACAAAATATACAGGTGGTGAAAGTGTATGAAGAGCAAAACCTGTTGGTTGTTAAAGGTTCAATTCCCGGAGCTAAGGGTTCATTCGTAATAGTGGATAAATAAGATGGAAGTTAAAGTATTAAATGTATCAGGTAAAGAGACAGGTGCAAAAGTGCAGCTTCCTGAATCCGTATTCGGTATTGAGCCTAATGATCACGCGATCTATCTTGATGTAAAGCAGTATCTCGCTAACCAGCGCCAGGGTACACACAAGTCAAAACAGCGTAACGAAATTGCAGGTTCAACCCGCAAATTATATAAACAAAAAGGTACAGGCGGTGCCCGTGCAGGTAGTGTAAAATCACCATTGTTTAATGGTGGTGGCCGTGTATTCGGTCCGCAGCCGCGCGATTACAGTTTTAAGTTAAATAAAAAACTGAAAGTGCTTGCACGTAAATCAGCTTTATCATACAAAGCACAAGATAATAGCATAGTAATATTGGAAGATTTCAATTTCGATTCTATCAAAACTAAAAACTATGTGCAGTTAACTGCAGACCTTAAAGTTAGCGATGTGAAAACATTATTGGTATTAGGCGCTGCAAATAACAATGTGTATTTATCAAGCAGAAACCTGAAAAAAACTAAAGTGATCACTGCCGATCAGCTAAACACTTACGATGTGTTAAATGCCGGCAAGCTTTTGTTAACCGCAGGTGCTCTTAAAAGTTTGGAGGAAGCATTAGCTAAGTAATATGGAAATTTTAAAGAAACCCTTACTTACTGAAAAAATAACTCAATTAACCGAGAAGCTAAACCGTTATGCCTTCAAAGTTGATCACAGGGCCAATAAAATTCAGATAAAAGGCGCAATTGAGCAAATGTACGGTGTTAACGTTAAAGCTGTAAACACTATGAAATACGTTGGTAAACTAAAGACCCGCAACACTAAGGCAGGAGCCGTTTCAGGACGTGCTGCTGCTTACAAAAAAGCGATCATTACGTTGAAAGACGGAGAGGTAATAGATTTTTATAGCGGTATATAAATAAAGAGATGGCAGTTAAAAGATTTAAGCCGGTTACGCCCGGTACCCGCTTCCGCATAGATACTGATACGTCGGATATCACAACAAACGTTCCTGAAAAGTCGTTGGTGGTTTCGGCGAACACAAGATCGGGCGGACGTAACAACAGCGGTAAGATGACCATGCGCTACATGGGTGGTGGCCATAAACAAGCTTACAGGTTAATAGATTTCAAACGTAATAAATTTGATATCCCTGCAAAGGTTGCAACTATCGAGTACGATCCTAACCGTTCGGCACGTATAGCGCTATTACATTTTGCTGACGGAGAGAAAAGATATATGATAGCCCCTGAAGGTTTAACAGTTGGACAAACTGTTTTATCTGGCGAAACAGCAGCCCCTGAGGTTGGTAACACTTTACCGTTAAAAACCATACCATTGGGTTCTATTATTCACAATATTGAATTGAACCCGGGCCAGGGCGGTACCATTGCACGCAGTGCCGGTACTTATGCACAGCTTTCGGCACGTGATGGCAAATATGCTATTATCAAATTGCCGTCAGGCGAAACCCGCATGATCCTGGCAACTTGCCTGGCTACTATCGGTACGGTTTCAAATGGCGACAGAGCAAATGCTGTATTGGGTAAGGCTGGCCGTAACCGCTGGTTAGGCCGCAGGCCAAGAGTTCGTGGTGTAGCCATGAACCCGGTAGATCACCCTATGGGTGGTGGTGAGGGAAGAGCCTCAGGTGGTCATCCACGTTCACGCAAAGGTTTATTAGCAAAAGGCTACAAAACTCGTGACAAAAAGAAAACATCGGATCGTTATATCATTGAAAGAAGGAAAAAATAATGGCTCGTTCAATTAAAAAAGGACCTTACAT
>JAQBOA010000085.1 GCA_028288305.1 Mucilaginibacter sp.
AATTTTGATATTCTGGAACGAGGAGGTCAATGACTCCGTAATATCCAGGTCTATCTAAGGACGAATTAAATGAACTGAACTTTAAAAATGGAAACATTTAATATCATAATTAAAGGGTGTTCAGAAAATCCCCCATGTTAGATTTTTTGAACACCTTTTTTTTTAAAAAAATGACAATTATTCGCTGGTTTCCCTCAATTGTTTGTCCGTGTATTTTTGTAAAATCCGCTCTACAACCATCAAAAACCCATAAATGTGTTCAATTAATTTCCCACTGTCGGTACAAAAGCTGATCGCGAGATTGGCTATTGTTGTTAATAGGCTGATTTGATCCTTGCCGTAGACATCGAAGTTTTACTACTCACGTTTCTGGGCGAAAAGCCAGTCCCACAAGCCAGGTGTTTTACTAACCCGGTCCCAAATGTTATGCGCTTCATCCGGAAACTCTGTATATTCCGGGTGTCCACCAGCTTTTATTATCGCCGCAATCATATCCCGCGAGCCGCTGACAGGAACGTTCCTGTCTTTCGCACCATGGAATGCCCATACGGCTACATGAACAGCTTTTGGGGCAAGTTTAGGGTCACCGCCCCCGCTAACCGGCATGGCTGCAGCAAATATATCCGGACGGGTACAAATAAATTGCCAGGTGCCATAAGCCCCTCGTGATAAACCTGTTACGTAACGCCTTTTTACATCTATTCCTGGCTCAGCCAGCGCACTGATGGTTTCGCAAACCAATGAATCCAGTGATGGATACCCGGGTATACCTCCCCAGCCTTCGCCTTCCGGGCAATAAGGCACAAAAAGAAACGCGCGGTATGCTGTCCTGTTCATATCAGTCGACAGTGATTCGGCCGCAGGAGCTTGGTAACCACCATAAGGCAGGCACACAACCAGCGGATACTTTTTTTGCTGATCATAATCCATTGGCTTTATTAAAAGATAATGCAGGATTTCGCCTTTGCTATCAATGAAGATTCTGGCCCCGCCAGCTAACTTAACCAATTTCTGCGCCTGTTCGGCATTGTAGTTTTGCCAATATAATTCCGTACTGCTTTGGTTCACTAATAATATCCCCAATGCTATCGTAAATATAAAAGCTACTATTGCCGCGAAACCCAAAATGCTTTCTAACGATTTCTGCCAGAGTGTACTAGTATTTTCAGTCTTTAATGCCCTGATCTCAGCCAGGAAATTCATAATAAACAGTACATTAACTAAGGCGCCAGCTATCGGGGCCCATTGGACAATTTTTCCTATGATGATATTAATCCGGGCATCTTTAGTATGCATGCTTCCAATAACTGCCGACACTAAAACGAGACCAATCACTAACACGCAAACTCCTCCCAGCTTTAACCAGAATCTTTTTCGTGTGTTGGAAAATATAAGGCTTATAGCGTAAAGAATACCAGCACATTGGGAAAAGAGGAATACAGGTATAAAATAACTTCTTAATCCTCCCGATGTTAAAATAATATAAACTATAGTTGCATAACAGAGATTGGCTATAACGCCAATGATTCCTGTAAAAAAGGCAAACCGGTAGCTCTGATAATAATAATACTTCAACAACAATATTGTTCCGATAACAGCAGTGATATTCACCACTAAAAACCAGGCAACATACGAGTCGAGTCCATAAATTTGTCCCCCAATTTGAAAACTAATTATACTGTGGCATATGCCGGCGGCAGCGGTCAGGCCCAATAAAGCTATTAAAAAAATGCACAGGGTTTTACTCATCGTTATGCTGTTTTACAAGGTTTATGGTCTTTTAAGGTTCTTTAGGTATATAGGTTCATGTGCCTGTTCCAAAGCGGTCTATTCTCAGTAAGGCTAACGATTTAATATAGAGGCAATCTACAAATTTTAAACGATTGGATAAACTTCCCGCTACCTTTTTTCAAAACTCTTATTCTATGCAATTAGCCGCGATAAAATCCGCCTGTCCAAGCGTGCCGCTTGGACATACAAAATTTAAGCGTTCCGCTTAAACGGGCGACGTTATTATTAATTTAAGCGGAACGCTTAAATTATTGGCATTCAAGCGGAACGCTTGAACGGGCGACAAAATATCAATAGATTGTGGGCAAGATAGTCTGAAATATCAAAAAAATTCCTTCATATCTCTTGCATAACAATTAAATTAACTAAATTGACTAATGTTAACCTAATAGTTTAACAGTCATGACCTTTACATTTAAGTTTTTTCCATTCAAGGATTTAATATTTTCCATCGTACCGACTGTAGGCACTTATGGAGGTTACCTGAAAGGCATTATTATTTTTCCTAATAAGTGGGTGGCATTAGGGTCAGGATTGCTAGTATCTATTATCCTGGGAATAATCTTTCATGCAGAAAATAAACGTTCCTACAAAAAGTCCCTGGCCGAAATACTTGCAACGGGTTATTTTATGAATTTTACCGGGCGGCTGGCTAAACTGTTAAAGGGCAGGGCTGATATTAACTTTTCTTTTCCAGATGCAAATTTAGAACCTTACCCTCCTGAGAAGGTTAATGTCGAGGTTGGTATGCCAGCTACGCTAAATGCTTTGGTGAATTACTGCAACAAAGTAGAGGCTCAAGCCGAAGTGGTGTATATCCGCGAATCAACTAAGAATGATCCTTACTGGGTATGGGCAAAAAAGGAAGAAGACGGTACGATAACCATTTATGAGTTTCCGCGAACCCTATTTGCCCTGTCTATGTATCTGGAAAAAGAATTTGAAAATCCTGAGATATCTGAAAAAAGCTCCAAAAAAATTTATAAATATTTCGACGAAAAGCTGAAGCAATTAAAAATAAAGCATAGCAATGAGTTCCCGAATGATAGAATAAAGTTTAAATACGTGTAAGTTATAATTGACACTTATTGGTAAAATCAGGTGAAATATTTGCATAAGTTTCTCTTAGCACCTCCAGGTTTTAACGATTAAATTAGCGTTAAACTGTCATTATCAAAGTTCAGGACTTAACTACAGGAACAATCAGATTGACTATGACCTCATCAGGCGTGCCGCTCCGGTCAATACCAAATTCTTTAGGAATAACTTTGAAATTTCCCTTGAATACCCCCTCATTACCTTTATCGTCAAAAGTAAAGTGGATAATGGCCGGTCTTGTAATTCCTTTCATCGTTAAATTTCCTTTGGCTGAATAACCATCCCCATTTTTACTTACTGATGTTGATACAAATTTGATGGTCGGATAAGTATCAACACCCAATGCATCTTTGGCGTGCATGTTTTTCAGGAAAAACCCGGTAGCAAGGGTTGGCGCTTCAATAGTGGCAGAGAATTTAGCTTCTTCCGGGTGTTCCTTGTTAAACACAATGTCGGCTTTCAGCCCCTTAAATGATCCATTAATTTTTTTGCTTGAAAATTTAATTACCGATTCATCACTTTTTACTTTCCAGTTTGTTATTATCAAGGTAAAGGCAAATAGGCAAATGATGGTTGCAATAATTGCAGGAAACATAACTTTTTTCATAGGATTATTATTTAGATGTTTAAAGTTTACCACAGATATAGAGTAGAAGGCTTTTTAGGAACTACGGTAATTAAGAGAAAAAAGTTGCCTTTAACAGAAATATGGACCTGTTATCTTAGAATTTTTTTATAAAATAAAATAAATTAAATAATAGGCAACTAATTTGCCATAATGATGGTAATACTAATAAACAATATTTACTAAAATCACTACAAATGAAAACATTATCAAAATTAATAACCTTAACTTTCATTGCATCAGTTTTATTGTTTACATCTGATTTAAAAGCTCAAACTACGCCTGCTAATGCTTTGCGTTTAAGTATTGGTGCCGATGCAGGCCTTCCAACCGGCAATTTGCGTATTGGTTCCAATTTTGTACTGGGGGGTACAATTCGTTTGCACTATGGTATCAGCGATAATTTTGCGGTTACCCTTACTTCCGGAGCCGACCATTTTTTCAGCAAAACTATACCAGGAACTAATTTTAAATATAATAGCTTTGGTGTTATACCTATTAAAGCAGGTATTAAAGAGTTTTTTGTACCAAACATATATTTTGCAGCAGAAGCCGGTATTGGAATTGAGCAAGTTGACAGCGGACACGCTAATACTAAGATGATCTTATCTCCTGCTTTAGGATATGCTGATAAACACTGGGATTTTGGAGTTCGTTATGAAAACTATTCCGGTCAAAGTGATAATTATGGCTTTGTGGCCTTGCGCCTGGCTTATGGATTTGCTTTATTTACAAAATAATTAAAAGAAGAGGCTGTCGTAAAGGCAGCCTCTTCTTTTCTATCTGTAGTCCGTATTTCTTTAACACTGATGCTGCTTATCAAAGAATATTTTTTCTATAGGAAAGTTAGGAAAACATAAATACCTCAATATAGGTTATTTGTTTATTTAAAACTTTTAACATTATGAACGAACAATACAAAATTAGTCGGCACAAAGCTATTGCCGGATTAGCAATAATAGCAATCTCGCCTTTTTTTGCGTTCCCGGGAAACTCAAATCTTAAGTTCTCTGCAAAGTGGGTTTAGCCCATTGACTGATTTTTACATTTTGGTTATCCAGATTATTACACTAAGTTTAATCCATATTTCAGCGTTAGCATGGATGATTTTAAGATAGACATAGAGGCTGATATTAAGGCCATAAGTTCTATAGACGTAGTCCCTGCCATACTGGATGTTGTTTGCCGAACTACCGGCATGGGATTCGTTGCTATAGCAAGAGTAACTGAAGATAGGTGGATTACGTGTGCATCGCTTGACAAAATTAATTTTGGACTCCAGCCCGGAGGAGAATTAAAAGTAGAAACCACAATTTGCAATGAGATAAGACAGCTTCGGCAGCCTGTTGTCATAGATCATGTAACAAAGGATGAAATATTTGTTAAACATCCCACACCAGCATTATATGGCTTTCAAAGCTATATCTCAGTACCTATAATACTCAGGAACGGAAAATTTTTTGGCACACTCTGCGCTATTGACCCTAAACCAGCCCACCTTAAAAATCCTGAAACCATAGGAATGTTTAACTTATTTGCGGATCTTATCTCTCTGCATCTTCATAACCTGGAACAGTTGGATATTGCAAAAGCCAGCTTAGAAGAAGAAAGAAAAACAGCTGAACTTAGGGACAGGTTCATCGCAATCCTCGGCCACGACCTTCGTAATCCGGTAGGAGCAGTTGGGGGTATTGCTCAATTACTTAAAATGGGAAAGGCGGATGAAGCTGCGATTAAACGCTTTGCAGAAATTTTACAGCATTCTTCCTATCGCATGCTTGGCTTAATCGATAATATCACGGATTTTGCAAGAGCTCGCTTTGGTTCCGGCATTAATTTAAACAGGCATTATGAATCTTTAGAGAAAATCCTTACTCATGTTATTGATGAACTCAGACTAGCTTCGCCAGAGAGGAATATAGAAGTAAAATTTGATTTAAAGAGGCAGGTATATTGTGATGGCAAGCGGGTTGCACAGCTTTTTTCAAATATTTTAAGCAATGCCATAATGCATGGTGATGCAAATGAACCAATAAATGTAATTGCAATCAGTAATGATGAAAAATTCATATTAACTGTTTCTAACGGTGGTAAACCAATACCTCATAATATGATAAAAAATTTGTTTGAACCTTTTGCGCGGGGACATGAAAAAAAAGGGCAGCATGGATTAGGCCTTGGTTTATTTATTTCATCCGAAATTGCCCGTGCTCATGGAGGAACTATAGAAGTGGAATCTGCGGAAAGAACAACTTTTAAATTTACTATCTCCAACAAAGGCGAAGGAAATCTATAAATTGTCTTATTTTCAATCTAAGCACAAAAAACTTAGATATAAATGTCGTCAAATTTTATTTAAAAAAATCGACGCTTATGTAAGTAAATAATTCATTAAATTACCTCCGATAAAATGAACCTAAAACCTAAAATATTGATTGTTGACGATAAGCCTGAAAACTTAATAGTTTTAGAAGCCGTTCTGAAAGATCTCGATGTTGAATTGATTAGTGCAGACAGTGGCAATACCGCGCTTAAAGAAGTTCTCCGTCATGATTTTGCACTCGCATTGCTGGATATACAAATGCCCGATATGGATGGTTATGAACTTGCAACTATTTTAAGGCAGCATAAAAAAACCGCGAAGCTCCCCTTTATTTTCATGTCGGCTATTTATACTGATAACCTCAACGTTTTTAAGGGATATGAAAAAGGAGCATTCAGCTTTATTGCTAAACCTTTTCAACCGGAAATATTGATCAATAAAGTTAAGTTTTTTATTGAAAAATATCAGCAGGAAGTCACTCTTTATAAACTTAATTTGGATCTCGAAAAGAAAAACTCTGAGCTGATTGAAATGAACAGACAATTAGAAGGGTTTAGTTATTCCGTTTCTCATGACTTAAGAACCCCTCTACGCGCCATTAACGGATTTGCTCAAATTTTGTTCGAAGACCATGATTCATATTTAAATCCTGAAGGTAAACGTTTGCTAAATATTATCAGGGAAAGCGCAAACAGAATGGGAATACTAATAGATGGTTTACTGGAATTTTCAAGATTGGGAAGAAAGGAACTTGTAAAATCTGCCGTTGACATGACTGAGCTTTGGAAATCTGTCCATACTGAGCTTAATAAAGCCAGCACTCATAACGCAAATGTAATTGTCCATTCGTTGCACCCTATAAATGCCGACCGTGTATTGATTTACCAGGTGTTGATTAATTTATTATCAAATGCAATAAAATATTCATCTAAATCCGAAAAGCCTGGTATTGAAATATCTTCATATGAAAAAGACAAAAGCATTATATACGAGATAAAGGATAATGGAGCCGGATTTGATATTCAGTATGCAGATAAACTGTTCGGCGTATTTCAGCGCTTGCATACAAACGAAGAATTTGAAGGAACAGGAGTTGGGCTTGCATTGGTAAAGCGGATTATAAATAAACATGGCGGTGAAGTTTGGGCAGATAGCAAAATAAACGAAGGCGCTACCTTCTATTTCAGTTTGCCGGTGTAAAATGAAAAAGATTTGACAGCTTTTAAAAGTTGTCAAATCTTCCATACTTACAGATTCTTCATAAATTATACTATTATTGCGCTGATGTCTGCGGCGCTTTGCCGATAAGTGCCATAAACTGATCAAGCTTTGGAGTAATAATAATCTCTGTACGCCTGTTTTGGGCTTTACCAAAATCTGTATTATTGGCCGCTAAAGGATTAAATTCACCCCTCCCTCCTGCTGTTAAACGCTTAGGGTCAACATTATAATTAGTTTGTAAGGCCTGTACTACTGATGATGCCCTTAAGGCGCTTAAATCCCAATTATTCCGGATATTTACCTGTGATATGGGTACATTATCCGTATTGCCTTCAATCAATACATCATAGTTCGAGTAATCATTAATGATCTTGGCGATTTTAGCCAGCGTTGCTCCTGCTTTATCAGATATTTGGTAACTACCTGATTTATATAGCATATTATCAGAAAGTGATATATAAACCACACCTTTAAGTACTTTTACATCAACGTCCTTCATTTCATCGGGAGTTAAAGAACGGGTAAGGTTAGTGGTTAATATCTGATTTAACGAGTCGCTTTTATTTTTTACATTCACCAGGTGCTGGATGTATTTATCAGAAGCATTTATCTGATCGGCGAGTTTAGAAATATTCACATTTCCCTGGTTACTGCCTGCTAAACATTTACTTAATGCATCCTGTAAAGCTAAGGCATTTAATTTTGCTGATGCAATTTGATCTTCCAGGCTTTGCACCTGTCCCCTTGATCCGGCAAGCTCCTGCTGAGTTACCTGCCAGCTTTGTTTCAAATTGCGGTTGGTATCAAGTGACTTATTATAATTTGACTGCAATTCAGCATATTTTTTATTACTAACACAACCCTGGGATACTGCTACTACCAGCAATACCACTGGTAACCATAATTTAATTTTCATTTCTGTAATTATTTAATAATTTGATTATAAACCATTTATAATCATCCTAGCTATAGTAACAAAACATAACAGGTAATGTTTAATGTATTTCCCTTTGTAATTTGCGGATACTGTTAATGAACAATTTCCGCAGTCACCAAATTGGGATGCAGCTCATTGATTATCATCAGTAAAGTAATGAAACACCAATCTTTGACTGAATTATTAACTGTACTCAATATTTTACAATCAATTGATTATAAATAATTTAATAAAAGCAACGTTTTTTGTAATATCGCGTATCAATGCCATCTGTTTTTACTAATGACTTTTACCTTAACACTTAAACCTGCTGCTGAATATAATAGAGAAAGAATTATTTCGCTTTTAGATGAAGCGTACGCATGCCGTTCCCATAACCTGAAGCGAAGCATTGACCTTACCCGTGAAGCACTTTTAATTAGCCGGAATTTAAAAGATAAAACACTAATAGCAAGTAGCCTAAGCCGTTTTTCTCTTTTTTTAATGATTATGGGCAACTTTAAAGAGGCCTTGCGTTTGGCTAAAGAGGCCATTAAATATTTCGGAGAGTTAAAAGATGAAAAAGGTATTGGCGATGCAAAATATACTATTGCCGGAGTTCATTATAAAACTAACAATTTTCATCTGGGACTGGTTAACCTGGTTGACTGCATTGCCATTTATAGAAAATTTAATGATTATCACAACTTATCAAGAGCTCATAAATCATTAGGCACTATTTACGAATACTTTGGTGATGATAAGAATGCAGTTAAAACTTATAAGGAAGCGATAATAACAGGCCAAAAAGCCGGGGATCCTAACCTCGAATCCAATGCTTACAATAATCTTTCCGGAATTTATATCAAACGAAAAAATATTAAAAAGGCATTGGAATTAATAGAACAAGCCATATCTATTAAAAGGCAAACAGGTGATATCAGGGGATTAGGATTTAGTCTCTATGGCAGAGGAAAAGTAAATTTGGCAAAAAAAGACTTTCAACAAGCGGAAAGAGACTTTAATGCGGCAATAAATATTCACCTGGAAATGGGTGAAACAATTGGATTAGGAATGGCCTACTATAAAACTGCAAATCTTTATTTGCAAATGGGGCATCTGCAAAAAGCAAAAGAAGTATTAAAAAAGGCTGTTAATTATAGTAAAGAGCATAATATTGTAATGGTTAAATATAAATGCTACCTTCTTTTTTACAATATATTTAAATTAGAGAACGACCCTGTTAATGCACTTAAATATCTGGAATTATATCATAAAGAGAAAGATACTGTAATTAATAGTCAAACACTTAAGGTAATTGAAAACTATGCGCTTATCACTAAAATGGAGGCGAATGAAAAAGAAGCGTTGCTTCAAAAAGCAGAGATCATAAAGAAAAAGGATATTGCAGAAGAAACGGCCAGGGTAAAACAAGATTTTTTGTCGACCATGAGCCATGAAATCAGGACGCCTTTAAACGCTGTAATAACAATTGCCTATTTATTAGATGATAAAGTTAAAAAAGAAGAGCAGCAGCTTGTAGATACATTGAAATTTTCGGCAAACAACTTATTACTGATAATTAATGATTTCCTAGACTTTACAAAACTCGACGCCGGTAAAGCAACAGTTGAATTTCGTCCCTGCAATTTTAAAAGATTGTTTGAAAATTTAAAAAACACTTATGAAAATTTGGCTAAAGAAAAGGGGCTGAGCCTGTATTTAAATATTGATTCCGATGTGAGCAATTACTATGAGCTTGATGAAACAAAGACTTCGCAAATAATAGGTAACCTCTTAACAAACGCTATAAAGTTTACTGAAGTTGGGCAAGTTTGTATAAACATTAAAAAAATAAACAGCGACCAAAACATTGATGAATTGTTATTTGAAGTTACTGACACCGGCACTGGTATTGCTGAAAATTATCTTGGAAATATATTTGAAAGCTTTTACCAGCCTAAAACCATTACAACCAGAAAACAGGGCGGTACCGGCTTAGGACTATCCATTGTAAAAAAATTAGTGGAGCTGCATGGAAGTTCAATTTTTGTTAATAGTGTAGTTGGTAAAGGTTCAGTTTTTTATTTTAATCTGAAATTAAAAAAGTCAAAGCCCTCAATCCGGGTGGTAGCGAAAAACCCGGATATACTAAGCGGCAAAACCGTACTACTAGCAGAAGACAATTCAATTAATGCCATGTTAATACGTAAGCTGCTTTCCAATTGGAAAATGATTTCTGAGCATGCCAGGAATGGTAATGAGGCTGTTGAAAAATCAAAGTTAAAAGTTTATGATTTTATTTTAATGGATATTCACATGCCTGAAATGGATGGTATTGAAGCAACCATGAATATTCTTAAAGCTGAAAACCCCAATAATAAAACCCCAATATTCGCACTCACCGCAGACATTACTGCTGAAAACAAGGAAGAATACATCTCCTGGTTTAATGGTTTTTTACGCAAACCAATTGAAATAGAAAAGATGTTTGAAGAATTAATAAAATGTTTATAAAATATTTGGATATTATACTTTCCTCTTGCACGTTCATCCGATTATTCTGAATCCAGGTAATCTCTTTATTTACAATTTCTTTCATTTTACAGCGATAGTTGGTATTAGTTATTATTGAATTATCAATCAGTAAATACTTATAGCCATATCTATTTATCTCTTAAATTGTAAAAAATAAAACTATAAGAAACTTTTATATGTTATAAAAGTCGGGCATATATCAAATCATTTGATAACTGGTTTTAATTTATTTGAAGATAATCTACTTTTTTATGCTGGAGAAAAATGAACCGGAAAAATCAGGTGTGATTAAACAGTACCTGCAAAATAAATACTGGTTTATAGGGTCAGCATTATTTTTCCTTTGTGTCGCATCAGTATACCTGATTTTTACTCCAAATACATATAAGGTTAAAACCAGCATTGTCCTTAATAATAAGCAATTTCCCGAAGGTGCTATCGAGGACATAAAATCGAAATATATAATTCAGAAAACAATAAATCAACTGCCGCCGATGGTAAATTATTACCATAAAAGATTTTTAAAAAAAATAGAGATAAACGAAGATTCATTGCCTTTCAAATTCTTATTACTCAAAAACAATGCATCCAATTCGTCTACACAGTTCACTATAAAGGCACTTAATGATCAACAATATGAAATTGAGCAAAGTGATACTTTAACAGACTTTTTTTTTAATAGGTATGTTACCTATTCTTCTGTAAAATTCATTGGAGTAAAAGGTCCGGCCTTTAAAACAGAAACTCAACCCGTTTTAATAAAATTTTATTCGCCTGATCAGCAATTTAAAGAGCTTTATGATAATCTTGATGCAAAATTTGCTAACGATGACCATAGAACCATAGAATTAAGCCTCACCACTCCATCAGTAAAAAATGGAAAGGATTTTTTAAATAAATTGGCCGAGGTTTATTATAAATTCAGCAAAATTACAAGTCAACTAAATTTGCCGGTAACTGTTGATTATAGTTATAGCATAAAAAAAATACGTGGTGAGCTGTATGTTTTAAAAGCAAAAGCAAAAAAACTCCAGGATCAGCAAACTGCACTTTTAAATAAAGAAGGGATTGCAGCAGGCAAAACAGTTAGGGGTAAAGAAAGTGTCGAATTAACTACGCTGAATGAAATTTTGCCCTATTTAAAAACTTCAGAAAATCAATTTGTGCTGATCCCTGATGTTTTCCAGGTTAACGATCAAGAATTAGAACAGCTCATTGCTCAATTCAATAAAATTGAATCGGATAAACAGCAATATTTAAAAGGCCACAAGACTAATTTTACTCAAATAGCAAATTTGAATAAACAGATTGTAGCGATTAAACAGTCAATTCTTCAAAGAATAAATATAAAAAAGAATGAAATAAAAAGGAACCAACCATCATTGATCGCTCAGAATTCTGGGATTACATTAAAAAATCTTAATGATTCATTATCAAAAATTAATAGCTTAATAAAATTAAAGCGGTCGAAATATAATCGCCTAATGCAAAACCAAACGAAAAGAAATTTGATAGAAACCAGAAGTTATAAACAAACAATAATTGAAAAGCCTGATAACAATATAATTACTTATCCTAAAAGCGGCTATGTTTATCTTTTTGCTTTATTGATAGGCCTGGTCTTACCGCTAATTATTCCTTATCTTAAACATTATTTGAATTCTAAATTAATGGAAAGAAGTTAAGTAAGTTAATTTAGTTAAATCCCTAAAGCTATATTTACCGTATAAACCTAAAAAATTTACGACTTACAAACCGAATGTTAGCTACCCACGATAATATACGCACAAGACCGGTTTTTAAATTAGCAGCAATTGATGACCAGGAGAAATTTAAGCCCCTGCCCCCACCTCCAGGCGTCTTTCCATATCATCTTGATATAAAGCAAGTTTTACCAAATCTGCCGCAAAACAAAATGGTGTTTAATATGGTTGGGGATACCGGCGGCTTAACTTTCCCAACCTTTAAACACAGGATAGCTGATGAAATGACAAGGCAATGCCAGGAAACAGAATTACCCGCAGACAAGCCTTCTTTCTTTTTCCATCTTGGAGATGTGGTTTATAACTTTGGGCAGGCAGATCAGTATTATCCACAGTTTTTTGAGCCTTACCAGCATTATCCGGGCCCAATATTTGCCATTGCAGGTAACCACGACGGCGATATTGATCCTTTATATCCTAAAGCACCTGGAAGCCTTGAGGCGTTCATGCAGGTTTTTTGCGATACCAAGTCACAACCGGTTTCATTTGGGGGCAACAGCAAACGTTACAGTAACATACAACCTAATGTATACTGGACATTAAAAACCCCTCTGGCTAATATTATTTGCATGTATAGCAATGTACCAAGATTCGGCACTATTACAATTGAGCAAAAAGAATGGTTTATCCAGGAACTGAAAAATACAGCGGCCGACAATAGCGAAAAAGCGCTTATTTTATGTATTCATCATGCCCCCTATTCGGCAGATACAAACCATGGCTCAAGCATGCCAATGCAGCTTTTCCTTAACGCAGCATTTGAAGAGGCAAAAGTAATACCCGATATAGTTTTTAGCGGCCATGTGCATAATTACCAGCGGTTTAATAAATTGTATGCTAACGGAAAAGTAGTTCCATTTGTAGTAGCCGGAGCCGGAGGTTACGCTGACCTGCATAAAATTGCACCACCGGGTGATTTTTCTTTTCCTGACAAAAACAGCCTGCTGAATAATGTCGTACTGGAGAAGTATTGCGATACAACACATGGATTTTTAAAAATCACTTTGGAAAAGACGGAGGAAAAGTTTGTGCTGCAGGGAGATTACTACATTATTCCTTATGATGCAGATAATAATTTGCAAGCTTCCTTATTTGATTCATTTATGATAAATATGAGAGATAAATAATTTTGTCAGTAATTAGCACCTTTAATTGGAACTTAACTTTGCTTCATTTAACAATATCAAATCGTTATAAGTAAAGATGTGATCTGTACTATTTTTATCTGAATTTAAAACTTTACCTTCCAATACGCTTTGCCCAGCACATGCCGGGTTATTGCCTCTACCAAAGGGCCATTTCCCATAGGTGTTTAAAATGTTTATGCCACCAATCATTGCGGCATTTAAACCAAAATCTGTGCAATTGTTATTATTTAAATTATATTTCCGGTAATCGTACTGTTTAATCAATTGTAATAATTTTTGAAATCTTCTTTTTGAAATAAATTTTCCAACAACTTCATCCCAATCATGCATTTGGTCGTCTTTAAAAACTGAAGAAGAAGATGGAAAGATAGGAGTGGCCGATAAAAAATGGTCTTTTTTAGGATAAAAACCGAAAGTACGGGCTACATATGTAGAGTCAGAATTGTATTTGATTAGGGTAATAAAAGTATGTCCAACTTTACGTACCTTAATAAATATTTTGCGCTGCCCCGATTTAGGTTGCTGTATATGTATCAACAATGCATACTTAACAGCGGTTTTACCATCATCAAACGGGTTTAAAATTTCATAATTAAATTCTGGTTTTGAAGCAATTTCTTTACCACAATGATTGAAATATCCACTATCAGTTTTCAACCATACGCTATCCTTATCATTAATTGCCATAATACCACTAAACTTTATACTATCTTCTGATATTATATCATTCCCAGATATTTGCTCTGATGAATTTTTATTTGATTTTTCTTCAATTGATGTTTGTTTTATAAAATTGCCTGTTTGATACCTGTCATTATCGGATAAATTAGATTTTAAAAAACATTTCATAACTAAAGGATATAATCTTAACCGTGCAAATAAATTTGCAAGATGTACATAAACTTTAGAGTTATACTGTTGATCCCCGAGTGATGTGCCATTGTTTAGACCACGCAAATAGGACAATAACAACTTTCGGTTTGGCTTTTTATTGAATTCTTTTTCAAGGATGTTGAGCTGACTTAATTCATTATTACTTTCCCTGTTAATTGTTATAGAGGAGTTGTCATTATCTGGAAAAATTTTTGTCGAATTAATTGCAGAAGCAAATTTGTAACCTTGCGTTACAGTTACCTGAGCATATAATGGTATTTGAAAAAACAATAACCCCATTAAAATGAATAAATATCTTCGGCTAAATAACATAGGCTTGCATCTTTAAGTGATTAGAATAGGCTGAATATTATTTTTATTCGAGATGATACAGCTTTTTTTAAATAAATAAACACCTAAAATTTGATTTCATTTCCCGATAGGTCTACTTATAAAACCGAAAGCCAGTATCCTACCGGAAAAGAAACCAAGATTAAACAATACAGATAAAATAAGATCAGTAATAATATTTATGCAGATTTTTTATTATTAATTAAAGCTGATTTGTAAACTGCCGAAACAATGGATTTAGATGAAAGAGAATTCGAAAAAGTTAAGTCGATATCATCATAAACAATTCGCCTTGTTGAATCTAAAACAAAAGTTGCTGGCAAAGGCACATTGGTATCAATTCCTGAAAATTTGTTCCATGCCGGATCATTATCAGAATAAACATTAAAATTCTCTGCTATTTCATTATTTATATCATAATAAAAATTTAATGATAAATTGTTTTCCCAGGCAATTTTAGTAAGATCATTTTCCTTTTCATTGCTGATAATTAGGATAGTTCCACCATTTGCCATTATTTCATGTTGAATAGCGTTTAATTGGAGTAGTTTTTCAAGGCCAAATTGTCGCCAGTATTTTGAGTAAAAACTAATTACTAAAGGTTTGTTGGAAAACTGATTTAAGCTAATTGGACCATGTGTTTCAGCTCCGTTGAAAAAACGTTTCCATCTGGCATATTCCTGTTTAAGAACAAAATTAGGGACAAAGCTACCTGTTTTAAGAGGTTCTAATGGCTGATAAACTTTAAAGGGAATATCCTGATCAGGGATAATTTCCGAAAAGTCAAAATATGGGTATTTATTTTTAGTAAGTATCATTTTATTAAAATTATTATATTGTAAAAGATTAAAATTAAAGCTATTAAAATGGGTTTTACAACAACTACTAAGGCCGTAAATAGCGCTATAATCATGCAAATAATGAGACGTTGATAAATGTCTTGGTTTATTGGCTAAAATGATCATGATAAAAAAATTGGACTTTAAATTATGAGGTCAGAAACTAAAAATCAAGTGAACTAACGTGGTTAAAAACCTGTTTGCATGTTTGGGATACAGCAACAACACATCATCATCTTTTTAAAATCTTTCAGGATTAAAAAGCTGAAAGGATAAATGAGTTTTTTGTTTTTCAACATTAATAAAATCAATATTCAAATATACTACTATTTCTATATACTAAGTAGTTTATTTTTAAATATTTTATTCCCTCCTGTTTCAAATGCTTTTTAACCATTGTCAGGTTTATATTGGATTCTCAACTGTAAATCATTATTTCTTAGTTTTACTTATCTTGGTGCGGTATTTTGATTTTAGTTAAGTTTTTAAACTCTCTATTACTAATCATTATTTATTGCTGCGTTGACATTAATAAAATCATGAAAAAATTGTTAATTATAATTTCTTTTTTGCCACACCTTGTTTTTTCGCAAACGTCAAATCAAAATTTGAAAATCAATACTGAACAATCAGTAAGTACAAATATTAAAAGCGACCCAACTTCAGATCAATTCCTTAGAATGGGCAATATTAAATCAGCTCATAAAGATTACAAAGGAGCAATAATAGATTTTACTAAAGCCATAGAGTTAGACAATAAAAATATAAAAGCTTATTTATATCGTGGAAATGCCAATGACAACCTAAAAGAATATACTGCGGCTATTGAAGACTATACAAAAGTTATTTCATTGGAACCAGGAAATGCAAATGTGTATTATTACAGGGCTAATGCCAATGGCAATCTCAAAGCTTATAAAAGTGCCATTGATGACTATACTAAAGCTATTGAATTAGGATTGCATAATGCAGATCTATATCATTACAGAGCAAATTCAAAGAGTAATTCAGGAGATTATTCCGGGGCGGTTGAAGATTTCACGAGGGCTATTGAATTAAATCCCGGCGATCCTGAGTTATATGAATACAGGGGAGTTGCAAAAGCAAACCTGAATAAATATAAAGAGGCTATACCTGATTATGATATAACCGCTAAATACAAGCCAAATGATGCCGATCTATTTTTTTACAGGGCAAATTCAAAGGGTAGCATAGCTGATTATGAAGGCGCATTGGCCGATTACAATAAAACTTTAAATTTAAATCCTAACAATGCTGAAGCAGTATTTTACCGTGGAAATATAAAGACTAATTTAAAAGATTATAGCGGTGCAATTGATGACTTTAAGAAGGCTATCGCGATGAACCCTAATCTTCCAAATTTGTATTATTACCTCGCAAAAGCGGCCAGCTATACACAGAACAATAAAGTTGCCATTGAATATTTTAACAAAGCTATTGCAGCTAATGCAACAAACCCTGAAATTTATTTGTACAGGGGGATATCTAAAAGCAAACAGAATGATACATTGAATGCAATTGGCGACTTTAATAAAGCAATTGAGCTTGATCCTAAATATTCAAAAGCATTTGAAAACCGTTCCTATATAAAGATGGCCCTGAATGATTACCGTGGAGCGTTGCATGATGCAGATACCGCGGTAATGTATAGCCCAACTGACAATACCTATGCTTACATTGCCAGGGCAAAGGCAAAAACAGCTTTGCAGGATACTACAGGTGCATTAGCTGATTATAAACTTGCAGTAAAGACAAATCCACAAAATTCGGATGCTTTTGCTGGCTGCGGTGAAATTAGCGACCTGCTCGGTGATTTTAAAGGTGCAATTGTTTACTTAAACAAAGCAATTGAATTATCTCCCGGCAATGCATATGCCTATTTGATTCGTGGAAACGTAAAAAATAAAACCGGGGACAAAGATGGTGCAATCCAGGATTATAAAAAACATATTGAACTGGAACCAAAAGATCAGTATACCTATATAAGACTTGCAAAGGTGATGATAGCTGACCGGCAATATGCTGAGGCTTTATTGCTACTTAATAAGATCATTACTCCATCCACAAAAAATGGAAGACTTTTTATTGAGCGTGGTTTGGCTATGAGTGGTTTAGGTAATAACAAGGATGCTTTTATCGAATTGGATAAGGCGATGGCAATAGATTCGAACTTAATTTCTGAGGCTTGTAGTAGTCGTGCAAATATTAAATTGGGCCTTAAAGATTATGACGGTGCCGAAAAGGACATTGACAAAGCAATTGTAAAAGATGAAAATAATGACGAAGCCTATTTTTACCGGGCCAATTTGAAAATGGTCAAAAAAAACTACCAGGGAGCAGTATATGATTATATAAGTGTTTTAATAATAAATCCTGATAATACAAAAACCTATGCCTACCGTGGCCTTGCTGAAAGTTATTTGCCTGATACTGCAGCTATGAACGCTGACTTCAATGAGGCCATTAGGTTCAAGCCTAAGGATGAGAACAATTATATTTTGCGGGGGAAGGCAAAGATTAATTTGAACGACCAGGCAGGTGCTTTAACAGATTTTAACAGCGCCGTTGAATTAAATCCTAAAAATTACGACACCTGGTTAAACAGGGGCATTGCAAAAATAAATATGAATAATAAAAGCAGTGGCTGCAGTGATTTAACGAAAGCAGTGGCATTAGGATCAAAGGATGCTGCTGACGATATAAAAAAGTATTGCAGGTAGAAGGTTAAATATTGGTCGTCTTTAATCAGGGTTGTTTTAAAACTTCAGTCTAAAACCCTCATTTAAAGTTATCCGTAAAGTTTACATTTCCATTTGATAGTTTTACATAACTCACAGAGCCGGTGCCCTGGAAACTAAAATCAAATCCTATTATTTTAGATCTTATTATTTCACGGTTAACAGTATAAACCAGTTTATCGTTAATCATGATAGTTGCCTTGCGATTCTTTGATTCTACCCTTACTTTTACAAAAGAATTAAAATCAACTCCAAAGGCCGACAAATCTTCCTGTTTACCGGACACATAAAAATTTGTAAACAGCAAATCGATATTCGATATGCAACCTTTTGCACAAAGCGGAATGCCTACGGCAGTGCCTTCACAAAGTAAATAAATCGTTGTTAACTGGCAGGCAGATGCACCTTCGTTATACTCATTCCTAACAGAGGTTTCAAAAATAAAATTGTCACTGTATATTTCACCGAAGTCCTGCACGTTTGAATAAAGTACAGTTGGAGGTACAGGCTGCATCTTAATATTTCGTGACTGTATCTTTTCAATTGATAATGACATTTTACCACCGGAAATAACATCCTTCTTATCAAAATAAACCGGGACAGGCCATTGAGTAACAATAGGTAACCAGCCATTTGATTTAATTAAAAGCCGGTGTGTGCTTACTATCTTGTTACCTACAATAAGTTTAGCTTTATAATAATCGGGGTAATAATAAATAGATGTATGCTGATGCTGATATTTAGATACCTTGCTTTGTAGCTTTTTATCCCATGACTGCTGAATGATCACAGAATCATAAGGAGATTTTGTAGCATCATAATTAAAGATCACAGAATTTGGCAACCCTTCAGAAACCACCTTTTTGCTACTAAATGAATAGTCACTTTTAGTGATGTTTACACTACCCCTTGTTATAAAGAACACAATTACTGCTACTGCTATTATGCCAACGACCACTAAAATGATTTTTAGAAGCTTTTTATTTTTTTTTACCAGCGACAAACCCTCTTCCTTATGATGTCCGTTAAGGTTTGAGGTTGGCTGTATTGTTTCTGTTTTTGCGGCGCCATTACCATTTTGTGATTTAAATTCCCGCCAGTTTTCATATCCTAAAAACTTTGCAAGTGTATCAAGTGTATGAGTATTAGGTAAACTTTCATATTTTACTTTACCCCATACCCTTTTAAGCGTTACATGGCTCAACGCTACTCCGGTTCGCTCTTGAATTTTTTCACTTAAAATTACAAAATCCTGGTTTGTCCAGTCATCACTATCCCCCCACCCTGTACTGGATTCAAATAGTTTTTTCGCTTTTTCTATCAGAATTTCATCGTTATGCATATCTCAAAGTAAAAAATTCAGACAAAAATAGAATAGATCACCTAACGGTTTAGCTTGTACTAACTTGTATTAACTTGTACAGCAATGATTAGCTTAATTCAACATAACTACCTAAATTTATATATTGAAAATGTTCCAAGCATTTTACCAATTAAAACCACAATTTATAAAAAAACAATGGATAAGCTGCTAAAATGAAGTCGCTATTTATATGATAAGTTTTTGGAGTTAAGCATTCATTTTACTTATGCCAATTTTGTTGTTACCCCTGGCTGGAACATTTCCTAAACACGAATAAAGTGGAAGGAGGTTTCTATTATGAGAAATAAAACAATACAACGGTATATATTATGGTTATTATATTTTAACTGTTGTTTTTTATTACCAGTACATGCCCAGCATTTTGATTTCAATAACCATCGAAAAAAAATAATTATCCCGTTTCGGCTGGTACGGAATATGATTGTTATACCATTGAAAATTGATAACAAAGGCCCTTTCAATTTTATTATGGATACAGGTGTTGGGATAATGATCATTACCGATCCGACACTAATCGATTCAATTAATATTCCATGTAAACGTAGTTTAAAATTACATGGTTTTGGCGAAGGTGACGATTGTGAAGCTTATGTTACCTCAATTTTACAAATTGATATTCCAGGTTTAACAAGTTATAATGTTGCAGCTGCTATCCTTAAAACAGAGCATTTTGGGTTATCTAACTATTTAGGTATCCCAATACATGGATTATTAGGATATGAGTTTTTTAATAATTTGGCGGTAAAAGTGAATTTCGGCGATTCTACCCTGACAGTTTACAGGCCAAAAGATGAACGATTATTCAGAACCGGAGAAAAGATACCAATAATCATTGAAAACAATAAACCCTACCTGCAAGCAAACGTTTATTTGCCTGATGGCAGCATAAAAAAAAGCAAGCTGGTCATTGACCTCGGTGCAGGGCATCCGTTATCCCTGGAAAAAATGATTCGAAATAATGAACTTCCAAAAAAATCCATTCCCTCTAATTTAGGAATTGGTTTTAATGGACCAATTAACGGTTACATCAGCCGTATTAATGAAGTTGACTTAGGAAAATATCATATCAAAAACTTGATCTCTTCTTTTCCAATAACAGATTCTTTAACAAATATCTTAAACATAAAGCGGGATGGTAGCCTTGGTTTGGGTTTGCTTAAAAGATTTATTGTAGTGTTTGATTATACAAATAAATTTATTTATCTAAAACCAGGCTCCGATTTTAATGAACCATTTGAACATGATATGAGCGGTCTCGAATACTATGCCGAAGGCGACGGGTATAAACACGTTATCATCAGCCGGGTAGAGCCTGGATCGGCGGGAGATCAGATAGGACTGGAAAAAGACGACGAGATATTATCTATCAACTTTAAACCTACTTCGGCGATGAGCCTTGAAGATATTGACAATATTTTTAAGTCGAAAAATAACCGCAACCTTTTGCTTGAAATTTATCATGATAAAAAACATGATGATGTTATAATAACCTTAAAGCGCAGGATATAGTTTTATTTCGGAATTCGGATTTTCGATTTCGGATTTATTTTAGGATGAGGTTTTCAAAAAATGTATCACCCATTATATTCGATGCTCTTTGTGAAGCCTTAGTGCTCATAATGGACATAAGAATTTGCAAATCCAAAATCGAAAATCCGAATTCCGAATAAATTTAGTTTACCTCCAGTTGATCCTTTGTTGGGAATACAGGGAATGTACCATGCGGTTCCGATTGATACCAGAATACTACGGATGCAATATCATCCTGCAGCGGCATATACCTGCCATCATGATGCCAGCCTAAATCCTGAATGGTCACTTTAAGGTTTTTATCAAATCGGATAGGATCAGCAATATGCCAGCGGTACAGTCCAAAACGCTGGGCAATATCATAATGTCCATCGCCTTTTATTACCTGTGGCAAACCACTGTAAGGACTGCAAAATTCGGTGTACTCACTGGTTTCTGTGCCATCAGGTCTTTTATGCATGCTATCAAAATCATACGAACCACAAAAATAATCTTCCGTACCAGTTCCGTTAATAGTTGGGAACTGAGTATCGCCATCCATAAAAAATTTGATCTCTCCTTCTCCCCACCAGCCATTTTTTAATGATCCATAGGCCAGGTAAGTACCAACATACTGTCCTTTACCCTTAATGCTGTCAACCAGCACATAATCCTTTTTTAAAGGCAACGGGTTTACCCTGCGAAACTGCGCATGAAAATAACCAGCGTCCTTAGGCACTTCGGTAAGTGTATAATCAACCTGGTAATAGAGTACCATGTCTTTGTCGTCAATATTTTCCATTGTTATCCGGCATTTTTTTCGGAAAGGCATGGGCCAGTAACAATTGAATGCGCTGCCGGGGTTCACCACAACCGCCAATGATTGCAAAGGCGAAAATTTTCCCCATCCCATACAAAAAAAGTCACCTACAGGCACTTCTACCGACGGCGTGGTTTCATCATCCCAATAAAAACGAAGAATGGAATACCGCCAGTTACCTGTCGGTGTCATCCAGATATGTTGTATAGCGCCAGAGCCGTCAATTTCGGCCACAGTATAGGTAGTATGTTTTTTTATGACGACACTCGGGCTAACTTTCCAGGTCTGACCAAGGTCTCGCGAAGGCCCTGCACCTGTACCTGTTGTTGCCATACCGCCTTTCCCCTTCTCACCATTAAAATTTTCGGGGCTTATAGACCGTGTCTTGGCATCAGACAAACGGTATAAATTACCAAGATTTACGTCTAAACCATTAAATTTTTCCTGTGCGTTTACTGAAAAGGCAATAAAAACGAGCATCCAAATAACTAAAATTAATTTTTTCATTATTATCATTTAATTAAGTTTATAGAATTCAATAGCATTCAAACCCCAAAACCGGGCTTGTTCATCTGTTGATAATTTCGAGGTATAGTTTTTAACGACAGAGAGCATTTGCTGATAACCTCCAGCTACGTTGCAAACCGGCCAGTCGGAACCAAACATCAAACGCTTCGTGCCAAACGTCTCAAAAACAACATCCAAATAAGCATCAAAATCACTAAGCATCCAGTTATACCAATCCGCTTCAGTTATCATGCCTGATACTTTACAATATACATTTTCGTGCTTTGCGATAGCTTTAATTCCTTTCGCCCATTTTTCAATGTTTTTATTTTTGATATCAGGTTTGGCGATGTGATCGATCACAAATCGATTACCTCCAAAAGTTTTTACAAATTGGTGTGTATAACCGAGCTGATCAGGAAATATCAATATGTCATAAGTATAATCATGAGCTTTTAAGGTAGAAATTCCATGCACAAATTGCGGGTTCAACATTAGCGCCCTGTCAGTTTCGCCCTGCAATACATGCCGAAACCCTTTTAACTTTTTAAATTGACTAAAGTATTCCAGCCGTTTGCCAATATCATTTGCCCGTAAATCAGCCCACCCCACAACGCCTTTTATAAAATCGTTGCTTTCAGCAAGCTCCAGGAGAAATTTTGTTTCAGCTTCAGATTGATCCGTCTGCACAGCAATGCAACCGTCAATCCCATATTTAGTTAATATTGGTTTCAGGTCCTGAGGCATAAAATCGCGCTGAATAGCTTCCATAGAATTATCTATCCAGCTATCCCTGACAGGGTCAAACTTCCAGAAATGCTGATGGGCATCTATTTTAACTGACATTGGTTAATATATTGTTAAAGTGAAACTTCCATTTTCACCACTTTAATATTTAAATTTTTATAAGCGAAATAAAACACATACACAAAACAACATGCAGGGACCAAATAGGCTATTTGTATATTACTGTGATCTGAAATAAAACCTAAAAGCGGCGGAAATACAGCTCCGCCAGCAATAGCCATAATTACTAAAGATGACCCTAACTTTGTTTTAGCCCCAAGGCCACGTATGCTCAAAGAAAATATGGTTGGGAACATAATTGACATGAAGAACTCCACTCCCATTAAAGCGTAAACTGAAAATTTACCGTGAAGTAGAATTGCAAGAATGATAAGAAATACATTAATCACACTATAAGTTGCCAATAGTTTTACCGGACTAATAAATCTCATCAATAAAGTTCCGATAAAACGACCTGCCATAAAGCCAAATAATGCGGCAGATAAAAATAAAGCTGCAGATTTTTGTTCAATGCCTGCTACTTTGCCTGAAAACCTTATAAAAAAACTGCTCAAACACACCTGTGCGCCTACATAAAAGAATTGTGCTAATACTCCACGCATTAAGTTTTTCTCTTTAAATAAATACCCTATTCTTTGAACTATGGATTTTTTTTCGTGCTGTAGTTCTTCTTCTGAAGATACCCCTTCAACAATTTCAGGCAAGGCGGTATTATATAAAAGTATTCCCACCAGTAATACTACCAATCCAATTATTAAATAAGGTATTTGTACTGAAGAAGCCTCTTTATTAAGATACTGGTTTAATTGCGAAGGAGACATATTTTTTTCAGCTGCGGCACTTAAATTCGTATTCGACAAAATAAACCTGCCACCAATTAATGGTGCTAAAGTTGCGGCTAACCCATTGAAAGATTGCGCAAAATTTATGCGGAATGAAGCGTGTTCAGGATCACCTAAAGCAGTAATATATGGGTTGGCGGCTGTTTCTAAAAATGCCAATCCACATGCAATTACAAAAAATGCGCTAAGGAAAAAGGCATAACTCCTCACTCCTGCCGCGGGATAAACCAGGAATGCTCCGGTAGCGAAAAGCATCAACCCTAAAATAATCCCTCCCTTGTAACCATACTTTTTCATAAACTGTCCGGCCGGGATAGCCATCAGGAAATAGGCAATAAAAAATGAAGAATCTATAAATGCAGACTGAAAATCACTTAACTGGCATGCTTTTTTTAAATGTGGAATCAGGATTGAATTCATATTTAAGGCAAATCCCCACAAAAAAAACAAAGAAGTAATGAGGCCCACCGCGAAAAGCTTTTTATCTTTTGTCATGTATCAGATTTAAAATGGTTTAATTGGCGCTTTGAATATAAGTTATTTAAAAGCAACTTTCATAACCCTCATTAAATTCCTGATTTTTTTATTTGGACTATTTTGATTTATGTTTAGGATTAATAGCGATTGTATTTATTAAAGTACCTATGTTGTCTATACTGATTTCCACCAAATCATTTTCCCGTAAAGTAAAGCCAACTGGCGGTACCAGGCAGGTGCCTGTCATTAAAAAGCATCCATACGGAAAATCGCATTCACTGAATAAATAGCTGGTTAATTCGGTAAAAGAACGTTTTATGCGGGATACGGTTGTAGAGTCTTCATAAACTTTTTTCTTATTTCTTTTTATCATCATTTTAATAACCGTTTCGCCGTTTACCGGGGTCGATGAAACATATAGGCATGGTCCCAGGGCAGCGCTTTTTTCATATATTTTAGCCTGAGGCAGATAAAGCGCATTTTCGCCCTCAATGCTTCTGCTGCTCATATCATTACCAATAGTATAACCCTGAATATTTCCTTTTGAATTTATAAATAAAGTAAGTTCAGGTTCGGGCACGTTCCACTCCGAGTCTTTACGTATAAAAACTTCTTGCTTATGGCCGGCGACTCTTGCAGCAATCGCCTTAAAAAACAATTCCGGACGTTCAGCATCATATACCCTGTCATATAAACTTGCTGCGCCAGAGTTTTGCGATTCTTCCATTCGTGCATCCCTGCTTTTTAAATAGGTAACACCGGCAGCCCAAACTTCCTGCTTGCCCATTGGAGTTAAAATAAAATCATCATTTAGCCATTTGGATTGATCGTCCGGGTTTATTTGCTTTGAAGTTTTAGTTTTTGACAGCAGGTACCCTTCCAGGTCATCCCGGTTGATAAGGATATCCCAGGGCTCATTTATAACAAACATTGCTGTATTATACTTTAACAGGATACCACTTTTGGCGTTATATAATTTCATGATCAAGTTTAAAGAAAAATTCTGTTAATATAATATTTCGGTTTATAGCAAATAACAGGCATAAGGCGTACACATTTATACATTAAACTAATCAAAACCCTTCTTTTCTTTCCGTCTTTCGAACTTCCAGACTTTTCCAACTTCCGAACTAATCTCTAATCACCAGTCTCTAACCACCAATTCCCGTCTTTCATCAAGTAATTGCCTTGCTTAATGTAAAATATTATCCTGCAATTTAGTTTAACTATTTCTTAGTACTATAATTCACCAAGGCATTTAAAAAAATTATGGAAAACGAAAAAAAAGACGATTTTATCCATAGCGATAACAATCAAGATGGCATTGACCGCAGGGGCTTCCTGGAGTGTATGGCATGGGCAGGGACCGGTGTACTCTTCATGATGACCGGCGGTATACTGAAATCATATGGCATGAGCCAGGTGATTGATAAAACTACGGGCGGCATTAAAAAAGGTTTGATATTGCCGAAATCTGATTTCAGCTTTGTACAGATCAGTGACAGCCATATCGGTTTTAACAAAGCTGCAAATCCTGATGTTACCGGTACGCTCCAAGCCACTATTGCAAAAATCAATGCAATGCCGGATGCGCCTAAATTCATATTGCACACCGGCGACCTTTCACACCTTGCCCAGGCTGATCAGTTTGACACCCTGGACCAATCTATGAAAAGTACTAACAGGCAGGTATTTTATGTGCCTGGAGAGCATGATTTAACAGATAATGGGAAATTATACCTTGAGCGTTATGGCAAAGGCACCAAAGGAAGCGGCTGGTACAGCTTTGATTCCAACGGTGTACATTTTATAGGGCTCGTGAATGCTTTAGTTCAGGTTGACGGTGGCATGGGTACGCTCGGAGATGATCAATTGAAATGGCTTGCGGACGACCTGAAAGGGCTTTCGAACAGTACACCTATTGTAGTATTCGCTCATATCCCGCTTTGGGCAGTTTATCCGCAATGGGGCTGGGGAACAAAAGACAGTGAACAGGCATTAATGCTTTTAAGAAGGTTCGGATCAGTATCTGTTTTAAATGGGCACATTCATCAAACCATCCGCAAAGTTGAAGGTAATATTACCTTCCATACTGCCATGTCTACTGCATTTCCGCAACCTGCACCGGGAAGTGCACCATCACCCGGCCCGATGAAAGTACCGGCTGAAAAGCTAAAAAGCGTGCTGGGATTAACAGATGTTAATTATGTTGAAAATAATCATACGCTTGCTGTTACCGATAGCCCTTTAATGGAAGCAACTGCTCAATAGACCTTAATGTATTTAGCTATTGAATTTTTTATAAACATAAAACCGATGTCATTTCGAACGACAGAGAGAAATCTTATATGACTTACATAGTCAGCTATGTATCGTTTTATAGGTTTTCTCCTCGTTCCTCGTCGAAATGACATTACGGTTAGATTTATTTTACTCATGAAAAAAATTATTTTATTTATTTTAACTGTTTTGATTTCAGGCAGTGTTTTCGCCCAGTACAAGCCCTTGGATCAAGGTTCTTCATTAAATTTTACTATTAAAAATTTTGGTATAGAAGCTACCGGGAAATTTACCGGTTTACAGGGAGATATCGCGTTTGATTCTGAAAACCTTGCGACTGCTAATTTTGATGTAAGTATTGATGCCGGCACGGTAAATACAGACAATAGTTTGAGAGACAGCCACCTGCGCGGCGAATCTTATTTTGATGTAAAGAATTATCCAAGGATACATTTTGTATCAACCAAAGTAACAGGTGGCAAAAATGGCGCTTTTGTTATTACCGGGAAACTTACTATTAAAAAGCAAACCCAGGTAATATCATTCCCTTTTACTGAAACATCATCAGATGACGGCTTACTTTTTAAAGGGTCATTTAGTATAAACAGGAAAGATTATGAGGTTGGCGGAACCAGCACAGTTTCAAATAACCTGATTGTATCATTAAATATATTGGCTAAAAAAAGCTGATAATACCCCTAATAAATAACCACTTTGGCAGCAGCGCCCAGCCGGTAGAATAATTAGAAAAGCTTTACCGCTATATTGGTAACCTTTTATGTACTCTTCATTTCCAGCCATATACAGTTTATGCTACCGGCTGGATGCTGCTGCGAAGTAAAACAATGCATTAGAATAAACTATGAAAATCAATCGTAAATTTTTAATCATATTATTGCTTACAGTTACTGTATCAGTTATGGCAAGCGCTACAATTTTAAAGTCGGAAAAAGAAGAACGGTATGTAAACCTGAAAGTACTGCCTAAAAATATAAGCTCAAAAGATCTTCAAAAAATCATGGTCGATGATTTTGAAGACGGCTTGGGTGTTGCCTGCAATTTTTGCCATGCGGCGGATAAAAATACAGGTCAGCTTGATTTTGCAAGCGATGCCAAACCTGAAAAGGAAATTGCCAGGTCGATGATGCGCATGACAATTGGCATCAATAAAAAATATTTTAAAATAAAACATCCTATGATCGGAACAGAAGCACTTACAGTTACCTGTAATACATGTCATAACGGAGTAGCATTCCCTGATGGTCATTAGTCATTGGTCATTATGTCATTGGTCATTTTTATTTGATTAATTAGCCAGCTTTGCGCAATGACTAATGACACAATGACCAATGACTTATCGGACTAATGACCTATCTTTTAATCATTCTGTCCTTTAATATTTCATTCAAAACCTTTTCACGTAAATTTTGGCTGATTGTAATTTTCTCACTTCCAATATTTACCATATTGCCTTCAATGCTTTTTATTTTGTTCCGGTTTACAATAAATGATTTATGAACTTTTATAAAAAGATTTGCCGGTAATTGTTCTTCCAGACTTTTAAGGGTAATATATACTATCATTTTACGAGTGCTCGTATACAATAGCACATAGTTTAACATTGACTCTGCATAAAGCAGATCCGTGTACAAAACTTTTTCGATCTGGTTATCGCATTTAATAAAAAAATGATCGTTTGAATTTTGAGCTGATTGTGCCAGTTGTTTTTTAGTTTCGTAAACCTCCCTGGCCTTATTACAGGCCTTTAAAAATCTTTCAAATGGAATTGGTTTTACCAGGTAATCCAACACATCTAATGAAAAAGCCTCAACAGCATGCTCCGCATAAGCCGTTGTCATAATTATGCTTGCTTTATTTTTTGAGCTTTTTAAAAAATCAATCCCATTTATTACCGGCATATTAATGTCCAGAAAAATAAGGTCTATTACATTGTTATTAATCAATGCAATTGCTTTTGCAGGATTTTCGGCCTGGCCAACCAATTCCAAAAAGTCAATGTCACCAATAAATTCTTCAATTAATTTGCGTGCAATGGGCTCATCATCAATGATTATACATTTTAACTTCATGCAAGTTGTAAATTTAATGTTGCTTCATAATGATCATGATCATGTTTTAAAGCAATTTCATATTTATCGGGATATAATAATTCGAGTCTGCGCCTGAGATTAACGATGCCGATACCTCCGTTTTTATTAATGGCAGAAGATGAAGCTTGCTTATGTTCGGTAGTGTTTAGTATATAAAAAGTAAATAAATTATCTTTAACCGATAAATCAATGGCAATTTTGTTGTCTCTATCCGTAAAATTACTTACAAATTTAAAGGCATTCTCAACAAGGATAATTAACAAAAGGGGCGCTATGGTATAGTTACTATGGCGCGTATTTATTTTAACATCAACTATTAAATTTTCTTCTTTGCGTATCTGCTGGAAAGAAATATAGCTCCTGATAAATGCAATTTCTTTTTCCAGGCTTATCTTATCTTCACTGCAATCATATAACTGATAGCGTAATAAATCAGAAAATTTTAACAAAATATTACGGGCGGTTTGGTTATTCTTATCAATATGGCCGTAAATGGTATTCAGCGAATTAAAAAGTGCATGGGGGTTAATCTGGGCTTTTAAAAAATCAAGTTCGTGTTTTACACGTTCCTTTTCTAAAAGCGCAAGTTGCTGCTGGTTATATACCTTATCAATGATCATTTTTCCCAATACAATTAACTCCACCCATATAAAAATATTCACCAGCGAATTAAGAAACAGATCATAAAAAAGAGGTTTTGGACTGCCTGTAAAAACATGGATGCTCATTTGTACCGAGACTAACGATCGTAATAAAGCTGAAAATGTAATTAACCCTACGGTACATAAAATAAAATACCCATACTTTTTTTTCTTTAAAAACTGGGGGATTATAAAGTTAATGGTGATATAATAATCTGCTGTTATAAAAACCAGGTAACAAAACTGTACTGATACTGTCCTGGTAAGGGAAAATGAATAATTGCGAAAAACAAAAACCCAGAGAAGGTAAATCCCAAGCCAGAATAAAATATGATAAACGAGTTTGTGCTTCATTTTTTTAATATGCTAATGAAGAGTTAAAAATCAAGATGCGAGAGCCAAGAATCAAGATGCAGGAATCAAGATGAAAATTGAGAACAGTTTATATAAGATGCAATCAATGAACCCTGCTATTTCCCTGGTTCTTGGCTCTTGGTTCTTACCTCCTGTCTCTTGATCTTTAGTTACTCAAATATACCCATGTGTTTCCGCCTTTTCGTTTTTATTACACTAACTAAGTAAAAAACGTGACAAAAACTACTTAATCAAGTATTTATAAGCCTTTATGTAAATATTTTTTCGCTGCAGCTGATAATAGACACCTTTGTTCATTAATAAATTTTCAATCATTAAAAGAGTAAAAAGCAAATGAAAAATATATTTGAATGGTTTCAATATCCACCGGTAACTGGCAAATCGTCCATCATTATTATACGACTAATGGCAGGTGCGGTTTTCTTTTTCGAAGGAATATTAAAATTTGTTTATATTAACCAGGGAGCTGGCAGGTTTACCAAACTGGGATTTCCATTTCCGGAAATAACTGCGCATACCATAGCAACAGGCGAAATAATTGGTGGTTTGCTGCTGATTTTCGGGTTGTTTACCCGCTTTGTTTCCTTTTATTTTATACTGCAAATGATCGTCGCGATATTGTCCACAAAAATCAGTTTGTATTTCGGTAACTCACCGCTGCCTTTGCCGGCAGTTCCGCCCAAAATAGGGTTCTGGGCAGTTGAGCATGAGTCAAGATCTGATTACGGCCAAATTATGGCTTGTCTTTTTCTCTTAATAGAAGGCGCAGGGAGGATATCAATAGATTTTATTATTTCGACTTCAAAAAAGGTATATAGCTTTAATGAGAAGTAAGCCTTTCATTTCTTAATAACAAAAAGGGTTCCGGAAGACCGGATCTTTTAAAATATTCAATACATAACCAATAGTATTATTTATATTTTCTCAGTGTGTTTTTTTATTTTTATAAAAACCAATTTTGTAGTAGGCGTATTGCTTTTTTCTGCGACGCTGTCTATAGGTACTAAAACGTTCATCTCTGGATAATAAGCTGCTGTATTACGTTCGGGAATATCATAAGGAACTACTACAAACAGGTGAGCTACCCGTTCAACGCCGCCAAAGTAGTTAAACAAGTCTACCTTCTCCCCTGTTTTAAACCCGGCTTTTTCCATATCTTTTATATTCATAAAAATAACCCTCCGTTCATTGTGTATTCCCCGGTAACGGTCTTCATATCCGTAAATTGTGGTATTAAACTGGTCATGACTACGTATAGAGGTTAACATGTATTCATCATCGGCAAGCGTTTTTTTGTACAGGTTAGTAAGAGTAAATACGGCTTTATTTCCATGTTTTTCACTTTCGAATTTACGTTCGCGGGGGGCGTTTGGCAAATAAAATCCGCCGGGGTTACGCACTCTTTTATTGTAATCACCAAAACCTGGAATAACTTTTTCAATTATGTTACGCACTTCATCATAACTGTTAGCATATTTATCCCAGTCAACAACTGTACGGTTGCCAAGGGTTGCTTTGGCAAGTTCGCATACAATTTGGGTTTCATTTAACAGAACTACTGAAATAGGATCCAAAACCCCTTTCGATTTTTGTATCACGCCCATTGAGTTTTCGCAACTTACAAATTGCAATTCTCCATTTACGATATCTTTGTCGCTGCGGGCTAACGTTGGCAATATAATAGATTCCTCACCATGCACCAGGTGGCCACGGTTTAGCTTGGTTGATACATTAACAGTAAGTTTCAGTTTACGCATTGCTGCGGCAGTAAAATTTGTATCTGGTGTAGCCGATAAAAAATTGCCGCCCATAGCAAAAAACACTTTTACTTTACCTTCGTGCATTGCTTTTATAGATTCCACCACATCATAGCCGTGCTCGCGGGGTGGTTCAAAACCAAATACTTCTTTTAGCCTATCTAGCAGCTTTTCATAAGGCTTGTCATAAATCATCATAGTACGGTTGCCCTGTACATTACTATGGCCACGCACAGGACATAATCCGGCACCAGGTTTGCCAATACTTCCCTTAAGCAACGTAAGGTTAACTATTTCTTTTACGGTATCAACCCCATTAGTATGCTGAGTAATTCCCATTGCCCAACATATAATGATCCGGCTTTTATACTTCAGCATTTCCGCAACTTCCCTGATTTGCGAAAGCGGCACACCAGCATCTTTAGCAAGATCTTCCAGGTTGTATTGTTGTAAATGATCAATAAAATCTTTGTATCCAACAGTATGGGTCTGGATAAACTCATTATCAAACACTTTACCGGGCGCTTCTTTTTCCGCTTCATAAAGCAAAATTTCTATCGCTTTCAGCAGGGCCATATCACCGTTTATATGCACTTGTAAATAAAGGTCGGCAAGCTGGGTACTAAATCCCAACACACCTTTTACAGTTTGCGGATTTTTAAAAGCCATTAATCCGGCCTCTTTTAAAGGGTTTATTGCAATTATTTTCGATCCGTTATTCTTTGCTTTTTCAAGCGCGGTAAGCATTCGCGGATGATTAGTGCCCGGATTTTGTCCCATGATTATGATCACATCTGTATCATAAAAGTCATTAAGGGTTACTGTGCCTTTACCAATTCCAATCACATCCGCCAAAGCAACGCTGGTTGACTCGTGGCACAGGTTGGAGCAATCGGGCATATTGTTAGTGCCATACTCCCTTACAAATAATTGGTACATAAAAGAAGCCTCATTGCTGGTACGGCCAGAGGTATAAAATGCCGCCTCGTTTGGCGATGCCAGGCTATTAAGCTTATCTGCTATTTTTTCAAAAGCATCATCCCAGGTAATAGCCTGGTAATGCGTACCACCTTTTGGTAAATAAACCGGCTGTGCTATTCTTCCCTTTATACCTATTTCGTAATCATTCAATTTTGCAAGGTCAGCAACTGAATTTTGTGCAAAAAATCCAGGTGTAAGTTTTTTGGTGGTGGCTTCTTCGGCCAGAGCCTTTGCACCGTTCTCACAATATTCGGCAATGGGCGAACGATCGTCATCAGGATCCGGCCAGGCACAGCTTGAGCAATCAAACCCGTCCTTCTTATTCATGTGGAAAAGGCCTTTCAAACCCCTTAAGATATCTTCCTTTTCTAATACATCCTTTCCTGCGGCTAAAACAGCCGGGATGCCTGCTGCCCACTTTTTGGGTTCGGTTAACTTTAAATCCAATAATTCTTCCGGATTTTCAGCGCCTGGTTGTACTATCTCTTTATTCATAATGTTTTTCAGTTAATGGGTTAGGATAATTATCACTCTGGTCTTCCTCTACATTTTCCAGGCAGGTAAAGTCTTTTTCTACCAGTAAATGCAACTGCCCATCGTTTTTTTCAAAACCAACCCTATCCGTGTCTATTAATTCACTGATCATACTTTTCGGCATAAACAGCGTTATGGTATCATTTTTAAAGCTTGACGATAATTGACCGTCCTCATCAGTAATTTTCAAAGCATACATTAATGTTTGCTCGGGAAATTTCACCTTATCTTCCAGATAACCCACCTGTTCCAGGCTTGCTATGTCTGAACGGGTAAGCCGGTATCTTAACGAGTTGCTTTTAATGCGTATTTTCATAATTTGGTATAAGTATGCGGTGTGCCGCTGTATAGATATTAAAACGCTGGTTTCTCAAAAAACCTGCTAGTGTTATGTTAAACTCTTCAGCCAGCTGAACGGCCAGACTCGAAGGTGCACCAACCGAAGCAATGATATTGATCCCGGCCATAGCCGCTTTTTGAACAAGTTCAAAACTTGCCCGGCCACTTAAAAGCAATATAGATTTGTTTAATGGAAGCCAGTTTTTGCCCAGGGCCGCACCGATAAGTTTATCCAAAGCATTGTGACGGCCCACATCTTCTCGTACTAGCAACAAGTTCCCATCTCTACTGAATAATGCTGAAGCGTGAAGTCCGCCGGTATCGGCAAAAACAGCCTGGTGCCGGCTTAAAATATCAGGAAGCTGGTACAGTAACTCAGAATCTATTTGAAAATCATCTTTAGTTTGAGTAAAGTTGCTTACTGTACGAATAGCATTGATAGAACCTTTTCCGCAAACCCCACAGCTGGAAGTAGTATAAAAATTACGTTCGGTATTTTGGAGATGAGGCATTATTCCCTCCTTTAAACTTACCTGTATCACATTTTCCTTATTCTCCGCACAGGCAATAAAGCAATGATCAACGTCGGCTATTTCTTCTTGATATCTAACAATGCCTTCGGTAAACAAAAATCCGGAAGCCAATTCTGCATCGTGGCCGGGGGTACGCATGGTTACAGAAATATTTTGCACCATCCGGTCTCCTGCCAGGCCATATTCCAGCCTGATCTCTAAAGGCTCTTCAATGGCAAGCGCGTCAAATGTATCCGCGCTTTCTAAATCCTTTACTTTAATAACCGCTACTCTTTTAATTGAACTTTCGGCCATAATCAGTAAACAAAACAGAATAAAGATTGTTTGAGTTTTTTTGCTGGTTATGAGTTGTAAGTTGTGGGTTTTACCCCTAAAATAAAAAAGGTAAAAAGAAAAACCTTTTACCTTTTTGCTTTTAACCTTTTACCTTCTTAAAAATATTTCATGGCTTCTTTACCAAGCCCTCGTCTCAAAATGCCTATCTGACCAATAGTATAGGCCTGGTGATGATTAATGAATGCCCATAGTCCGCCGAGTGTATTGTCGAATGGGGCAATGGGATGTTTTACTTCAATCACAGTATTTAACGCCTCTTCAGGAAGGGTTTCTAAGCCGTTTCTTATTAAAGGTGCAAATTCATTCCATTTATCTTTAACCTGTTGTAATGTTGGCAATTCACTTTTGGGAGCATTAAAATCTTCGGGCGAACCGCCTTGTTTGGTATGAAAATGATCTCTCCAGGGCAAATCAAGTTTAACCCGCCCTATGTTAGCTAAATTGTGCTGTGCCCAAAGCAAATGCCCGGCCAGCCATTTTATGCTGTTCATTGGATCAGCCACACATCTGTTTGATTCGACATCGCTAACATCTGCAATAACATTGTTATATAAAATGTTATGCAGATCAAATTGGTCAAGTAATACTTTTTTTGCTGACATGATTTTTTAATTTGGTTATTCAAATGTATGGTCAAAAAACAACATTGATTGGGTGTAAATACGACAATATAAAGGGCGGTTTGCGACAAGAAGAGGTGAAAGGCGAAAGGTGAAAGGCAAAAGGTGAAAGGTGAAAGTTCTTTTTTTAATAGCCGGAGTCTTAAATGGAAGGTAGTGCTTAAATAATTGTGTCATTAAATAATCTGGTAGTGCTTAAAACCTTTCACCTTTACCCTTTCGCCTTTTACCTAATTTCTAAAACCTTTTGCCCTTCGCCTTTTACCTTTCGCCTAAAACTTTTACCTTTCACCTAAAAAATAAAATTAAATTTGGAAAAGTCAATCCTATCCCCTTATCTTTGAAACAATATTTGGTAGCAATACCATAATCATAACCCCGCAAAGGTTTTGATTTATAAAGAAGCGGCGAGAGATCAGGCTCAATAACCCGCTGGCAACCCTCCAATTGGAGAAGGTGCCAATTCCTGTCCCGGCAAATAACACCGGGGAATATAAATTTTAATAACCATGAAAAGTCTGACTAACTACATTCTGCAAAACATTTTTGAAGCACTTACGGGCAAAAAGCCCATATACTGTTATAGCTATGCAAACAGCTATATGTGTATTTGTTGCTGTTGTTGATCCTTTAACACGTTTTACTTTTTTCATTTCCGAAAAATGTAGGTGTTCTTAAAAGGATTTGATATCCCCGTTATGCATTATCTATTAACCAATTTATTAAATTATAAACTATAAAATCTTAAAATCATGTCTGCTTTAAAATTTGAAACCCTTCAGTTACATGCGGGTCAGGAGGCTGATCCAACAACAGGTTCACGGGCTGTACCGCTTTACCAAACCACATCTTATGTTTTCAATAATTCCGAGCATGCCGCAAACCTGTTTGCGCTAAAAGAGTTTGGTAATGTTTACACTCGTTTAATGAACCCTACAACAGATGTTTTTGAAAAACGTATGGCCGCGCTCGAAGGCGGTATTGCAGCTTTGGCCACAGCATCAGGCCAGGCATCGCAATTCATCGCTTTAAACAATATATTGCAGGTAGGAGATAACTTTGTAACCTCACCTTTTCTATATGGTGGAACTTACAACCAGTTTAAGGTTTCTTTTAAGCGCATAGGTATTGATGTTCGTTTTGCAAAAGATGATACCGCCGAAAACCTTGAAAAGTTAATTGATGGAAAAACCAAAGCAATTTTCCTGGAAACTATTGGTAACCCTGGTTTTAATATTGCCGACTTCGATAAAGTTGCAGCGCTTGCGCAAAAGTATGATCTTCCTTTAATTGTTGACAATACCTTTGGTGCAGGTGGCTATTTATTTCGCCCGCTGGAGCATGGTGCTCATATAGTTGTAGAGTCTACTACCAAATGGATTGGCGGACATGGCACCAGCATTGGGGGTGTAATTGTTGATGGTGGAAACTATAACTGGGCAAATGGTAAATTTCCGCAGTTTACCGAGCCATCTCAAGGTTATCATGGATTAGTATTTGCCGATGTATTTGGCATTGGCGGCCCATTTGGCAATATCCAATTCATTATCCGCTGCCGCGTGGAGGGACTTCGCGATTTCGGGCCATCACAGTCACCGTTTAATTCATGGCTAAATATACAAGGGTTGGAAACACTGTCCTTACGTATGCAACGCCACGTGGATAATACACTTGAGCTGGCTAAATGGCTTGACCAGCATCCTCAGGTTGACAGTGTAAACTATCCCGGCCTGCCATCATCACCACATCATGAACTGGCTAAAAAGTATTTAAAAAATGGTTTCGGCGCTGTTTTAACCTTTGAAATTAAAGGAGGTAAAGAAAATGCCATCCAATTTGTTGACAATTTAAAATTAGTGAGTCACCTTGCAAACGTGGGCGATGCCAAAACACTGATCATTCAGCCATCAGCTACCACTCACCAGCAACTTTCGGACGAAGAGCAATTAGCAGCCGGGGTTTTACCAAGTCAATTACGTATAGCAGTTGGTTTAGAACATATTGATGACATTAAAGCCGATTTAGAACAGGCATTTGCCAAAGTACGCAAGCAAGAAGAGGAATTAGTTTAGTTTTTTAAATTTTTAAATAATATAATAAGGTTGTTACGGGCAGGGTGTGTGAAGTCTTAAGTCGAAAGTCCGAAGTCTTAAGTAAAGAAAAGAATTAAAACTTGGTTTTGACTAAAGACTTCAGACTTACGACTTCCTTCCGGTAATAACAAATAGAGAAAATGGACGCGGAAATATACAATTACAAAAAGCCTTTTAAACTTGAGTCGGGCAAGCAATTAAGAGAACTGGAAATCGGGTTTCATACGTACGGAACATTAAATAAAAATCGGGACAATGTGGTATGGGTATGTCATGCCCTTACTGCAAATTCAGATGTATTTGACTGGTGGAAAGGTTTATTTGGTGGTAAAGATTATTTTAACCCGGATGATTATTTTATAGTTTGTGCCAACATCCTAGGGTCGCCATATGGCACACTTAATCCTTTAAGTATAAATCCGGTAACCGATAATCCATATTATTTAGCTTTCCCGCAATTTACGGTCAGGGATATAATTAAGGCGCATCAATTATTAGCAGATTACTTGCAAATAAAAAATATCGAAATATTGATAGGAGGTTCGCTTGGCGGGCAGCAGGCTATGGAGTGGGCAATAATGGAGCCTGAGTTTATTAAAAATCTTATCCTGATAGCTACAAATGCTAAACATTCACCGTGGGGAATTGCCTTTAATGAATCACAACGTTTAGCTATAAGTGCCGACCGTACTTTTTATGCAAATACACCTGATGGCGGAAAAAAAGGGTTAAAAGCTGCAAGGAGCATCGCTCTTCTCTCCTACCGTAATTATAAAACTTATGGTATTACACAGCAGGAAGAAAAAGAGAATCATGTAGACGACTACCGTGCTTCATCCTATCAAAACTATCAGGGCGAAAAACTGGTTAACCGGTTTAATGCTTATAGTTACTGGTATTTATCAAAAAGCATGGACTCGCACAATGTTGGCCGTAACAGGCATGGCGTCGAAAAAGCGCTAAGCCTTATTAAAGCGCGTACATTGGTAGTAGGAATTAAATCTGATGTTCTATTCCCGATAGAAGAGCAGCAATACCTGTTCAGGCATATTCAAAAATCTGCCTTTGCAGAAATTGATTCATTTTATGGCCATGATGGCTTTTTAATTGAAACTGAAGCATTAACAAACATTATAACATCTTTTTTTAAAACAGATGTAAAAGGAAAAATTATTGAACTGCAACGAACTGCATAATGAGTAAAAAATTAAATATTGGACTATTCGGTTTTGGTGTTGTTGGCCAGGGTTTATATGATATTATCAAAACAAAGCATTTAAACCTCGAGATCATTAAAATCGCCATAAAAGACCCGCATAAACAACGGTCACTTCCATCCCATTTGTTTACTACCGAAAGAGATGAATTGCTTAATAACCCGGAGATCAATACCATTGTTGAATTGATTAACGACACAGAAGCCGCTTTTGAAATTGTATCAAGAGCTTTAAGTACCGGTAAAAATGTAGTATCAGCCAGCAAAAAAATGATCGCTACTTATTTGAGCGAACTTATTGCTTTGCAGCATAAACATGGCACTTCACTATTGTACGAAGGTTCGGTTTGCGGCAGTATCCCCATCATTCGTAACCTGGAAGAATACTATGATAATGAGTTGCTGCATTCTATAAGCGGTATATTTAACGGATCATCAAACTACATATTATCAAAAGGGTTTAACGAAAACATGGATTATGATACCGCATTAAAGCAGGCCCAGGACCTTGGTTTTGCCGAAACTGACCCAACCAGCGATGTAGGTGGATTCGATGCTAAATACAAATTAGTAATTGCTGCAGCTCATGCCTATGGCGTGGTAATAAAGCCGGAAGAGGTATTTAATTTGGGCATACAAAACTTATCGGCTCATGACCTTCAATATGCAAGAGAAAAGAACCTGAAAATTAAACTGGTTCCTGTTGCAAAGGAATTGGATGACCGACATGTTACCCTTTTTGTATTGCCAAAATTTGTGAATGAAAAGGAATTTTTATACAATGTTGAATACGAATATAATGGCGTAATAGTTCAGGCCGCTTTCGCCGATCAGCAATTCTTTTTTGGTAAAGGCGCCGGCGGACATCCTACCGGCTCTGCGGTATTATCTGATATTGCCGCGTTGAGGTATGATTACCAATATGAGTATAAAAAAGCAAAAGAAAAGGCAAATTTGAATTTTACAAATAATATTGAACTCCAAATTTATTTGCGATACGAAGATGAAAGCCTTGTTGAAGCTTTAAACTTTGCCCATATCCATGAGCGGTATTTTTCCGGCAGCTATAAGTTTGTGATCGGGAAGATCAATCTCCAAAATTTAATAGATAATCAACAGCTAATAGCAAATAATAAAGCCTTTATAGCTTTTGCCGATCAGCTTACCAACGTCAGTTTAGCTCAGGAAGTAAAACGGGCGGCAGAAGCATTCTGACATTTTTCATTTTTTCATTTTTTTTTGGGGCTCCTTTACCGGGGCCTTTTTAATTTATAAGTATTGCTAGAGTTTTGTAATTGAGACATATACAGCAATTATAATTTGTTTATTATCGGATAAAGTGGTTACTTAAAGGAATTATTCAATCACCTCTTTTTCATGAGAAAGACTCTTCTGTTTATATGGCTTTTAATAGCCTGCTGCCATTTGGCTATAGCCCAGAAAAATAAAGTTGACAGTTTAACTGCAGCCTACAAAAAGACAAAGCAGGACACTACGTTGGTTCAGTTGCTCCAGGAAAAAAGTGGCAAGGTATATCTTACCACCAACCGCGACTCCGGAATGTTATGTGCCCGGCAAAGCCTGGCTTTATCACGTAAAATTCATTTTGAAAAGGGCGAGGTTAGAGCCCTGTCACTTATCGCTACTTATCTCAACCGTGACGGTGACCTGCCAGGTTCGTTAAAAATAACCTTTGAAACTTTGCCCAAGGCAAAAGAGATCAATGATATCAGGGCAATTATGTCGTGCTATAATACCCTTGGTCTTACTTATTCAGCACTTAAAGACTATCAAAAGGCGCTCGACAATTTCTATGAATTCAAAAATATAGGTGAAAAAAATCATGTGAGTGACCTTTTGGTGGTTGCATATAATAATATCGGAAGAGAATATATTGATCATAATAAGTTTGATTCAGCCTATTATTTTATCAAAAAAGCTTATGATTTCTCCTTAAAAAATAAAATAACCAAGGACATAGGATACCCGGTCCGAAGCTTCGGCATTATTCAATTTAAAAAGGGGAACTACAGAGGAGCGATAGATTTTTACAATAAAAGTATAAAAAGCATACCAGGCAGGGACAATCATTATTTGCTGAGCGAAGATTACAGGAGAATAGCAGAAGCCTACCAGCGTGAAAATAAAATTGATTCGTGTATCTATTATGCAAAGCAAGCACTTGAACAGGCAAAACTGGATAAGAATCCCGAGCAGGTAATGCGTGCCACCACCCTGTTGACTGATGTGTATAAATCAAAAAGCGATTTTAAAGAGGCGTTCAGTTATCAACAGATCATGCTAAATGCCAAGGATAGTTTGTTCAGTCAGCAAAAATCCTTACAAATTCAAAATTTAACTTTCAATGAAGAACAACACAGGCATGAAATTGAATCGGCAAAAATAGCTTACCAAAATAAAGTAAGATTTTATGCACTGCTATCTATACTTGGTGTTTTAATATTAATTGCATTTATTCTTTTATACGCTAACCAGAAAAGAAAAAAAGCCAATGATTTATTGCACCATCGTAATGAGGAAATAGAAATTCAACGTAAATCTTTAGAGAAAACTTTAGAAAAACTTAAAACTGCCCAAAACCAGCTCATTCAATCCGAAAAAATGGCTTCACTTGGTGAATTGACTGCAGGTATAGCGCATGAGATACAAAATCCTTTAAACTTTGTGAATAATTTTTCAGAGGTTAATACGGAGATGATTGATGAACTGGAGGCGGAAATAAATGCTGGTAATATAAGTGAAGCCTTATCTATTTCAGCAGATATTAAAGAAAATGAAAAAAAGATTAACCATCACGGCAAACGTGCCGACTTCATTGTTAAAGGAATGCTGCTACATTCCCGCAAAAACACCGGAGAAAAGCAGCTTACCAATATAAATGTATTGGCTGATGAATTTTTCAAACTATCATATCATGGCCTGAGGGCAAAAGATAAATCATTCAACGCCGAAATGATAACCCATTTTGATGAGAACCTTCCAAAAGTTGATGTTGTGCAACAGGATATAGGCCGGGTATTACTCAATTTATTTAATAATGCTTTTTATGCAGTAAATCAAAAGCAAAAAATAGCAAGTGCAGATTATAAGCCTGAAATAACAGTAACTACATCTGTAGAAAATAATTATATTATCATCAGGGTAAAGGATAATGGCGTTGGCATCTCTGATAATATTAAAGACAAAATAATGCAACCGTTTTTTACAACCAAACCAACGGGCGAAGGTACAGGTTTGGGGCTTTCATTAACTTATGATATGGTGGTGAAGGGGCATAAGGGTAACATACAAGTAAATACAAAAGAAGGCGAGTTTACAGAGTTTATGATTTCAATACCTTTTAACTGATCGGCCGTGAAAAAAATAATGTTTATTATTTGGTTTTTTATGCCTGTTGTTGCTTTTGCAGCTTCGAAGGCAGATACTGTTATCCATCTTGACAGTATTTCAAAATGGGGGAATGACCTGAATCAAGGCTGGAAATTTCATGCTGGAGATAACGCAGCCTGGGCCGAACCCGCTTTTGATGACAGCAACTGGCAGGCCATTTTTCCTGCAACACCAATTCATTTTTTACACGAGGTGCGGAAAGCGCAAATTGGGTGGTTCAGATTAAGGTTGTTAATAAGTAAAGCACTACGCGGTAAAACATTTGCCATTAGGATTTATCAAATGGGGGCCTCGGAAATTTACATGAATGGAAAACTAATTATACAATACGGTAAAGTGAGCAGCACTTATGCACAGGAACAAACATATAACCCCAACGGTGAACCTCTTACCATTCAGTTGAGTGACAAACCCGAGCAGATAATAGCCATCCGTTACTCATATTGTAAGCAAAATGTATACATTAATAACGGCAACAGCGCTTTTGATATGGCAATAGTGCCGCCGGCTATGGCATGGAATTACTACACCAATTACACGAATTATTTTGTACACCGCGCCTTCGCGCTCGGTATATTTATGATACTTGGCGTTCTGCACTTAGCTATTTACGTGGGTTACCGTAAACGTAAAATAAATCTTTATTTGTCATTATTGTCTTTTGTACAGTCTGCTTGCTTTATGAATGCCTTTTACGGCAATGTGCATAACACAACTTTTTTGTCGAATGCGCAAATTTTCTTTTATTTAGCAGCCCCATTCGCCTTTATATTTTACCTTACGATGGTTTACGAGCTTTTTAACATGCCCAAAAAGTTATTGTACAAATTGCTGGTTGCTCTTTGTATACTTATTATTCCTTTTGAGTTTCTTGGTCAATTGGGCTCCACAGAGGTTGTGCTTGGTTCGTGCGGCATAGTGGTGTATTTAGAAATTACTCGAATCAGTATCATCGCTTTGAGGAGAAAGCTGCACGGGGCAATATTATTTTTTTGCGGACACCTAATTGGGTTTTTTTGCTTTTTCGCCTTCAACTATATCACCGTTTTCAATGTTAACGTATCTTTCGACATCCTGGTAATTACTGTTGATCTTGCCTTTTTAAGTCCCGCACTTTTTCTTTCTATCCTCCTGGCGCGCGAATTCGCCCAAAATAATATTTCATTGAAATTAAAGCTCGAAGAAGTGCAAAGGCTTTCAGAAAAAAACCTTGCCCAGGAATTGGAAAAGCAGCAATTACTTGCATCTCAAAATGAATTATTGGAACACCAGGTAATTGAACGAACACGTGAATTAAATAACTCGCTGCAAAATCTGAAGTCCACTCAAAATCAACTCATACAATCAGAAAAAATGGCCTCCCTTGGCGAGCTTACAGCTGGTATTGCTCACGAGATACAAAACCCGCTAAACTTTGTAAATAATTTTTCGGAAGTGAGTGCAGAACTGACACAGGAGCTAAAAGAAGAACTGAGAAGCGGGCATACAGAAGACGCCATTGCAATAGCCAATGACCTGGAGCAAAACCTGGGTAAAATTAAACACCACGGCAAACGTGCCGATGCAATAGTAAAAGGCATGCTGCAGCATAGCCAATCGGTCAGCGGATCGAAAGAACCTACCAATATAAACGCTCTTGCAAATGAATACATGCGCCTCTCCTACCATGGGTTAAGAGCAAAAGATAAGAGCTTCAATGCCGAACTGGTAACGCATTTTGATGAAAAACTTCCAAAAGTGAACGTTATACCGCAGGATATGGGCCGGGTAATGCTCAATTTGTTTAACAACGCATTTTACGCTGTAAATCAAAAACAGAAAACAGCAGGCGAAGAATATAAGCCTGAAGTATCTGTGACTACTTCTATCGAAAAAGGACAACTAATTATCCAGGTAAAAGATAACGGTGTTGGCATCCTTGATTCTATCAAAGAAAAAATCATGCAGCCGTTCTTTACTACCAAGCCAACAGGTGAGGGAACAGGTTTAGGCCTTTCATTAACTTATGATATGGTGGTGAAGGGGCATGGAGGCAGCATACAGGTTAATAGTATTGAAGGCAATGGTTCGGAATTTAGTATTCAATTACCAACCAACTAAGCATATTACATGAGAACCTGTATAAAAATATTATTACTGATGATTTTACCGACAGTAATAAATGCGCAACGGCATTTACCTGACAGTACTGCCCGGGCGCTAAAAAATGCGTCGAACGACTCTTTACGCTACCGGGCGAATATGGAGGCTTATTTTTACTTTGAAGAAACCAACAGAGATAGTGCACTTTATTATGTTGAACAGACCTTGTTACTGGCAAAGAGAAATAATAAACAACTGTTAATTGCAAGAGCGCTTGCCAATAAAGGTTATGAATTAACAGGCTCAGCCCATTATGCGGAGGCACTTAAGAGTTTGCTTCAAGCATTTGCAGTTGCGGGCGACCCCAAAAACGCCAGTAATAGCTGGTTTATAAACCATCCATCAACGCCCGAAAAAACAAGGCTTTTAATGTTATCCCTCATACACCACATGTTTGCCATTTTAATGGACAGAACAGAAAATACGGAACAGATGATCTATCATTTTAAGGAGGCAAAAAGAATTGGCCGGGAAATTAATAATCCAGGACGTATCATGCTTGCCGACATGAACCTGGGAGCTGCTTATATAGACCTTAACAGAATTGATTCTGCATTAATTTTTGAAAACTGGGCACGAAACCTTGCCATAAAGACCGGGCAAAAAAAATACCTGGGTTACATGTTAGGTTGCATCGGAGATATTGCTTTGAAAAAAGGCGATAAGGTAAAGGCGAAGCAGTTTTATTACGAAGGCGTTAATTCAGCCGCTGAAGAAAACAACTTATCCAGCATGCTATGGAATTATAACAAGCTGACTAATCTTTACCTGGCGGACAAGGAAAAAGACTCAAGCCTCTATTTTTCCATCAAATTATTGAAAACTTTAAAAGCCTTAAGTGCACTAACAAACCAGCGAGTTAATATCAGCACGGCATACGAGGACCTTTATAATAGTTATAAATTAAGAAAACAACAGGATAGCGCCTTTAAATACGCAGGGTTAGCCCTGGTTACTAAAGACAGCATATATAAAAAAAGGATTGCAGATTTAGCACAGTTTCAGAACATCTCCTTTCAGGAGCAACTTCGTTTACAAGACCTGGAAAAAGACAAAGTACTTTATCAAAACAAGATCAGAACCTATGGATTGCTTATCGGATTGGGTATTTTCCTCATCATCGCACTAATACTTTACCGTAACAATTTGCAGAAACATAAAGCAAATAAAATATTAGAAAGCACACTTAATAATCTTAAATCTACCCAAACTCAACTTATCCAATCCGAAAAAATGGCCTCCCTTGGTGAACTCACTGCCGGTATTGCACATGAGATACAAAACCCGTTAAACTTCGTAAATAATTTTTCGGAAGTAAATAAAGATCTGCTTACTGAAATGAAAGATGAGATTGATAACGGAAATCTTGACCAGGTAAAAGCTATTGCAGACGATGTTATCAATAATGAAGAAAAGATCAACCACCACGGCAAACGTGCTGATGCGATAGTAAAAGGGATGTTGCAACACTCGCAAAATAGCAGCGGCAAAAAAGTATCCGCAGATATTAATGCTTTGGCTGATGAATACCTGCGCCTTTCCTACCATGGTTTGCGTGCAAAAGATAAATCCTTCAACTCAGAAATTGTCACACATTTTAATTTTGATTTGCCTAAAATAAACGTCATCCCGCAGGACATTGGAAGGGTATTACTCAATTTGTTCAACAATGCATTTTATGCAGTAAATCAAAAGCAGAAAGCAGCAGGTGCTGATTATAAACCAGAAGTAATCATAACTACATATTCAGAAAACAGCCACATTACTATCAAAGTAAAAGATAATGGTGTTGGTATACCCGATACTATTAAAGATAAAATAATGCAACCGTTTTTTACAACTAAGCCAACGGGCGAAGGCACAGGGTTAGGTCTTTCATTGACTTATGATATGGTGGTGAAAGGACATGGGGGAAGTATCAAGGTTGACAGTACAGAGGGTGAAGGGTCGGAGTTTATTATTTCAATACCTGTAAACTGAAAGACAATGAAAAAAACGGCCTTAATCTTTTTATTGCTTTTTATTTCACTAATAGCTGTTGCACAAAGTAAAAAGGCCGACAGCCTTAGGCAGGCCTTAAACAACGCAAACACTCCCGATACCACCAGGTTACGCCTGTTACATAGTTTATCTCTTTATTATTTTCAATCTAAGCCCGATTCTTGCCTGATATTTGCGCAGCAGGCCTATGGCCTGGCGGTAAAACTGGGTCGCTTGAAAGATCAGGGCAGAGCACTTTCTCATATGGCCTCCTCATATGCCGGTTTAGGCGATTATGTAAAAAGCTTTTCACTAAATTTTAAGGCATTAAAGCTTTTCGAAACCGTTAACAATGTCCCAAATATGGTACTCATCTATAATAATGTTGGCTATGATTATGTTCAAAAACAGGATTATTTAAAAGCGTTGCCTTATTTAAAACAGGGGCTGAAGTTATGGAATACTTACATCGCTACGCATGTCATAAAAAGGCATAATGAAAGGGAGCTGCATAGTACACTGCTTATGAGTGTTGCTGAAGTGTTCCTGTATACAAACAAAATTGACTCGGCAGAGTATTACCTGAGAATCTGTGAAAGTGACGCAAGGAAAAATCATTTTAAGGACATATTAAATATTATTGAGCGCGACCTCGGCGAAGTGGAAATAGCCAGGGGGCATAAAAAAGCTGCGTTAAAACGGTACCAGGATGCGATTTCCATTTCAACGGCGAATGATGACCCAGAAACGTTGAGCAGTACTTTCCTGAGTGCCGCAAAACTGTTTCATCGGTATAAACAGCAGGATTCGGCTGAATATTACGCACAACAAGCTATTGAAGCAGCTCAAAAGGAAAAATTTCTGCAGGACATTTTGAACGCCGGGAAGGTTTTGTGTTCCTATTATGAGGAAGACCACAATTTAGTACAGGCTTATAAATATTTGAAAATAACCAGCGCGACAAAAGACAGTCTTTTCAGTCAGGACAAGGTAAAACAGTTATTATCATTGGATTTTGATGAAAAACAGAGGCAGCGCGATATAGAGGATGCCCATGTGCAGGCCCGCAACAATATCCGGATATATGTATTATTTGCCGGCGTGCTTGTGCTTTTAATACTGGCGTTTATCTTTTGGCGTGTAAGTAAACAAAGAGCAAAGGCCAACCAATTACTCCAGGCGCAAAAGCAGGAAGTAGAAGCAGCCATGTCAAAACTAAAATCTACCCAAACCCAACTTATCCAATCCGAAAAGATGGCCTCGCTGGGTGAACTCACTGCCGGCATCGCACACGAAATACAAAACCCACTAAATTTTGTAAATAACTTTTCGGAAGTAAGCGTTGAGCTGTTGACAGAGCTTAAAGAAGAAGCTGAAGCTGGTAACAATAAAGAGGTAATAGCTATTGCTGCCGATCTTACCCAAAACCTTGATAAGATCAGCCATCACGGCAAACGTGCGGACGCTATCGTGAAGGGTATGTTGAAGCATAGTCAATCCGGCAGCGGAGCAAAAGAGCAAACCAATATCAACGCCCTTGCCGATGAGAATATGCGCCTGGCCTACCATGGGCTAAGAGCAAGGGACAAATCTTTCAATGCGCAACTAATTACAAATTTTGATGCCAATCTTCCGAAGGTAAATGTAATTCCACAGGACATTAGCCGGGTATTTCTCAACCTGTTTAATAATGCTTTTTATACTGTTAACCAAAAGTGGAAAACAGTGGGTGAAAATTATAAGCCGGAGGTATCAGTCTCGACCGCGATTGAAAACGGCTGGGTTATCATTAAAGTAAAAGATAACGGGATCGGTATTCCTGATGCTATTAAAGATAAAATTATGCAGCCGTTTTTTACTACCAAACCAACGGGCGAAGGAACTGGGTTGGGGCTTTCATTAACCTATGATATGGTTGTGAAAGGACATGGCGGAACTATTAATGTTGATAGTCAGGAAAGTCAGGGTTCTGAATTTATCATTACCTTACCTTTAAGCTAACAAGTTAACTAAATTTGAATTGCTAACTATGCGGTTTACTATATTTGCAGCACACCGGTAAAAACTAATGTCAAAACTCACAAAACTCGTTCATAATAAACCTTTAGTATTAACACTTTATTTTGGTCTGAGTTTATTTGCTGTAGTTAAGAGTGTCATTCTCAATCATATTCATAATAATTACTTTGTTTATAAATACGGATTTCTGAATGTAATACACCAGTTACCCACTTTCGGGCCCCAGCCCCAGCATTACAATGATCTTTACCATTACGGCCCGGTTTTCGCCTTTTTAATGGCTCCATTCGCGCTATTGCCTGATGGCTTGGGCGTTATACTCTGGGTAATGTTTAACGCCTGGGCTTTGTACATTGCTATAAAGTTATTACCGCTAAAAGAAAACCAATACATAGTAATTTTACTGATCTGTGCCCATGAATTGATGACATCTTCTTCAAACGTGGAGATAAACCCTTTAATCGGCACTTTAATTATTTTGAGCTTCGTATTTATCCGGGACAAGAAAGATTTTTGGGCTGCTTTTGTCATTATTTTAGGAACATTTATAAAACTTTACGGCATTGTAGGGCTTGCCTTCTTTTTCCTTTCAAAAGATAAGCTAAAGTTTATTTTGAGTCTATTGTTTTGGTCGGTTGTATTGTTTGTATTGCCAATGCTCATCTCCTCCCCCTCCTATATCATTCAAACTTATCGCGATTGGTACGGAGACCTTGTATCAAAAAATCTGAGTAACATCGGCCCAAGCCTGCAAGACATTTCTGCTATGGGCTTAATCCGTCATTTATTTAATTACCGGCAGCTATCAAACTTAACCGTGTTAATACCGGGCATTTTACTTTTTTCTTTTTGGTATTTCCGGACAAAATATTTTAAAGTTATACCCTATCAATTATTGCTGCTGGCATCAACCTTAATTTTTGTAATTATTTTCAGCAGTTCATCAGAGTCACCTACTTATATCATCGCCATTGTGGGGGTAGGCATTTGGTTTATGAACCTTGAAAGGCCCGTTACGCCGTTGGAAATATTTCTGTTGGTTTTAGCGCTTATTTTAACTATCCTTTCCCCTTCGGATCTTTTCCCCAGGTATTTAAGAGACCATTATATAGTTCCTTATAAATTAAAAGCACTGCCCTGTGTACTCATATGGCTAAAGATCATTTATGAAATAGCCACAAGGAAATTTGATCAAAAAAGTCTTGCAAAGACTGAAGCAAGTCAATAATCTTTAATCGTAAGCCACAAGCATTTTAATATTCTTTTTACTCACGACTTAAGACTTTTGACTCAAGACTTTCTTTGTACGATACCCATAAGCCATAAGGTAAGCAATACCACTAAATCCAAAGGCTTCAAATACGCTTGATACTTCGTTTCCCTGTAGACTGTAGGGATCGGCTATTGCCCTGGGAATGTGCAGGACAAGCAACCAAAGAAAGATCATCAAAGCTAGAAGGATCGCATTTAATTTTAGATTGATCCTCAAAATTATCATCACACCCGAACAAAAAAGGGCAATTCCCGCAAAATATGTCCAAAACATAGCGCCGGGAATCCAGGCAGGAACAAGTACAGATATGCCTTTTGTATACAAAAAGTGGTCGATACCAAAACTGACCATCGTTATACAAAAGAAAACGCTGCCAAGGGGGATGATTTTTTTTAATAAGTTTATGATTAAGGACTCCTTTTGATTGCTTTCGTTCCCAGAAGGAAAAGATCCAGCAATAACAAAGCCCCCGCCTGCTAATACAAGCTCTTTTTCGGCATTACCCCATTCGCCAAGATGTTTATAATATGGGTCGGCAATTAGTTCATAAGGAATCTGGCAGCAAAGAAATAACAAAAGAAACATGGCTCCTAAAATGAGCGATACAATATTTGCTTTTCTGTTAAAAACAATTGCAGTGCCCGCTATAATAATTATTGCACTTAAAAGATATACGAAAAAAGTGTGCCCTGGCCATGAAGCTGGCCATGGAGGTAAAATTACCGGACGAAAATCTGTATAAAAAATTTGCTGAACTCCTAAAGCTGCTACAAGGATACCGTAAGATATACGTGCCACCTTAATTAATATTTCCATTTATTGCTGTTTGATTCAAATTACGGAAGTAATAGAATGTCAAGCAATTCATAGCCTGTACATGTTGGAACAAGTTTATACAAGACGTTAATACTTATTCCTTGGTGGCCAAATTTATGCCATTAACAGGTAAAAATTAAATTTCCCTTTCCGAGTCCCAGTTTTCTAAATAATCGGCAACACGCCTTACAAATGAGCCACCCAATGCACCGTCAACCACACGGTGATCATAAGATAGGGACAAGAACATCATATGACGGATACCTATCATATCTCCTTGCAAAGTTTCAATTACGGCAGGTTTTTTCTTGATAGCACCAACCGCTAATATAGCCACTTGCGGCTGGTTTATTATTGGCGTTCCCATTACATTTCCGAATGAACCAACGTTTGTAATAGTAAATGTACCACCCTGAACATCATCGGGCTTAAGTTTATTATTTCGTGCCCGGCTTGCCAGGTCATTAACGGCTTTTGTAAGACCAATAAGATTCAACTCATCTGCTTTTTTAATGACAGGAACAATGAGATTGCCGCTTGGCAAAGCGGTTGCCATGCTAATGTTTATATCTTTCTTTTTTATGATCTGGGTGCCGTTGACGGAAATATTGATCATGGGCATATCTTTTATTGCTTTAACAACGGCTTCAATAAAAATTGGTGTGAACGTAATCTTTTCACCTTCCCGTTTTTCGAAACTACCTTTAATTTTTTCCCGCCATAAAACCAGGTTGGTTACATCTGCCTCAACAAACGAAGTTACATGCGGCGAAACGTGCTTGCTCATTACCATGTGATCGGCAATTAAACGACGCATTCTATCCATCTCAATTATTTCATCTCCGGCAGATACAAATGCACCGCTACCAACTTTGTTTTCAGTATATTCTGGCTTCAGCGGCACAGGCTGTTGCTTTTCAGGACTTGGTTTTGGTTCCGGACTTTTAATAACAGGTTCAGATACTTGAGCAGCAGGCTGCCGCATTTCACTATTTATTACCGGGGATGCAGCAGTTAAAGGCGCCGTTTTATGTTCTGATGAATTATCAGCAGGAGCTTGTGTAATTGATGTTTTACCATTTTGCAAAGCTGATGCTGATTGATAATTATTTTGTATATAGCTTAACAAATCATCCTTAGTTAAACGGCCATCAGCGCCGGTTCCGGGAATTTTTTCCAGTTCAGTAATACTGATCCCTTCCTGGGCAGCGATATTTCTAACTAAAGGTGAATAGAAACGCAAAGAGCCTTTATTGGAATCTTCTGTTTGAACAGGGCGTTTTTGCTCTAACTGTTCTGTATAAGGTACTGATTCAGCAAATATTTGTTGTTCTTCATTGCGTTTTACTTCATTCACCGGGGCAGGATCAAGCTCATTTTTTACTTGCTGGTGAGCTTCCTGAATAGCATTTGACGGATCAATGGATCCGGAATGTTCTTCGCCGGAGTTAGAATATTCGGAAGCAGAAATATTATTTTTAATAGATTCTTCAGGCTCATCTGTTTCAATAATGGCTATAACAGCACCTACCTGAACAACATCGTCATTATTATAAAGCCGCTCAATTAACTTTCCCGGAACTGGCGAAGGAACATCGGAGTCAACCTTATCAGTAGCAATTTCCATTACTGTTTCGTCAGCCTCAATATAATCCCCTGGACTTTTTGTCCATTTAATTATAGTTGCCTCTGCAACACTTTCCCCCATTTTAGGTAGTAAGAGTTTATATTTAGCCATTAGACAGTATATATATTAGTGTTGCAAAAATACCGGATTTTGTGATTATTCACGAGTTTTCGTGAAGTAAAATATTTAACATATTAAACGCTGAAATAGCGGCCCTTTCAATATTTTGTTTTCTTTTATTACCAAATGTAAATTTATTTATTACTTTTTTGTTTACTGATGCAACTGCAATCCAAACTGTTCCTACCGGTTTTTCAGGTGTGCCTCCATCCGGACCTGCAATACCCGTAACAGCTATGGCATAATCTGATTTAAAATTTAGTAAAGCGCCTTCAACCATTTCAGTGACTGTTTCTTTGCTTACGGCACCGTATTGCAGCAAGGTTTCATTTTTTACACCTAATACACTTTCCTTTAGTTCATTTGAATAAGATACAGCTCCTCCAATAAATACTTTTGATGAGCCGGCATGTTGTGTTAAAAGATGGGAGATGTAGCCACCAGTGCAACTTTCGGCAACTGATAATGTTAAACCTTTTTCACCCATAAAATTCAATATAACTTTTTCTATAGGAATATCTTCTTCGGCTGCAACAACACTGCTAATCCTGTTAATTATTTTGTCTGCAAATTCATTTACTTTTTTTTCCAAAACAGCTTTATCTTCACCATATCCGCTAAGCCTTAACCTAACCTGGCCAAGTTTTGGCAAATAAGCCAGCTTAATATTTGATGGAAGAGAATCTTCAATATCAGCAATCCTTTCTGCCAAAAATGATTCTCCTTCACCAACCGTTAAAATTGTTTTATGAATAATAACAGGAAGCTTTAATGTCGATTTAAGTTTTGGTATAACCGCATCTTCCATCATATACATCATCTCGTGCGGCACTCCCGGCATAGAAATATATATTTTCCCATCCACATTAAACCACATACCTGGTGCAGTTCCATTTTTATTTAGTATTACTTCACAATTTTCAGGAACCATGGCCTGCTGTCTGTTTACTTCCAGCAATGGCCTGTTATAACGCGCAAATATATTGGCTACATTATTTAGGGCCTCCTTATTTTCAATAAGCTGAACTTTAAAATATTGGGCAATGGTTTTTTTGGTGATATCATCTTTGGTAGGGCCAAGTCCGCCGGTAATCAAAATAATATCTGCTCTCCTGCTTGCTTCATCAAGTGCAGTTAAAATATGCTGGCGATCATCAGATACTGAAGATATTTGCTTTATACGAATACCAATATTGTTTAGTTCGCCCGCTATCCAGGCCGAATTGGTATCAACAATTTGCCCGATCAAAATTTCGTCGCCTATTGTAATTATTTCTGCTAACATTAGTATTGATTGTATGTTGAGTTATTGGTATAATCGCTCCTTTTACTAAGTTTTAAATCCTGTAAAACTGCTGCCTTTACTTTTAAAGTAACATTATATGATTTATAGTACCCAAAGGGAACCCATTGAACATTAAGGTCCCAGCAATGCAAATCACGGTAAATTGTAAATTGAGGAACGCCGCTAAGCTTTAATGCCCTTAAATCGTAACTGGTACTATACTGAATTTTCCATTTGGCAGTAAGGTTAAAATCACCACTTAACATAAGGGAATTGGTAGTATTAGTATTAATTACATTATTGTTATAACTAAAATTATAATTGAAAGAAAGATTCCAGGGTACATTAAAATCTACATAAGCGCTTGGGTCGCTATTAATAAACGCTAAACGCTGGGCTTGTTGCGGGTTAATATTTCGCAAATTAGTGCCAGACTGAACAGGCGCGTGGGGACTAAAAGACGTTGAATTTAAACTGCCGCTCATTGAAAAGCTAAATGATGTAAGCATTGGAAATTTACCATCCTGGAAGGTATATCTATTAATTTCCCTCGTGGAACGTACTATCTGACCACCAGAAACAGAATCAATTACTTGTACGACATACGGGTTAAATGAACCAAAAAAACTAAGGTTCACTTTTTGATTAAATATAGCTGAATGTGCTGAAAAAGATATTGGAGAAAGTCTGAGTGAATCTTGTGCGAAATTGTAAAAAGTTGAAACTGACAGACCTTGTAGTATTGGAATTATTCTTGGCTTACCAGAAGTATCAGTAGTTTTTGGCTTTAATTTCATTTCAAGCGTATTATCAAGATTAAACCCTACCCCAGCCTGTTTTCCGGGAGAAGGGAAACCATCCGGAAAAATAGAATAAGTTAGACTGGAGTAAGGATAAGGAACAGTAGCATTACTAACAATGGTTTTGTAATATCCATAACCCGGAGTTGAAAAATCAGGGCTGTAACTAAAGCTGAGCGACGGTGTCATCACATGCCTGAGGCCTTCTATATTCCCTTTTTTAAATAATATGGTGCTATAAAGCTTTGTTGATAGACCGGTACTTAAAGTATACGAATCGGCCCTTTTAAACCCATTGATAGTATCCTTAACCGGTACATTATCTCCGAAAGGGTTTCCTCTCACATATTGTTCTCGTATGGTTTTCAAATACCAGTGTTCTGTGTAGTTAACATTTGTACTGAATTGAAAATATTTTAATACATTTAAACTTAAGCCAACAGGAATAGTATGTATGAAATGGGTTTGTAAATTTTTAATTAAAGTATTGCCCTGGAATAACTGTGATGAGGGTATATTATCAAGTTCATTTGAAGCTTGCAAATTATAACTAATCGTTATTTTTTGATACCATTTTTGTTCTCCAACCCTATCCTTTGAATCAAAAGGACTTAAAGATGCCATTGAAAAATTAAGCGTAGGTAATTGAAGCGAAATTGTTTTATTGGTGAGATCCTGACTATGTGAGAGGCCCATACTTAAATTAAAAGGCGTCCCGGCCCAGGTTTTACTGTAGTTAACTGATGAACGTAAATTATTTTGTATCAGGGACTGAGAATTATAATTTACTGAGCCCGGGTTGTTTTGATAATAAGTTTGTGTGCCTGCATTTACAGAAGCACTAAGAGTGCTGCCGGGGTGTGCATTAGGATCCTGGCTGTGTGACCAGGTAATATTAAAATCCTTGACCGGCGGATCGCCAGGAAGGTTATAATTATGCGAACCATAGGCTAAAGTTAGGTTACCGCCATATTTATAGCGTTTTAAATAATGAATGGTTTCATTCAACTCGTAAGATCCTTTCGAATAAACTGTCGCCATACTGGTAAGATCCATATAATCACTTAGGCCTAAATAATATCCAAAATTACGGAGGTAGAAACCCAGCTTTTGATCTTCGCCGAATGTAGGGATAATTACACCTGATGTCCGTGTGTCAGGCTTAGGAAAAAAGCCGAACGGTATAGCTAAGGGAAGCGGTATTCCTTCTATTTCAAGATATGCAGGACCAGAAATAATCCGGTTTTTTTCGGCAATGCCCTGCGTAATCACTATTCCGAAATGTGTATCAGGATAAGGCAGGTCACATGTGCTAAAAAGAACATTGCGATAAGCTACCTCAGTTTCATTTAGTTTTTTGGCCTGCCCGCCTGAAAGGTAATTACCCCCCTGCTCAGATGAAGGGTTGTAAAGTTTTCCTTTTTTTGTTTTATAATTAAAAAGTAAGGAGTCGGATATTAACGGTTTATCCTTACCCTGTTTAGAAATAGGTTTCCCTACATATCGTTTGGTAACAGGATCAATACTTCCTTTGGCAAATAATAAATGATTTTTTTGGTCAACCCTTATATAATCGGCATCTAATTCAAAATCATCATATTTTACACGTGCATTACCATACAGATAAGTAATTTCATGATTTTTGTCAGTAATCACTGAATCTTCGGCATGCGATATTACTTGTGACTGTAACCCATTAGCGTTTTTTTTCGTAGTATCGCTTTTAGATACCGCGTTTTTGTTTCTTGAATTCGCTTTAGATTTCTTACCTTTAAGGAGTTTTCGGTCTTTAATAGTATCTAACTTTATAATAGTATCGGCTTTTGACCTATGTTTATAATTATAGTTACCGTACTTATGTGATGCAGCTATCACATGTACTATCAAAATAATTGCAAGCAGAAAAAAAAGACTTATAGATTTCAAAATTAATTATGAATAGTATTTTTGCAAAATATATTAACAGCGTTCAAAAATAATGAAAAATAGGGCATTGAAAAGATTGATTTGTGGTTTATCGATATTAATGGCATTGATACCGTTTTTTTCGTTTGCATTACCTTCACCTTTAAAAAAAGATACTGTTACCAGTACTGGTTATAAACTTAAAACAATTATTGTCGATCCCGGTCACGGTGGCGAGCATTCTGGTGCTGGCCATTTTTCTCCAGGGGCAAGAGGTTCCTATTCCTTAGAGAGGAATGTAACGCTTGCTATTGCATTTAAATTGCAAAAGGCGATAGAAAAAGATATGTCGGGAGTAAAGGTAGTTATGACACGTACTACAGAGGATGATGTTGCGTGGCAAAAACGAGCAGATATTGCCAATGAAAACAAAGGAGATCTCTTTATTTCTTTGCATTGTAATTCATTGTCGGACAGACGTATTCGTGAAGTTGTTGGTCACAAACATCATAAACCTGTTTATCGTACTGTTGAAGTTCCGGATCGCTCAGGCAAAGGTGTTTTGGTCCTGGTTTATGGTTTTCACCGCACTAAGGAAGAAGAAAAAGCTATTAAAGAAAACCTGATTGAAGATGATCCTGAAATGAATACCAACCCTGACCCTAATGATCCGGGATCACTGATACTGATGAATGAATATAAGCGTAAATACCGTAAACAAAGTATACATTTTGCAGAATTGATTAATAATGAATTTGTTCAAACCGATGGAAGACACAGCGAAGGAATAAGGGAACAAGGTTTATTGGTTTTATGCCATAGCGCCATGCCAGCTGTCCTAATTGAAACTGGCTATATCAATAACCCTGATGATGAGGCTTATTTGAATTCGGAAGACGGTCAAAATGAAATAGTGGCATCTATAGTTAGAGCGTTACAGAATTACAAAAACGAAGTAGAATCAGTATCACCGTGAAGAAGATATGAGATTAAGATGTGAAACATGAAGGTAAAATTAGTTTGTAATTGCTTACCTTTCCGATTTTTACAACTCAAAATTTCGAATCTCATATCTATTATCTATTATCATCTATGAAAATTTCAAACGAAACTAAAATAGGCGCATTAACTGCGATTGCAATTACTATACTTATTTTAGGATATAGCTTTTTAAAGGGAAATGATATTTTTTCGAGCTCTAATAGATTCTATGCTGTTTATAAAAGCGTTGATGGCCTATCGGTATCAAAACCTGTGTTGGTAAACGGGTTTCCCATTGGGCGGATTTCTAATATGAAGCTTTTACCTGATGGACGTACAATTGTAGAGCTTAAAGTTGAACAAGAATATAAAGTACCATCAAATACGCTGGCTAAATTGGTAAGCACTGATCTTTTAGGCAGTAAAGCTATTGTTTTTGAGTACGGCAACAGCAATACCTTTGCAGAGGATAAGGATACCTTACGTGCAAACATACAGGGTAGCTTAGCTCAAAGTTTACAGCCGATTCAAATGAAAGCCGAAAATCTTATTACTAAATTAGATTCGTCGCTGGCATCTATAAATAGAATATTAAATCCTGAGTTTCAAAGAAACGTTGACCGGAGCTTTTTAAGTATAGCCAACTCATTGCAAACGCTCGAAGGAGCAACTAAAAAAATTGATGCGCTTATTGGCAGTCAAACAACACATATTAATTCTATCTTATCAAATACAGATGCCGTTTCGGTAAATTTAAAAACCAGCACTGAACATTTAACCGGCATTACTACTAATTTTGATAAAATCAGTAACGACGTTGCCAATTCAAACCTTAAACAAACACTTGAAAATGCTAATAAAGCCGTGACAGATTTGCAGGTAGCTATTAGTAAAATAAATAGTGATAAGGGCAGTATTGGATTGCTAATTAATGATGATAAGCTTTATAAAAATCTGAATAACGCGTCTAAAAACCTCGACAATTTATTTATTGATATTAAAGCGCACCCAAAAAATTATGTAAGTTTCTCGGTTTTTGGTGGAAAGAAGAAATAGATTTGGTGATTAGAGATAGGAGATCAGAGGTTTGAAAGACAGCTTCACCTAATCTCTAAACTCCAGCCTCTAATCTCCAACAATAAAGGTTCTGCCTTCAATAGCTAATTCCGTTTCCGGAAAAATGCTTCTGGCTTCGTCAAGGAGTTCTGTTAAAGATTTATATCTCGCTGAAAAGTGACCGATCAATAGTTTTTTTGCATTTGTTTTTAATGCAACTTCTGCTGCCTGTAACGCGGTAGTATGACGGGTTTCAGTGGCGCGCTCCAGCATATTATTTAAAAATGTTGCCTCATGGTATAACATTGTTGAATTACTGATCTGATTGAAATACTTTTCATTGTATTGTGTATCAGAACAATATGCATATGATTTAGGTTCTTCAGAATCTAAAGAAAGCATCTCATTTTTATATATTGTACCATCCGGAGAAAAATAATCCTGCCCTTTTTTTATTGCTGAATAATATTCGATAGGAATATTTAACTCTGCAAGTTTTTCTTTAAGCAACTTTCTCATCCTTTTCTTTTCCCTGATTAAAAAGCCGGTACAGGCAATTCCGTGGTCAAGAGGTATGGTTTCAACGATAATATCAGCGTTTTCAAAAACTACTTCTGCAGCGAGTGGGTTTGTAAATTTGTATTCCAGGGGATATTCCAATATTGTTTCGGAATAATTTAATTGCAAATCAATGATTTCCTTTAGCGGGGCCGGGCCAAAGATATTTAAACTTTTTTTTCGCCCGTTAAGATGTAACGACGAAAGAAGGCCTACCAGGCCAAGGTAATGGTCCCCGTGAAGGTGGCTAATAAAAATATTGTCTATACGACTGGCCTTAATATCAAAACGTAATAATTGTTGTTGTGTGCCTTCGCCGCAATCGATTAAATACAGGCGTTCATTAATATTAAGAACTTGTGATGATGGGTTTCGGTTATAAATAGGGGTTGCAGAACTGCTTCCAAGTATTGTTACTTCAAATTTCATACTTGGTAAACAATAGGGTTGCTTATTTTGCTTCTTTCTTCAACTCTTTTTCTACCTCTTCCATAAAAACAAGGTCAATAGCTTCCTCTGGTGTAGGAACAATTGAAAGCACATTATCAAGCTGCGAAATAGTTATTAAACGTGCAACAGCCTCATTTAAGCCAGTAAGGATAAAGGTACCTGCTGCATTTTTGCATAAACGGTGACCCACCAATAAACTGCTTAATCCTGAAGAATCGGCAAATTTTACTTGTGAAAGATCAAAAATGATATTTCTTTGGCCTTCAGTGTTGATCAGGATCAATTCTGATTTAAGTTGAGGCGTAATTAATGAATTTAACTTTGATTCATTGAGCTTCAACAAAATATATTTTTCGTGTTTATCAACAGTAAATTTCATTTTGTACTAATTAAAAAGCTAAGATATAATTATTTTGCGTAAGAATAAAAAATTACAATACAGTAAGTGCATTATTTATGGCCAGTTCAACTCTTTTTATAACATCTTGGTTATCCGGCTTTATAAAATCTTCGCCGGTAATTTGTTCATAAAGCTCAATATAACGCTCAGAAATGGATTTTACAATTTCTTCTGTCATTATTGGAACCTTTTGACCCTCCTTTCCCTGGAAACCATTTTCAATCAACCATTTCCTCACGAATTCTTTTGACAGTTGCTTTTGAGGCTCTCCATTTTTTTGACGCTCCTCATAGCCCTCGTTATAAAAATACCTTGACGAGTCCGGAGTGTGTATCTCATCTATCAAATAAATTTTCCCGTCTGCTTTTCCAAACTCATATTTTGTATCCACTAATATTAGTCCTTGTTTAGCAGCAATTTCTGTTCCACGTTTAAATAGCGCTTTTGTATAATTTTCAAGCTGCTCATAATCGGCTTTTGAAACGATATTCCTTTCCAGTATCTGTTCTTTTGAAATATCCTCATCATGCCCTATTGACGCCTTGGTTGTAGGTGTAATGATAGGCTCAGGAAGTTTATCATTTTCTTTTAACCCATCAGGTATATTTACGCCACAAACCTGCCTTTTTCCTGTACTGTATTCCCTCCAGCCATGTCCGGCAAGATATCCGCGGATCACCATCTCTACTTTAAAAGGATCGCAAATACGGCCAATAGTAACGCTAGGATCAGGAATATTAATTACCCAATTAGGTAAAATATCAGCTGTAGCTTTTAAAAATTTAGCAGCAATTTGGTTTAACACCTGTCCTTTATAAGGTATAGCTTCTGGCAATACCACATCAAAAGCTGATATCCTGTCGGTAACTACCATAACCAGGTATTTATTATTTATAGTATAAACATCCCGAACCTTACCTTTATAAAAACCCGTTTGGCCCGGAAAATTAAAATGTGTCTCTTTTAGTGCATTCATTATTTTAGATCTGGTATCAAGTAGCTAGTATCAAGTATCAAGATATTTTTTTGACAAATTTATTGACTTTTAAAATACTTGATACCTGCTACTTGATACAATGTACTTTACTGTATATCCCCGTAAGCTTCCAATATCTTTCTTACAAGTTTGTGCCTTACAACGTCTTCTCCGTTAAGATAGACAATCTCAATTCCTTTAATATCTGTTAGTATGCGTAACGCGGTGTGAAGTCCGGATTGTTGTTTTTTGGGAAGGTCTATTTGTGTAACATCGCCTGTAACAATAAATTTAGCTGATGGGCCCATCCTGGTCAGGAACATTTTTAGCTGCATATCAGTGGCGTTTTGTGCTTCATCTAATATTACAAAACAGTTATCCAGTGTTCGTCCGCGCATAAAAGCCAGCGGTGCTATTTCTATTGTGCGGTTCTCGAGATAAAACTTTAGCTTTTCCGCCGGGATCATATCATCCAGTGCATCATATAAGGGACGCAGGTATGGATCAATTTTTTCTTTAAGGTCACCGGGTAAAAATCCCAGGTTCTCCCCTGCTTCAACTGCTGGCCTTGTTAAAATTATACGTTTTATTTCTTTATTTTTCAATGCTCTTACTGCCAGGGCAACTGCGGTATAGGTTTTGCCTGTACCTGCGGGCCCGATTGCAAAAAGTATATCACTTTTATTAATACAATCAACCATACGGCGTTGATTAGCAGTACGGGCCTTTACCATAACCCCGTTAGGTCCAAAAACAATAACTTCGCCACTTGCAAACTTATCAACAGCCTGGTCAGCAACCGGCTTATCTGATGATTTCGATCCCAGTATCCGCTCCAGATCTGTTATATTAAGGTTTTCATACTTTTCGACATGCTGGAGGAGGTGCGAAAATTTTTCCTGAAAAACACTTAGTTCGTGTTCATCACCCAATATCTTAACTTCATTGCCGCGGGCTACAATTTTAAGTTTAGGATATTGCTTTTTAATGATCTCAAAATGATCATTATTTGGGCACCACAATACCGCGGGATTGATTTGTTCAATTGACAATTTAAGTTCGTTCAATACAAATTGATTTTTGGTTGCAGATTTTTATGAATTAAAATTGAATATTTGTAGCACTTAATGCTTCCACAAGATTACTGATAAATATTTGAAAAATTAATGGCAATAATAACTTTAACTACTGATTTGGGCGACAAAGATATTTACCAGGCCGCTCTTAAAGGCAGTATCTTAAAATTATTACCTTCAGTAAATATTGTTGACATTACTAACAGCGTGGCTGCCTATAATATACAGCAGGCTGCATTTATATTAAAAAATAGCTTTTATTATTTTCCGGACGCTACTGTTCATTTAATTGGCATTGACACTGTTTACAATACTGATACCCGCTACCTTGCTATCAAATACAAAAACCATTTTTTTGTTGGGGCAGATAACGGAATTTTTTCACTGATGTTTGATGCTGACCCCGATGAAATAGTGGAGTTAAACATTATGCAGGATTTTAAATTTTTACATTTCCCGCTTGCGGATATTTTTGTTAAAGCTGCGTGCCACCTTGCGCAAGGTGGAGCGCTTAGTAAAATTGGTCTTCCTGTAAGCGGCATTGAGAAAAAAATGAATTTACAACCTGTAGTAGAAAAAAACCTGATAAAAGGCTCGGTTATTTACATTGACTCTTTTCAGAATGTGATCACTAATATAACCAAGGATTTTTTTAATACGGTACAGCAAGGCAGGCGATTTTTGTTGTCCTTTAAACGGAATGAAACAATTAATCATTTGAGCTGGCATTATAATGAAGTACCTGAAGGAGAAAAATTGTGCATGTTTGGTATAAGCGACCATTTGGAAATTGCTATTAATAAAGGTAACGCAAGCGGGTTATTAGGTTTGAATATTGGGGATAGTGTTGTAATTAATTTTATAGAGCCATGAAAAAAATAATTTTCTTATGCTTGTTTTGTGTTTTATCAGCGGACGTTTGGGCCCAGGCAAACAGCGATTCCCTGGCCTACCAATTGGAAAGAAAAAAGATTAATAATATGCTGGCTGAACGGACCAGCAAATTTGGCCAGTACGATGAGAGTTTGAGCATGCATACCGGTATTTTTGGTTTTCAAACAAAAAAAGACATCCGAAGGTCGAATGATATTTTAATGGACATTGTTAAAACAGATAATGATATATATAAAGAATTAAAAATACTGTTGGAATTTCGTACTTTTCAGCAAACACAGGTTCAAAGCCATTCAAAGGAAACTGAAGAAAATAATATTGGTTTCATGAACACTATTAATAGACTAAGAAACCAGGTTAATCAGTTAAAAGTGGATGCAGAAAAACAAGAACGACAACAAGAAAAAACACAGCGACTTCATATAGCTGTGTTTATATTCATGCTGATTTTAATTTCGTACCTGCTTTTCCGGAAAAGTAAAAGGATGGTTTAATTTTCTTAATCTTTACGGATTTAAAATGTTTAAGCCTTACAATCGTCTTATATCTGTAATCCGGATAAACAAATAACATAAATGGCAAGAGGACGACTAAACAGTGGCAATCCATCGGAAAAAGAGCTACCAAAAGCAAAAATAAATAACAAAAGCTTAAAACAGGTAGCCCGGCTGCTTTCTTATGTTAAACCCTATCGCGGCAAATTTATTGCTGCCATGTTCTTTTTGTTTTTATCGAGCCTGGTAGGTTTGTCTTTCCCACAATTTTTAGGGGCTCTGATTGATGCGGCACAAGGTAAACATAAATACTCCTTTTTGCCTGCTACCCTTAATGGTATAGGCTTGTTAGCTTTAATAGTATTATTTGCACAGGCATTCGTATCTTTTTTCCGGGTTTTATGGTTTGTACAGGTTGCAGAAAGATCACTTGCTGATATCAGGCGGGATACTTACTTTAAGCTGATTACGCTGCCCATGAACTTCTTTTCTAACCGCAGGGTTGGCGAACTTAACAGCCGTATCTCTGCTGATCTTTCGCAAATACAGGATGCAATAACCACTACCCTTGCCGAAATGATACGGCAGTTAATTTTATTGACAGGCGGTATCACTTTCCTGGTTATTGTATCCCCAAAACTTACTTTAACGTTACTCATGATCATGCCGGTTTTGGTGGTGATAGCTGTATTTTTTGGACGGTTTATACGAAAACTTTCCAGGCAGGCACAGGATAAGCTTGCCGAATCAAACACCGTTGTTGAAGAAACGCTGCAAGGGATTGCAAGTGTAAAGGCTTTTGTAAATGAAGCATACGAAGCGGGCAGATACGATAAAAACCTTCGCGATGTGGTTAAACTTGCTGTTAAAGGCGCAAAATTCCGGGGGCTGTTTGCTTCATTTGTAGTTTTTTGCCTTTTTGGAGCAATTGTGGCAGTAATTTGGTACGGTTCTGTAATGGTTAGTCACGGACAGTTAACTATAGGCAAGCTTACCGAATTTGTAATATATGGCATATTTGTAGCTGCATCAATGGGCAGCTTCCCGGAGTTATATGCCAATATGCAAAAGGCCGTTGGTGCAAGCGAGCGTGTTTTGGAAATTTTAGATGAAAATGGTGAAGAAGTCTCCATTCGTGAACAAGACAATGTTATTAAACAAAAAATTGAGGGTAATCTTTCATTTTCTAATGTAGTTTTTGCCTACCCTTCCCGATCAGAATTAACCGTATTAAATGATATATCTTTTGATGCAGCAGCTGGTCAGAAAGTGGCGATTGTAGGGCCAAGCGGTTCAGGAAAATCTACCATGGCTGCTTTGATCTTACAATTCTATCATCCGCAAAGTGGTACTATATTATTTGATGGAAAGCCGGCTGATAGCTATTCACTGACAGATATTCGTAACCAGGTGGCAATTGTACCGCAAGATGTTATGCTTTTCGGAGGATCGATACTGGAAAATATTGCTTATGGAAAATTGCGCGCTTCGAAAGATGAAATTATACAAGCTGCCCAAAGGGCGAACGCCCACCAGTTTATTACCTCATTCCCTGAAGCTTACGATACTATTGTAGGCGAAAGAGGTGTAAAATTATCCGGTGGACAAAGGCAGCGCATTGCTATTGCAAGAGCGCTGTTAAAAAACCCATCTATTTTGATCCTTGATGAAGCGACATCCTCATTGGATTCGGAATCTGAACGGTTGGTACAGGAAGCACTGGAAGAATTGATGAAAAACCGTACTTCTGTAATTATCGCCCACCGCCTGTCGACCATCCGTGAGGCAGATAAGATCATCGTACTGGAAAAAGGAAAGATAATTGAATCAGGCAATCACCAGGAACTGATCAGTAACGAGCAGGGGCTTTACCGGTACTTGAGCGCTTTGCAGTTTGAGGTGGGATAATTACTTTTTCTTTTTTAGCTCGTCTAACCTGGCTACATCGTACCAATCTTTTTCACGATGGGTTAAGATCTTCATATTTCTTAAAAAATCAAAATCAACTACATTTAGAATAAGACCATTTCCTAAATCGTGTCTGATCATTACTTTTTCAGCTTCATCGAAGCTAATGTTAGGATGAACGATAGTTAAACAGTCTATTGTATCTGGCATTTCACCTATTGTACATTTAAAAATCGCCGTAAAATCTTCCGTCTTTAAAACTTCAATCTCCTGATCCGTATATTTTAAATCAAGTAATACCTTATAAAATAAGTCGCGGTTACCATTCGTAGGCGCTAACCAAATATCCATGTCCTGTGTAGTCCTATTTACTCCATGAAAATTAACAGCTACGCCACCGATAAGCATATACCTTACGCCATGTCTCTGCATTGCAGTAAGAAAATTTATTAAGAACTCATCTTCAATGTCAAATGGCATCGTATGAATGATAAATTTTAAATATTCTTCCTTTTTCTGAAACCTGTTTATTAAAGTTAAATTTATGCCGCAATTTAAAACAATACCTTAAACGCTCAGAATAAGAAAGATTTGCAAAAAATTGCAGACGCTCTTCTTCGTCTTCCTCGAAAGTGGTGTTGAATTTAATTCGTTTCATGATTAAAATAATTAAAATACAACCTTGTCATTGCGAGGTACGAAGCAATCGCGAACTATGCATAACGGGAATGCACGACGGAGATTGCTTCGTACCTCGCAATGACAAATTTTTATATTTGTGTCTCTAAAGCCTTTTCCACTCCTGGCTTCCCATTCTTAAATGCTTTCCTGGGTGTTAATCCCAACAACTCAAACATAGCCATGTCCGTATCAAAAGACGGGTTTGGCGTTGTCAACAATTTCTCACCGGCGAAAATAGAATTTGCACCAGCCATAAAGCAAAAAGCTTGTTCCACCAATGTCATTTCGGTACGACCAGCAGATAAGCGGACTACTGTTTTCGGCATGATAATACGGGTGGTGGCAATCATTCGTACCATTTCCCAAACTGAAACCCGTGGCTGGTCAGCTAATGGTGTTCCTTTTACCGGTACCAAAGCATTTATTGGTACAGATTCCGGATGTTTTGGCAAATTTGATAATGTTTTAAGCATAGAAATACGATCTTCAACAGTTTCACCTAAACCGATTATACCGCCGCTGCAAACAGTGATCTTAGCTTTACGTACATGCTCTAATGTTTTTAAACGCTCGTCGTAAGTGCGGGTAGTGATAATGCGTTTATAATCTTCTTCGGATGTATCCAGGTTATGGTTATAGGCATATAAGCCTGCATCTGCAAGCCTTTGTGCCTGCGATTCGGTAAGCATACCCAGCGTACAGCAAACTTCCATATCAAGTTCGTTTACTGCTTTAACCATATCAATTACTTTATCAAAATCACGGTTGTCGCGTACCTCGCGCCAGGCCGCTCCCATGCATAACCGCGAAGCACCGCCATCTTTAGCTCTTTGTGCAACGGCAACCACTTCTTCTTTGGGCATAATGGCATGCACATCAACCCCTGTATTATAACGTGCCGCCTGCGGACAATAGGCACAATCTTCCGGACAGCCACCTGTTTTTATCGAGATCAATGAACTGATCTGTACTTCTGCATAATCTTTATTTTCCCGGTGAACGGTAGCGGCTTCATAAACCAGGTCTAACAATGGTCTGTGATATATTTCAGCAATTTCTTCTTTGGTCCAGTTGTATCTAACTTCGGTCATACTTTAAATTTTTTAACTTTTAAATTAGTCTTCTAAAAGAGTTTGAACTTCTTGTTTTAACAAGGGTAAATGATTAATTATAATATTCCAGATTTGTACAGGCTGTATTTCATCATATCCATGACTTATTTTATTTCGAGCATCCACCATTCTTCTGGCATTGGTAATTTTAACTTCAGGATTAATTTTAAGCAAATTATTCACTGCTTCTCCAATTATTTCGAGATTTCTTTCCACAGCTTGTTGAAGCATAATATTATGTTCAAAACTGGCAAACATTTTTGGTTTACCAAGAAACGTTTCAATATTTTCTATACAAACCTGAATATCAAAAAGATATTTTTTTATTTCACGCTGCATAAATCAATTGTTTTTTTTCATTTATGTCTTCAATAAAATATGGATTTTTTAAAGAACTTTCTATTAGCAGATCAATCTCCCTGTTAAATACTTCTCTTAATTTATCATATAAATTCCACCATATTTCTCCCTTTTCTAGTGGTTCAAGACCATCCTCAAAATTAATGAGTATGTCGATATCACTTTCATCTGTAAATTTATCACTTACAACCGAGCCAAAAACATAGGCATTTTTTATTTTATGTTCTTTAAATAATCTCGCCAATAATGGCAATTGAGCTTTAAAAATTGGATGAAGCATAAAATTAATTTAGCAATTTGAAAATTTGAGGATTTGAAAATGTTTGCTTAATCTTCAAATTTTCAAATCAAGTTCATAATAAATAGCCTTCTACAAATTAATGATGCAGTAAAAGTTTAGTCGCAAACCAAAGCGGCAGTAAAAACCCTGCGCAATCGGTAAAGGTAGTAATTATAATAGATGATGCTACGGCAGGATCTATCCCAACCCTCTTTAATACTAATGGAATAGATGCTCCTGTTAAGCCTGCAATAATAAGGTTGCCGGTCATTGCTAAAAATAAAACTAATCCAAGCATGGGGCTGGCATCAAAAAACCAGGCAATAAAAAAAACGATAAGGCCATTTGCCGCGCCATTTAACAAGCCTACCAAAAACTCTTTTACAACAGTATTATAAGCCTGTTTGTCGCTAAGATCACTTAATGAAATACGCCTTACTGTTACGGCCAAAGACTGTGTTGCGGCATTTCCTCCCATACCTGCTATAATGGTCATATAAGCCGCTATTGTTGGGAGCTGCGAAACCGTACTATCAAAATGACGGATAACTGAAGCTGCCAGGTAAGCAGTAGCTAAATTTATTACCAGCCAGGGCAGGCGGCTTTTTACAGCATCTTTCCAGTTACCGCTAAGTTCTTCATCTTCAGAAACACCTGAGAACTTTAAAATGTCTTCGGTGCTTTCCTGTTCCATTACATCGATGATGTCATCAACTGTTATCCTTCCGAGCAATTTCATATTATCGCCAACAACCGGGATAGTAGTTAAATTGTATTGAGAAAACAAACTGGCAACGTCTTCCTGGTCAAGATCGGCCTTTACATATACAAAATCAGTATTTACCAAATTTTTTACATGTGCCTCTGGTCTTGCTTTTATTATCGATTTTATGGACAAAATGCCTTGCAATATATCATTATCATCAACAACATAAATGGTATAAAACTCCTCCATTTCTTCCGACTGCCTGATGATCTCTTCTAAAGCGTCTTTTTTATCAAGATTAATATTAACCTTAATAATTTCAGAGTTCATTAAACCACCGGCAGTATCCTCATCATATTTTAAAAGCGCACGGATACTATGGGCGTCCTCTTCGTCAATATCCTGTAATATTTCATGCTGTTCATCCTCATCCAACTGGGAAATTATATCAGTAGCATCATCATAATCAAGTTCTTCAACAATTTCAGACCTTTTTTCAGGATGAAGGTTGATCAATAGTTCCCCTGGGTTCTGATCTTCACCCATTTCAGAGATAACCTCTGACGCGATTTCTGTGGGAAGGATATTTATGATTCTTTCTTTAGCCTCCTGAGGAAGCTTTTCGAACAGCATAGCAATCTCCGAAGCGTGATATTCTTTAAGAACACGCTCTAATTCAGCATCATCACTTTCAAGTGCGGCTTCAATGCGCAACAGATCTGATTTGTCTATTTCAAACGATTGCATATGCGACTAAAATACATATTATAATTTGACAATGAGTTAATTTGAAAATTTGGCAATTTGAAAATTTCTTCCTTTAATTTTCAAATTAGCACATCTTCAAATTTTCAAATTAATTTAATTTCTTTTTTTGTATTTTCAATTAACACATCTTCAAATTTTCCAATTATTTGTCTACTTTTGCGCGAAATACAAAGCATAGTTTTTTATTGCTTTATATTATAATTATTAAAAATAAAATGGACACAGGCCCGAGTTATAGTTATCAGCATGATCTTAAAACTGCCCAACCGGTTATCAGGAAAGGCAAACAGATATGTAAGGTACAAACTTACCATCTTTTGTTTCGCACTTCCAACAGCTAATTTTCTTTTAGCCGGATGGATTGCTATTGTCCATAATCTTAATATATTTTCCCGCTTTAAAAATCCGCTCTCTTTACATTTTATCTATCACCTGCATTGTGCCATAAGTGGTCCGGGCTGAATATCTTTTTGAAAAAAAATATATCGCAACCGTATTGTATCCCTTATGGGCCAATTATTCATTATAATATGTTCTTTATAAGAATATATTTTTAAAAAGAGGAGGACTTATTATGCCAACTGCTTTAAAGGAAAAAATAAAAAAAACACGATTTATAAAAAACAGCAATGGACATAACCAGCAGGAATTTGATACTGCCTCAATCGTTAAGCTCAAAAATATAGCCGTTAGCGATAATAGAAGTTGCCTTGAAACACTAAATACTGAAATAAATGGTCTATCAGCTGATGAAGTACAAGAACGTTTAGAAACATATGGGCAAAATGAAGTAGTTAATGAAAAAGCTCCGGCCTGGTATATTCAACTTTTACAGGCTTTTGTAGACCCATTTATAGCTGTCTTATTCATTTTAGCTGTTGTATCACTCATTACTGATGTTATTATTCAGCGACCAGGCGAGAGAGATTATACTACCGTTGCGGTTATTAGCACTATGGTGTTGATAAGTGTGATGTTGCGATTTGTGCAGGAATTTAGAAGTAACCAGGCGGCAGAAAAGCTAAAGTCGATGGTTAAAACTACGGCTACAGTTATAAGGGCCGAAGGAAAAACAGAGATCGATATAAAGAAATTAGTTCCAGGGGATATTATCCAGCTTTCTGCCGGCGATATGATCCCGGCAGATATACGCATTCTGCAATCAAAAGATTTATTTGTAAGCCAGTCTATGTTAACCGGTGAAGCTTTACCTGTTGAAAAAGTTGCAGACAAGACAGCCAAGACTACAAAGCGGTCACCATTAGAGCTTAATAATATTTGTTTTATGGGTACCAACGTAGTAAGCGGTACTGCAATTGCCACTGTTGTTAATACTGGAGGAGAGACATATTTTGGTTCTTTCTCAAAATCGCTTCTTGGTAAGCGTGCTGAAACAAGCTTTGATAAGGGGGTAAATAGTGTTAGTTATCTTTTAATACGATTTATGCTGGTTATGGTGCCATTGGTTTTTTTAATTAATGGCTTTACCAAACATGATTGGCTGCAGGCATTTTTGTTTGGTATTTCTATCGCTGTAGGATTAACTCCAGCTATGCTCCCAATGATTGTTACGGCTAACCTTGCTAAAGGCGCTGTGAATATGTCGAAACGGAAAGTAGTTGTGAAGCGCTTAAATGCTATCCAAAATATTGGCGCCATGGATATTCTTTGCACTGATAAAACCGGTACATTAACCATGGACAAGATAGTTTTAGAGCGGCACCTTAATGTTTATGGTTTTGATGATAACGAAGTAATGAAATGGGCCTATCTGAACAGTTTTCACCAAACCGGGTTAAAAAACTTACTGGATGTAGCTGTATTAGAACATGTTGATATACATGCTTGCTTAAAAGAAGGTGAGGCATACAAAAAAGTTGATGAGATACCGTTTGACTTTCAGCGAAGACGGATGTCTGTTATTTTGGAAGGACCCAATCATAAGCACCTGCTTATCTGTAAAGGAGCCGTTGAAGAGGTATTGGATCTTTGCTCACATGCCTTTGATCCGGGAGAGGATAACAGCTTAGAAATAGAGAAAGATGATATTATCCCAATGGATAAAAAAATGCGGGAAACTGTACTGAAAAAATCCAGAGAGCTAAATGAAGAAGGACTAAGGGTATTACTGGTTGCCGTAAAAGAATATGAAGAACGGCCATTAAACTACAGCAAAGCAGATGAAAGCAATATGATCCTCACAGGTTTTATAGGCTTTTTAGACCCTGCAAAACCATCTGCAAGCACCGCCATAAAAGCCTTGCAAAAATTAGGAATTAGTGTTAAAGTGCTTACCGGCGATAATGAAATTGTTGCGAAAAAGATATGTAAAGATGTGGGTATCCCTTTTACCAATGTTTTATTAGGATGGGACCTGGAAACCATGAGCGATGAAGAACTAACCAACCAGATAGATAATGTAAGCATCCTGGCAAAGTTAAGTCCTATTCAAAAATCAAGGGTGGTAAAAGTTTTACAGGCCAAAGGGCATACCGTTGGTTTTATGGGTGATGGCATTAATGATGCTGCCGCCTTACGGGATGCTGATGTGGGTATTTCTGTTGATACCGCTGTGGACATTGCCAAAGAAAGCGCAGATATAATTTTGCTTGAAAAAGACCTTATGGTATTGCGCAAGGGTGTTATTTATGGCCGCAGAACATTCGGTAATATTATTAAATACATCAAAATGACTGCAAGCAGCAACTTTGGAAACATGTTCAGCATGCTTGGGGCAAGTGCATTGCTCCCATTCCTGCCAATGCTGCCTATACAAATCCTGATCAATAATTTATTATATGATATTTCACAAATTTCCATTCCCTGGGATTCAATGGATGCTGATTATATTAGTACCCCGCGTAAATGGGACGCAAGCGGCATAGGCAAATTTATGCTGTTTGTTGGTCCGTTAAGTTCTGTTTTTGACTATGCTACTTTCGCGGTTTTGTGGTTTGTATTTAAAGCAAATTCACCTCAGCACCAGGAATTTTTTCAGACTGGCTGGTTTATTGAGAGCTTGTTGTCACAAACTTTAATTGTGCATATGATACGTACCCGTAAAATTCCATTTATACAAAGCTGGGCCACAGCCCCGGTTGTAGCTTTAACAACAAGCATAATGGCTATTGGAATATATTTACCATTCTCACCATTGGCGTCTGCATTTAAATTACAGCCTATGCCATTTATATTTTTCCCATGGTTGATAGGTATATTGCTTGGCTATTGTTTGCTGACCCAATTAGTTAAAGGCTGGTTTATTAGGAAATTCGATCAATGGTTGTAGAGACGCAATATTTTGCGTCTTTTAATCCCAATCAATTATGTCATTTCGACGAGGAACGAGGAGAAAACTTATACAACATGCACAGCGGACTATGTATATTGTATAAGTTTTCTCACTATCGTTCGACAAAATGTGTTAATTGAGTCTTTACAAACTGTAGTTATATTTAACAACAGTACTCAATTTATCAAGTTTTGATAAAGATTGATTTACCTGTGTTTTACGGATGGATAATTGGATACTGCAATCGTTATCAAAAATTTGGCTAATAATGGTGAGATTATCATCTTTAATGATCTTCATTACATCATTCATTTGCAGGTAATCAAATTCAATGGTATAAATATCATTAACAGTTTTTTCAATAATAACCGCCTGTTGAAGTGCATCTTCGGTTGCTGATTTATATGCATTGATAAGTCCCGGGACACCGAGCAATGTCCCGCCAAAATAACGTACTACTATAATAGCTATGTTTGTAAGATCACGGGAAAGCAGGGTGTTCAATATGGGGCGGCCTGCGGTTCCGGATGGTTCGCCATCGTCATTTAAACGAAAAACAGACCTGTCAATACTTAAACGCATAGCCCAGCAATGGTGATTTGCTTTAGGATGAAGGGATTTTAATTGAGTGAGATGATTTTTTAGCTCATTCTCGGAATTTAACGGGTAAGCGTAAGCCAAAAATTTGCTGCCGCGATCACGAAACAGGCCTTCCGAGGGCTTTTCAATAGTATAGTAAGTATCTTCAAACAGCATTAATTCGCAATAATAGCTATTAACAACACGTTATTTATCAGTAAGGTCAATTTTTCTTTAAACAATGGTAATACTTCAAGGCACCAAACACGATACGCTATATTTATTGCCTTGAATACAATAGAGAAATTATTTTGTAAAATCAACACAAATGAATTATATTTGCGTTTCTACATTAATAAAATTCAACTTTAGCCTCCAATTCGCCGTAAAAATGCGGGAACTGACATCTGCGCTAATTTAAAACTTTCATAAAAAATAATTAAATGGCTTTACAAACTATGCCTGAAAATTTCGATTATAATTCAACCAGGAATAAACTTATCCTGTCTGAATATGGACGTAACTTGCAAAATATGGTTAAATATATTGTTGCGCTGCCGACCAAAGAAGAACGCAACCGCTATGCCCAGGTGGTAATTGACCTGATGGGGTTTTTAAATCCCCATTTGCGGGATGTTGCTGATTTTAAACATAAACTATGGGATCATTTACATATAATATCTGATTTTCAGATAGATGTGGATTCACCATATCCTAAGCCCTCACCAGAGGCCATACATCTTAAACCCGAACCATTAAGGTACCCTCATCAGCGTATTAAATATAAACATTATGGTAAAACCATAGAGCTGATGATAGAAAAAGCCAAAAGTATTGAGGACCCTGATCGTAGGAGACACATGGTTCAGGCTGTAGCCAATTTCATGAAAATGGCTTATGTACAATGGAACAAGGATTCTGTTACTGACGAAAGTATATTATCAGATCTGTATAATTTATCAGGTGGGCAGTTAAAACTGGAAGAGAACATAAACCTTAACCGTGTAGAGTACCGTGCAAACACGCATAGTAGTACCAATCAAAACAACCGTGGTCGTACCAATAATCAAAACAACCGCGGTCGTACAAACAATAATCCCCGTAACAATAACCAAAATCGTAACCGTAATACCGGCGGAGCTAAAAAATATTAATGTGATGAGTCCATGGTCGATAGTCCATGGACCATAGTTAAATACATTCAGTAGATAAATTTACCATTATTATTGAGGATAAAATCATGGACCATTGACCATCGTCCATGGACAAACACAAACACCTTAAACCAATTATGAACAACGCATTTGAAATATACGGGGGCAAACCGCTAAAAGGAGAAATTGTGCCCCAGGGTGCAAAAAACGAAGCTTTACAGGTTCTTTCAGCAGTTCTTTTAACCGGCGAAAAAGTGACCATCAGTAATATCCCCGATATAAAAGATGTTAACAAACTAATAGAATTATTGCGTGACATGGGTGTTAAAGTTGAACAGCTTGCATCTGACACCTATAGTTTTGAGGCAAAAAATATTGACCTGGATTTCTTCCTTTCAGATGCGTTTAAGGAAAAAGGCGGAGGGCTCAGGGGCTCTATCATGATTGTCGGTCCGCTTTTAGCGCGCTTTGGCAAGGCATCAATACCAAAACCCGGCGGTGATAAAATTGGTCGTCGCCGGTTGGATACCCATTTCCTTGGTTTCGAAAAATTAGGCGCCCGGTTTAATTATGACCCCTCAAATGGTTTTTTTAATGTAGATGCTTCTAATTTACAAGGAACCTATATTTTATTAGATGAAGCATCAGTAACTGGAACGGCTAACATTGTAATGGCAGCTGTATTAGCAAAGGGCATCACTACCATTTATAATGCAGCATGCGAACCTTATTTACAGCAATTATGTAAAATGCTTAACCGCATGGGGGCAAAAATAAGTGGCATAGGCTCTAACCTATTAACTATTGAAGGAGTCACCGAACTGGGTGGTACAGAACACCGCTTATTACCTGATATGATAGAGATCGGTTCCTTTATAGGCTTAGCGGCTATGACTGAATCGGAAATAACTATTAAAGATGTACGATACCAGGAACTGGGCATGATCCCTGATGTATTCAGGCGCCTTGGTATACACTTTGAATTAAGAGGTGACGATATTTATATACCATCCCAAAAACACTATGAGATAGATACCTTTATTGATGGTTCTATCATGACCATTGCCGATGCTCCATGGCCTGGCTTTACTCCCGACCTGCTAAGCATTTGCCTGGTAGTAGCTATACAGGCTAAAGGCTCCGTACTGATCCATCAAAAAATGTTTGAGAGCCGCTTGTTTTTTGTTGATAAACTGCTGGATATGGGCGCCCAGATCATATTATGTGACCCGCACCGGGCCACAGTTATTGGCCTTGACAAACAGGTACAATTGCGTGGAATATCAATGACCTCGCCAGACATACGTGCCGGTGTAGCATTGCTCATTGCTGCATTATCAGCAAAAGGTAAATCGACAATTTATAATATTGAACAAATAGAACGCGGATATCAACATATCGACAAAAGGCTTATTGCACTTGGGGCAAACATTGTAAGGATTTAGGAAGGTTAAGATAAAAGGTAAAAGCTGAAAGGTTAAAGGCAAAAGGTTGGAGTAATTTTGCTTGTAATGATAATTTTTTTCATTAATTTTAAACCTTTCTGCCGCTTTCACCTTTTACCTTATACAAACACTTTATCCAACCCAAGTAAAAATGCCATACAAAGACCGGAGGTCAACATATTCCAGTTTTATACTGATCTTTGTATTTATTAAGATAGGTTTATACCTGTTGGCGATCTCAAATTTCGGTTTCCAGCGTGATGAGCTTTTACACCTGGATTTAGCAGACCACCTGGACTGGGGATATAAAGAAGTGCCGCCGTTTATTGCTCTACTGGCAAAAATAACTACAATTACCTTTGGAGATTCACTTTTCGCTTCGCGCATTTTCCCTACAATTTGCAGCGGGCTTGTAGTTTGGCTAACCGGCTTAATCACCGTTGAATTTGGAGGTAAAAAATTTGCTATAACTCTTGCATGCCTTGCTCTTATTTTTTCACCTGCTTTTGCTGCAAGTGGTTACCTTTTTGAGCCGGTAGTCTTTGATCAGCTTTGGTGGGTACTTTCAGTTTGGCTGCTTGCCAAATTCTTCAATACATCCTCTGTTAAATATTTATACTTTTTGGGAGCTGTGATAGGCATTGGTTTATTAACCAAATACACTATGGCTTTTTTCACAATCGCATTAATTATAGGTCTTATTATAAGCAAGCAGCGTAAAATTTTGTTGAGCAAGCATATTGTTGTGGCTGCTTTAATAGCATTCCTTATATTTTTACCCAATTTAATCTGGCAGTTTTATCATTATTTGCCAGTTATCACCCATATGAAAACGCTGCAAAAGGAGCAGTTAAAATTTATAAAACCGTCTGATTTTATTTTGCAGCAGTTGGTTGTTAACGGTGTAGCTTTGTTTATTTGGCTAACAGGTCTTATATTTTTATTTTTCTCATCCAGGTTACATAAGTTTCAATTTCTTGCTTACTCGTTCTGTTTCATATTTGCATTTTATTTGATAATGAATGGTAAAGATTATTATTTATTTGGCGCATATCCCATGTTATTTGCCGCAGGTGCTTTTGCTTTTGAAAGATGGTTAAAAACAAGTGGCTTTGCTATACAGGCATTAGCAATCACTTTTTTTACATTGCCAAATCTTTTAATATTTCCTATTGTCTTACCTGTTTTACCATTAAGCCAAACAATGGCCATTTTTAGTAACGGACAAAAAAGATTTTCCTTTTTAAATTTCATTGTTATTTGGGATGATAATAAAATACACCCTATTACCCAAAATTATGGCGATATGCTGGGATGGGAAGAGCTTACCGCTAAAGTGGCCAAAGCCTGGCAAAGCCTTACACCTGAGCAGCAAAAACATACTCAGATTTATGCTGATAACTATGGTGAGGCCGGTGCTATAGATCACTTTGGTAAATTATATAAATTACCGAAAGTAATTTCCCTAAACAGCAGTTTTGCTTTATGGGCGCCAGATAGCCTGGATGGCCAGTACATAATTTATGTAGATGATCGTAGCGGCGACAACGTAAAAAAATTCAATTTAGACGCAGAAAACTATCATAAAATAGGTAATGTAGAGAACCCACTATCAGTTGAAAATGGAACAACTATCTATTTGCTTGTAAACCCAAAACCAACTTTAAATGAGCAGTATAAGAAAGAACTTGCTGAAATGAGATTGCATTAATTGAGGTGAAAGGCGAAAAGTAAAAGGTAAAAGGTAAAAGGGTAAAGGTAAAAGGTAAAAGGTAAAACCGTCCTGTTTTAAAACCTTTCACCTTTACCCTTTCGCCTTTTACCTAATTTCTAAACCTTTCACCTTTACCCTTTCGCCTTTTACCTAACTTCTAAACCTTTCGTCTTTTGCCTTTAATTACTACCTTTATCCAAACCTGAATAAAAAATGTCCTATCAAAATCGAAGGTCAACATATGTCTATTTTATACTAATATTTGTAATTATTAAAATAAGTTTAAATTTATTGGCGATAGCTCATTTCGGCTTTCATCGTGATGAATTTTTACATCTTGTACTGGCCGATCATTTGGATTGGGGTTATAAAGAAGTGCCCCCATTTATCGCCCTGCTTGCTAAAATTACCATTTCAGCATTCGGTAATTCGGTTTTCGCCGCGCGTATTTTCCCAACCTTTTGCAGCGGGTTAATTGTTTTGTTTACCGGTTTAATAACCATTGAATTGGGTGGCAAAAAATTTGCTATTGCCCTTGCGTGCCTGGCGCTCATTTTTTCGCCCGCCTTTGCGGCAAGCGGCTATCTTTTTCAGCCGGTAGTTTTTGATCAGCTTTGGTGGGTAATTGCTGTTTGGCTGTTAGCAAAATACTGTAATACGTCGTCAGTTAAATATTTGTACATACTCGGTATTGTAGTAGGCTTAGGCCTGCTAACTAAATACACTATGGCGTTTTTTACTTTTTCTTTAATAATTGGTATTATTATTAGCAAACAGCGTAAAATGCTTTTAAACAGGCATATGATAGGGGCTGCTTTAGTGGCGTTAATTATATTTTTACCAAATTTGATCTGGCAGTTTCAGCATCACCTGCCGGTATTTACCCATATGAAAACCCTGCAGAAAAATCAACTTGATTTCAATAGCCGATCAGGTTTTATTATGCAGGAAATGGTTGTCAACGGAATTGCGTTGTTTGTATGGCTTACCGGATTTATTTTTTTACTATTCTCCTACAGGCTACATAAATTCCAGTTTCTTGCAGTATCGTTTGTTTTAATATTTACTTTTTTGCTGGTAATGAATGGCAAAAGCTACTATTTATTTGGCGCTTACCCAATGCTGTTTGCCGCAGGCGGATTTGGTTTTGAAAGATGGTTAAAAACCAGTGGTTATGCTTTGCGCGGATTGGTGATCGCTATATTTACTATTCCAAATCTCTTATTATTCCCGCTGGTGTTACCTGTATTATCATTAAACCAAACACTGGCTGTTTTTAGGTTTGCTGATAAAAACCTGCCTTTTTTACGTTTTGCCACCACCTGGGAAGATCATAAAGTACATGCCACCACGCAAGATTACGCCGATATGTTGGGATGGGGCGAAATGACAGCTTTAGTTAACAAAGCCTGGAAAAGCCTCACTCCCGAACAGCAGAAACATACTCAAATTTTTGCTGATAACTACGGGGAGGCAGGAGCTATACACCTTTTGGGTAAGCCATATAATTTACCAGAGGTAATCTCTCTTGCCAGCAGTTTTACCCTGTGGGCGCCTGATAACCTTGACGGGCAGTATATAATTTATGTAGATGACCAGGGCGGCGGAAACATAAATACCTTCAAATCGGCTCTTGAGAGTTACCATAAAGTTGGAGAAGTTGAAAATCCCCTCGCAAGGGAAAAAGGAACGGCAGTTTTTATTTTGGTGCACCCTGGCCCGGCTTTAAATGAGCAGTATACTAAAGAACTTGCCTGGAAGAGGTTGCAATGATTTTTTAATTTGAAGATTTGGAAATTTGAGGATTTGAAAATGAATTATTCAAAGTTTTGATAGCGGGTTTCCTTCAATATCTCCCCTGCTAATCAATATCGCTTCTGTTAAGCCCTTTTTAAATGATGAGTGCTGAGAACGTTTCATCTCTGCCGCCGAAGTTTTTTTTACCACTTTGCCCCCTTTTTGTTTTATAAAGCTCGATACTTCCTGCACTTCGCTATCGGGTATCTCTATGGTTAATGTGGTCATTGAGTATTTTTGAAGATTATATCAAATATACGATTAGTATTTTTATCTATATATTGAGGTTTTTTGGAGGTTTAAGCATTGGATATTATTTACAATTCTCATTTATAATGTCTTCGGCGCGTTTGTTTCCTAAAGATAGCGACTTTTGAAAATCTGCGCAAGCTCCAACCTTGTCATTCTCATCAAGCTTTAATGCCCCTCGATTTAAATAAGCTTCACTATTATTTGGATTTATCGAAAGGCATTGATTAATATCATCAGTAGCACCTTTGTAATCCTTGATCAAACTTTTATTTGTTCCTCTGTACAAGAATGCTAGTTCAAAAGCAGGTTTAAGTTTTATTGCATTATTAAATGCTTCTATTGCTCCGTTGTTGTCATCCAAAGCGCCCTTTGAAATTCCGATATTAAAATATATATCAGCATTGTTAGGGTTTAATATCAACGCTTTATTAAAATCAGTAATTGCTTCATTGATTAAACCTAAACGATTTTTTACTCCGCCTCTATTAAGATATGCCTTAAAAACATTTGGGTTTAAAGTAATGGATGTATTATAATCATCTAAAGCCCCCTGATTATCTCCTAGAACAAATTTGGAGTATCCTCTATTATCATACACCATTGAAGATTTAGGATTGCTTTCTATAAATTTTGTGTAATCATCAATAGAACCTTTTAAATCATTTAAATGATATTTTACCAAACCCCGATATAAATAGGCTTTATCATAATTAGGATTAGCCATTATAGCAGAATCATAATCGCGAAGTGCACCTTGATAATTTCGTAAAATTTGATTTTTATATCCTTTTTGGGAATAATTAAATGATGCAATAGTATCCAGCTGACAATAGGCAGTTATATAAAAAAGTAAAAAGAAAATTATTGTAAATAAGGTTTTCATCATTGTGTAAATATAATTAGTAAACTAAAAACACCTTTAACCTTTCACCAATCCCCTAAGCAGAAATCGCATTTATAATATCATACTGTGTAATAATCTCAAAGTCTCCATTACTTTCAACCAATACGGCTATATTATCTTTATTGATCATTGCTGATATTTTGTCTATAGATGTGTTCAAGTCCACAAACGGGAAAGGACTGGTGGTGATATTGATTATCGGTTGTGATTTGATGGATGGGTTTTCTATTAACGAATTCAATATATCACTTTCAGTGATCTTGCCGATCACCATACCTTTTTGAGTTACCGGTATCTGCGAAATATTGAGCGATTTAATAGTATTAATTGCTTCTAAAACTGTTTTCTCGCAATCAATGGTGATGATCTGCTGGTTGTCTTTCTTTTCAATGATATGGCGGGCGGTCATCTTTTCTTCCTTTAAAAATCCACGGTCGCGCAGCCAGTCTTCATTATACATTTTACCCATATAACGTGAGCCATGATCAGGGAAAATAACCACAACTACATCACCTTCTTTAAACCTGTCTTTCATCTGCAAAACCCCGGCAACGGCTGAGCCGGTGGAATTTCCTGCAAAAATGCCTTCCTTACGGGCAATTTCACGGGTCATTAAAGCGGCATCTTTATCGGTTACCTTTTCAAAATGATCTATAAGGTTAAAGTCAACATTTTTTGGTAAAAAGTCTTCCCCGATACCTTCCGTGATATATGGATATATCTCATTTTTATCCAGAATGCCGGTTTCCTTATATTTTTTAAATACCGAACCATAAGTATCAATACCCAAAATCTGTATAGCCGGATTTTTTTCTTTCAGATATTTTGCAATACCCGATATGGTGCCTCCTGTACCTACGCCTGCAACCAGGTGAGTAATCTTACCTTCAGTTTGTTCCCATATTTCCGGCCCTGTTTGTTCATAGTGGGCATCAGTATTTGATAAGTTATCATATTGATTAGGCTTCCATGAATTAGGTACTTCACGTTCTAAACGGGATGAAACAGAGTAATAGGAACGCGGATCTTCCGGATCAACATTTGTGGGACATACAATCACTTCAGCGCCAAAAGCACGCAGGGCGTCAAACTTTTCCTTTGATTGCTTATCCGTACTGGTGAAAATGCATTTATAGCCTTTTATAACAGCTGCAATGGCCAAGCCCATACCTGTATTGCCCGATGTACCTTCAATAATAGTACCGCCAGGTTTAAGCTTGCCGCTTTTTTCGGCATCCTCAATCATTTTGAGGGCCATACGGTCTTTAATAGAATTACCGGGATTGGTAGTTTCTATCTTAGCCAAAACCGTCGCAGGGATGTCTTTGGTGACCTTGTTTAACTTAACCATAGGCGTATTGCCAATGGTTTCTAATATATTGTTATACCACATGAGTTTATTGTCTATTAATCCGGTAGATTATTTACAATTCAAAATTACCTTTCTAAAGTGATATATTCTGAAAATAGTTGATTGAGTTAATTAAGGAATTTAAGTTGCCTCACCTAAATCCTCTCCAAAGGAGAGGACTTTTTGATTTTTTTTTAAACCCTCTCCTTTGGAGAGGGCAGGGTGAGGCTAAAAAATCAAATGCTTAACAGTCAGCCCGTTGTTAATGAGTTGTTTTAGCGATTCAATACCTATATGTAAATGTGTTTCTACATATTTTTCGGTAACACCTGAATCGCTTTCGGCGGTTTTAACGCCTTCTGGTATCATCGGCTGATCTGACACCAATAGCAAAGCACCTGTTGGTATTTTATTGGCAAAGCCTGTTATGAAAATGGTCGCTGTTTCCATATCAATGGCCATTACCCTTAATTCTTTCAGGTACTTTTTAAATTCCTTGTCGTGTTCCCAAACCCTGCGGTTGGTGGTGTAGCAAGTACCTGTAAAGTAATCGCGTCCGTAATCGCGGATAGTAGTTGAGATTGCTTTTTGCAGGGCAAACGATGGCAACGCCGGCACTTCGGGTGGCAGATAATCATTAGATGTACCTTCACCCCTTATCGCGGCGATAGGCAATATCAGGTCGCCAACGTTATTTTTCTTTTTTAACCCGCCGCATTTACCTAAAAATATAACCGCTTTTGGATTTATGGCCGAAAGTAAGTCCATAATAGTAGCTGCAACCGAACTTCCCATGCCAAAATTGATAATTGTGATTCCATTAGCGGTCACACTTTGCATTGGTTTGTCCAAACCTAATATAGGCGCACCATCGTTCCAAAGCGAAAATAGCTGGATGTATTTAGAAAAATTCGTAAGAATAACATATTTGCCAAAATCAGCCAAAGGACGGCCAGTATATCGGGGAAGCCAGTTACTTACTATCGCTTCCTTTGTTTTTAATCCGGAAGCTATGGGGGTATATACTTCTTTTACGCCTTTCTTTGTAATTAGGGTCGACTGATCCTTTTTTAAGTCTAATTCTTCATTCATTCCCACACGGTTTAAATACTTTTTTTTCCCGCCAGCGCGCGGGTTAGGGTTATACAACAAACCCCGGCATTAACCAGGGTTTGCATTATTTCAAATATAAATAATTAAATATTATTGTAATCGTTAAGCGACCTTTAATTTTTTCAAATCTGATTTTTCAAATTTTTCATGTGCATAATCCAAGGTTACATTTAAACGTTTAACATCCTTTTTCGAAGGAAATTCAAACATGGCATCAATCATTATCGCTTCACAAATTGAGCGCAGGCCACGGGCGCCAAGTTTAAACTCAACCGCTTTATCAACAATAAAATCAAGAACATCTGTATCAAACTCCAGCTTTACCCCTTCGTATTCAAACAATTTTTTATACTGTTTAAGCAGCGAGTTTTTAGGTTCGGTTAAAATATTGTGCAATGCTTCCCTGTCTAAAGGATTCAAATAGGTAAGCACGGGCAGACGTCCGATTAATTCAGGAATCAGGCCGAATGATTTTAAATCCTGTGGGGTTATGTACTTATAAAGATTTTTTAAATCTACTTCGCTATCATCGCGTTTCATTTTATAACCAACGGTTTGCGTACGCAAACGATTGGCAATCTTTTTTTCGATACCGTCAAAAGCCCCACCGCAAATAAACAGGATGTTATTGGTATTAACTGTGATCATTTTTTGATCAGGGTGTTTGCGGCCTCCTTGCGGTGGTACATTCACCATGGTTCCTTCCAATATCTTTAATAAAGCCTGTTGTACACCTTCGCCGGAAACATCACGCGTGATGGAGGCGTTATCACTCTTACGGGCTATCTTATCAACTTCATCAATATAAACAATGCCTCTCTCGGCTGTACTTACATCATAATCTGCTGATTGCAATAAACGGGTTAAAATGCTTTCCACATCCTCCCCTACATAACCTGCTTCTGTTAAAACAGTAGCATCACAAATACAAAAAGGTACGTTTAAGATTTTAGCAAGCGTTTTTGCCAGCATAGTTTTACCGGTACCTGTTTCGCCCACCATAATGATGTTTGATTTTTCAATCTCTATCTCATCCTTTTCTATCCGCTGGTTTAGCCGTTTATAATGATTATATACAGCAACCGATAATACCTTTTTTGCGTCATCCTGGCCAATTACATATTGGTCAAGGTGTGCCTTTATTTCGGCCGGTTTTAACATGGCCGGAGTAGAAGGCGATGTTTTTACTTTTCGGACTTTTAATTCTTCAGCTAATATCTCATTTGCCTGATTAACACATTTATCACAAATATGTGCATCAAGACCTGCTATCAGCATCAGGGAATCCTGTTTACCAGCGCCACAAAATGAACACCGGATTTCCTTGCTGTTCTTATTCATCTGTCCTGAGTTTGTTTATCAAAGTTAACTATTTGTTGTCACATTTAAAAGACTAAAATATTGGAAAGTGTTGAAATTCAATGCAAAACATATTTTTCTTAACTTTCCAACTTAACTAACTTACGATCTTTCGGTCCTAAATGGTTACTTTTTTACCTTGTTTCCGCGTAATATCTCATCAACCATGCCAAATTCCTTTGCTTCTTCAGCAATCATCCAATGATCACGGTCTGATGCATCCCAAACCTTATCAAATGTTGCCCCGCTATGGTCAGCAATAATCTGGTATAATTCTTTTTTTAACTTAGTTATCTCATGATACGTAATTTCTATATCAGATTGTTGCCCCTGTGCACCGCCTGATGGCTGGTGAATCATTACCCTTGCGTGAGGCAGGGCAGCCCTTTTGCCATTTGTACCTGCACAAAGCAGTACAGCAGCCATTGAGGCAGCCATACCGGTACAAATTGTTGCTACATCATTTGATATGAATTGCATAGTATCATAAATTCCTAAACCGGCATAAACAGAGCCTCCAGGCGAATTAATATAAATCTGGATGTCGCGCTTGCTATCTGCCGACTGCAGAAATAGCAATTGAGCTTGAATAATGTTTGCAATATTTTCATAAATCGCATCACCTAAAAATATAATGCGATCCATCATCAGGCGCGAAAACACGTCCATCTGTGCTACGTTAAGCTGACGCTCTTCGATAATATATGGGGTCATACTTGTCGGAAGGGTACTTCTTTCCACACTTCCGATAAATTTATCTACATATATGCTGTTTATACGATGATGATTTACAGCATATTTTCTGAATTCGTTTTTATCAATATTACTCATGATTTTTTGTTGTGTTATGATACGGGTTTAACCGCGTTAAATATACTTTTTACTTGAATACTTTTTTTAAAAGAAAGTTTTTTGAAAGTAAAATTATTTGGTTTGAAGAAGTCCGAAAGAAATTATTGTCATTGCGAGATGGAACGACGAAGCAATCTCGAACTATGCATGACCGTTTGGCATAGTTCGCGATTGCCACGCTACGCCCGCAATGACAAATTAGCTTTACTGACTTTCGGACTTTACTGACTTTCCGACTACAACTTATTAAAATCGGTATATAATATTTCTTTCTGCTCTAAAGTAACTGCACCCTTAATAAAATCAAATACCCTTAATGCTTTTACTTCTTCAAATGCCTTATTAGCATTTTCCTTTTTTTGCAGGTATTGAACGGTGTATTGACTTAATTGTTCGTCGGTTAAGCCTTGAGGACTGTACATCCTGAATTGCTGACCCAAACTTTGTTTAGCCATTTCAAAAACCTCTTCGTATTTTATATCGATGTTGTTTTCTTTAAGGACTTTGTTCTCAATCAGCGTCCATTTCAGGTTTTTAGCAAAGTCATCATATCCGCCTGCCAGCTCTTCAGCTGTTAGTTTTTCATTCGTGGCTTTTAACCAGCGTTTCAAAAACTCATCAGGTAAACTGAACTGAACTTTATTTATACTGTAGGTGTATATATCATCCTGTAGTTTACGTTCGGCATCCTGCACCATCATACTTTCCAGCTCCTCAGTTATCTTAGCTGTAAACCCTTCTGCAGTTGTTACTGTACCTTCACCAAATAATTTGTCAAAGAACTCCTGGTTCAGATCACCCTCTTCCAAACGGTTAACATTTTTTACTGTTAATTTGAAATTTGATTTTAGATCTGCTGCTGTTTCTTCATCAATTTTTAATAAACCGGCAACCTTAGCTGCATCATTATTAAATGCTTTTTGAATATCCAGCACTACTTCGTCATCCTTTTTTAATCCAATCAGAGAAGCTTTAATAGTTTCGTCCTGAATTTGATCTAAACGTACCGACGCTATATTACTGATGCCATCATCAAAAACAGAACCATCCGGCGAAAGCTGGGTTAATTCTCCATAAAGCACATCATCATCTGCCGATACGTCAGGATTTGTCATCTTGCCATAGCTTCTACGGATATTTTTAATACGCGATGCTAAAGTTTCTTCATCAACTTTAATGATATATTGGGTTAATTTATCTTTTTTTGAAAAATCAATACTAAATTCAGGGGCCAGGCCAACTTCATAATTGAATTCAAAATTGTCCGCAAAATCCCAGTTATAATGTTTATCACCTTCAATTTTAGGTAACGGCTGACCTAAAACTTCCAATTGCTCATCCTCCAGGTACTTGTTTAAAGTATCCGAAAGCAAATTGTTAATCTCATCAACCAAAATACTTTTGCCGTACATTCTTTTTATGTGAGATGCAGGTACCATTCCCGGACGAAATCCTGGGATTTTAGCTTTTTTAGCATTATCCTTTATCGCTTTATCAACACGAGGCAAATAATCTTCGGGATTAATATTTATTTTAACGATAGCATTCAGGTTATCAACTTTTTCCTGTGAAATATTCATCTTCTTTACTGGGTATTTTAAAAACTTAGTTAACTGCCATTTTATCCAATGCTGATAACAAAAGAAACGGCTTTTGGGTGGGCAAAGGTAAGGAAAAAGTCGGGAAGTCCGAAAGTCAGGAAAGTCTGAAAGTAAAAAAATATTGTAGTGGGGAGTCGGGAAGTCTGAAAGTCAGTAAAGTCCGGAAGTAAAAGGTTTTTCCGAATATCCTTAAGAAGCCGGTCTATCTTCCGGACTTTACTGACTTTCAGACTTCTTCTAATTAATTTTCTCTATTGATGAAGCGCCAGATTTATCATTGGTAACATTTGAAGGGTTGCCCCGATATTTAACTTCAGAAGCGCCGCTGGAGTGCACACTTAATGAATTTAATACATTTACCTCACTATGGCCAATACCCGAAGTTTGAATATTACAGCTTCCTACTACAAAATCTAATGCGTTGACTGTTCCGCTTCCGCTAAGATTTATATCATGCGATGTAGCCTGACCTTTTAAGTTTAACTCTGTTGCACCGCTGCCCCTGGTGGTTACATTGGCCGCAGTTAAGTCCATAGTTACTTTGGTGGCGCCTGATAATTTGAAATGAAGGTCGTGTGCAGTTATCTTTCCATCCGACTCTACTTCTACCCCACCCGATGCTTTTACTTCCTCCAAATTACGAATGCCAATATTGATTGTCATCTCACCTGTATTACAAATATTTCTGCGGGTATAAATAAGCAGCCTGTCGCCGCTTACATCCGTTTTAATGTACTTTAACAAATTATCGTCTGCAGTTATTTTGAGCGACAAAGAACTATCCTGTTTAAGCACAATCCTATACCCGCCCGAGATATCTATACTGGTAAAGTCGGATACTTTACGGGTTTCCGAAGTTTGTTTGCCTGAACCGCGCAAACAACTAAACCTGCACGATGATAAAACACAAAGCAAAACACCTGCAAGCAATACCAGTATTGTTAAATGTATCTTTTTCATTTTTTATTATTTGGGACGACGGATGAATAATTTAAGTTACATCAAAAATAGAAAATTAGTTGATTAAGTTAGATTAGGTGAGCAGTTAAAAAAAAGTTGATCAAGTAATTTAACTTAATCAACTATTCACTTAATCAACTATTCACTTAATCAACTAAATCAGCAATTTGATCAAGTTCGTTTTTTGCAATGCTGACTGAAGCTGCTGTGCATGTTTGTGAAGCGTGTTGCATTACCAGGTTACTGTACTCAATGTTTTGAGCATTGCTGTATTTTAAATCAGCTTCGGTTACTGTGCCGCTTAAATCGGCTTTAGCCTGGTCATTTACAGTTACACTTGCGCTATAAGCGTCTAAATTTAATTTTGCTGAGGCGTTATTATGTAGGTCGACATTAAATTCAATTTTTGAAATATCGCCAAATGATTTTACTTCGGCATTACCATAAGCGGAAACCGAACGAAGATCATATGCGGTAACCCATACTACCAACCTTTCGGCTTTGTATGATGAAATACGTAATACACCATTTTTGCTTTGAACTAATGCGCTTTCTGAATAGTATTTATTATAAACTTTTACCTGGTCTTTATTGCCATCGGAAATATACAGTTCCACGTTTCCGTAAACTTCTATTTTATTGATTGCGCTGATGCCAGTTAAAACGGTTACGTTTTCGTTTTTTGCAGGTGCTGCGTTTGTTGTTTTTGCTATTCCTGCACTTAATACGAGTGCAGTGAATATGGTTAAGAATGTAGTTTTCATGGTTTGTTTTTATTTAATGTTTGATTATTAGTTTTTCTATTTTTTAAATACACTAATAAGACGGGCACCACGAAAAATCGTTACAGCAAAATGGCCTCTATTAGGCGTGGAGGCGGTTTTTGTCGGTAAAGCGGGGATTGGAGTCGGTGAAAAGGTGGAGGAAAGTTCATGGTTGATGGTTCATAGATCATGGCTTTGACATCATCAGAAAGGTTAGATGCCCACTTATTACAGCAATTGGCCAATGGAATTGAAAATCGCGAGTTTGACGATGACCTTGTCTTTTTATTTTCGATTAATTCAAATATTACAAATTAAGACGTTAAATTAGCAATTGCTTATTTATTATAGCAGCATTATGATTCATAAAGTAATAGTTCCAAAAAATCGTAAAGTAAATCTTTCATTTACTGTCCCGGAAGATTATGTTGGGGAAGAAATGGAAGTTATCGCCTTTATAAAAAAAGAAGGTCTATCTCAATCGGAACCTGACAAGCTGCTCTCTCCTTCGTTGCATGCCTACCCTTTAACAAACCAGGAATTTATTGACTGGATTAACCAGGCTGAAACAATGCCCACTATTTCTTTAGAAGAAGCAAAAAACAAATGGACAAACAAACGGAAGCAACTACAACAACTTATCAAATAAGGCTTTCGGAAAATACTGTTCAAAATATTGATGAAATAACCGGTTACATTGCTTTTATTAATCATCAGCCATTGAATGCTATAAAAGTGGGTGATGCCTTTTTTGAAGCGATTGACAAAATAAAACAAAACCCATACGCCTTTAAAGAATGCGGGCTGATACCTACCAAATCAAAAATATACCGTCAAAAACTTTGTCTTAGCTGGTACATTGTTTAATAAAATTGTTACCCCTCAAATTATTATCTTAGGTATTATCCACATATCCCGTAAACCATCTAAAACAAAGGCTTTAAGGAAAGTAAAATAGCCAGTTAACAGACATTTTTCATCACCACAGGGTTTCTATAGGAGAACCCTGCTGTGGACAGATTTTACTTACTGATTTGTTTGTAAACCGCGATAATATCTTCGTTACCCAACGCAGGCTCCGCATCCTGAAATGTTTGATAAGTAACTTCACCAAGCGGGGTTGAAAGGCCAATGCCCTTTGCGAGGCGCAGATCTTTTGCAATGTTGCTTAATGAAAACATGGCATTAAAGTTATTATTGATAATGGCCTCACCTTTTATTTTAATAAATGGACTGCCCAGTGCACTGTTATTGATGAGCGTCATGAGGTCTGTATTTTTAATACCATTCTGTTGGGCAAAAACAACTGCCTCTGCCAACCCCTGGGCGTGTATGCCAAGTAAGGTATTGATAACCAGCTTTGCAGTGTTGCCTGCACCGGTATCGCCAACCAGCATGGCCATGCGGCCAATTTTTTCAAGTATTGGTTTAGCTTTTTCAAATGTGCTTTCATCACCACCTGCCATAATAACCAGCTGTGCTTCCTGGGCCTGCTTTACGCTGCCTGATACCGGTGCATCCAAATAATGATTGCCTTGCTGCTTACAGGCAGCAGCCATCTCCTTACTAATAGCGGGCGATACCGTGCTCATATTAATGATGATCTTGCCGCTGGTGGCTGCATTTAACAGGCCATTATCGCCTTTAAAAATATCGTTAATTGCTTTGTCATCAGTAACCATAACGATCACTACCTCGGTCTGCTTTATCAAGGCAGCTGGGGTTGACGCAACACCGGCACCGCTTGCTTTTAAACTCTCTTCTTTTTCTTTACTGCGATTATATACGGTTACAGGATAGCCCGCTTTTATTAGTGATTGTGACATGGGGATACCCATTTTACCGAGCCCTATCCAGCCTATTTTTGTTGTGTTCATGATTTTGTTATTTAAGGTATGATGTACTAATTATAAGAAGTGGCAAATATACATGAATGATCAACCGCAAAAGGAATGATTGGGTTTACGTTTACACCTTTATGACCATTTGAGTAACGGCAAAGCGAATAGAACCTATACGCAAAAGGAATAGGAAAACGAGGATAAATACTTGTTAAGGCATGTTTACCTGCCCGCTTACTTTATCCTACCTTATAGAAAAAAAGCATTAGTGATAATGTCTACACTTAATTTATCGGTTGCTGTAGTACCCGCAGCAAGGCCATGAAACCAAATGGTATAAAGATAACCAGGGTTAAAGTTAACCTTACTAAGAGTTGCCAGGACTGTACCTGTACCTGCCTGGTGAACTTCTAAATAGGCCGTATTTCCGGAGATTGGTACAAATGATGAATATCCCTTGTACGATTTGTTGGCAACCAACACAGCGCCGCCTTTTACCACAAGATCTACCGCAGGTGCGTCGGGGCTGAGATTAACAAAACGGATGGCGGCATTGCCTGTAGTAGGCTTTGCGAGTGTATCTGTCAACAAAAGAACTCCCGGGTTGCTGACCGAATTGATCAGGAACAAAGAATAATTTGTGTTTTGAAGAAAGTTAGTAGTGTCGGTCAGGATTGTTTTAGATGTAGCATCGTTTAAAAAAGTAATCGAGTTCTTACCTGCATAAAGATCGAGATACGGGGAACT
>JAQBOA010000035.1 GCA_028288305.1 Mucilaginibacter sp.
GGAATAGCCCGGTCAGACGTTACCCACATTATCATGTGCGTAGATTCCGGTGTTAAGGAAATAAAATCCCAAAAGGTATCGTGTGCTGATGCCGCCTGGGGAATTTCGTTATGTGGTTCTGGTTTAACCGCATGGATCAGGTCAGGAAATTTTATAGCGTCCTGGATAAAAAACACCGGGATATTATTTCCAACTAGATCAAAGTTACCTTCTTCAGTATAGAACTTAACTGCAAAACCTCTTACATCCCTGGCAAGATCGGTTGAGCCGCGAAAACCCGCAACCGTAGAAAAGCGCACAAAAACGGGTGTTTTAACAGAAGGGTTCTGCAAAAAACCTGCTTTGGTATATTTTGACATGGATTCATATACCTGGAAATAACCGTGAGCTGCTGATCCGCGGGCATGCACAATACGTTCAGGGATACGTTCATGGTCAAAATGAGTGATCTTTTCGCGAAGAATAAAATCTTCTAAAAGTGTTGCACCTCTAGCGCCGGCTTTTAACGAGTTATTGTCATCGTTGATTTTTAATCCCTGGTCGGTGGTCATGAACTCACCGGTGCTTTCCTCCATATGAGGGCTAAGATTTTCGATTTTTTTATTGCTTGTTTCGTCGGGTGAGGTGGTTTTTTTTCCCTTTTCCATAGTGATTAATTTGGAGATTTATAATGCTCTTATAACCACAGGACTTAAATAATTGTTTCGTTGTAATTTATTATTTTAACTATATAAAAATCATTAATAACGCCATATCTCCGATAATCCCTTATTAGAACCAAATACAGGGTCGACGAGCGGAATTGGTACAGCCACAATATTTTTTTCCGCTTGCGGCCTTTCACTTATCCTTCCATAGTTCATATCATAATTCCTTCCATAAGGATATGCACCTATACATTTTACATCATTTTCCTTTCCCATATTTCTGTGAGCAACACCGGCTGGAATAATTAATGCGTCCCCTTTTTCAATGATTATTTTTATACCTTCTTTACCTCCCAATTGTAAAGTTGTTCTGCCTCTGTAAATACCAAGCACTTCATGGGTTATGCTGTGATAATGATGATGTGTGATTATACCATCATCCCAGGTATTATACCAGTAATTGCTTTCAAACAATTTTTTAATATAAGCTGCAGGAAATAAAGTTGGCAGATTAAACGCGTTCTTATAAAATAACACGGGCAAATGACTATTAGGAAAAAATCCATCATCTTTTAATTCAAACTTTTCTATTGATAGTTCCATAATTAGCAGATTGATAGCTATTGGACAAGAATGATACCAATTGACGTCAATAGTGTATTCAAAGATTATATTAAATTTCTCTTTGGTTAAACAATTTATTTACGATAAATGTTATGTCTCTATAATTTAACTATTATGGAAAAGGGTCCTGGTGTTTCAAATACAGATGATAACGATACATCGTCAAATGGTACAACCCGACGGGGTTTTTTAACCCAGATTACCTATGCCGGTGCGGGGCTTACCTTGGCTCCATTACTTGTAAGAACTAAGAATATTTTACCGGGAGCGCCGCCCGGAAGTGCCGAAACCTCCACAATCAATCTGACGGTGAATGGTCAAAAACATGCGCTTAATATTGATGAGCGTACCACATTGCTTGATGCATTGCGTGAGAACCTGCAAATGACTGGAACAAAAAAAGGCTGTGATCATGGCCAGTGTGGTGCATGTACAGTTTTGATTAACGGAAGGCGCATCAACTCCTGCCTCACTTTTGCAGCCATGTGCCAGAACAGCGAAATAACTACTATTGAAGGATTGGCAAAAGGTGATGGCCTGCACCCGATGCAGGAGGCTTTTATAAAACACGATGCCTTTCAATGCGGTTATTGTACGCCAGGGCAAATATGCTCAGCAGTTGGCTTAATGAATGAGAATCACGTCCATACTGACGCGGATATACATGAGCTGATGAGTGGGAATATTTGCCGGTGTGGGGCGTATCAGAATATTGTTGACGCTATTAAAGAAGTAAAAAACATTGCGTAATCGCAGCAAAATTTATGGAACCGTTTAAACTTATCCACCCAAATGATCAGCATACCGCTATTGCTTCTTCAGGTGGTGCAAATGTAAAGTTCATTGCCGGCGGTACTAACCTTGTCGACCTGATGAAACTGGATATTGAAAAGCCAGCTCAATTAGTTGACATAAATTCTTTAAAGCTGCAAACAATCGAAACGCTGTCGAATGGCAATGTCCGGATAGGCGCTTTAGTAAAAAACAGTGACCTGGCTTATCATCCGGTCATCATGAAAAATTACCCGGTTTTATCAGAGGCATTATTATCCGGTGCTTCCCCGCAAATAAGAAACATGGCTACGGTAGGCGGCAATCTTTTGCAACGTACACGCTGTCCTTATTTTTACGATACTTCATTTCCCTGCAATAAGCGGGTTCCGGGCTCGGGTTGTTCAGCTATCAATGGTTATAACCGTATGAATGCTATTTTGGGCACAAGTTCGCAATGCATAGCAACCCATCCATCAGATATGTGCGTTGCTATGGCTGCCCTGGGAGCAATAGTTCACGTTGAGGGGTTAAGAGGGAAACGGGAAATTCCATTTCATGAATTTCACTTGCTTCCAGGTCAGACACCACAATATGAAACAACATTAAAGCACGGAGAACTTATTACTGCGGTAGAAATTCCGGCTATTCCTTACGCAGCAAAATCGCACTATTTAAAAGTAAGAGATCGTCATTCCTATGAATTTGCCTTGGCTTCGGCGGCTGTTATTTTGAATGTTGTAAATGGAAGAATACAGACTGCACGGGTTGCTTTGGGCGGAGTAGGAACCAGGCCATGGAGGGCGGTGCTGGCGGAAAAAGTTTTAACGGGTGCATTAGCCAATGAGCAAACTTATCGTACTGCGGCTGAAGCCGCTTTGAGCGAAGCAAAGCCACATAAAGACAACGCTTTTAAAATAGAACTGGCAAAACGTACCCTTGTACGCGCCTTAAAAACAGTAGGAGGGATGTCATGAACGATATACTTGGAAAACCAATTGACAGGGTAGATGGTAAGCTAAAAGTAAGTGGTGGTGCAACTTATTCAGCTGAATATTTCCCTAAAAATATGGTTTATGGAGTTTTAGTATTAAGCACTATATCTAAAGGAAGGATTAGAAATATAGATACCAATCAGGCTGAACGAGTTAAAGGTGTTGTTGGTATAATGACTTATAAAAATTCGATGAGCCTGCATTTTCCGCAAGGTACAGATCCGGGCTCGGGTAAGTATGCAGAGAAAGACCTGTTACCGTTGCAAAACGACCGTATTTATTATGATGGGCAAGTCATTGCTGCAGTAATGGCCGAAACTTTTGAAAAGGCAGAGTATGCCGCAAAATTGGTAAAAGTTGATTATGAAACCGAAAGTCCGATTTTTGATCTGAAAACAAATATTTCAAAAAGCTATAAGCCGTCTTCAGGTGGTTCCCAATTACAACTTAAACGCGGCGACGCAGATGCTGCCTTGCAAAGTGCTGATGTTAAAATGGAGCAAACTTACACTACTCCCGTCTATCACCACAATGCTATGGAACCCCATGCTTCTGTTGCAGAATGGAACGGGGACCAATTAATGGTATATGACGCTACACAAGCTGTATCAGGAGTGAAAAGCCTTTTAGTTTCCATGCTGGGCCTATTGCCTGAAAAAGTAAAAGTAGTTTCGTTATTTATTGGGGGCGGGTTCGGCTCTAAGGGATTTACATGGCCTAACCCGATAGTAACTGTTATGGCGGCAAAGATGGTTAAACGCCCGGTTAAATTAGTGCTTAGCCGGCAGCAAATGTTTACTACTGCCGGGCGCCGTTCTGAAACCATTCAAAAAATAGCGTTAGCTTCAAATAGTTCAGGCAAGCTTACTGCAATAAAACATGATACTATATCGGAAAGTTCGTTTGTTGATGAATTTGTAGAAACTGCCGGTTTGGCAACAAGTATGCTCTACAGTTGTCCAAACGTTGAAATTAGCCATAGCCTTGTCCGGCTTAATAAAGTGACACCGTGCCCCACCCGCGCACCGGGAGAAGCGCCTGGTACTTATGCGATTGAAGCTGCTATGGATGAACTGGCGTACCAGTTAAAAATGGACCCTATCCAGCTTAGATTAGTTAATTATGCGGAAATGGATGAGCAGAGGCAAAAGAAGTTCTCTTCCAAAAATTTGAAAGAATGTTACCAGCGCGGCGCAGATGCCATAGGTTGGTCTCAGCGAAGCCCCGAACCAAAGTCAATGCGCGAAGGTAATTACCTGGTTGGCTATGGAATGGCGACAGCCACTTATCTGGCTAACCGCGTTGCATCAGCAGCAAAAGCAACTTTATATGCAGACGGCCATGCCGAAATTTTGAGCGCTACCCAGGATATTGGTACAGGTACTTATACCATAATGACGCAAATTGCTGCCGAAGCTTTAGGCTTGCCTGTTGATAGGGTAACAGTAAAATTAGGTGACAGCGATTATCCAAGGGCAGCAAATTCCGGTGGATCACAAGTTACTGCAAGTGTTGGCCCACCAATCAGGGCTGCTGCATTAGGGGTAATAGCTAAGTTAATAAGTTTGGCCGTTTCAGATACTGCTTCACCTTTACATGGGCACAAGGAAGAAGATATAATTGCTGATAATGGCCGTATTTATGTAAAAAACCATACAGATAGAGGTGAAAGCTATACTGAGCTGTTAAACCGCAAAGGTTTGCAAAAGCTCGAAGCCCAGGCAAAAACCAATGTTTCAACAAGGGATCCACAAGGGGCAAATCCGGCGCCAACAGGTGGGGTAGATGCAGCTGCTGAGGAAGAAAGTAAAACAAATCCAGCCGTGCAGGAAGACCAGAATGTTGACAGGAAACTTTATTCGTTTCACTCATTTGGGGCACAGTTTGTTAAAGTGTTAGTCGATCCGGATTTAGGAACTGTAAAAGTTGATAAAGCGGTTGCGGTAATGGATGTTGGAAAAATACTCAACCTTAAAACAGCTAAAAGCCAGATAATGGGCGGGATGATATTTGGTATCGGAATGGCGTTGCTGGAAGGGACAGCATACGATCCCAATAATGGACGTGTAGTAACACGGGATTTGGCCCAATACCTGGTTCCGGTAAATGCGGATATGCCTCAATTCGATATTCAATTCATTGATAAACCCGATCCATACATATCACCAATAGGAGCCAAAGGTATTGGTGAAATCGGTATCACAGGTATGACCGCTGCCGTTGTTAATGCGATATACCATGCTACCGGAAAAAGGGTACGGGATTTACCGGTAACTTTAGATAAGCTTATATAAGCTGGCAAAAGGAGGTATACTATGCCATCATCAGTTGTTGCTGCTATGCAGTATAATGCTGCTACTTCCATATTACGGATTATTTATGTTTCTGGTGATGTTTATGATTATAAAAACGTCCCTGAAAAAGTGTACAAGGAAATGAAAGCCTACACTTCGAAAGGGACTTTTTTAAATAAAAGAATTAAAGGAAATTATGATTTTGAAAAAATAGGTTAAGATAGAATCAAGAGGTAAGAACCAAGAATCAAGAAAGTAGTAGCAATAGAAAAAAATCCATTAAAAACAAAAAAAGTAAGTCGGCAATGACACTGTTATTAGCTTGTTTTTAACTTTTTATCTTGATTCTTGATTCATTTTTTTGCTCATGTTTTTTAACGCTATATAACCTAAGCCTGAAAAAATGCCGAATACAATATGTGCAGGTACTAATTGTAAATAATACTTGTTAAAACTAAGACGTGGCGGAAGAGGATGCACCTTAAAGGTAAGTTTCCATACTCCCACAGCCACTATCCCGCTTATACCACCTATTATTGAATTATTTTTAAAAGACGGTTCTAATTTCTTTTTCTCCCATAGCTGTACATAGATAGCTGCAAAGATCAACCCTACTATATAATGAGCTGTCCATCCGGCAAGCAGCTTCTCCTTTTTGTTTAAAACAGGATAAAGATTATGCATGAGCTGACCAAGCCGTTCCGGTTCGCTGAAATTTTCATTTTCCGCAATAGAAACCAGGTAGCTGAACAATGTCATAAAAGTAGTTCCGGTAATTCCCGATATTATAACTTCTTTGCTTTTCATATAAATCCCTTTAAGACTTATACAAAATCTTGATAACACTGTTTTAAAATGGTGATTTAATAATTTTCTTTTTATTTAACTTTTATAGAGGTTGTTTTAGATAATAAATAATAGGCATAAATGCTACTTACAAAAGCTAAAAAAGTAATTGCTGCGGCAAAAGGAAAAAAGAAAATCCATTCATCAATGGCCCAGAACAATAAACCTATAGAAAGGGTTAGAATAATTTTTTTCGCAAGTTTTATGCTGGCCGACAAATCAGCAGCTACAATAAAGAATATCACCGCTATTATAAATAAAGCAATACTACAGGCATATCCATAACCATCAAAGTATTCTGCAAGACTTCTATTTACACCCATAAAAGGGAATTTATGTCCGGTCATTTGTTGAATTACCTGCTGTTCGACCGGGTCGAGAGCTTTTTTCCAGCCGCTATGGCCTATGGTGTGTCCAAAACCATGAATAAATATTAAAACTGCAGCAATTCTGATTAAAAGTTTTGGTGTCATATTGGTGATTTTAGGCTTGTTAAATATTTTTTTCAAATATCATAGGTTATTTTAATTAGTCATTGTAAAAAAGGGAAATGCAGATGTACCATAAATTAAAACTTAAGCATTTAGTGCTCCAGAGGAGCAAAAGCTCGGTAGAATAAAAAGATGTAAATAATAGCATGCCGTAGGTATGCAACTACCGACCTTTTGCTCCGCTGGAGCATCAGACTATCTAATATATATTTTAACGTTGATAAAAAAGACAGAGTTCTTAACCGTCTTATACTATTTAACTATTTGGATAAATACTTTTCAACCTCTTTTTTACCCCATCTTGGAGCAAGATCATCAGTAGTTTGGTAGGATTCAAATTTTTCCATTGATTGCTGGAATAGTTTAATGCCTTCCTCATGACCACCACGCATACTCGCAGGCATATTATACTTTAACAATCCCTGCAAATAATAGCTGCGCGGATTATCTGGATTAATATCCTGTGCTTTTTTTAACGAATTATTCAGCATGGGTAAATAAGTTTGCCATTCGCTGCGATCAATCGCCAGGTAATTTAAAGCATATAAAGCCCTTAATACTAATACTTCGTCATTAGTTACGGGCAAACCATCCAATAAGTCGGCAGCTTTTTGAATAGCTGCTTTCTTTTGTTCAGTATTTTGATAGGCCCGGCTAAGTTTTATATAACCCAGGCATTCATAATAAAGCGGGTGCCAGTCTTTTTTTACATCATAAACCGCAGTAAAAACAGATACAAGTTTGTTAAGTGATTGTGTGTCAGCCGCCGTGTCTAATGCCTGAATATTTTCAAGCATTACTTTTTTATAATCGTCCTGTGCTTTAGTGAAAGAAAAGATGAGCAGCATTGCGAATAACATAAGTGTTGTTTTCATGATTGTGAATAATTATTGAATTAAAAGTTTATTCCCATAATAGTCTTGCGTTTAGCAAGTGTGATGTTTACTCCTGCATAAATGCTCCGGTAGGCCGGTGGGGTAAGCGTATAGTGCTGATTGCCATCCTGTGAATAATAATAACTGTAGATGTTTCTTATCCCCAATATATTGTCGGCATAAAGGAATACAGCAACCAGGTTGTTCCTGTAAAACCAGGAGTAATTACCTGAAAAGATCAGATTATTAACAGGTGGGGTCCTATCAGAAAGAAAAGGATGAACAGGATTATAGTAAGGCCTGCCCGAAGTATAATTGTAAGTAATCCCTAAGTTTACACTTGTGGCAGGGATATTATATTTCATAACAACCGAAACATTGTGCTTTGAAGCGAAAGTCGGCATGGCTTCAACCGGGTAGTTTTCAAATAAGCGCCTGGTATCCAGGTAGGAGTAGGCTATCCAGTAGTCGAGGTCTTTAATGCTTTTCTTATCGTACCAAAAAACGTCAATCCCTTTTGCATACCCATAACCGCTGTTGTTTGAATTTGTCGTAGGTATTCTATCAAAATTAAATGGCTGAAACCGGGTACTATCAGTTTCCTTAACTAAATGATTATAATTCTTAAAATACCCTTCAATGCGGAAGGTCCTGTTGTTTTTTGAATACTGATAGTTAAGTATATAATGTGTGGCTTCTTCAAAAGAAAGATTGCGGTTAGTATATAAATAAGTTTCCAGCGGCAGCTGATAAAAATTACCATAACCGGCCGAGAATTGGTTGTAACTGTTTAGCACATAAGCTACTGACATCCTTGGAGCTATGTTTGTTTGATGTAGTGTGTTGGATGATTCCTCACGCAAACCAACCCTTGCTGCAATCTTATTGCCCAGGTAAAATTCAGTTTCAGCAAAGTTGCTTACCAATACTTCATTTAAAGCATAGCTGTTAGCATTATTGGTATTGTTAAATTGCACATCCTGAACTTCGGATCCAACAATAAGCTTTGACCGCTGACCAATATACCTGGATAGTACAACCCTTCCTTCTAATCGGCTATCCTCTTTTATTACATGACTTGTGTCAAAGGAAATATGATCATGATTATTACTAAAAGAAGCACCTGCGTTCAATATCCATTTGCCAAATGTTTGTTTATATGTACTGTTGATATATACATTTTTTCCGTCCAGACTATAGGATGCTTCTTTTCCATCAACATATACATAAGGAATTTGAAGGTCAACTTTGTTATAATCATAACTGGCATACAGCTTAAATATGCCTCCTTGTTTATTTTTTGTCCGGAAAATTATATTGCCGCCTTTTCCCTGTGGTGCTATTGAGTAGGTGTAATTTTGTTTGTTAATAAGAAAAGAAGGTTGAAGATCATAATATTTTGCATTTACAGCAAGCGAGGTATTGTCCCATTTTTGAGTAACATTTCCTGAAATGCCTGCCGTACTTAATATAATTGTTTGTGAAGAAGCCTGGGCCACATCCTGTGTATTTAAAAGCAAAACCGATGATAGCGCCTCGCCATATTGCGCAGAATAACCACCGGTACTGAAAGAGGTTCCTTTAAAAAGAAACGTCGAAAACCTTCCGTTTTGCGCAACACCGGGCACACTACTAAAAAACGGGTCCTGAACAATTAGCCCATCAATTATTGCTTTAGTTTCAGAAGCTGCACCGCCTCTTACAAATAACCCTTCACTTTCGCCGACTTTTGAAGTGCCCGGCAGTTCATTAACAGCTTTAAACTCATCAGGAGGCGAGGCGGGAACAGTAGCTATATCAAACGGCTTTAAGATAGTGGTTTTCTTTTCATCGCTGGCTTCAAAGCTGCCTGCAGAAATAATTACCTCTTTAAGTTCAGCCGTTTTTTCAGATAGGATAATCTCAATCTCTTGCTGTAATGTGGTTATTTTAATTACAGCATCATCAAAGCCAATAGCCGAAACTTTTAAAACCAATGTATCTTTCATCGGGACCTCGGTAATACTGAACCGGCCTGAACTATCAGTACTGGTAGCTTTAAATGTACTCGCAATTAAAACCGATGCCCCATTTACAGGCTGCATTTTTTTGCTGCGAACTACACCATGAATGGATTGTGCGAAAAGTGGCATTGAACCAAGTAAAATACCCGCGAAAATTAAGAACATCTTTTTCATGAAACAATATTGTTTTAATTTCATATCAAATGTAACAATATTGTTTTGTTATTTATAACAATATTGTTGTTTTTTTTGTAAAATATTTTAAGGTTATGATATTTAGTATAAAATGACTTACTTTTACAACAAAATAGTTATATTATGAATGCAAGCGTTATACCGTTGATAAGCTTATGGGAAGAATTTTCAACTCAAAATGAAAAGGCAGATCTGAAAAAGTTTGCCCATTGGATACTTCAAAAAGAAAAGGATGACGTAAGTGAAAACAATAAACCGGCAAAAGAATCGGAATTGGATGATAGCGCTAAAGCGATGCTGCTTATATCAAGACTTCATCGCTTTATGCAAATGCGGTCCAAGCCCATTATAAAAAAAATGGGTTTTACTAAAGATCACGAATACAATATGCTTATACAGGTTTATTTACTTAAAACCCCTAATAAAAAAGAGCTTGCTCAAAATATGCTGTTGGAGAATACAACTACAGTAGAGATAACCAATAGGATGTTAAAAAGGGGCCTGATAAAAGAAATAATCGATAAAGAGGATAAACGTTCTACCCGTATCGGGCTTACTAAAGAAGGTGAAAAGAAACTGTATGAAAGCTACGAATATATGAAAGACTTACCTGCTACTTTTTTAAGCGATTTAATCAATAAAGAAATATCAGAATTAGTTTACATGCTGGAAAAAGTTGAGAAAAGACAAATGGAATTTTTCAGTCTTTAGGTTTAAACTTAATGATCATAATATCTTCCAAATTAATATCCGGGAGACGACAATTTTGTGATCTCCCGGAATGCAGCTTTTCATTTTTAACAGGTTTGATGTAGCACATTAATTTATTTACCTGTTATTAAAAATTGATTACTTATAAATTTTTAATAACAGTTGTTTTACTACTAACCGTCTGCGCACTGAAATAGCCGATACATCCTCCTGTGATATTTGAAGTTGGCGTAGCTGGTGCCGCCAGGTTAGCGTTATCGTAAGCAACGGCCTCGGCCTCTTTCAGGTAATTAAAGGCGCCGGCATCAAGACCAACCAGGTCAACCTTGACCATGTCGCCATGGTGAAATGTGCCGGTATCGCAATCCAGTTTTTCCTGGAGGTAGCGACCGTCAGAAAGGCGGTCATCAAAAGTTTGAAAGTGGTTCACATGTATCCCGTTTTTCTTCATGGAATATTTGTAGTAATTCTTTTGGCTTATCGGGTCCTGGTAATCGGCTACAGGCCTGATGTTATCCTTTACGGAATAATCAACCGACACAGAATCTAATAAAACCGGTTTCGGCATTGTAGACAATGCTGTGTACGTTTTCCCGTCCAGCATTACCTTCAATTGGTAAGTATTACCCGGCGTACCTGTAATAGTATGGGTTGTATAGTCTCCCGGCGACGCTTCGGTTAAAACATCAGTAACATTTGCGGTAACATCCGTAATAACTACGGTTGCACCAGAAACTGTTGGATAAACGTTATCTGAATAAAAATTTGCTGTTTTTGAAATGTTGACATGATAGGGACCTACTGTATCGCTGACCGCGCCTTCAATAACCAACTGTGGCGAATTGTTTAGCGGAGGCGTAATGGTCTTCGTGCATGACGAAAAAGCAACAGCAATGCTTACTAAAGTCAAAAAAAGATTTATATTTTTCATCGTATTAAAATTTAAAGTTGTAAGTAACCGAAGGAACCATTTTAAAAAGTGAGGTTTGCTGCACCTGTGTCCTGTTCATATTGTTTGGGTCTGTCTGGAAAATGATGGTATATGGATTAGACTGACCATAAATATTGTAGATGGAAAAGTTCCAGCTGCTTTCAATCCTGTGCGTCTTTTTCACATAAAGTGTTGCGCCCAGGTCAAGGCGGTTATAGGGAGACAGCCGCTGGCTGTTCCGGTTACCATAGGCGTATACAGGTGAGCCATCTACCGAAAATTTTCCGTCAGGATAGGTTACAGGAGTGCCGGTACTGTAAACAAAGTCAGCTGATAATACCCATTTTTTACTGGCCTGGTACATTCCAACAACCGAAAGGTGATTAGTCTGGTCCTGTGATGCCAGGTAGTAATTATTGTTGTTGATGCCGTTTATTTTCCGTTCCGATTTGGAAAGCGTATAGCTGACCCATCCGGTGAGTTTGCCATATTTCTTTTTAACATAGGTTTCCCAACCGTAGGCACGTCCCGTTCCAAAAAGCAGGTCTGCTTCAATATTTTCATTTCCCACGAGATTGGCCCCGTTCTTATAATCGATCTGGTTCTGGAGGGTCTTATAATAGATCTCCGAACTGAACTCTATTCCATTCTGGTGGAATGTGCGGTAATATCCCATAGAAACCTGGTCAGCAATTTCCGGTTTTACCACGTTGGTGCTGGGCAGATAAACATTTGTTGGGGAAGTTGCTGAAGAATTGTTTAATAAATGGATATTCTGAACATTGCGGTCATAGGATAACTTAACAGAACTGCTGTCATTCAGCTGATAGCTTGCCGAAATGCGTGGTTCAGGGTTAATATAGCTTTTTACGAATTTTCCACCACTGTAATAGGTGTTAGTCAGGACGTTTCCATTCGCGTCATAGGTATAAAAATTTCCCGGCCCTAAAACAGTGAGGTCACTTACCCGTAAACCGTAAGTCAGTTTCAACTTATCGGTTGCTGTCCATTCATGGGAAATATAAACGGCGCTCTCAAGGCTATATTTTTTTTGCAGGGTGACACTATTGTAATTGGATGTCTGGCTTGTGGTTGCTGCCCCGGGCTGCGTAACGTGATAAATACTTTCCAAACCAATATCCAGTTTATTCGTTGAATTCAAATAATAATTAAAATCCTGTTTAAGGTGGTAATCGGTTATTGCTGATCCAACCGTGATATTATTGGTACTGCTTTGAAAATGGGTATTGTAATTGAAATTGTTATAGATCAGCGAAGTGTTGGAAAACAAGCTGTTGCTGAATATATGGTTCCAGCGCAGCGTACCGGTCGAGTTTCCATAGTCAATCCCGTTGGCCTGCTTTAACTGCAGGTAATCCTTTCCAAAATAGCCGGAGAGAAAAACACGGTCATTTTTATCAACCTGGTAATTCGCTTTCATGTTAATGTCGTAAAAGTAAAGCTTGGTCTTTTTTATGGTTGTGTCGTGGGCCAGTCCGGTAAACAGATCAACATAGGTCCTCCTGGCGCTTACTATAAAGGAGCCCTTATGATCAAATAGCGGGCCTTCCGCTGTCAGCCTGGAAGCAATAAGCCCCAATCCGCCGCTTACGCCAAATTTCTGGTTATTGCCGTCATTCATGTGAATGTCTTCTACAGAAGAAAGCCTGCCTCCGTAATCAGCAGGCATACCGGCTTTATATATCTGAATATCTTTGATAGCATCTGAATTGAACACCGAAAAAAAGCCCAGCAGGTGAGAGGCATTGTAAACGGTGGCCTCATCTAAAAGGATCAGGTTTTGATCGGCATCGCCACCACGCACAAAAAAGCCCGCTTTCCCGTCACCGGCAGCCACGATACCGGGCAGTAGTTGTATGGTCTTTAAAATATCCTTTTCCCCTAAAAGGACAGGGACATTTTTAATATCATTAACGGTTAATTTTTGTACACCGGGAGGTGCTGTTAAAATATTGTTGCTTCGTGATGAGCTGCTGCTGATCTTTACTTCCTTTAACTGTCCGGAGGAAGCTTCCAGGTTGATGTTGTGCTGCAGGTTAGCTTTTACTTCAATATGTAGTGTGTCCGTACGATAACCCATGTAGGTTGCTACCAGTGTGTAGCTCCCTTCGGGGACGCTAACAGAATAAAACCCGTAGGAATTGGTAGAAACGCCAACTCCCGGCAATTGCAGAAAGCCCACAGTGGCGCCCGGCAAAGTTTCACCGGTGGCTTTGTCCTTAATGGTTCCTGAAATTGAAAAATGATTTTTAGTTTGCGCCCATATGAACATAGGCGACAGCAAAAAAATAATTGCGAGGAGGTATTTTGTTTTTTGCATGTACGAGCAGTTTTATTGTTGAATATTTTATTCCTTTACCAGGATTTGGAAACAAGGTTACGGCAATGACACAAGGAATTAGCTGGAAAACAGGCTGAAACAGCCTTAATTCAGGATGAACAGGATGATTTTTAAGATCAAACCACCGGCTCGTTGATCTTTCCGAGCAGTTTGATCAGGTACTCGACCCGCGACTTTTTTAACTGCTCGTGGGGCTGGTCGCTAAGCAGGTCTAGTTCCAGGTAATTCCGGCAGATATTGGCGATATGGGCTGCCGAAGTACCCTCATTCTGAACCGGGAGGAGCCTGTTTAGCTCATTGAGATCAAAATAGGAATGGACCTTTTTACCCAGGTTCATCCCGGTATAAACCAGCGTGGAATACTGGGTGATCAGTTCCTGGCAATTGGCGACCATTTCATTGGCGTCTCCATCATTAAAGATTAAGGTATTTAGGGGAGTATTAATTACTATTTCCATGTGAGCACGATCAAATTTTTCATTTGGATGAAGTTTAAAAAGCAGGCGCCGGCCGGCAGCGATCTGCACGGCCTTTTTGATGAAGGCGATACGGTTCTCATAGCGGCCCGTTTCCCGCATATCGGTTGTGGCCACCATCACATAGCCCTCATGCGGGAACGTATTATTTTGATATTGGCTAACGTGATCATGGTTGGGCATCCCCGTGACAAAGAGTTTATCCGGGTTGGCGCCTCTTTCCGCCAGCAGGGTACGATAGCCTTCGGAAGCTACGCAATATAGGTCGCACCGGTCCGTCGAGCCGTTTAAAGAAGTGTTGCCGCAGAGCCAGGGCGGCAACCCCAGGTGCTGAACGATCCTGCTTTTCATGGTATAAGGATCGATCATGCCTTCCTGGACCCAGACAGTTTTGGTATACTGGAGTTTTCGTGGTATGATCAGGTCTGTGCAGCAAATCACCAGCTGATAGGTGTTGGCTTCGGCGCTATAGTCTACCTGGAGCCCATGCTCTCTGCAATAGGCCTCTGATCGTTCCCTGGACGCCTTACCCAGGATCGTTTTGTCAAGCAGGCTGGTACGGTGGAGCAGGAAATCAAATAGCGGTGAATCGGCGAAGACCTGGCTGAACCAGCAGTCAAAATCACTTAAATGTTTTGCAATTTCATGCATCTGTGTAGTCTGGTTCATGGAACCTGTGAGCAACAAAATTTTTTTCGGACTAAACATCATTTTTTTCTTTAAGGTGAATGTTCAGGTAGCAGCAGGTTAATTGATCAGTTCTGTTATTTTTTGCTTACTGAACTCCGGCAAATGAAAAGGAAAAACAGGAAAAGAGAATGCGATAGGGGATGAGCCTGCCATAATTTAAATTAAAACAGAAAAAAAACGATTTGAACTTTTAGGAAAAGGTGCGAAAATGCCTGGAAGGGTAGGACGCTTCTGGTAATGAAGCGGGGTTTTAGCTATCCTAATGGACTTGCGCTGCTATTTGGGTTAGTTATGAAGGCTTAAATTAATCGACTTGAATAAGACAAGCAACACATATAGAATAGAATTAATAGATATTTTAAGCTGGTTGCAAAATGCTCCATCGGAGCAAAATATCGGTAGTATTATAAACAGCCCGGTAAAAGCATGCCGTAGGTATGCAACTTGGCAAGTTTCGTACCATCCGGCACGGTAATTTGTTTTTTATTATTTTACTACCGATATTTTGCCCTGATGGGGCAGGCTTAAGTAATCTTTTCTGTGAATTTTGAATTGTTAAAAACAGATTGTACTATGTAAACGCATTATTCTATAATCGAATATAAATTGAATAATTACCTGTTAAGCCATAATTTAAAGAAATGTGCTCTTTCTTTACTTACGACAACCCCTTCCTTAATTTCCGGGTTTAGATACACTTTGAGCTTTCCATTGAAGTAATTATGGACCGTTTTTATACTGGAAAAGGAGGATATGTACTGACGGTTGAGGCGAAAAAAAAGGCTGGGGTCAATTAGTGTCTCCAGTTCATCCAGCGTATGGTCAAGCATATGCCTTTTTTGATGAATGGTATGTAAAAAGGTTAACTTATCCTCAAAGCTAAAGTAGGCTACCTGGCTTATTTCTATAGGAATAAATTTATCTCCTGATTTAATTAAAAAACGGTTTTTGAAATCCGACCTGGACTTCTGGCTCTTTATCCCACCCACCAATAAGGACTCCATGATCTCCTTTAAATTTACGGTGGACCGCTGGATGGAATTATATTTTTTTAGGGCCATTGCAAGCAATTGGGGTTCAATTGGTTTTAGCAGGTAGTCAATACTGTTTACCTTAAATGCTTTTATGGCAAACTCGTCATAAGCAGTAGTAAAAATAATGGGAACTGTAATTTCAACGTGTTCAAATATTTCAAACGACTGACCGTCGGCAAGCATAATATCCATAAAAATCAATTCGGGATGCGGATAATTGTTAAGCCAGGCAATGGCGTCTTCTATGCTGTCTATAACAGCGCTTATTTGTATAGACGGATCACATTCAGCCAGCAAGGATTGTAATCTTCGTGCCGCAGGGGCCTCATCTTCAATAATTAATACCTTCATAAATAGTCATTGTCATAAATTAAAGGAAGCGATACGCTAAAGCTTGTTTCAGTAATTATTACCTCCACCAGTTTACTGGTAAGCAGTTGGTAGCGATTAATAATATTTTGCAATCCCATATTGGTCGACTCTACACCGGATGTTTTCTTTTGCAGGTTATTTTTTACCACAATACTGTTCTCATCCTTACAAATTACAATGGTGAGTGGTTTTTTGTTGGATATGATATTGTGTTTGATCGCATTTTCAACCAGCATCTGAAGGGTAAAAGGAATTACTTTCATCTGATCCAAATTTACAGGCAGCTCATATACAATTTGTAAATTTTCTCCGAACCGCATCTGATTCAAAAAAATATAATCGCCCAAAAACTGCAGTTCTGTTTCCAGGTCAATAACATTTTTTTCATTATAATTCAAAACATGCCGATACACATTTGAAAGTCGTTGAATAAAAAGCACAGATAGTTTAGGATCTTCAGGCACTATGGTGATTAGTGCATTTAAACTGTTAAATAAAAAATGCGGGCTGATCTGGTTTTTAAGCAATTCTAACTGGGAGATCAGGTTTTCTTTTTTTAAACGCTCCGACTCATACAGGCTGTGTTCCCAGCGGCCAAAAAAATAAGCACATTCATAAATTATTGTCACTATACCCATCAAAACCAAACTCTTTCCCAAAATATCATAGTACTCGGTTAAAAAAGGTTCCCCTTTGCCGATAGGATAATAATAATTAATTGCTGCTATAATTAAACCTCCAAAAAGAATGAGTAAAAAGATAATAATGCTCTGTGTAATTATTCTTTTTGCCGTTTGCTTTAAATGCGGGAATTTGCTGCGTGTATAAAGAAACACAAAGCGGCAGCATTCCCAGTAAATGGTAACGTACACAACATATTTTGCTACCCTGAAAATTACTGTTTTATAGGATCCGGTTATCTCGGGCCCATCACTAATCAGCACTAACAAAATAACGATAACCGGTATCCCGATTATTCTTGCCCATGTATCATTTAATCCTTTTTTTTGATTAGTTATTAAAGACTTCATATGGACCCGGAGTATATATTAAGTTAGATATAATTTTTATAAAAGCTCTTAAACATCCTGAATTAAAAAACAAGTAACAAGTATTAATAAATAGAACGGAAGAATTAACGGATAAAACATCCTTTTAAACGCTTAAAGGAAAATGACTTTAAGAAATTCAAGTCAGGATTATATATCATTTTTTTCTGATCTTTTCTCTGTGCTGTTTGCCCCATTTAATCATTTCCAAAATAATATCACCAAAGGACCTGCAATAATCCGTAACCGTATATTCTACTAATACAGGTGAATCGGGGATCACGGTGCGCCTTACCAGTTGATTGGCTTCCATATCTTTTAATTCGCGTGAAAGCATCCTGGTAGTGATACCGGGTATACTTCGCTCGATGTCGCGGAAACGCTTATTACCGTTACATAATGAATTAACGATAGGAAGTTTCCATTTTCCACCAATCACATATATTGTATCCTGCAATGCCTGCACTTCTTCCTTTTGATTCCTGGGATTTGATAATACTTCCCTCGCCTTTTCTAATCTTAGCTGATCTTCCATGTTGGTATACTCTGTTATACTGGTAACAAAGTTATACCAATTTCCACATAGATTTGCTGCAGTAAAAAATAAAGTATGAAAAGTTTAAAAAATAAGATAGCGCTGATAACCGGCGGCAATAGCGGGATTGGTTATGCCACAGCAAAAGAATTAAAAGATCAGGGCGCAACAGTTATCATTACAGGGCGCAGAAAAGAGGCCATAGAAAAGGCTGCTGAGGAACTGGGTGTAACCGCAATGATTGCTGATCAGTCAAGCGTTTCGGCCATTGAAAACCTGGCGGCTCGGGTGAAGGAACAGTTTGGAAAAATAGATATCTTATTTATTAATGCCGGAATTGTTGGCATGTCAACCATTGAAATGGCTACAGAAACTCTTTTTGACGAAGTTATGGCGGTCAACTTTAAAGGCGCTTATTTTACCTTAAGCAAATTTATTCCGTTGTTAAATGATGGCGCCTCTGTCGTTTTTCTTTCCTCCAATGTTGCTAGCAGTAATCATATCGGCTCCTCCGTTTATTCCTCCAGTAAAGCTGCCTTAAACTCAGTGATGAGAATAGCCGCATTAGAGCTGGCCCCGCGTAAAATCAGGGTTAATGCCGTAAGCCCGGGACCAACCGAAACAGAAATATTAAACAAAGTGGGGCTTGACGAGGCCACGTTGAAAACCATCAAAGCATCACTGATAAACAGGATCCCGCTAAATAAAATGGGTACTGCCGGGGATGTAGCTAAAATGGTGGCCTATTTCTGCGGAGACGCTGCAAGTTTTATTACTGGATCAGAAATCCTGATGGACGGTGGGATGGTCTTAGCATAATTGAAATATTGTGGCTCTGGAATAAAATTTAATTTGAGCGGCAAATCAGCATAAGAAAGCTAGCTGATAACCCTTCAATTTTTTTCAAATAAATTATAAATGTTGTTTCAAATAGGCAGTTGCGGAGGACCTTAATTTCAAAATCGCTTCGTCTTTGATTTGCCGGACTCGCTGCGGGGTTAAATTTAAACAGCTCGCTATATCGTCCGTTGACTTTGGGGTACGACCTCCAAGCCCATAATTGGTTTCGAGCACAATACGTTCCCGCTGACTTAATGTCTTTAAAACCTTTTTAAGCGCATATTCAATAGATTCCTGGTCTAAAGCACTATCAGCTCCAGGTTCAACCCCCTGTAAATAGTCCAGCTGATTGAAGTCATGATATTCAGAACCGGCATTAATTAATTTTTGTTTGGATGGATCTCTAAGTGTGGTTGAAACCTCCTCAGTACTTATCCCAATTTCCTCTGCGATCTCTGCCGGAGTTGGTTCCCTATGAAATTGCTGTTCAATGCGGCTGTGAGCTTCGTAAATTAATTTTAATAATTCGATTTTGTTAGCCGGGAGCCGGATAGTAAGTCCGTTAAGGGCAACAGCTTTTGATATGGCCTGGCGTATCCACCAAACAGCATAAGTAATGAAATGATAACCCTGATCATGATATTGCCTTGATGCTTTGATTAAGCCTATGTTTCCCTCACTGATCAGATCTTCTAAAGGCATACCTGTATATTGATATTGCTTGGCAATGGTAATGACGAACCTTAAGTTATTTTTAATAAGTGTACTCTGAAAATCAGAACTTTCATCAGTGTCATGTCTGTTGATTTCAGCTGCCTTGGTAATATTTGTCTGCTTAATATGATTTACGTCCTGGAAATACTTAACCAATGAAAGGTTGTTTCTGCTGGTAATGGAAGTTGAGGTTCTGTTTTTGTGCATAACATAATTTGTATGAAGGAAGCCGGTTAACAGATAGCGTCCATTTCTTGCATCTCCTGTTGATAATGATGCGAATAAAGGCGTCCTTATGTCAACCTTTCATAGAAATTTCAATGAAACGACATATTATAAAGATGAAACGAAAGATTCAAGAATTAAGCCGCAGCTTAATTATAATGGATTTAATAAATTGGTATTGGTGAATAGGTTAGTATTTATGAGCTTTTTTAATCGCTAAATTTGGCGCTGATGCTGCAAGGATCCTTAAGAGGTAAGTAAAGATGAAAATAGAAGATTTTAAAATAGAACGTTATTTTGCCAAATATGAGTTTGCTGCAAAGTATTTATTATCAAGTTCAGATTGTGATGGCTTTTCATTAAAGTATGTGTTGGATCTTGCATCTGAAGAAGAGTTAAAAAGCTGGAATGAGTTAAAATTAGGTTATACAGAAACAAAAGGCGCTCCGGCTTTAAGAAGTGCGATAGCCAAACATTATCAATCCATCGGGATTGATAATTTACTGGTATTATCTCCGGGCGAGGCCAATTTTTGTTTAATGAATGTGTTACTGGAAAGGGGGGATGAAGTTATTTGCATGTCCCCCATGTACCAATCCCTATACCAGGTTGCTGAAAGTATAGGCTGCACCATTTCATTCTGGAAGCCTGAAGACGACAATAATTGGTACTATGACCCTGCAAAGTTAAGGAAGTTAATTACCCCAAAAACGAAACTCATTATCGTTAATTTCCCTCATAATCCAACCGGGTATCTGCCCTCTATCAGTGACTGGAATGAAATTATCGATATTGCAAGGGCTAGCAATATTGTTTTATTTTCTGATGAAATGTACCGGTTATTAAGTCATGATCCGAACAATGAAATTCCGCCGGCCTGTGACCTGTATGAAAATGCTGTCAGTCTTTGGGGAATGTCAAAGTCATTTGGACTGGCCGGATTAAGAATTGGCTGGTTAGCAAGCAGAAACAGCACACTTCTTCAAAAGATTGAAGCATTTAAGGATTACCTCACCATTTGCAGCAGTGGGCCAAGTGAAATTGTGGCAACAATCGCTTTAAACAATTACCAGGCGTTCATCAATTCCAATAATGAAAAAATTGGCTTAAATATTAAACGCTTTAGTGAGTTTCAGGAAAGGAATACCGATCTGTTAGATTTTTACTTACCAAAAGCAGGATCTACCGCATTTGTTAAACTAAAAATCCCGGTTACGGCTATGGAATATGCCGAGCAGTTGGTCGAGAAAACAGGGATCATGATGTTACCATCGGAAACATTTGATTATGGAACAAATTATGCAAGAATAGGCTTCGGCCGTTCCAATCTGCCTGAAATATTAAAAATATGGGAACAATATCATCGCTTATAAATGCCTTATCCGGGAAGAGAATACCGGCAAGGGGCCTGAACGTTTCAGGCTGCTATAACAACGATTTAATACGATAATCATCCGTTTCATTTCCACTACGTCCTGTTTCAGGGGCGCAGCGCTTTATCATTGTTTCAAAAAAAGCAAAATCCATGAAAAAAGCGCTGAATATATTCATCATGGCCTTGACCTTGCTGATGACCCTGACAACAGCTTCTGCCCAGATCAGCAATTCAAAATTAATAATTGGTAAATGGAAATTTGCAGGCTTGTCCGCATCTTATCCACCAACCATGACAGGCGATGAGCTTGCCCAGCGAAAAATAAAAGTAGCCGCCCAGGCGACTAAACTCGAAGGTCAGTCAGCCGAGTTTTTACCAGGAGGGTCGCTGAATCTGGCCGGGCGCAAACTAGGCTGGAAAATGGATGCTACCGGCAAGCAGTTTAAAATTACGAAGTACCTCATCACCGTATCTGTGGCTAAGATACTGGAGCTATCGGCCCATAAACTGGTATTTACCAGGCTTTCTGATGGTATACCAGCTACTTACACACTTACCCGCTAGTAAATATCCGCTTTTGAAATCTCTTTGTCTTAACATGAAAAATAGACTTGTTTCTTTTGTCTTTTTGGTGCTGTTGCTTTGGAGCCTTAATCTGTTCGGCAGTGAAGGAGGAATTAGAAGTGTATATTTAATCTTCAACTCAAAGGATACCGTTAAGTTATCGTCGCTGGACGAAACGTTTGCGTTGCTCATTAAAAATAATTTGTCGCAGGCCATTTATCAGCAACAGATCAAACAAGCCCAATACAATTTAAAAGCTGCAAAAGGTATTCTGTATCCTAACATAAACGGAAGTTTTGGCGGGCAGGACAACCTGCACCTGGCCATTACACCGGTTCCTGGTGAACTGGTAGGTAAACCGGGCACAACCTTTAATGCTCAGTTTGGTAAAAAATACGGTTACAATACCGGGCTTACAGCTTCACAGCAATTAGTGAACTGGCAATCTTTTTTGCAGATTTCTGTTGAAAAGCAAAATATCGGGCTCAACCAGCTAAGCCGCGAGGCTAATATTCAATTGATTAAAGATCAGGCCGGTAAATACTACTATACAGCATTGATCGCTAAAAATGCGCTTCAAATTGAGTCGCTGGATTTGTCATTGGCTGATAGCCTGGTCGCTTCCGCCCAACTCAAACTAAAGGATGGAACGATAGATGCGTTGGCTCTTAACCAGGCCGAAATCAATGCACATACCATACAGGTTAATATAGCCCAAAGCCAGCAGTTGTATGATTATGGGATGGCTAATCTTAAAATGTTGCTGGGGATGCCTGTTGACACCGGTATTGTGCTAACTGAAGACATTGGAAAGAGGTTGATCACTCAAAGCGAACAATCTGCAATAGGAAAGGATAAAAACCTGGCTATTTATCAGCAACAAGTGGTGATCGCCGGTTTGCAAAGCAAGGCCCAGCGTACTGTTGCCTACCCTAATTTATCCATGTCCTTATATTGGGGTTCGCAGCAATACCGTAATGACTTTGGTTTATCTTTTCAGCCGGGTGCATGGCAGCCTTACCGTTATATAAGCCTTAATTTAACTGTTCCGCTGTTCAGTGGGTTTACAAACAGCAGTAAGTATAAGAGCGCATTAATACAAAAGGATATTGCTGTGCTGCAATACCAAAATGCGAAACTGCAAAGCGAAGTAAACGACGATCTGTTAATCCGTGACCTTGCCAATTATTCGGATGCTACCAGGGCATCCTTTGCATCATTTCAGCTTTACGGGAGTAACCTGCGGCTAAACCGGCAAAAATACCAGGAGGGGGTGATCAATATAGAAGTTTATCAGCGCTGTTTCCAGGATTATTTAACAGCTGAGAATAACTACTTAAATAATCTCTCGCAATTTTTAACCACACAGTCAACCGTTTTATCCCGGCAATGATTACAAACATGATAATGAAAAACTATAATATACTTAAAATATTTTCCCTGCTTTTGTTATTGCTGTCGGCTTGTCAGCAGTCAAAAGAAATCCGTCCGCGGCGCAGGCCTGTCATTGACGCCGTGTTTGGCAGTGGGCACCTGGAAAACCGCGAACAATATGCGTTGGTCGCCGGAGCAGATGGGTATTTAAATAAAGCTTATGTAGCTGAAGGCGATACGGTATCAGCCGGACAGCGTTTATATAGTCTCAGCAATGATGTGCAGCAAAGTGAAATAAAAAACGCGCTTACCAATTTACACTATGCCCAATCCAACGCAGCACCGGATGCGCCGCAGCCAGACCAGCTTAATATCCAGATTGCTCAGGCACAGGACAAGTTTCGTGTTGATTCGCTGAATTATAACCGTTTTAAGCGTCTGGCCACCACGCAGGCCGTTTCGCAGATGGACCTTGAAAATGCACAGGTGCAGTTCCAGTCCTCTTCAGCCAACCTTAACGTATTGAAAAAAAACCTGGCCAACTTGCAACAATCGCTGAACTTAAATATCAAAAATTCGCATGCCCAGTATATAATCCAGCAGCAAACCAATGGCTATTATCAGCTAACCAGTAAAGCTCCGGGTGTGGTGTTTGGTGTGATGAAGAAACCCGGTGATTATTTAAAAAAGGGAGATGTTATCGCGCAGCTCGGTGCCGGGGAAATGATCATAAAATTATCCATCGCCGAGGATGACATCAGTCGTATCAAAATAGGACAGCTCGCCTACATATCCTTTAACAGTCATAACGAGCAGGTATTGAAAGCGAGAATCACCAAGATTTATCCGGCCTTTGATGCTGCGCAGCAGGCGTTCATAGTTGAGGCCCGCTTAACGGACAATATGGGGATTAACCAGTTAAATGGGACGCAATTGCAGGCCAACATCATTGTGGAACAGAAGAACAATGCTTTAGTCGTACCCTCTTACTGCGTGATGAACAATAATTATGTGCTGCTTAAAAACCAAGCTGCCAAAAAATCGGTGCAGACAGGAATACGAACATTGGAGTGGACAGAAATAATTAGCGGACTTACAGAAAATGATGTGCTGCAAGTACCTAATCAAAACTAATATGGCATCAGTTAACTACAAAATAGCATTTGTACATCTTACTTTTAAGATAAAGCAAACCATGATAGCCATGCTCGGGGTTGTTTTTGGTATTTCGATGTATGTTTTCATGAATAGCTTTATGTCTGGTATCAACGATCTGCAAGTCACTCTTGCCTTTAGCAATACGGCCCATATCAGGATTTACAATGACATTCCGCCAGATCATACCAACTTAATACAAACGGTAGTTAAGGGCAATCCGGTTATTCGAGTCCATAATGGGCGGGTAATTAAATATACCGAAGGCATTAAAAGCCCGGCACCAATTATAAAATGGTTAACTGGCCAGGATGAGGTTACCGGGATAGAACCACAGGTAAATTCAAATGTCTTTTTCCGGAATGGGGGCAATAAAGTTAACGGCAAACTATCGGGTATTGATGTAGAAAATGAAAACAAGTTTTTTAAGATAGCAGACTTTATGGTTAGCGGCCGGTGGAACGATCTCAAATTCCAACCCGAAGGCATTATTATGGGCTCCATACTTGCAAAATCTTTGAGCATCAACATCGGTAACAATGTTAATCTATTAACCAATGATGGCGTTAGTAAAAATTACAAGCTCATTGGCACTTTCCAAACGGGTGAAACCGCTATAGATAACTCTAAAGCCTATGTCAATATTAATTCTTCCCGGCAATTGCTGGGGAAGAACCAGGATTATGTGACCGATATACAGGTAAATATTAAAAATTACAGGCAAACCTGGCCAATTATCGGACGCCTGGCGCCGGTTATCCCTTATAAAGTAGAAAGCTGGGAAACGGCAAATGAAGGTATGTTATCCGCATCAAAGCTTCGGGATATTATTGCAATGGCCGTTTCGCTCACGATACTCATGGTGGCCGGTTTCGGTATTTTTAATATTATGAATATGACTATTAACGAAAAAGTACGGGAGATAGCTATTCTTAAAGCCATCGGGTTTTCAGGAGGGGATGTTACTGTTATATTTCTTTTCCAGGCGCTTGTTATCGGATTTATCGGCGGGATACTGGGTCTTTTGTTCGGGTATGTTGTTTGTTTATTGATCGGATTGATTCCTTTTAAAATTGAGGCGGAGAATCATTTACCTTTTGCCTATCATTTCGCGGACTTCTATATGGCTTTTTGCTTTGGCCTTTTAATCACCCTTTTCGCAGGCTACTTGCCGGCAAGAAAAGCAGCCCGGATTGACCCCGTAACCATTATCAGAGGATAAAATGGAAAACAACATTGTATTAACGGCCAGCCATATCTCGAAGTATTTTCAACAACCTGATCCTTTCCAGGTATTGAAGGATATTTCTTTTGAAGTGCACACAGGCGAATTTTTATGTCTGACGGGTAAATCCGGTTCTGGAAAATCGACTTTATTATATGTGCTGTCTACCATGGATACCGATTATCGCGGGGAATTATCTTTAAAAGGTGAAAAGCTGACTGGTAGGTCGATAAATCAACTAGCAGCCTTCCGGAATGAGCACATAGGGTTTGTATTTCAGTTCCACTACTTATTGCCTGAGTTTAGTGTACTGGACAATATTATGCTACCGGCACTAAAGCTGAAGAAAAAAAGTCGGCCGGAAATAGAAGATAAAGCTTATCAGCATCTCCAATTGTTGGGAATGGAGGATCAAGCCCTAAAACCGGCAAGCCGTTTATCCGGCGGACAGCAACAGCGGGTAGCTATTGCACGGGCATTAATTAATGATCCTTCAATCATTATGGGTGATGAACCTACCGGTAACCTGGACTCTAAGAATACATCCATTGTATTTGATATTTTCAAACAATTGTCTGCCGACAATGGCCAGACGATCATTACGGTTACACACGACGAGGATTTTGCCAGGAGAAGTGACCGGGTAATTGAATTAAATGATGGGCAACTGCTATAAAATTACTATTTAGTGTTTAACTATTTGGTCATATTATAAAAAAATAGACAATACTTGTTTCTTTTTTCTTAAAAATTAAGTGACTTTTGATTAACAACTTAACTAATTGTTCGGCTTTTACGCCCGAAGAAGCATTTTGATGGAATGAACTTTGTGGATTTTTTTAACTCAAAGCTCAATATTATTAACTATTAAAAAAATCAAAATGAAAGCACTTGTTTATTACGGGCCAAAAAATGTGAGGGTATCAGAAATGCCTGATCCCAAAATAGAACAACCAACTGATGTATTGGTTAAAATAACTACGACCAATATTTGCGGTTCCGATTTGCACATGTACGATGGAAGAACAAATATGGAAGAAGGCAGGATATTAGGACATGAAAACCTGGGCGAGGTTATAGAAGTTGGTAAAGCGGTAGTACAAATTAAGGTAGGGGATATGGTATGCATGCCATTTAATATAGGTTGCGGCCATTGCAAAAATTGCGAAAGCGGCTTAACAGGTTTTTGCCTAACAATGAACCCGGGTTTTGCAGGCGCTGCTTATGGCTTTGCAGGAATGGGGCCCTATAGCGGCGGACAGGCCGAATACCTTAGGGTACCTTACGGAGATTTCAATTGCCTTAAATTACCTGAAGATGCAAAAGAAAAAGAAAATGATTATGTAATGTTATCTGATATCTTTCCTACAGGTTATCATGCAACTCAACTTGCGGGTGTAATGCCCGGCGATTCAGTTGTTATTTATGGTGCAGGACCTGTTGGTTTAATGGCAGCACACTCTGCAAACATTAAAGGCGCAGGCAAAATTATGGTTGTTGATGATCATCCCGACAGACTTAAGCTTGCGGAAGAATTAGGCACTATCCCAATTGATTTTTCGAAAGCACCGGCGGTTGATCAAGTACTTGAACATACAAATGGTTTAGGTGCCGATAGGGGCTGCGAATGTGTGGGTTATCAGTGTTGCGATAAACACGGGCATGAACAACCAAATATTACCATGAACGAGCTGGTGAAGGCGGTGAAAGCAACAGGCTCAATAGGTGTGGTTGGTGTTTTTATATCTCAAGATCCAAAATCAAAAGATCCGCTTGAACAAAAAGGACATATGGATTTTGATTTTGGAAACTTCTGGATGAAAGGGATGCGCATGGCAACAGGTCAGGCTAACGTAAAGGCTTATAACCGACAGCTTTGTGATTTAATCTCTCAAGATAAAGCAAAACCTTCAAGAATTATTTCTCATGAACTTTCATTGGAGGACGCTCCTGATGGCTACAAACATTTTGATGAACGTGATAGAGGCTGGACAAAAGTGATACTTAAACCAGGAAAAAGCACAGACAGATCTAAAAAAGCTGCCGAACAGAGAGAAGCAGTAGCTTTATAGTATTATAAATATAAATAGGACGAAGGCTAAGCTAGTGAAAGCTTAGTCTTCCTTTTTTATCCCTCTTACTCAAACCCTTTTCCTTCCGTTACCCCTTTCCAATTATCAGACCTGAAAGGACTAACCGGGAAGCCATCTTTATTGAATAGATTGGCATCTACAGGTGCATCAGTCCAGCCGTAGCGTATCGCAATGGGTTGGGTAACCTGACTGCACCATACTTTGATCTTATTATCACCAGTTATAACCGCCTGTGCGTAATGAAATTTATGATCGGCGCCAGCTAATTCAAAACCCTGTAAGTAGCCGTATTTATCCTTTACTGTCAACCCGTTTTCGGCGTGAGTTAAGTTTACTATGGCATAATTACTCGTAAAATCAACAGATTTAAACATTGGGCTTTCAGAAAAACCGGGAAGATGATAAGTTGTACTCAAAGCGCTTGATGCAAGTCTGTAACCTACGTCTGCTTTATCCTTTGGGTGTATGTTAAGGGGTTCGCCTATGTCCGTTGTTACCGCTGTGCCGGTATTTGGTAATTGAAGTGTTATGTTTTGTGCTTCCCTTAGTTCGGCCCAGCTACTTCCAATATTACTATTTTGGAAGCCACCAAAAGATGCTAACTGCACAAATAAAAACGGAAACTGCTGTTTCCATCGGTTCCGCCAATCAGTGATCATCAGCGGAAAGCTTGTTTTATATTGGTACGCCCTGTCAGTGTTTGATTCGCCCTGGTACCAGATAACCCCGGCTATTCCATACGGTATTAAAGGATTTATCATGCTGTTATACAGCATAAATGCAGTATTATTTGGCAAAAAGTTAAATGTATAAGGTTTACTCAAATCAGGCATAATATGCCAATCCGGCCCCGCCAAATTTATTGAAGTATCCGCAAAGCGTACATAAAGGTCGTTCCCAGCACTATGAAGGCCAATACCCGACCATGAAGGATATTTTGGCTGGGATTGCAGATTAATCAGCAAACTATTATCGCCGCTCTTCCAGGTACCGGCAGGAAGCTCAACCTGGTAATTACCCGAAAGAGGCCCTTTTTGTACCAATTTGCCATCAATATAAATGGTCAGGTCTGCGTCGGTCCCCCCTAAGCGAAGAACAGAACTTCGGGTTGCATAGGAGCTATCAAGTTTGATTGTCCTTTGCACAAAGCCTTCACCACGGTATCCATACAATTTACCTGTCCACTCCCAAACACCAGGTGTATTTATTCGCTGCCATGTATCAAAAAAAGAAGCCGGTTCAGTAGCCAGTTGTTCAGTTGTGTAGTTAACAACCGGCTGGTTCCGGTAAGCATATTGTTTTAGTTGCTTATCAATCCTTTCTTTCACGCCATTCCAGGTAGTTGGCAAGGTTTTAGCCACAGCGCCTAATTCTGGTGAGCTAAGCATGGCATCTTTGCTTATCCAGTCTTCCACTTGGGTGCCACCCCAACTGCTATGGATAAGGCCAACGGTTACATGTAAAGTTTGCGACAGCTTTTTTGCAAAAAAATATCCTACAGCAGTAAAATCGCCAATAGTACCAGTGTCAGCTTTGATCCATTGGCCACCGGACAAGTCTTTTTCAGGTTCCAGGTTCATCTTATAAGGAACATGAAACTGCCGTATAGGCATTTGTGCAGCATTTTTTATTTCGGCTTTATAACCATAAGCATTCTTTAACTGGAATTCCATGTTAGACTGCCCTGAACATAACCAAACTTCACCAAGCATTACATCATTAAAAACAAGTCGCTCTCTTCCTGAAGATACTTTAATAACATAAGGGCCGCCTTCTTTCATAGGTTTTAACACCACTTTCCAATAACCCTGATCATCTGCTTTCACACTAACCAATTGTCCATTAAAACCAACAGTGACCTTTGCTTTTTTCTTACTCCAACCCCAAACCGGCACATCCTGGTTTCTTTGTAGCACCATGTGATCACCGAATAGTTTAGCAGTTGTAAGTTGGGCATTAGCTTGAAAGAAGAGGCAAGCAAGTATTAGAGTTATGAATGAAATTCTCATATTAAGTTAGTTCAATAATTGGGGCTATTTATTTGGTT
>JAQBOA010000067.1 GCA_028288305.1 Mucilaginibacter sp.
CAAGTAATTTTACTATGCTGTGCGCGAGGGAAACCTGTTTTAGTTTCTTCTTACAAAGTTTCAATAGTACTTAAGCATACCGGCAAAGTCCCGGTAATGTTGGATAAAATATGAGTAAAAACTGTATAGGAGGGTCCTGTTTTAAAACTTCTTTTATATGTTAAAGTATTCAGTGGGCCTTGATATTTCGGCCGAAACAATTCATGCCTGCATCTCCGGAATAGATGCAGCACAAAAAGTAACAGTTAAATCAAGCTGTAAAATAGACAACACGCTTTCAGGGTTTAAACACTTAGATCAATGGGTAAGCAAGCATTACAAACAAAAGGAAATTCCTTTAGTAGTGAACATGGAAGCTACTGGGGTTTATTATGAGAACTGTGCGTTGTTCCTTTTCAAAGAAGGCTATTCTGTTTCTGTACTACTGCCAAACAAAGCAAAGAAGTGGTTGCAATCCGAAGGGTTAAAGAGTAAAAACGACAAAATAGACGCCCAGGGGTTATCGAAAATGGGAGCTGAAAAAGCACTGGAGTTATGGCAGCCAGCCGCCGAATATTATTACCAGTTACGCACACTGACCAGGCAGCAGCAAAGTTTGCAGGAAATGAAAACGGCAGTTAATAACCAGTTGCATGCCGAGGAACATGGCATGTACAAAAACAAAATGGTTATTAAGCAGCTTAACCAGCAAATTAAACTGATGGACAAACAAATAGCAGATTTAGAAACAGCTATAGAAAAGCACATAGCTACAGACGAAGAGGTAGCCGGAAAGGTTAAAAACATCTGTGAAATCAAAGGCTTGGGTATCCTGACTGTCGCCGTAATACTTGCAGAAACCAATGGCTTTACTTTGTTTAAAAATGCTCCGCAACTGGTAAGTTATGCCGGTTATGATGTGATTGAGAATCAGTCAGGCGATCATAAAGGCAAAACAAAAATATCCAAAAAGGGGAACTCACGGATACGAAGAATATTATTTATGCCGGCCTTTAATATGGTAAAATATAGTCAAACGCCATTTGCTGATCTTTATAGCCGAACGTTTAAGAAACATGGATTAAAAATGAAAAGTTATGTAGCCATACAAAAGAAATTATTAGTGCTCATTTATGCGCTTTGGAAAAAGAATGCGGCCTATGATATCAACTATAAAAACAAACATACCAGAGAATTGGAGCAGGCGCTTTCTCTCGGCTTGGCTTCGGCAGAAGCCAGTATAGATGGTCTTACCCTTAAATAAAAATAGCCCAACCAAAAGCTGGGCTACACAAGGTAAACATACCATCGAAATATCGCAGCATGCTTCCTCTCGGCTGATGCAAAGTTAAGAAGAATAGTTTTTTAATTTTATTTGTTTTTTATGATAGTACCTCACGCCAGATAGGGGGACGCTCATAACGTTTTATGTTCAAGCTAGAATTAAATGGTATAATTCTAGATGGAGAGTTTTTAAGCTCTTTTTTCGTTATAGTTCTTTTAGCGGATTTTATTTCTCTAGCCCTGCTTTTGATAGATTAATACAAATTGCGACCCGAATAATCCCGGATAACGGCTTAGGCAGAATTGATCAATTTTTTTTGCAAGAAATGGAAATGATTTTCTAAATATTCCTAAAGGAAAATTACCGACAGCAATTTTTTTCTCTAAAATCAAGTTGGGAGATAAATCAGCCAACATTTCTGAAGATTGCCAATCAAAAAAACGAAAATGTGTAATGTCCATTATCCCGCCATTAAGGCTATACTTGAACTTTCCTTTTAATATTTGTAATCGATATTTATAGTATAATAAGTTGGGTATGGCAATAATGAGCTTGCCTTTAATATCTAATTTTAATTGCATATTGGCTACGACCTCCCAAGGTTGATATAGGTGTTCTAATACATGGCTGGCTATCACTACATCAAATTTCTTTTCTAAATCATTAAAGTTAAAAGAATTTAGGTCGGCCATAATAACAGTATCTATTTTGGACGTTGCTTCAATTTTTTCTTCTTCAGAATAAGTAATCCCATAAACAATTCTTTCTGGAGCTTGCTCTTTCAATGCTTTACCCAACTCACCGGTACCACAACCTATATCTAAAATACTTTTAGCAGTTAAAGGGGTGGCACTAAAAACCTCTGTATTAAAAGCACTATATTTAATCATAATTATTTCCTAAAGTAGTCACCATTGCTAGAACAAAATATTAAATTTTTAACTAATAAAATTTAATAATCGGTTGATTTGAAAAAGCACGCTATTGAAAAATTGAAGATGTAAATGTCAGTTAGAATGTAATTTTTTGGATATGCTTAAAGAGTATTTAGAAACCATCGAACTATGTAAAAGAAATCATAGATATCCATAACAAGCCATTGTTAGATGAAGCGTTATCTATCCGGGATCCCCTGTTTTTTGCTGTTAAATATACAAATAAGTCATTTATAAATCAATCCACTAATTTCACAATATCTTCTATCATCATAACATCCTTGTTTAATCCTGCTGATGGATTTAATTATTGAAAAATTGAGGGAAGTAATTTTTAGCCCGGAACTGGCTGTGAAATTTTGTGCCGGGGCTGACCAAAAAGGGTGAATAACGATTTTGGTCAGCCTTTTATATTTTCGGTTTGATCTCAAATGATTTTTGTTGAGGAGGTTGATTTTTAAGCCGGGTATTTCTGAACAGAAAGGAATAGGTTGCAAATAAGCCCTATGCGGCTCTTTTTACTTGTTTGATTTGAAGCTTTCTGAGGTTATGCCCAACCTGGCGCGAGTCGCCATTAGTCCTGTTTGATTATCTTTACAAAGATATGAATACGCCACCTCTTTTTCCAACGCTGCATATTCGCGCGCAATGTCATTAAGTTAAGTAATTAAATATTTGATAATCAATTGTTTAACTTACTTTATTGCAATATTTATTGTATATTTAATTCATAACCAAATAGTTAATGTATAAAAAAGGCCTCATTTTTAATCGTAACCACTCTGCCAGTTCTTTTTTATCTTTTGTTGCGTCCTGCTGTAATTCTTTCACCCAAACACAGTTAACCGGTTTAGTAACGCTTTTAATATTAAGTTGACCATGGCTGATAGTACATGTTGCCAGATAGGTCTTTCCCTGGCCGTTTGTTAATTGCCGCTGAATGGTTTCGTCTGTATACAGTGAAGGCATACAAGTAAACAGTTTCTCTGATAATACCTTGGTAAGTATCCTGTTTTGCGCTGCCCGGATAACAAAGTATTGCCGATCAAGGCTATTGGCCGCATTGATGATTCCAGCAACATTCGCCTCCCAATCCATCAAGTGGATCAGCGGCCTCCCCGTTTGCCCGCTAAATTCAGCTCCCGTTTTAAGCGCCTCTATCCACTTTTTTGTTTCTTTATCTTCCGTTGGCCTGGCTTGTTTATAGCTTTCACGTTCACGGTGAATAACCTGCTGATGCAATAAGCCCAATGGCATAAAGACATCATTAAGCAACAGGCCATGATGCAAAATCAAACCGTTTGACCGTTCTGTTTGTGTATAACCCAAGTCCAGCACTTTGCGGGTATGGAAGCTAGTTAGCATTGTATCCTGTACTAATATCCATGGTTCAAGCTTTTCCAGCTCTGTTGAGTATTGAATTAATCCGGATTGATAACCCGAAATAAAGGTTGAATGGCTAAACGATTTATTATTGATCAGACGATAAAATCCCTTTAACTGATGCTGATCTTTAAACAAAGTCGGAAAACTCAACGAAACATTGGATGAATGTAGTACGGAAATCACCTGCTGATAACGGCTTTTTCTGTCTAAATGGTTAAACTGAATCCCCTGCATCTGTAAAGTTATACATCTTGATTCTTCAAATATCCGCATTAGGGACACTAATATAACTTTTTTATTTTATGGGTAAACTTAAACCCCGAGGAAGGAATCGCATAAGCCACCGCTTTTTTGTCTGAACTCGATTAAACGAAACAGCTTGATTCCGCGCCAAAAACCACTCACTAAATCAACCTAATCCAACCCAATCAACTAATCCAAAAAACCATTTGACAATTAAACAAATAACCCTATCTTTGCAGTCCCGAAAATGCGGGTAAAATAAACGTTTAATAAATTTAATAAAAAGCAAGTGAATACGTTAAGTTACAAAACTGTCTCGGCCAACAAAAAAACCGTCAACAAACAATGGGTTGTTATTGACGCTAATGGCGAGATTTTGGGGCGCTTGTCCACAAAGATCGCAATGATCATCCGTGGAAAAACCAAGCCTGATTTCACCCCAAACGTAGACTGTGGTGATAATGTAATAGTTATCAATGCAGACAAGGTAAAACTGACCGGAAACAAATTCAGCGAAAAGCAGTATGTTTCTTATACCGGTTATCCGGGTGGTCAGCGTTTCATTTCTCCTAAGGAGTTAATGGCAAAGCATCCTACACGCGTAATTGAAAAAGCGGTGCGTGGTATGTTACCTAAAAGTCGTTTGGGCAAAGCATTGTTTGGCAATTTGCATGTTTATGCAGGCGCCGAGCATCCTCATGCAGCACAAAACCCTACAACCATTTAACTTTAATTTAAAGGAGAAAAGAAATGCCAACAACTAACACTTCGGGCAGAAGAAAAACCGCTGTTGCACGCATCTACCTGGTAGATGGCAGCGGCGCAATTACCGTAAACGGTAAAGATTACAAAGAGTACTTCCCTACATTGCCATTACAATACATCGTTATGCAAAGCACCGAAGTTTCCGGCTCAACCGGAAAATTTGATGTTAAGGTAAACGTTGCTGGCGGTGGTGTAAAAGGACAGGCGGAAGCCGTTCGTTTAGCTATCGCGAAAGCTATTGTTGAACTTGATGCTGAAAAGAAACCGGCACTGCGCGCTAAAGGTATTATGACCCGCGACGACCGTATGGTTGAGCGTAAAAAACCAGGACGCAAGAAAGCACGCAAGAGATTCCAATTCAGTAAACGTTAATCAAAGGAGGACAACAAAATGGCAAGAACAACATATGAAGACTTACTGGACGCAGGTGTACACTTTGGTCACCTTACCCGCAAATGGGATCCTAAAATGTCACAATACATTTTTATGGAGCGTAACGGTATCCACATTATCGATTTAAATAAAACCTTAACAAAAGTTGAAGAAGCTGCTTCAGCTATAAAACAAATTGTAAAATCAGGACGTAAGGTATTATTTGTCGCTACTAAAAAGCAGGCAAAAGATATTGTTGCTGATTACGCAAAGACTGTTAATATGCCTTACATAACCGAACGCTGGTTAGGTGGTATGTTAACCAACTTTGCTACTGTACGCAAGTCGATCAAAAAGATGTCGAACATCGATAAATTGACTAAAGACGGTACTTACGCCAATCTTTCGAAAAAAGAAAGACTGATGATACAGCGTGAGCGTATTAAACTGGAAACATTATTAGGCGGTATTGCTGACCTTAACCGTTTACCGGCTGCACTTTTTCTGATAGATGTTAAAAAGGAACACATCGCAGTTTCGGAAGCGTTAAAGTTGAACATCCCAACCTTTGCAATGGTTGATACCAACTCTGATCCTTCAAATATCGATTTCCCTATCCCTTCAAATGATGATGCTACTAAATCAATTTCATTGATCACCAGCATTATTATTCAAGCCATAGTTGAAGGTTTGGAAGAGCGCAAACGCGAGAAAGAAGACGAAGCTGAAAAAGAAGCAGCAGTGGCTAAAGCTAAAGCTGACGCTCCTGATGCAGTAGTTGACCGTGCACCCCACGAAGGTGGCAAAAGAAACCGCAAAGTAGCTGTAGAAGCTGATGCCGCGGTTGTTGAAACTCCTGCAGCTGAGAAAACAGAAGAATAACCCACCGGCCCCTAAAGGGGAGTTGGAAGGGTTTGTAAATAATAAAATATTAATTAAAAATTCCCCCTTTAGGGGGTTAGGGGGCTATATGTCTACAATAACAATATCTGCAGCTGACGTAAATAAATTGCGTATGCAAACAGGCGCAGGCATGATGGATTGCAAAAAAGCTTTAACAGAAACCAACGGTGACTTTGAGGCAGCAATTGATTATTTAAGAAAAAAAGGTGCTAAAGTGGCTGCAAGCCGCCAGGACCGTGAATCTAATGAAGGTGTGGTTATTTCCCGTGCTTCTGCAGATGGTAAATTTGGTGTGATCATCGAATTAAACTGCGAAACTGATTTTGTGGCTAAGAATGCTGAATTTGTTGCTTTTGCTAATCAGATTGCTAATATCGCTGTTGAAAACAAACCGACTAACATTGAGGCGTTAAGTGACCTTGAATTTGACGTTGATAACAAACGTTTAAAAATTGGCGATGCAATTATCGAGAAAACCGGTAAAATCGGCGAAAAGATTGGTATCTCTAAATATGAAGTGGTTGAAGGCGAAAAAGTGATAGCCTACATACATGGTAACTTCCGCTTAGGTGTTTTGGTTGCTTTAAATAAAAACATAGCAGGTGCTGATGAAGCCGGAAAAGACGTAGCAATGCAAATTGCTGCAATGAACCCTGTTGCTATTGATAAAGATGGTGTTGATGCCACAACTATTGAACGCGAGCTGGAAATTGCCAAAGAACAAATACGTGCCGAAGGAAAACCTGAAGAAATGGTTGAAAAAATTTCTGTAGGTAAACTGAATAAGTTTTATAAAGACTCCACCTTATTAAATCAGGAGTTTGTAAAGGATCCTTCAAAAAACGTTGCACAGTTTTTGAGCACCATTGAAAAAGGGTTAACAGTAACCGCCTTTAAGCGGGTAGCTTTAGGAGCTTAAAATATTTAATCCCCTTCGATTTATCGAAGGGGATTTTTTTTGCCTCACCTAAATCCTCTCCAAAGGAGAGGACTTGAATTTCGCTCTTTTTTAAAGTCCTCTCCTTTGGAGAGGATTTAGGTGAGGCTAACTTTGTTATTATGATAAAAGCACTTCATAACCTGCAACTCATTTCCGATGGCCATATTGCCACAGGTAAAGCCGTTTTAATTTCAGGCGGATCAATAATTGATGTAATTGATGATACTGCTATTCCACAGGATGCTCAAAAAATCGACCTGCATGGAGCCTACCTTGCTCCCGGTTTGATAGACCTTCAAATTTATGGCAGCGGCGGTTTGCTGTTTGCCGGTAAACCTGAAGTGGAAGCATTGGAACGTTTGGAAAATGACTTGCTCAGCCAGGGAACAATTGGTTTTTTTGCCACTATAGGCACTAATACCAATGAAATTGTTGAAAAAGGAATTGAAGCGGCAAAAACTTTCAAAAAACATTGCAAAGGAAATTATTGGGGCCTTCACCTGGAAGGGCCATATCTTAATCCGATAAAAAAAGGTGCGCACCCTGCTAATCTTATAAAAAAAGGTACTGTTGCCGAGGTAAAAGGCTGGATTGAAAAGGCTGAAGGCGAAATTAAAATGATGACCATCGCCCCTGAACTACAGGACCAGGAGCTGATAGATTACCTGCACCAGCAAGGCATCATTATTTCTTCTGGTCATAGCAATGCTACCTACGCTGAGGGAAAATCATTTTTAAACAAACCTATTCCGGCAGTAACACATTTATTTAATGCCATGCCGCAGATGCACCACCGCGATCCGGGCTATATCCCAGCCATTTTTGAGGAAAAACCGTATGCCAGTATAGTGCCTGATGGCATTCATGTTGATTTTGCTATGGTGCGGCTTGCTAAACGCGAACTGGGCGATAAACTATTTTTAATTACTGATGCAGTTACCACCGCAAATGAAGGTACTTATCAGCACCAGCTTAAAGGCGACCGCTATGTGATGCCTGATGGTACCCTTTCAGGCTCATGCCTTACTATGCTTAAGGGCGTAGAGAACTGTGTAAAGCATGTAGGTATCAGCCTGGCCGAAGCCGTTAATATGGCCTCGTTATACCCGGCTCAATTAGCATCAAAAACTAAAAAGGGGAAAATAGCTGTCGGATATGATGCAGATATGGTCGTATTTAATGCTGACTATAAGGTACTGGCCACCGTGTTTAAGGGTGATTATTTAACAAAGTCTGCATAAAATATAAACAATTGTTTTATTTCTATATTTTTGGAAAATTCCTACCGAATGAAATATAAAAGGGTTCTACTAAAACTAAGCGGCGAATCGCTGATGGGCGACAAGCAATATGGTATTGATAACAACCAGGTATTGCAATATGCTAAAGATATAAAAGGTGTACATGATAAGGGAATTGAGATCGCCGTTGTTGTTGGTGGTGGTAATATTTTCAGGGGACTGAGTGCCGAAAAATCTGGTATGGAACGTGCCCAGGCTGATTATATGGGTATGCTGGCAACTGTGATTAATTGCATGGCTCTCCAAAATGCTTTAGAAAGTATTGGTGTGGAAACCCGTTTACAATCTGCAATAAAAATGGAGCAAATCTGCGAGCCTTATATCCGCCGTAGGGCAATGCACCATTTAGAAGTTGGTAAATTAGTTATATTCGGCGCTGGTACAGGCAATCCTTATTTTACTACAGATACCGCAGCATCCCTGCGTGCCATTGAAATAAAAGCCGATGTAGTTTTAAAAGGGACCCGTGTTGACGGTATCTATACCGCCGATCCTGAAAAGGATCCCACTGCGACCCGTTATGATGAAATTTCTTTCCAGGAAGTTTATGATAAAGGTTTGAACGTTATGGATATGACCGCCATTACCCTTTGCCAGGAAAACAAGTTGCCTATTATAGTTTTTGATATGAACAAACCCGGCAACTTCATGAAAATTGCCAGCGGCGAAGCTATTGGAACACTGGTGAGATAACTTCAAGCAACTGAATTTGTTATCGTACCATAAAAAAAATAACGCTTTGTTAATGAGTTAATGTTTGTATTAATTTCACATAGGTGACGCCATTGTATACATAAAAGTCTGTGACTTCCATAACAAGCTTATAGTCACTGAGGTAAGTAATAATGGCATTTACTTTATCTGTATTGTTCTGATTTACGTTAACAAGAAGGTTTGATCCACTTAACTGCCAGGTAAGGCCGTTGGCGGTAAGACCATTAGGGTCGTTTGATTCGACGGCAGTACCATCAGCGTGAAATGTTACATCGCCAAGTAAAATAGTTCCAAAAAAAGGGTCGTTGCTGGGAAGCGTAATAGAAGTTCCGTCTGCGGCTACCAGTGTGCCGCCTGTTGTAACCCATTTACCGGCATCTACTAATACTTGGGCTTTTGTTCTCTGCGGCGTTGGGGAATTATCTACATGCGTGGAACAAGCAACGCTAACTGTTATCATAGCAAATGTTGTAACTCGTTTTACGATAGAAAAAAACCTGTTTGCTTTCATTAATGAATAACCCTCTTCTCTTAAATTACGTTAACTTTTAAATAAACGTTGCCAGTTGTGAAAATTAAAATAGCGTTCTCGTCTTTACTTATCCGACGACATAAAAAGGTAGGGTAGGACAGATTTCCGCCAGCTTATCTATTCACTGCCTTTGGAAACTGCAAAATCATCTGTGGGTCAGGAATATTTTTAAGATGTTTTTCCTTTTCAGAAAAACGGCAAGCACCAGGGTAGTCGCCTTGTTTGCCTTCAATATTAAACATTAACTGAAAATGCAGATGAGGAGGCCAGTGGCCGTTTTCTTCTATATCGCCAAAATTTCCTATTTTTTGATTAATATCAACCGGCATGCCGATATATAGCAAGTCCAGGTTTTTGCGGCTTAAATGCCCATAAAGGCTATAAAGCATTAAACCATCAAGTTCATGCTCTAAGACAATAGTTGGTCCATAATCGCCATGATTATTATTATCTTTAAAACTATGCACTTTGCCCTTTAGTGGCGAATAAACAGCAATATCTGCAGGAGCCCATATATCAATCCCTAAATGCAAGAAACGCGGCTCATTATGTCCATCATCAAACAAGGGAATACCAGTATAAATGGTGCGGTGCTCCATATAACCGCCAATGCCATAAATGCAGTTGTTATCATGAAGCTTTTGGGTTACCCATTGATCAAATTTTGCAGTATCAGTAATAGTAGCCTTATCCAGTTCCTTATTTCCGGCTGTAAGGTCTAATTGGTACAGACGATCTTTATCGTTATAAAAATCAACCACTTTGCCTACAGAATTTGGATGTGATTTGATATAAGCTGCTAACCGAGCGGATGCATCCATGCAATGTTGAGTAATTAAGAAATACTGCTTAGTTTTTGATAAAAGAGTAACTCCGACTTTAGACTTACGACTAAAGGCTAATGACTTTTTATTCGGTTTCAGGCTGCCGGTCTTCCTTGCTTATTTTGTCGAATATTTTATCCATACGCTCTACATACTCGCTGGTATCATCTACAAAAAACTCCAGCTGTGGTATTATCCTCACCTGGTTTTTTATACGTGCGCCCAGTTTGTAACGTATCTCTGATGCATGCAATTTAATAGTTTGCAATGCCAGCTGCGGGTTGTTATTGTTAAAAAAACTTAAAAACACTCTTGCAATAGCCAAATCGGGGGTAACCCTTACCTTGGTTATAGTAATAAGTGTATTAGGCAAATAGTTTACACCTTCGCGCTGAAATATAGCTGCAAGATCTTGTTGTATAACTCCTGCAAATTTTTGCTGCCGTTTTGATTCCATGATATTTTTGTTAGCCGAAAGCAGAAAGCTTAAAGCAGAATGCCTAAAGCTAATAGTTTGCACATCTTTCAGCAAATTAATTTAAATTCTTAACAATCGCTCAAGCCTTTCAGTTTTGACCTTTTACCATTCGCCTTTTACCTCCTTTTCAATTACACATATCCTGAGGTATCTCCTTTGTGATCTTTATTAACTTTTTTACAACCAGCGTACTATCGTATTCTGAACCTAACCCATCTTTTCCTGAACGTACCTTTATTCCGTTTACTTCAACATATACCGGCTCATAAGGTTTTTCAAATCTTAATTGCGAATATTTTAATTCCAGCTGCCCCGAGTGATCAGTAACCCAAAACTCATGGCCACTATCACAATCCTTAAATGATTTTACTTCGGGCCCAAAGCTGTAAACTCCTTTATAAACAATATTTTCTGGTGACTTCCATGAATTACCATTGCATGAATATAATCCTATAGTCACTATACACATTAAATATTTAATAAGTTTTAATCGCATTAGTAAAAATTTATAGGTCTTGTTTAATATCAATTAAACCTTTAATGCTCAACCGGGCGCTAATGCCCGATGCAATAACTGCGATAGCACTTACCGTTAAAAATACCAAACCAAAGTCGCTAAGACGCAATGCAATTGGGTAAGCATCCAAAACAGTCATTTTGGAACCCATTTTTACAAGGCCATAGCGTTGTTGCAATATACAAAATATTAATCCTAAAACTATACCTGCAATACATCCTAATATTGATATCATCATACCTTCAAAAAAGAATATTCCCTGTATTAATTGCTTATTAGCACCCAAACTGGTTAAAATAGCAATATCTTTTCTTTTATCAATAACTAACATGGTTAAAGAACCAATAATATTAAATATGGCAATAATCAATACAAATGTTAATATCAGGAAGATAAACCATCGTTCGTAGTTTAACGTTTTATAGAGTTCGGTATTTTGTTGGATTCGATTTTTTATGGTAAATGTATTGCCGATTTTTTTCTGGATAGCCTGCTGTACAGATGAAAGGTCTGTGCCTTTTTTATAATTGATTTCTATTGAAGATACATTTTTCGGCTGCTCAAGCAGATCACGCACAAACTCTATTGGTGCTATTACAGCATCATCAAAATCCTGCCCAACAGCAAATACACCTGCAGGTGTAATGGAGCGTACAACAAACTCATTCAATGGATTCGACCCGCTGCCTACCTGGCGTCGTGGTGAATAAATTGTAAGGGGTGAAAACTGGTCGTGTACATTTATACTCAGGCTGCTTTGTATAGCCGAACCGATAACAGCAAAATGTTGGCCAGCCATTTTTAATGTGAATGAGCCGCTTTGTACTATACTGTCTAACTGTGGATTTTTTAAAAAATCATCGCTCACTCCTTTAATTGTTCCTATAAAGGGTTTATTGCTATATTTTAACAGCGCTTTTTCCTGTAAAACTTCAGTATAAGAAAACACACGGTTATCATGCTGAAGCGTGCTAAAATAGGCTGTGTTAGGATCAAAAGTTTTTCCGAGCCGCGGCTCAATCTTTATTTCGGGTGTAAAATTACTGTATAATGAAAGGATTACTTCTTCAAACCCGTTAAACACTGATAAAATAATTATCAGAGCTGCGCTGCCGATTAATACCCCAACCATAGATATACCCGAGATGATATTGATGGCATGCATTTTCTTTCGCGAAAATAAATACCTTTTGGCTATGTAAATGGAAGTGTTCAAGTTGGGAGTGCCTTATTAAGTTAAAAACGGATTGGTTTGTTTTTCATAACCGATAGTTGTTTTGGGGCCGTGCCCGGGATATACGGTGCAGTCAGCAGGTAAAGTAAACAACTTTTCTTTAATGTTTTTTATCAGTTGTGCAAAATTGCCCCCTGGCAGGTCAGAACGCCCAATGCTTCCTCTGAATAATACATCCCCGCCAACCAGTATATTGGCAGTTTTATCATAAAAACATAAATGTGCAGGTGAATGGCCCGGTGCAAAGATTAATTGTAACTCCGTATTGCCAAATTTTATGTGGCCGGTTTCCGGCAAATATTCCTCCGGTAAAGGTGACATTTCATATCGAATACCCATCATTGGTGCATAAGCAATAACTGCTTCCAAAACGGGTAGTTCGCCGTTATTAAATTGGGGTTTCAATCCGTACTGATCAAAAATAAATTTATTACCCAGTACATGATCAATATGGCAATGTGTATTAAGCAGTAAAACAGGCTTCAAATTATTATCCCTGATAAAATTTACCACCGCATTTTGTTCGGCAGCAGTTTCCATTCCGGGATCAATAATTGCACATTCACCACTTTCATCATAAATTATATAAGTGTTTTCCTGGTATGGGTTATTTACAAAAGATTGAATATTGGCCATGCGGTAAAAATACGGAAATAATTGATTGCAGGGTCGAAAGTTGGATTGCAGAATATTGTTTGAAAATTCTTTTTACCCTCTTTGCGACTTGTCGCAGAGAGGGTCGTCCAGCGAAGCGCAGACGGGGTGAGTTAACTAATCGATTTGTTTGACAAGAACATCTAATATTTACATAATCATAAAAGTGTTTTCATAATCCATGTTTACCTTTACTTTGCATTAACCGCAAAATATATATGACTACCAATGAAAAGCCCAGCGTGCCAACACTTTATGAATGGGCAGGCGGAATGCAGGTATTTGAAAAACTGTTCGATAACTTTTATGATAAGGTTTTAGCTGATGATTTACTTGAACCGGTTTTTAAACATATGTCGCCTCAGCATAGGCTCCATGTGGCACATTTTGTTGCCGAAGTTTTGGGAGGACCGAAAGTTTACAGTCAATCTGAAGGTGATCACTTTGAAATGATCAAAAAACATTTACAAAAATATTTAACAGAGCAGCATCGAAAACGCTGGATGGAGCTATTACTTGAAACAGCCGACGAATTGTCAATGCCTGCAGATCCCGAATTCCGTTCTGCTTTTTTAGCTTACCTGGAGTGGGCTACCCGCATTGCGGTTATTAATTCTAATACCGATACGATAACCGAGAGTCCTGATAGTCCAATGCCGCAATGGGGCTGGGGTGTTGTAGGGGGACCCTATCAACCTTAGATTTGAGTCGGAGGTCAGAAATCTGAGGACGGAGGTTTGTGGCGGAATTGTAAAGCAGAATCTATTTCTCGGATTATAATTTAATGACTAATCTCTGACCTCCAGTCTCTGGCTTCAAATCTCCAATCAAAAAGAAAATCTTACATTAGCAAATGCAATTCTTAGATTTTAGCTTATTTAAAGTCACGTTTTTTGATATTCTTGACGTAGTACTGGTGGCCCTGCTTATATACCAGTTATATAACCTAATCAGAGGTACCATAGCAGCTAATATTTTTATAGGCCTTGCAATTATTTGGGGCCTTTACTATGTTGTAAAGGCGTTGCAAATGCGGCTGTTAACAGATATTCTTGCTCAGTTTGCCAATGTTGGGATTATAGCCGTTATCATAGTTTTTCAACAGGAGGTAAGGCGTTTTTTATTATTGGTTGGTAAAAACGCCTCCCTGCAGCGAAATAAAGCTTGGTGGCAGTATTTTTTTGGAAAAGTTGACGCTGAAAAAAACAATTATGAGCGCATAAAGCCAATAATTGATGCTTGTAAAAACCTGAAACAAACACGCACAGGCGCGTTAATAGTTTTTGCAAAGTATTATGATGAACAATTTTATCAGAATAGCTGCGAAGCTATAGATGCCAAAATATCAAAACGACTACTGGAAAGCATATTTCAAAAAACAAGCCCCCTTCATGACGGAGCAGTTGTAATTTCTGAGAATAAGATCAAAGCAGCAAGTTGCATTTTGCCGTTAACGGAAAAAACTGATCTCCCCGCACAATTTGGTTTACGCCACCGCGCCGGTATCGGAGTAACTGAAACAAATGATGCTACCGCCATTATCGTTTCTGAAGAAACCGGCGAAATTTCTTATGCCAAACAAGGCCGTGTTAAAATGAATATCAGTTTTGCAGAACTGGAGAAGCTGTTGAATAAGGATTATTGATTGTTAACGTTATTGAGTAAGATACAAAAATCAGAGTCAAGAATCATGAAAAATAATTGTTGAAGTTCCACATGCCGCATCCTTGAATCTTGATTCTTGTATCTTGACTCTAATTCAACATAAGAAATATGTTCTCAACCATAGCAGATGCATTAACATCATTAAAGGTACTATTTAATATGAGCTCGCGGTATTTAATGTTTGCCGGCTCATTTTACTTATTCTTTTATGTGTGGAAAAATAAAAAATACTGGTATGCAAAAATTCAGCAGCGCTATCCCGAAAAAAAGCATGTCATTCGCGAAATAATTAATTCTTTTATCACAATAATGATATTTGGTGTTGTTATTATGCTGGTGAAATGGGCAAGTAAAAGCGGGTTAACACTGGTTTATGAGCCAATTAACAAACATGGTTATGCGTATTATTTTTTCAGTATAATACTGATGATTTTTATGCACGATACCTATTTTTACTGGACCCACCGCTTTATGCACTGGAAACCGCTTTTTAAATGGGTACATAAAACACATCACTTATCAACTAATCCAACTCCTTTTGCCGCCTATGCTTTTCATCCTGTTGAGGCGTTGGTTGAGATCGGTATAATCCCCCTTATTGTTTTTACAATTCCTTATCACAGTTCTGCAATAACCGTTTTTTCGCTTTATGCGCTTCTTTTAAATGTCACCGGGCATCTCGGTTATGAACTTTTTCCGAAAGGATTTGCAAGTCATAAAATATTTAGATGGCATAATACTTCAACTCACCACAACATGCACCACCGGTTGGTTAAATGTAATTATGGTTTATATTTTAACTTTTGGGATAGGATAATGAAAACCAATCATCCTCATTACGAAAAAAGTTTTAATGAGATAGTTGCGATCCGTGAGCAGGCAGAAATAAACAGTGCTTCAAATAAAGCCAATGCAACCAAATTGACTATATAAAAGAAATAATGTCATTTCCTTTGGTCTATAACCAATCACTTACTTAGCATCATTTATTGCTTTGATTGCATCATCAGCGGCTTTTACCGAAGCCTCGTCGTTTAATTTGGTACGCTGGGTTTTTATATCAGTTAATAAACCATCAACAAAAGGTGCTACACCAAATTGCTTATATTTTATAGCAAGGTCTTTAAGTAAGTTAATGCCCTGTTGTGCATATTCTGGCTTATCTACATGGCCTGTCATTGCTCCAAAATTTCTTATCAGGTTAAATTTGCCTTGTACGTCGGCATCTTTAAATGCTTTAATCACATAAGGCCATTGTTCGCTGTTGCCGCTTGTTGAATAAACTGCAAAAAGGCCTTGGGTAAGCGCTCCTTTATTATCTTTTTCAAAACCTTTTGCCAGCGTTAAAGCCTGGGCAGGATCTAACAGGCTTATTGCAGTTAATGCAGCGCCCTGCACAGCATACGACTGGCTGTTTAAGGCCTGTTTAAATATATCCATATTGCCAGATGCTTTTAGTTTACCCAAAGCAGTTATTGCTGCGGCCCGTACCAAAGTATTCTCATCAGTTTGTGCCAGGGATGTTAATACCGGCAATGCAGCGTTATGAATATTATCATCGCTCATATGTAATGCCTTTATGGCCTTAATACGTAAACCGTAATATTTGTCTTTCAAAGCGGCAATCAATACTTTTTGAGCGCCTTTATCTGATTGATGCCCAGCTGCCTCATTAATTGCCTCAAAACGGTCAAGATATAGCGGGGCGTTAAAATATTGGAAATAAAACTCTTCAGGAGATTTGTTATCAGTTTTCTGAGATAGCAAAACTTTGTCGCCATCAACATTCACCAGGTCAGGTTTTGAGGCTGACTGGAAAGTTAAAGTATCGGCTTTATCATTCATCCACACTTTATGGCGTTCTTTTTTGCCACCTGCATAAACATCAATAGCCATTGGCAGTTTAAATGTTTGCCCGTCCTGGCTTTGCTGCAGATAAACTGTTTCGGTTTTTGCCGCATCATCCCATTTATAACTGATATTTAATACAGGATTCCCGGCACCATAATACCACTGATTAAAATACCAATTTAAATCAAGGCCACTGGCCTCTTCAAGTGCTAAACGTAATTGCTGGGCTTCGCCATTTTTAAAAGCATTGGTTTTTAAATAAATATTTAAGCCCTTAAAAAATGCAGCATCACCTAAATAATTGCGCAGCATATTTAAAATACGCCCGCCCTTTTGATAGGTTACAACATCAAATACATCTTCCTTATTAATATAGTGAAAACGCACAAGGTCTTTCGTTTTGGCATCGGGGGTGCCCAAATAATTTTGCAGTGCAGTGAAACTATGGGCATCAGCCTCATCTTTACCATACTTATGTTCGGCCCACAGCATTTCACTAAAATCAGCAAACGACTCATTTACGGTAAGATTGCTCCAGCTTTCGCAGGTTACCAAATCGCCAAACCATTGATGAAATAATTCGTGCGCAATTGTACTCCGGCCTGCATCATAATTAGCATCAAGTAGTTCACGCGGAGTTTCCTGTACATATTCGCCATGCAAAGTAGCGGTTGTGTTTTCCATAGCCCCGCTTACGTAATCGCGAACTACAATTTGCGAGTATTTATTCCATGGATAGTCGACTCCCAATGTTTTTGAATAAAACTCAATTAACTCAGGCGTCATGCCAAATATTTGTTTAGCATAAGGTGCATATTTTGGCTCCAGGTAATAACTTACCTCTTTATCGCGCCATTTATCTTTGTAGATTTTAAAATCGCCAACAGCCATCATAAACAGGTAAGGTGAGTGCGGCAGTTCCATTTTCCAGGTATCAGTACGGGTGCCGTCGCTATTGTTTTTTTGTGAAGCCAGACGGCCATTTGATAAGGTTACATACTTTGCCGGAACGGTCATGCTGATCTCGTCAGTAGTTTTTTGCTCAGGCTTATCAATTGTTGGAAACCATGCCGATGAGCCTTCTGTTTCACCCTGTGTCCAAATTTGTGTCGGCTTATCCTTTTCAGTGCCATCCGGATTTATAAAATATAAACCTTTTGCATCGTTAATAGCTGCACTTCCTTTAATATGCAGTTCGTTTGGCTTAGCTGTATAATCAATATATATCGTGTAGCTTTCATTATTATGATAAACTTTATCAAGCTGAATAGCTACAGTAAGGCTATCATCGTACTTAAATTTCAATGGTATATTTTTACCATTTTTTACAATCGAGATGTTTTTAAGGTCCATGCCCTTTGCATCAAGTCTTAATGTATCAGTTGGGTAGAAATGCGGTTTCAAAGTAACCCACTCTTTGCCATACATATAGCGTTTTTTGTAATCAAAACGCACATCCAGTTTGGTATTCACCAGGTCGTTGATCTTTGGAGGCGTTGCGCGATAGATTTTTAGCAGCGGGTCATCAGCCTTTGCCGGATCCTGCGCATAAGATGAAGGTATTGCCAGGCTTGTAACAATACAGGTGAAGATTAATGACCGAATCTTTTTAACTTTTATCATATGCTTATTTACTTATAGATTTTTCCTTCTTTCATTACAAAGGATACATTTTTCATTGTTTTAATATCATCAAGGGGATTGCCATCAACAGCTATAATATCAGCAAATTTACCTTTGCTAATATCTCCTGTTTTATCAGAAATACCAAGCAAATCTGCAGCATTGACGGTTGCCGATTTTATGGCTTCCATTGGCGGCATACCAGCCTCAACCATGTATTGAAACTCTAAATAGTTTTTGCCGTGAGCATACACACCCGCATCGGTCCCAAAGGCGATTTTAACTCTCGCTTTATAGGCTTTTGCAAAAGTTTGATGCATCCTTGTTCCTACTTCAATGGCTTTCCTTGCTATTACGGGAGGAAAATAGCCCGCTATTTTCGCTGAATCAGAAACAGATTGACCTGCAATAATGGTGGGAACTAAATAGGTGCCATATTTTTTTGCCAGTTCCATGTCTTCTTCATTCATAAAAGTACCGTGTTCTATTGAATTTACACCACCAAGAATAGCCCTTCGGATACCTTCGGCACCGTGTGCATGACAGGCTACCCGCAAACCATAATCTTTAGCTGTTTCAACTACCGCTTTTATTTCATCAATGGTAAATTCCGCGCCAGAACTATTTTCACTCAAATCCAGCACGCCACCCGTTGAGGCGATCTTAATAACATCAGAACCACGTTTAAATTGCAGCCGCACTGCCTTAATCAGTTCATCTTTGCCATCGGCAACGCCGTCATCCGGGCCCATTTTATGATTGAAAGCATCGTCCCTAAAACCAACGGAATTGTCCATATGACCTCCGCTTGCTGAAATAGCCCTGCCGGCAGTGATTATCCGCGGCCCATCAACCAATCCTTTTTGTACCGCTTTACGCAAACTAATATTTACACCACTTCCCCCAAGGTCACGAACGGTGGTAAATCCTGCCATTAAGGTTCTTTTTGCATAAACAGCCGCGTTGTAAGCAATGTCAGCATCAGTTAAAGTAAAAGCTTCTAAAGTAGTGTTTTTACTGAACTGTGATTCCAGGTGTACATGACAGTCGATAAGGCCGGGCATAACTGTTTTATCTTTCAGCAAGACCAGTTTATCCCCCGTACCACCTGTTATGTACCCTTTTTGAATATCAGTGATCACATTGCCATCGACAATTAAAGTAACTTCTGTTTGTTCTTTATTTGAAATGCCGTCGATAAGCTTGCCGCATTGAATATATGTTTTTTGAGCAAATGCCGTGGAAGTAATACAAAGAAGAAAAATAAAGCAGAGTTTCTGTTTCATATAAGGTTGTTTGGGAGCTTTTAATCTCAAACTAAATTATGAAGTTTTTTATGGATAATGCTATGACTAAAAATAAACTTGAATTGTTACAGAAGTCAGCTTCAAATTTTATATAATCGCTTATTTATAAGCGAACACCCAATGTATCAATACCGTACATGGCCTATTAAGAGGGAGTTGGGTAATTTGCTGATAATTAATAGTTTATCTATTTGGCATTTTTTTGGGACAATAAACAGATAACAGATTACTAATTCCGCCTTAACTTTTTTATTATGATCAGAAATTACTTAAAAACAGCTTTGCGTAATTTATGGAAGAACAAATCTTTTTCCGCTATTAATATTCTGGGGTTAGCTTTAGGGCTTGCCTGTAGTTTACTAATCCTGTTATGGGTTCAGAATGAAAAGGACATGGACGCTTTTCATGCCAATGATAAACAGCTCTATACAATTTATGAGCGGGCCTACTTCGATAAAAAAGTAGAAGGTGGTTATGGCACCCAGGCCATATTGGCTGATGAACTAAAAAAAGTAATTCCCGACGTGCAGTATGCAACCGGTTTCGCATGGAACCAAGACCATACCTTTCAGGTTGGTGATAAGGTTTTAAAGTTAAACGGTACGTATGCGGGTGCCGATTATTTTAAAATGTTTAGTTATCCCTTATTGCGGGGCAAAGCTGAATCTGCTTTAAATTCACCAGTAAGTATTGCCATTTCTAAGAAAATGGCTCAAAACTTGTTCGGCAGTCCTGAACTGGCAATAGGCAAAACGATTAAGTATGAGAATAAGAAAAATTTCACGGTTTCGGCAGTATTTGATAATCTTGGTGCTAACTCGTCTGTAAAATTTGACTTCTTAATTAACTGGGACACTTTCCTGGATGAAAACGGCTGGGCGAAGAGCTGGGGAAACATCGGCCCGTTAACTTACATCATGCTCACCAAGAATGCTAATCCGCTAAAAGTAGAAAATAAGCTTACTCATTTCCTGGATAATTATAATAAGAATCAGAAAAAAGGCACTTTTACAGTTGAAACGGACATGCAGCGATATAGTGAAGGCTATTTGCATGGTAACTTTACAAGCGGCATGATAGATGGCGGAAGGATTGGTTATGTGCATTTATTTAGCATCGTGGCGCTCTTTATCCTGTTGATCGCCTGTATCAATTTTATGAACCTTACAACGGCGCGTTCAATCCATAGAGCACGTGAAATTGGGGTGCGTAAGGTAATTGGTGCGGTACGTTCGGTTCTGATCAGGCAATTTATTGGTGAATCTTTGTTCCTGACTTGCCTGTCTGTTGTGATCGCTCTTCTACTGGTAGTGCTCTTTTTGCCTCTGTTCAACACCATCACCAACAAACAAATCGAATTGCCTTTTAATCTTGCTTCATTTTGGCTTAAGTTAGGAGTAATTACCATTATTACCGGATTTATTTCCGGCAGCTACCCGGCTATTTTCCTTTCTTCTTTCAAACCAGTTAAAGTATTAAAGGGAAGTTTTAAGCAGGGTTCAGGCGCGGCAATTTTTCGTAAAGGGCTGGTGGTGTTTCAGTTTGTACTTTCTGTTGTGCTAATCATTTGTACCATCATTGTATCACGACAGGTGAGTTTTATACAGGATCAGAATTTGGGTTATGACCGCGAAAACCTGGTTTATATTCCATTGGAGGGCGATTTGCCTGGTAAATATGAGATATTTAAAAATGAAGCATTAAAAATGCCGGGGATACAAACGGTTACCAATATGTCAGACAATCCTACAAACATCGAAAATGGTACAGGTGGCGTTGATTGGGACGGCAAAGATCCCAGTTTAATGGTTCAATTTACACAGGCCTCCGTCGGGTATGATTTTGTACGGACGATGAAACTTAAAATATTGTACGGACGTGACTATTCCCGTGATTTTGCTGCAGATACCGCGGGTTACATCCTTAATGAAGCTGCCGTAAAACGAATAGGGTACACCAACCCCGTCGGCAGGCGTTTAACCTTCTGGGGCAAAAAAGGTACGATCACTGGAGTATTAAAGGACTTTCATTTTAATTCGCTTCAAGAAGAGATAAAGCCATTAGTGATAAGACTTTATGAAAAAACAACCTATGGAAACGTATTAGTGAGAACGCAACCCGGCAAAACAAAACAGGCAATAGCCAGCTTGGAAACACTTTGCAAACAACTGAACCCTAATTTCCAGTTCACTTATCATTTTTCTGATGAAGAATATCAAAAATTGTATAATAATGAACAGGTTATCAGTAAACTCTCAAATGTATTTGCATCTCTGGCTATCATCATATCTTGCCTCGGTTTGCTGGGCCTTGCTATTTTTACCGCCGAACAGCGCGTAAAAGAAATTGGAATACGCAAAGTGCTTGGTGCAGGCGTTGGTTCTTTATTCGCGCTGCTTTCATCCGAATTCCTGATTCTGGTGGGTATCGCCTTGCTGATTGCTTCGCCGCTGGCATGGCTGGCAATGGATAATTGGCTGCAACATTATGTTTACCATACCAAAATTGAATGGTGGATATTTATCATGTCCGGTTTAGTTGCAATAGCTATTACATTGGTGACCATCAGTTTCCAAACCCTAAAAGCAGCCTTGGTAAACCCGATTAACAGTTTGAGAAGCGAGTAACATAGTCATTAGTCATCGGTCACTGTACTTTCGACTGATAACTAATGACAATTGACTAATGACACAATGACCAAATAAAATGATAAAAAACTATTTAAAAGTAGCCTGGAGAAACTTGGTAAGGAACAAGGCACATACGTTTATAAATATGGCAGGCCTTTCTGTTGGCCTTGCCTGCAGCTTGCTAATATTGCTATGGGTGCAAAATGAACTTGATATGGACTCATTTCATAAAAATGGCAAGAATTTATACCAGGTTTATGAGCGCCAGTATTACGACAATAAAGTTACAGGGCAATATTATACACCAGGCTTACTGGCTGCCGAATTGAAGCGGCAAATCCCCGAAGTATCGTATGCTGTAAGCGCCGATTTTAACGAATTGTATACCTTTAAGATTGGCGACAAAATACTAAAGATGGAGGGGGGATCTGCTGATTCTGATTTTTTTAAAATGTTCAGCTACCATTTATTACAAGGCAATGCACAAAGCGCGTTGAACAACCCTTCGGCTATAGCCATATCGAAAAAAATGGCAATAGCTTTCTTCGGAAGCCCACAGCAGGCGATGGGTAAAACCATCAGGTCAAATAATCAAAAGAACTTTACAGTTACTTCTGTATTTGATAATGTGAGAACAAATTCTTCTCTAAAATTTGATTTTCTCATTAATTGGTATTCTTATTTGCAAGATAATGAGTGGGCCAAAGATTGGGGCAATAACACACCCTTAACCTACGTCCAATTGCGCGCAGATGCCAATCCCGGTTTGGTAGATAGTAAGATTACTAATCTTCTGCTAAATCTTGATAAGTCTGAGAAAAAAGGAACTTTTACCGAGGAACTGGGCTTACAGCGGTTTGATCAGGTTTATCTTCACAGTAATTTAAACGATGGGAAAATTAACGGCGGAAGGATTGAATATGTACACTTATTCAGCATTGTCGCTGTTTTTATCCTACTAATTGCTTGTATTAATTTCATGAACCTTACCACTGCCCGTTCAGTAAAAAGAGCAAAAGAAATAGGTGTCAGAAAGGTCGTTGGCGCTGTGCGCAGTGTGCTGATCAAACAGTTTATCAGCGAATCTTTATTGCTTACTTCCATAGCGGTAATTGTTTCATTGTTTATGCTTGTTGCTTTACTGCCCTTCTTTAATCAAATTACTCAAAAACAAATTGAACTGCCATTTGATCAGCCGTTATTCTGGTTTAAATTGCTGTTAATCACACTAATCACCGGTATTATTTCAGGGAGTTACCCGGCTTTGTTCCTGTCTTCATTTAATCCTGTTAAAGTGCTGAAAGGAACCATGAAGCTTAATTCCGGTACAACCCTGTTCCGCAAAGGACTGGTTGTATTCCAATTTGTTCTTTCAGTGGTATTGATAATTAGCACTATTATCGTTTCGCGGCAGGTAAACTACATCCAATCCATTAACCTGGGTTATGATAGAGAAAGCCTGGTTTATGTCCCAATAGAAGGAAATCTGGTTCAAAACTACGAGGTATTTAAAAACGAAGCACTTAAAATGCATGGTATCCGGTCAATGTCCCGAAGTTCCAGCCCGCTTACTAATATAACGCAATCAACTGTTGGCGTTCAGTGGAATGGTAAGGATCCTAACACCACTGTGTCATTCGCTAATTCAGCAGTTGGATATGATTTTATCAGCACCTTGAAATTAAAAATGGTTGCAGGCAGGGACTTTTCTAAAGATTTTATTAGCGACTCGGTTGGTTACATCCTTAACGAGACCGCCTTAAAAAGAACAGGATATACAGATCCGATAGGAAAACCCTTTACAATGTGGGGGAATAAAGGGAAAATCATTGGCATTGTGAAGGATTTCCATATTAATTCAGTGCATGAACAAATTAAACCATTGGTACTTCAATATGGAGAAAAATGGGCTGGTGGTAATATACTTGTGAGAACAATGCCCGGAAAAACTAAAGAGGCATTATCAAGCCTTGAAACAGTATACAAACAATTGAATCCCAATTTCCAATTCACTTATACCTTTTCGGACGATGAATATAATAAATTGTATAACAATGAACAGGTTGTAAGCAAGCTTTCCAATTCATTTGCTTTCCTGGCCATTTTTATTTCATGCCTCGGTTTATTAGGTCTTGCAATGTTTACTGCCGAACAACGCTTAAAAGAGATTGGCATCCGCAAAGTTTTAGGTGCAAGTGTAACATCCCTATTTGCTTTATTATCGTCTGAATTTTTGTTGCTGGTGTTAATTGCCCTCTTAATCGCTTCGCCAATAGCCTGGTATGCCATGAACGACTGGCTACGGACTTTTGCCTACCATGCTCCGGTTGAATGGTGGATGTTTGCCATTTCGGGAGGGTTAATCATATTAATAACTTTAGCAACCATAAGTTTTCAGGCAATTAAAGCTGCTCTGGTTAACCCGATAAAAAGTTTGCGAAGCGAATGAATTGCCAAAAACAAAAAGCTGAAAAGAATTACTTATTCCTTTCAGCTTTCACCTGCCGCCAAATTAGCAGTACTGCTCAAAAGCACCGATCAAATTATCAGCAATCATTTGTGCAGGGCGGCCTTCAATTTGATGGCGCTCAATAATGTGTACAAGTTTTCCATCTTTAAACAAAGCCATAGCCGGTGATGATGGAGGATAAGGCAGCATATAAGCACGTGCTTTATTAACTGCTTCCGTTTCCATACCAGCAAATACAGTTACCAGTTTGTCCGGATGTTTTTCATGCTGTGCTGCTATCCTCGCTGCCGGTCGTGCATTTGCAGCGGCGCAACCACAAACAGAATTTACCATTACAAACACTGTGCCTTCGCTTTCAATAGCTTCTGTCACAGCATCAGCATTCTTTAATTCTTCAAAGCCAACCCTGGTTAAATCTTCCCTCATGGGGGCAACTAAATATTCTGGATACATTGTGTCTTTTTCTAAATTTTATTCAAAAGTAAACAAATGATCTCCGTTTACCGTAAAACAACCTAAATAATAACATTTAGCTGACTTTTTTAACTCTAAGTAACTAAACAAATTAACTAAAAAACAAACAAACTATAGGAGACACTTCAAGATGTTAACTAATTATTCTACATCTATAATTAATTCTCCGATGTCTAACAAAATTTAATTGTAATGAAAACAAAATCATCTGAAATCAGTACAGTTATTATTGTAAATAAAAACCGGCAGCAAACGCTCCATTTTAAAACTAAACACCTTAGTCACCTTAAACATTATGGTTTAAGTATTTTAGCTGTAATCCTTTTACTTGCCGGAGCTATAGTATATTTAAGATCTCAAAATCAAAAACAGGAAGAAGAAAAAACTCAACTATTATCTCAGATCACCAAACTTAAAGGTGCAATCCCGGTATATGCCCAGCAACAGAAAAAAGAGATGAATGCACAGGCCTATGTGCAAACTATAGAAGGTAAGCTGCAAAAAATAAATGATTATTTAAGAAAACGCGGATTGAAAGGCTTTTCAATAAAAGCTGTTGGAGGCAACGGAAATGCAGAAGGAGCTAAACTTAGCGATGATGAAACATATTCGTTATACAGTGATTATTTGAGCAACTTAGTACATACAGTGGCCTTTACACCAATGGGTTATCCCCGAATTAGTAGTTTAACTTCTTTTTTCGGTTACAGGAGTGATCCTTTTAATTCGGCCCATGCTGAATTTCATCCCGGAATTGATTTTAGAGGTGCCAAAGGCGATGAAGCTAAATGTACTGCCAGCGGCAGAGTAATTTTTACAGGATGGTACGGTGGCTACGGCAATTGCGTTCGTATTCAACATGCAAATAATTTTGAAACTTTATATGGTCATTTATCCTATATTAGCGTTAAAGTTGGACAAGACGTTACCCTAGGTCAAAAAATAGGTGAAGTTGGTTCAACCGGACGTTCTACCGGAGCCCATCTGCATTATGAAGTACGTAAAAACGGTAAACCAGTTAATCCTATAACATTTCTAACTCTTAATAATTAAAACCCCAGGTAATAATCATGGCAATTTTTTCCAAAAAAGACAAAGTGGATTTAGATCAGCAAACCATATCCACATTAATAAGCGAAGGCTGTATTATAGAAGGCAATATGAAGGCGCCTGCCTTTGTACGTATTGACGGACAACTAACAGGTGACATTTTTGTAGATGAAGGTTTGATATTGGGAGAAAAAGGTTTGGTAAAAGGGAATATTGTGACTAAAGAAATGGTTGTTTATGGTACTGTAAACGGCAATATCAAAGTAAGTACACTCGAAATTAAATCAACAGGTAAAGTTAATGGTGAAATAACAACCCAAATCTTATCTGTAGAAAACGGCGCTGTTTACAATGGAAGCCTTTCAATGGCTCAAAGCAGCAGTAAACCGGACGTTAAATTAAACGGTCACCAGCAAAAAGCTATTGAAGCTGCTAAATAATTGGTTGATTAAGTTAGATTAGGTTGATTAGTTAATAGTGTAAAGCGAATTAACTATCTATATTCTAACTACTCACATTAATCAACCTAATAAACCATTCAACTAATATTTCATTTTGATATTAGAATAACCTAAATTTGCGTTTAAAAAAATAAACGTTATGTCATCAGTTGAAACTGCCTACACTAAATACAAAGTAAAAGACTTTTCATTGGCTCAATGGGGCCGAAAAGAAATAGAATTAGCCGAAGCAGAAATGCCTGGCTTAATGGCTTTGCGTAAAGAATACGGACCATCGAAAGCTTTAAAAGGTGCTCGTATTGCAGGCTGCCTGCACATGACTATTCAAACAGCTGTTTTAATAGAAACATTAATTGAGCTGGGTGCTGAAGTTACCTGGTCATCATGCAATATATTTTCGACACAAGACCATGCTGCTGCTGCAATCGCTGCTGCCGGTGGTTCTGTTTATGCCTGGAAAGGTATGAATGCCGAAGAATTTGACTGGTGCATTGAACAAACTTTATTTTTTGGCGAAGACCGCAAGCCATTGAACATGATACTTGATGATGGTGGCGATCTTACCAATATGGTTTTGGATAAATATCCTGAACTGATCCCCGGCATCAAAGGCTTATCAGAAGAAACCACTACTGGTGTGCACCGTTTATATGAGCGCATGAAAAATGGCACTTTACCTATGCCGGCCATTAACGTGAATGATTCTGTTACCAAATCAAAATTCGATAATAAATATGGTTGCCGCGAGTCGCTGGTTGATGCCATTCGCCGTGCTACCGATGTGATGATGGCCGGTAAAGTGGCTGTTGTTTGCGGTTATGGTGATGTGGGTAAAGGTTCTGCCGATTCATTACGTAATTCAGGTGTGAGAGTAATCGTAACAGAAATTGACCCTATCTGTGCACTGCAAGCTGCAATGGAAGGCTTTGAAGTTAAAAAACTCTCTACTGCTATTACCGAAGCTGATATTGTAGTTACTGCTACTGGTAATAAAAATATTGTTCGCGAAAGTCATTTCCGCGCGTTGAAAGATAAGGCCATTGTATGTAACATTGGCCACTTTGATAACGAGATTGATATGGCCTGGTTAAACACCAACTACGGTCATTCTAAAATTGAAATTAAGCCGCAAGTTGATAAATACACCATCAATGGTAAAGACCTGATAGTTTTAGCTGAAGGCCGCCTGGTAAACTTGGGCTGCGCTACAGGGCACCCAAGCTTTGTAATGAGTAACTCGTTTACCAATCAAACCCTGGCACAATTAGAGCTTTGGAACAATGGCGATAAATACGAAAACAAAGTTTACACATTGCCAAAACATTTGGACGAAAAAGTAGCACGTCTGCACCTTGCTAAAATCGGCGTTGAATTGGAAGTTTTAGACATCGATCAGGCGGAATACATTGGCGTAACTGTTGACGGGCCGTTTAAACCGGAATATTACCGTTATTAAGTCTTGAGTCTTTAGTTCAAAGTCTTAAGTCAAAATATTTAAGGGCATGGTTTTTAGGATCATGTCCTTTTTTTGTTTCGAAGCAAAGCCAAAAAGCAGTGGCCATGTGCGATTAATGAACTAATTTATCGACTTTAACTTAATTTAATATAAGTTAGCATAGCGCAACCGATCAGTAATGATTGTTTATTTGGCAAAGATTAGGTGCTTTGCCTGACGGAGGATTGAGAGTTATAGTATAAGTTTTGCCGGATCTTGACGATTATCCCAAAAAACTAATAACTCTACCGTATTTACTTTTATTCTATAAAACAAGCTTACCTGTTTTACTAACACACATCTATATGAATCACTTTCATTTGAATAAGGATAGAGCATAGGATTATTACAGATATGGTTTATTACTTCTTCGGTTCGATCAATAAAAGCTTCTAATTCCCTAAAAGTCCAATTTTCAATTAAGTATTCAAGTATATGATAATAGGTAAGTCTTGATGTTGGAGACCAGATAACGGAATATTCTGTCATTATTTTTTCAGGAAGCGATCTTTTATTTCAGCCATTATCTGAAAGTGAGGAATGCCTTCCCCTCTATCAAGTTCGCCTTTTGCCTGGTTAATAGCAAGTTTAACTTCTTCTGGGACATCGTTCCAAAAATCACCATCTGATAATCCTATTAAAGACTTGATTTCATTAAGTAAGTCATCATCATTAATTTGAATGATCTTTTCTGCTATCTTATATTTCAATTCAATATCCATAAATAACAATTTATATAAAGATAACAATTTTTATTTTGTAGATTTATTTGAAGTCTTACTATTCTTTAACTTGCATTAAATATATTAGCCATTCCAATCGATTTTTCTTATTTAAAGACTTTCTCCAAACATTTAATTAAATCTTTTTCAAATTTAGAAACGTTAAAATCTGAAAGTTTATATTTAGCAACAATTGGCGGGATTTCTGCAATAAGTTTTTCTGCTACTACCTTTGCCCTTTCTTTTATTTATATAGATATAAGTTAATTAAAATTTAACATAATATCCATATAAATTGTCCTATCTTTTCTTGAATATCTGATTCTTTGTTTAAATTTTAACGAAGGGTCCCTGCACATTAATACAATACCAATGCCATCTATTGTTGTACCATAATCGCGTCTTTCAAAAACAGCCTTATAACCTGTTTCGCTGAGTATATTTAATACCTTGTCAATCTTTGCTTCCCAATTAGCATCACACGTTATAAAAACTCTCATTGCTTATTTTTTAATGGCTTGTAATAAGTAAGGTATAAGGAATATAAATTTAAAAATAAAAAAGCCTCCCAAAGGAAGGCTCTTAAAATATCTGTGTAATCACCACAAAAATCGGTGAAATCAAAAAGTTATACTTCAGCTAAATGCTCTCCGGTTACTACTTCTTTAATTTTAGTTTCCAGTTCTTCCATTAGTTCGGGGTTATCCTGAATCAGTTGCTTAACAGCATCACGACCCTGGCCAAGGCGGGTATCGCCGTAGCTAAACCATGAGCCTGCTTTTTTAATGATGTTATGCTCCACGCCAAGGTCAATGATCTCACCGGCTTTGGATATACCTTCGCCAAACATAATATCAAACTCTGCAATACGGAAAGGTGGGGCCACTTTGTTTTTTACTATCTTCACCTTTACCCGGTTACCAGATACTTCCTCGCTATCCTTTATCTGCGAAATACGGCGTATATCTAAGCGTACGGACGCGTAAAATTTAAGCGCGTTACCACCTGTAGTGGTTTCCGGGTTACCAAACATCACCCCTATTTTCTCTCTAAGTTGGTTGATGAATATGCAGCAGCACCCTGTTTTACTGATGGTGCCGGTTAGTTTACGCAAAGCTTGCGACATTAAACGTGCCTGCAAACCCATTTTTGAGTCGCCCATTTCGCCTTCAATTTCGGCTTTAGGAACAAGAGCTGCAACAGAATCGATCACTAAAATATCAATGGCACCTGAGCGGATCAGGTTATCGGCAATTTCAAGCGCCTGCTCACCGTTGTCAGGCTGAGAAATGAGCAGGTTCTCTACATCAACACCTAATTTTTGAGCATAAAAACGGTCGAAAGCATGTTCTGCATCAATAAAAGCAGCAATACCGCCTTTTTTTTGTGCTTCTGCAATGGCATGTATAGCCAACGTAGTTTTACCTGATGATTCAGGGCCGTATATTTCAATAACCCGCCCTTTTGGTAAACCACCAACACCCAAAGCAATATCAAGGCCGATAGACCCTGTTGATATAACTTCGATAGCCTCTATAGCGGTATCACCCAACTTCATGATGGTACCTTTTCCGTATGATTTTTCCAGCTTATCTAAAGTAAGCTGTAATGCTTTTAATTTATCTGCGCTACTCATTTTAAAAATAATGTGAACAAATGTAAAAAATAATATTTGTAAATACTAATTTTTTTAGTAAAATTAGTTGATTGAGTGAATGGTTTATTAAGTTGATTAAGTTAGGAGGAATAATTTAGAATCACAATAAAAACTACTCACATAAATTAAATTGGTTTATTAAAGTGAATTGTTCATTGATCAATAGTAGTAGCTTAGAATAAAACAAACTATTCACTCACTCAACTGAATTAACTACTCACTAATTGTCATCTACACTTCGCTTAACAAGTTCCTTACTGATTTTGTCCAATACTTTTTTCTTTTTCAGGTCTTTGGCTTTTTTATGCTTAAGGGCTTCAGCTTTTAATAGAGCAGTTTCGGTATTGGCACGCTCATAATACCTGCAAAACCAACTGATTGGACAAATTTCACACTTAGGACTGCGGGCCACACAAATATAGCGGCCATGCAATATCAACCAATGATGCGCTACACCAAGCACATCCTTAGGCAAATATTCCATCAACTGCTTTTCAACGGCAAGCGGGGTATTGGCATTTGTTGTTAAACCAATACGATTGGCAACCCTGAAAACATGCGTATCAACCGCGATGGCAGGTGCATCGAACACTACAGATGCTATAACATTTGCCGTTTTGCGGCCAACTCCCGGCAGTTTCTGCAAGTCGTCCATATCACTGGGAACTTCGCCATTAAAATTTTCAACCAGCATTTTAGCCATTCCCAGTAAATGTTTGGCTTTATTATTTGGATAGCTGACGCTGCGTATGTAGTTAAAAATTTCTTCAACATTTGATGCTGCCAACGCCTGTGGAGTTGGGTAACGCTCAAACAGGTCAGGGGTTACCTGGTTAATCCGCTTATCGGTACATTGTGCTGAAAGTATAACTGCTACCAAAAGCTGAAAAGGATTGTTATAATGCAGTTCGGTAACGGGGTTAGGCTGGTGCTTAGAAAAATATTCAACAAAGTGTTTGTAGCGGTCCTTCTTAGTCATTAGTCATTAATCATTAGTCATTGGTAAGTCCAAAGGTTCAGACCATTCATTATGTCTGGCAATAATCCTTAATAAATATTAAAAACCCAAAAGTTATGAGCATTTATTAATGACCAATGACATAATGACTAATGACCTTTCATCAAATAGAAAGGTTCACAGATCATAAATTGTTTAAATAAACAACCAGACCTGTGAACCTGCAATGGAATGTACGCTTACTTTAAGCTTTTTGAGTGATCGAGGATGTGATGAATAGTTTGAAGTTTTGGATTCTTCTTCAAAAGATCCAGATCAGCGCGAAGGGAATGATAAAACATAAGTTCGTCGCCTTCCAAATTCTCCTGCAATTCCTCATTCACTTTTGCTTCGTTGGTAAGTACATTTAAAGTTGTTGTAAAGGTTTCATCCATAAGCTTTTTAATATTTAAGTTTACAGATACTAAACGAAAGCTAAAATAATTTATTTTACAAAAATGAAAATTAAATGAAATATTTTTAAGAAATTGGTTGATTATGTTGGATTAAGTGAGTGGTTACTTATTTTTTCAATAAATTGATTAAAAAATTGACATTCCCAAAAACTTAATCAACCCAATCAACCCAATCAACCGCTCACCAACAACTAATTCTTCAAACTCATTTCCTTACTCTGCATCATTTTACGCAGGTTATTAAGGGCATAGCGCATTCGGCCAAGCGCTGTATTAATACTTACATCGGTAATATCAGCTATTTCCTTAAAGCTCATATCACCAAAATGGCGCATAATCAATACTTCCTTCTGTTCTGCAGGTAATAAATGTATTAGCGATTTAAGGTCTTTATAAGTTTGTTCACGTACCATACGGTCTTCCGTGCTTTCATCATAATTGCCTAAAACTTCAAAAATATCAAAATCGTCGCCATTGCTGATCATCGGTGCACGCTTTTCGCGGCGGAAATGGTCAATCACCAGGTTATGGGCTATGCGGGTTACCCAAGGCAAAAATTTGCCTTCTTCGTTATACTTATTTGCTTTTAAGGTATTAATAACCTTAATAAAGGTATCCTGAAAGATATCTTCGGCAAGGTATTCGTCTTTTACGAGTAAATAAATAGAGGTGTATATTTTTGATTGATAACGTCGGATCAGCTCTACCAGCCCGCTCTCATCTCCTGAGATATAAAGATGGATTAGGTCCTGATCACTTTTCAATTGAAAATCCATAGAAAAACTACTAAGCTAAGTTAATTAAAATACTTTTTTACGTAGAGTTCTTTCTATAGGACGCTCTTTAGGGGTTAAGAAATTGTTAATCCAAATAAACCAAATTATCATGTAAAAAACAAATAATATTTTTGCTACATATATCTAAAAGGAAATATTTAACATATTTTAACAATATCTTTTGCAATACGCATACAATACAGGCGTTGCTTGACCTGAGTACCTTATTTATAATTGTCAGCCCAGTGCAACCTCTTTGACAAATTACCAATTAACCAAATACAATTCTCAAACTCATTTGGATACTGCTAAATATTTTAGGATTTTTGCGTTTTGGGAGAAAAGTCCATAGTCCATGGTCGATAGTCCATAGCAAAATGGCCACTTAAAACTTTCCAGAATAAACAAGGTATTAAAGACCATGATTGATCGCTAATGGCTGTAGCAATTTTTGCAGCTATTATGGACTATCGACCATGGACTATGGACTATTAACTAAATGGAAGCAGAAAAAGATCCGCAGCATCATATAATTATTAAAGGGGCAAGGGTACACAACCTGAAAAACATGGATGTGGCCATACCAAAAAACAAGCTGGTTGTTATAACAGGCATGTCGGGTTCAGGTAAGTCATCTCTTGCTTTTGATACCCTGTATGCTGAAGGACAGCGGCGTTATGTAGAAAGCCTTTCGTCATATGCCCGGCAATTTTTGGGCAGGATGAACAAGCCCGATGTTGATTACATAAAAGGCATAGCCCCAGCCATAGCCATCGAACAAAAGGTAATAACATCAAACCCAAGGTCAACAGTGGGTACATCGACCGAAATTTATGATTACTTAAAATTGCTTTTTTCGCGTATAGGCAAAACGATTTCCCCTGTTTCGGGAGGTATAGTAAAAAGAGATACAGTTACAGATGTGATAAACTTTGTAATGACCCTTCCAGGAGAAACTCAGGTAACCATATTATGCCCTTTATATCCGCATAATAACCGCAGCTTAAAAGAAGAGCTGGCCGTTTTAATGCAAAAAGGTTTTGTTAGGGTAGAGTATAAAGGAAAGCTCTCCAAAATTGAAGATCTGTTGGAGGATATGAGCATTATTGATGATGGATCATGGCTTGTAGAGGAGGTTAAAGGCGAAGGGTTAAAGGCGAAGGGTGAAGGGTCAAAGGCGAAAGGTAAAAACGGAAAGGTAAACGCGGAAAGCGATCTTACAACTTACAACTCACAACCTGCAACTTACAACGCTGTACGAATAGTTATTGACCGTATTTCGAAAAACGAGGAAGACGAAACATTTAGCCGTTTAGGCGATTCTATACAGACTGCTTTTTTTGAAGGCAAAGGCGATTGTTATGTAAGATATCAGGAACCGGACGCCGATAAAGAGCAGGAGCGATTTTTTTGCGATAGGTTTGAACTGGATGGTATCCGTTTTGAAGAACCTACCCCTAACTTTTTCAGTTTTAATAATCCGTATGGCGCTTGTAAAAGGTGCGAAGGTTATGGAAAGGTAATCGGCATTGACGAAGACCTGGTTATACCTGATAAAAGCAAAAGTATTTACGAAGGTGCAATAGCTCCGTGGCGAGGCGAAAAGATGCGTGAGTGGAACGACTTACTCGTAAAAAATGCTTTAAAGTTTGATTTCCCCATACACAGGCAATACAATCAACTAACAGAAAAGGAACAAAAACTGGTATGGACAGGCAATAAATACTTTCGCGGTCTTAATGACTTTTTTAAAGAAGTTGAAGAGCAAACTTATAAAATTCAATACCGTGTAATGCTGTCCCGCTACCGGGGTAAAACCACATGCCCGGAATGTAAAGGAAGCCGGTTAAGGCAAGATGCATCCTATGTAAAAATAAATGGCAAATCAATAACTGATGTGGTTTTAATGGCGCTGGATAAAGCACTGGAATTTTTTAGTGGGATTCAGCTAAATGAAAATGATGCTAAAATTGGCAAACGCCTGCTGACGGAGATCACCAACCGCCTATTATTTTTAAATGATGTAGGCTTAAGCTATTTAACGCTCAACAGGTTATCAAATACCCTGTCTGGCGGTGAGTCGCAGCGTATTAACCTGGCGACTTCACTGGGCAGCAGCCTGGTAGGTTCCGTTTACGTGCTGGATGAGCCAAGTATAGGTTTGCACCCACGTGATACGCAACGGCTGATCAGTGTCTTAAAGTCGTTACGTGATGTAGGCAATACCGTTTTAGTGGTTGAGCACGAAGAAGAAATTATGAAAGCCGCCGATCATATTATTGATATTGGCCCGGAAGCAGGAACACATGGAGGTAATTTGATATTCTCGGGCACTTATGCGGATATTATTAAAGATGATAACAGCCTTACTGGCCGTTACCTGAGTGGAAAGGAAGAAATTGCTATCCCAAAAACCCGGCGGAAGTGGAATGATTTTATTGAGATAAAAGGCGCCCGAGAAAACAACCTAAAACATGTAAATGCTAAGTTTCCCTTGGGTGTACTTACGGTTGTTACTGGTGTATCCGGTTCGGGTAAAACAAGTTTGGTAAAACGCATATTAGCTCCGGCATTGCAAAAAACACTTGGTAATTACAATAGTGAGCAAACCGGATCATACGATAGCATTGAAGGTGATTACCAAAAAATTGAACAGGTTGAAATGGTTGATCAAAACCCCATCGGCCGTTCATCACGCTCTAACCCGGTTACCTATGTAAAGGCCTGGGACGAGATCCGTAACCTTTATGCTTCACAACCTGTATCAAAAGCTGCAGGGCTAAAACCATCAGCATTTTCATTCAACGTGGAAGGCGGCCGCTGTGATGTTTGCCAGGGTGAAGGTGAGGTGAAAATAGAAATGCAATTTATGGCAGATATTTTCCTGACTTGCGAAGCCTGCGGCGGCAAACGTTTTAAGCAACATATTTTGGATGTTACTTACCATGATAAAAACGTATCAGAGGTTTTAACTATGACTATTGACGAAGCCCTGGATTTTTTCGCCAAAGAGCCAAAGATCATTAACAGGATAAAACCATTATACGATGTTGGTTTGGGTTATGTGCAATTGGGGCAATCGTCCAACACTTTATCTGGCGGCGAGGCGCAACGTATAAAACTTGCGTCTTTCCTGGTTAAAGGAAATAATACCCACAAAACGCTCTTTATTTTTGACGAGCCTACAACCGGTTTGCATTTCGCAGATATTAAAAAACTGCTTAAATCATTTGACGCGCTATTAGAGCATGGCAATACTATTATAGTTATTGAACATAATATGGATGTAATTAAATGCGCCGACTGGGTAATCGACATCGGTCCCGAAGGTGGCGACAACGGCGGTAAAGTAATTTTTGAAGGCGTACCGGAGAATTTGATTAAGGAAAAAGACTCTTATACAGGAAAGTTTCTTGATCACAGATTTCACTGATTTTTTATCAATGATTTCACCAATTTTTTTGAGTACTAATTGCAACTTAAAAAATCGGTGAAATCAAAAATAATCAGTGAAATCTTGTTAGTAATGATACCTCACAAAAGCTTCCATTGCTTCATATTCCGCCATGCCAAGTTTATCATAGTTTTTGGCAGTTTCCCTTGTTCTGTCTTCGGCCCTTACCCAAAACTCTCGGGCATCATCACCCGGAAATACCGGCCTGTCCTTCTGGCTTTGGTGCTTGAAAATGGCATTGCGCTTTCTTAACACTTCCTGCGGCGAAAGCGGTACAGACATTTCTATCTCCCAGGTTTCAAACTCCAGCCATGCCCCGCGGTACATCCACAGCCAGCAGTCTTTTACCCAGTCTTCAGTTTGTTTCAGGCGGTTCAGTGCAGCTATGATGATGTTAAAGCAAACCAAATGTGTTCCGTTCGGGTCGGCAAAGTCACCGGCTGCAAATATTTGCTGCGGTTTTACTTTTTGCAGCAGTTCTATTGTCAGCTGTATATCCGCTTCTCCTGCGGTGTTCTTTTTGATCTTTCCGGTTTCATAAAAGGGCAGGGCCATAAAGTGGATATGGTCGTCTTTTAAACCGGCATACCTTGCCCCCGAGATGGCCTCCGTTTTCCGGATAAAACCCTTCACATCCCTGATCTCTTTAGTATCTACCTGGTTGGGCTGCTTGGTGGGGATAAAAGCCCGCATGTCTTCATAAATGCCTTTCAGCCTGCTGCTGTCCTCGCCTATGCTTTCATTAAAATCGATGGCAAATTCCACAAACCGCAGCACATCATCATCCCATACGGCGGTATTGCCGGAGGTTTGATAGGCCACATGCACATCATGCCCCTGGTCGACCAAACGGATAAAGGTACCGCCCATGGAAATCACATCATCATCCGGATGAGGCGAAAAGATGATGGATCGTTTTTTTGCCGGCAATGCCCTTTCCGGTCTTTGGCTGTCATCCGCATCCGGCTTACCACCCGGCCAGCCGGTGATGGTATGCTGCAGCTGGTTAAAGATGTCGATATTGATATTATAAACCGGGCCCTGCTCTACAGCCAGTTGGGCCATGCCATGGTTGTTATAATCTTCTTCGGTCAGTTTCAGGATGGGTTTGTTTACCGCTCCGGACAGCCAGATCACCGCTTTCTTTTTCAGCCCGTTTTCCCAGTGGCAGTCTTTTACCAGCCAGGGGGTGTCAAAGCGGGTTAAGGAAGAGGCTGCTGCCTCGTCCAGCACAAATTCCACATGATCCGATAACTGCAGGAAAGTGGCCGGCACATCACCGGATATTTCCCCTTCCACCGCTTTTTTTATGATCGGTGCTTTTTTCTGGCTCCAGGCCATCAGGATGATCTCCCTGGCCTTAAAGATGGTGCCGATACCCATGGTGATGGCCTTGGTAGGCACATTCTGCTTGCCGCCGAAATCACGCGAGGCGTCGCTCCTGGTCAGATCATCGAGGGTGACCAGCCTCGTTCCCGAGTTAGGCGCCGAGCCCGGCTCGTTAAAGCCGATGTGGCCGGTACGGCCTATGCCCAGCAGCTGCAGGTCCAATCCGCCCAGTTTGGTTATTTTCTGCTCATAGTCCAGGCAAAAGGCAGCTACCTTTTCCTTGGGCAGGGTGCCGTCCGGGATATGCACATTTGCTTTATCGATATCTATATGGCTGAACAGGTTTTCGTTCATGAAGGTGACATAGCTTTGTACCGCTGTGGGCTTCATGGGGTAATACTCATCCAGGTTAAAGGTGATCACGTTTTTAAAGCTCAGCCCTTCTTCGCGGTGCTGACGCACCAG
>JAQBOA010000079.1 GCA_028288305.1 Mucilaginibacter sp.
TACCGGTGCGCAAGGCGGGTAAACTGCCTTATACCATCAAACAAAAAAAGTACGACCTGGAATACGGTTCGGCAGTTATTGAAATGCATACCGATGCTTTTGAACCCGGCGATCATATATTATTGCATGATGATTTGCTGGCAACCGGCGGCACCGTAACCGCGGCCAGCGATCTGATACATGAAATGGGCGGCATTGTATCCGGCTTTTCATTTGTGGTAGGTTTAGGTTTTTTAAAAGGTAGAGAGAAAATTACACCAATAAGTGATAAGATAGTAGTGCTGGCCGAGTATTAAGTGTCGCACAATACGCTGTAGCAGGATATATCTGTTGTTAATTAAATCCTATTTAATTATGTTTGTCGTATGCAACATCTGAAAAAATTTATTGCTACGATTTGATTTTGCTATTTGAAAGACATTAAAAAAACAATATATACTTTGAGAAAACTGATTTACCAAAATAATTCATGAGATTAAAATCAAATTATGCCATAGTTATACCCATGGCTAACGAGCAAGCGGAATTTATACCCTTTGTTTCGCTTTTAACTGACGTTCTTGAAAACTATGCCGAAGGAACAATTTATTTCGTGATTGACAAAGTGTCCAAAGATAGCACACTTGAATTATGCCAGCAATTATCCATAAAAGACACTCGTTTCAAAACAATTTGGGCTCCGGAAAATAAAAATGTTGTAGACGCATATATTCGCGGCTATATTGAGGCTTTAAAAAATGGCCATGAGTTAATTATTGAAATGGATGGAGGTTTATCACATGATCCAAGAGCATTGCCAATGTTTTTAAGAGTTTTAAATGAGGGTAATGAATGTGCGTTTGGCAGTCGTTTTATTAATGGAGGATCTATAACTGATTCAAATTGGAAGAGGACATTTCTATCAAAGTTTGGCACCCTACTTTCAAATGTATTGCTTGGAACAAAAATGTATGATATGACGTCAGGATTTCAAGGTTTCCATGCCGAAGTTGTACAAAAATTTGTAGACTATAACCTGTTATCAAAAGCCCATTTTTATCAAACTGAATTAAGATACCTACTAAGGGAAACACGTTTCGCAGAAATTCCAATTCATTACAAAGCACCTTCGCCAAGCGTGTCTAAAAAAGCAATATCAAATTCTTTCGATGTGCTTTTATACTATTTTTTTAAAAGGCTAAGGTTTAAAGGCGAAATTATTAAATAGTGGATATACTTAATGTAAGTAAGTATCCTGATAGCAAGGGTGAAACATTAAAGCAAATTATTAAATACGCGTTTGTAGGTGGCATATGTACAATACTTGATTTTGGTCTTTTATTTATATTAACCAATTACTTTCATGTATTTTATCTTATATCATCGACTATTTCGTTTTCGGCAGGAACTATATTAAATTATTATTTATGCACCCTTTGGATATTTAAGGTAAGAGTTCTAGAAAATAAAAAAGTGGAGTTTTTCTATTATCTGATTATAACTGCTGTGGGTTTAGGTATAACAACACTGATAATTTGGCTGTTTACAGAGTATTTTAAACTAAATTTCATGCTATCAAAACTGATTGCCACATTTATAACAGTTTGGTGGAATTTTAGCGCGCGTAAGTATTTTTTACATACAATAAAATAGCTTATTTATTATCAGGAAATGAACCATAGATCTAACAACACGGCCTACAATAAGCTCTCCGTTATTATATTTGGACTATTAATATCAATGGTATTTATAGTGCCACTATTTATCCATCCGTTCAAATTAACAATATCTCCCTCAACAGACTATCAGTTTAATAATATTATTGCAGTATTGATAATGCTGATATTGCTGATATTAGCACAAATTATTTATTTAAGATTTTACGGGAAAGAGACAGATTTTGATAATATTGGAAAAATATTTAATCACATAGATAACAATCAACTTAAGGCAAAGCATCTTTATATAGCGCTTGCAATATTTTTAGTCATCATTGTCATCTTTTATTTAATAGGCGCCGATTATGGGTATGGAGAAGCTAATTATTTTTTATTAAGGATTGATAGAATTAAGCTTGGGCAAGTTCCATATAAAAATTTCGAATACGCTTATGGATTGCTATTGTTAGACTTACCTGTTTTATTAAGCAAGGTATTTAATATATCAACGGTCCAAGCATATTATGTAGCTTATGCTTTTTTTAATTGTTTAGGATTGTATTTTTTATACTACATCATTAATTCATTTAACATTAACATCAAATCTAAAAAGTATTTATTTTATAGCATTACCTTTTGTTGCGTGCCATTTTGTATTGGGGTTAATTATACTTTGTCACGATTTATAACCCCTATCATGTGTTTGATTATAATCGATGGTCTTTTAAAGAAAAAATATAAAAACAACAATTACTATGTTTTAATAATTTCGGCAATTTCTTTCGTTTCTGTAATGCTTGTCTTAAGCATATCAATAGAAGTTGGTATTGCAATTGGTGTATCTATAGGTTCCTATTTTTTTATTTCATTTTTATTTAATAAGGATTTCAGATCTCTTTCTATAGCTATAGTTTATTCATCATTGATAATTCTTTTTAGCTTTTTTTTTAATAAAAATTTAGTTTTAACATTAAAGGTATTTGCTTCGGGTGGAAACAATTTTCCTGTAATACCAGCACCCGCTATTTTATTTTACATAGTCTCTTTTTTAATTATTAATTCAATATTCATTTCTTTAGTTATAAATAAAAAAATACATTTCATAACATTTACGCTACTTCTCTTTAACATAGCTATGTTACCCGGAGCATTTGGAAGGTGTGATCCTGGGCACATATTTTGGTACGGCTTATGTTCATTTATCTGTATGTGGGTATACCTATCCTATACCAATCATCGTTTCTATAAAGTATATAGAATATTTTTTATATTAATATTTACAATAGGATCCACCTTAAGCACCCTCTTTTTATATCGTGGCGTAATTGCAAATACAACAGCAAAATTTATAGTAACTCATGCTTCCATAAGAAATCGATTGAACAAGGGGTTACGTATGTTTCACGTTAATAGTAACAGCGTAGATCTTTATTTAGATAAAAAGAAAACTACCAATAATTTTAAAAGGATTGATAGCTGTGCTTTAATTTCATTGCCATTTGATGTTGATAAGGATTTATACTTGCACGTTTTAAACAGTAAAAGGTATTCACCAGAATACTACACTGGAGTTTTTTTAAATGTATTTACGCCAGAACAAATAGCTGAAAAGCTCACTGAACTTAAAGATAAAAAGCACGTTTATATGATTATTCCTCAAAGTTTATATAACTATAAACCAGAGCATCAAAATGAAGCAGATGCAAATAGATTTATATCAGCCCTTTTTTTATTTCCATTTCACTATGATAGAAAAAAATATTCTGAAGACTTATATACTCCTGTTTACAGCTATTTAAGAAGTAATTATAAAATTATTGAAAAATATAATAATGACTACTTAATTGAGCGTCTATAAAAAAACATATATTAAAATTTGCTGATTAATTAGATTTTGAAATAATGAAAAAGGAAGCTATCGTAATTGGTTCAGGAATATCAGGACTTAGCATTTCTAAAATGCTGCAACATACCCACAATGTAAAAATCTTAGAAAGAGCGGATAAAATAGGTGGATTAATTAAATGCAGCCGAGTAGACGGCAATCTTTTTCATTTAGTTGGCGGACACGTTTTTAACAGCAGAAAACAAGAAGTTTTGGATTGGTTTTGGAGCCATTTTGATAGAGATACGGAATTTTTAAAAGCGGTAAGAAATGCAAAAATTCTTTTTAATAATCAAATTATAGGGTATCCAATAGAAAATTTTATTTATCAATTACCTGAAAGTCAAATAAAAAAAATTATTGATGATCTGTTAAAAATACTTGTTGAAAATAAGAGCAATGACCAAAACAATGATTTTGAAACTTTTCTTAAAAATAGCTTTGGGCAAACATTGTACGATTTATATTTTGGGCCTTACAATACTAAGATATGGAATACAGACTTAAGCAAGGTGCCGTTAGATTGGTTGGAAGGCAAATTGCCTATGCCTAAAATTAATGATATTATATTAAGTAACATCATTAAAAAAGATGAAGCTGATATGGTTCATTCAACTTTTTATTATCCTGTAATAGACGGATCCCAATTTATCATAAACAGGCTTGCACAGGATTTAGATGTGAAATTATCTTACCAGGTTAACACCATTCAAAATAAAAACGGACGTCTTTCAATTAATGAAGACGAATATCTTTCTGACGTAGTAATATACTGTGGTGATATAAGGCAACTTTTTACCATAATTAAAATTGAAGACCAAAAATTAATTGAATCACTTTTAGATGTTAGGGATTTACAATCAAATGGAACATCAAATGTGTTATGTGAAACAGATGATAATGATATATCATGGTTGTACCTTCCTGAAAGTAAATTTAAAGCGCACAGGATCATTTACACCGGTAATTTCAGTGAAACCAATAATGGTACTAACAAAAAGACATGTGTAGTGGAGTTTTCAGGCAAACATGATGAAGACGAAATGCTCGATGAATTAAAATTGTTGCCAGGGAATCTAAAAGCAATTTCTTTTAATTATGAACCCAATTCGTATATAATTCATCAGAATGATACAAAAATTAAAATAGCTACCCTTAAGGAACAACTTTCAAAGTATAATATATACCTTTTAGGACGTTTTTCAGAATGGGAATATTACAATATGGACAAATGCATAGAAGGAGCCATGCAGTTGAAGCAATTAATTGAAAATGATGTTTAAATTTCATCGCGACTGAGAAACAAATAAAAACTGCAGGGCATTCGTATTGATGCCATAGCAGGGGTAGAGAGCCGCGGGTTTTTATTTGGGTTAACGCTGGCAACTAAGCTGCGTGTGCCATTTATACCGGTGCGCAAGGCGGGTAAACTGCCTTATACCA
>JAQBOA010000092.1 GCA_028288305.1 Mucilaginibacter sp.
AATCTATTAACTCGTTGATCTTGCGAAGAAGATTGTTTTTGGGAACGATCAGATCATATAATCCGGAAAATACACTAAATTGGATTTTTTGCTGTTAAGCTAACATCTTAAAGCATTGCTAAATCGACTTTAAGATAACGTGAGTTCGGGATAAGAAAAGTGTATAAAAAGAGAGCAAAGGGCATGGTTTTTGCTAATAAATAGTTGACAATCAATTTATTAACTATTATCAAAGCCCTATGCTCAGAGATAAAATTATAGAAATTTTTGTAAACGTTGACGATTTTTTGCAAAGAAATAACCCCAGAACTTGAAAAACAGCTCATCGAAGACCAATCTTTAGGCAAAAGAAATAGAAAGGCAGGCTTATGTAATAGTGAAGTCATTACGCTGATGATCGCTTTCCACTATGGACAGTTCACCAACCTGAAGTCTTTTTATATTCATTTTGCCCAGCTTCATCTGAATGATTTGTTTCCGGGCCTGGTATCTTACAACCGTTTTATTGAGCTTCAGCCACGATCAGCGGTATTGTTTATGCTATACGTTAAAATGAATTGTCTGGGTAAATGCCGGGGATTGAGCTTTATAGATTCAACCCATTTAAAAGTATGTCATAACCGCAGGATACATCAGCATCAGGTATTTAAAGAACAGGCTGAAAGAGGACAGTGTTCTATAGGCTGGTTTTATGGCTTTAAACTGCATCTGATCATCAATGATCAGGGTGAAATATTGTCATTCTATCTTACCAAAGGCAATGTGGATGACCGTGACTGGAGGCATTTTTCAGATATGACCAAAACCATTTTCGGCAAACTGTTCGGCGATAAGGGTTACGTTTCAAAGGCACTTGCAGATTTGCTTTGGGGAGGTGGCGTTCAGATGGTAGCTAAACCCAAAAAGAACATGAAAAACGTTAACTTAAGCCAGGAAGATAAAATAGTGCTTCGCAAAAGGGCCATTATAGAATGTGTCAACGATGAATTGAAAAATATCTGTAAGCTCCAGCATACACGGCATCGATCTGTTGCTAACTTCCTGCTCAATATCCTGGGCGCTTTGGCGGCTTATCATTCTTCCCGAAAAAACCATCACTAAATATCGTTTTGAAAATCAGGACAATCAACTACTTTTAGCCGCTTAACCCGAACTCACATTAAGATAACGAAAAAGGAGCAGAAAAACTATGCTTTTCTACTCCTTTTTTATCCTCTATTTCTAAAGGACTTTTTCAGTGCCCTCGACAAAAACTGCCGGTTTTTTTATCCACAAATTTACTTACTTCTTAAAACGTATGTGTTATGAAAAAATTAAACTTTTATTATCCTCGGCCTATTAATTACAGGAGAACTTACAATGCGTAACTTAATGGAGTCATACTACTTTGGATAGATAATGATATTTTTTCAATCAGGTCTTTTTCCCGATAGGGTTTCAGGACAATAAAGTTAAAACCAGATTTAAAGAAAGTATCCCTTTCTTCTTCAAGCACGCTGGCCGTTAAGGCAATGATCTGAATATTCGATTTAATTGCGTTGTCATAACTCCTTATCAATTGAGTAAGTTCCAATCCATCCATTTCCGGCATATGGACGTCTGTTAACACCACATCATAATTATTTTTTTGAAACAGGTCAAAAGCTTCTATACCATTATAAGCAATATCATAATTTATTTTCCATTTCTTTAATATCGTGCAGCCCAGCAATACATTCAACTGATTATCCTCAACAAACAAAACGCGCTTATTATTGACCAATTCGGCCAACTCTTCATCGCTGAAAAATCCGGCTTGCGAAGTCTTTATAGATTCACATTTTTTTAGAGGCAGGGTAAAGCTGAATACGGAACCTTTCGCAACTTCACTGGAAACACTCACACTGCCGCCCTGCAACTCAATAATTTTTTTACAAATAGCCAGGCCCAAGCCGGTACCTTTTTGTTTAGTTGCCTTTTGAGCATTACCTACCTGGGTAAACTCCTCAAAAATATGGGGCAAGTCTTCCTTCGCAATTCCTAAGCCTGAATCCTCTATCCCTACCTTTAAAATTATAATATTCTTTGGTTTATTTTCAATTGATGCATTTAAAGTTACGCTTCCGTTTACAGTAAATTTTATTGCATTGCCAAGCAAATTCATCAGCACCTGCTTAAGGCGCATGCTGTCGCCTTCACAGCAAATATCCTTTTCAATAATAACCTGGTTTTCAAATAAAATTTTCTTTTTAGAGGCCTGGATCTGCATTGTTCTAAATACTTCATCAAATACTTTGTAGACTATAAAAGGCGAACTTTCGAAAGTTGTTTTCCCGGTTTCATATTTAGTAAAATCAAGGATATCATTTACAAGCCCCAGCAGCATTTCCGATGAGTTTTTTATAGCATTTATTTGTTCCTTTTGTGCCGGATGAAGGTTATTTTGTTCTAATTGTTCCGAAAATCCTATTATTGAGTTTAAAGGAGTACGTATTTCATGGCTCATACCGGCTAAAAATTTACTTTTTGATTGAGCATACTGTTCGGTCTTTTCACTATATTCAAGGATTTTCCGCTCGTTTGAGAAGATTTTCCATATATTATAAAACACCAATATTGCCAGGGCCGATAAAATGATAAGGGCAGATGTAAATATTTGTTTATTTTCAAAAGAAATATCGGAAATATTTTCTTTAAGCTCCTCTTTATTGTGGTCAATATATGATTGGTCAATAGCCTTATAATGCTTTAACTCGTTGATAATCTCCCTAATCAGGCTATTATTAATCATCAATACCTGGCTTTCATTCTTCTTTAGGTTATTGTTTGCCTGGTTTATTGCCTGGTAATAGTTGTTTTCGCGTTGTTTCGTGATTTTATCCTCACTGTTAATGTTAGAAACCAAAGTTGTCTCTTTGACATTTTTGACAATTACCATTGAGTGTTTGTCATTAGTTGTATTTTTAGAAAAAGCGGCTATTATCCTTCCAAACAACTTTTTTTTAGGTTTAACGCCGTCCTGTTTTCCAATGGTGTCAATTGTTACCTTATGCTCAGTCTGTTGTATTGGCTTAATCATTTCCATTGGTCTAATCACTTCCTTTTCAATCTCTGGCTGTGAATAACTAATATGCACTGAGTACCTGATGAGACTATCGGTTAACATCCTGAGTTTGATGTAGTCATTAGTTTTTATATTCTTTTGATTGAATAGATCTTTTAACTTTGAAACTGAGGAATCTGACCGGCTATTTTGTTTCAATTTTAGTTCATCAATCACATCGTTAATTCTTTTTACATCATCTGAAAATTTGGTGAGATAATCTTTATTGCCTGTTATAGTATATAACCTGCTATAGTTATCAGCACTATACAAATTAATAATGCAACTATCAATAAGCGAATTATTTTCACCTACGGAAATTAGTTTGGTAACCCTTATCTGAAGCTTTTGTGCTTTGTTATTATGAGTAAATAAATATAGAATCCCCCCTATCAGAATACTTATGAGAAGTACGATAAACCCATATCTCAATATTGGGGTCCTGCCAATAATGTGTTTCATATAACTTATTAAAAAACAAGTATTTAATTATTAACAAGTTTTACGGATAGAAATAAAAAATGTTCATGTTATAACATTAAATAACAATTTTATATTATAATACTTATTTTAAACAGCTACAGCCTTTTTTTTAATATTATTATAAACAACAGTTTATTACTATCATTTCTTTATGAAATTGCTATCTGTTACCTTAATTAATCACAAAAGCGTTGATATTAAACAAAATACATGCAGAGCACGTAAAAAAAATGATTTTACTTTACAAAAAAATGAAGCGCATTATTGAAATATTAATTTTCATTTCCTTATTATTATTTTTTTGTATGACTGCCTTTAGCCAGTCTTATAAAAAACTAACCTTCAATGATTTTAAAAGGGCGCCCAAATCAGCAGGGAATCGAGATGAAATAGCTTTCACCAGTTGTTCTATCGAGTACAGTTATTTAACCAAAAAGGAGAAGGATTATTACACATTGACATTTACGATAAAGCTGATTGTGAACACAGATAAATCATGGATTGATAGAAGTAAGGTCACCAGCAAAAAAATAATGACCCAATTGCTAAACCATGAGCAGGGACACTACAATATCGCTTATCTTGAGCAGCAGGAACTATTATTAACTGTAAAGCATACCGTTTTTTACGATGATTATATTGACGCTGCTAACAAAATATTTGCCACAATAAATGCTAAATACCGGGATCTTAACATTGAATACGACGCTGATACACAAAATTCAACCAACAAAGCGAAACAACATAAATGGGACATTTACTTCCAAAAGAAGCTTACTGAAAGTTTAGATAACGATGCTTATCGTTATTATAGCAGGAGTGCTCCGAACGAGAAAGATTTAACCATCGGGACTCAACTGGCTTTTTTAGATGATTTTAAGTTTTATAAACCGTCGATCTAATAATTTACCTTGTTTACAACCAAAGAATTAGCACTTAACGTACGCATCAGCACGGAGTAACCGGTTAATCAACCTTTAAATCATGCCAGTCGGAAACAATTATTGTGGGGTGGCCTTTTATTAGTAGGATGAGGCCGTTAACAGTAATCCGACTCTTTTGCAAATAGTCAGCAACAAACTTTGGATCGGAAAGACGCGGATTTTTTCCGGCAGAAAAAATTACTGTTAATGGGGCTATTAATCGCCTGTTGCCTAATTCAACAACTGCGGTGGAATCATTGTAAACTTTACCAAAATAAACACTATCCTTAACAGTCATCTTTTCACCAATATGCCTGTAAGCATCTTTAGCCATAATAACATGTTGCGCAAATGTTTTGTTGTTTAAAACAAATAGAAACAGAACAATAATATATATATGTTTCACTCAAAATTAATTAGATACCAATTTACTATTGATAACAAGTATATAATAATTTTGGAACAAATTTATTTCATTACCAAAATATTTTTATGAGAAATAACAGAAAACGACATCCATCTTCCGTTAACCCCATTTGATAATACCCGTAATTTTTCCTTTTCAGAAAGTATAATTGCAGGCTGATCATCAATTAAAACAACCAAGCCGGTTACAGCAATCCTTGAGTCTTTTAAATTCTTAAAATACTTTGAATTTAACCTGGCTTTTGAATTAAAATTCAGAATTATATTTATTGAGGCTTTTAAATTTTTACCGCCAAGGTCAATAACTGCGGTTGTATCATTGTACGTTTTAATGCTATAAACCGTATCGGCAACTATAACCTGTTCCCCTATATGATTAATGGCATTATTCGCTTTAATAACTTGCTGCGCAAAAACATTCATGCATAACAATGTTAAACATGAAATCAGAAATGTGATTCTTTTCATTTTGAATATAGTTAATGCAGTTAATCTCGAAATAAAAAAATATCTTATCTCTATACGAAAATCTTTCGAAATAAGTTATCACTAAATTATTCCGGCTCATGATCTTTCAATTGGAACTTATAATGTACTGTTGTTAAAAACTGTTAAATAGGATCAATTTCATTTGAACTTCAGAATTGGCCGGTAACTTTGGTGTTACAACATTAAATTATTTATGAAATTATTAATCGCTTTTTTTATTACCAGCTTTTTTTTCTCCGTTACCTGGCTTGGTGATTTTAAAGAGGCAGCTTCTGAGGCCTCTAAATCGCATAAGCTCATATTGATAAATTTTTCGGGATCTGACTGGTGCGGGCCCTGTATAAGACTAAGGAAAGAAATATTAGAATCGGCCACGTTTGAAAATTATGCATCAGAGCACCTGGTGTTGGTAAGAGCAGATTTTCCAAGGCAAAAGAAAGATCAGTTGAGCAAAGAGCAAACCAAACTCAATGAGGCCCTTGCTGATAAGTATAATTCTGAAGGAAAATTCCCTTATACACTTTTAGTAGATGAGCACGGCAAGGTATTGAAGGATTGGGATGGTTTTCCGAATGAGTCGCCCGAGAAATTTGTTTTAGAGATCAATACTATCGCCAATGATAGTCACTGAAAAAGTAAAAACAAACCAATCTATGCATAAACGCACTTTGCGTTTAATGGGTAACCGGTTTGAGATAAGTGTTGCCGCTGATAATGCTGATTTAGCCGAAGCTCATATTGATAGTGCTGTAACTGAGATCAGCAGGATAGAAAAATTGCTCACTACTTTCAGCGATGACAGTCAAACTAATGAAATAAACCGCAATGCAGGCATACAGCCTGTAAAGGTGGATGAGGAGGTTTTTGACCTTATAGCCCGTTCATTAAAAATATCAAGTCTTACCCAGGGTGCATTTGATATTACTTACGGCTCTATTGATAAAAGCTTATGGAATTTTGATGTAAACATGAAACAGCTGCCCGATGCGGAAACGGCCCGAAAATCTGTAAGGCTTATAAACTATCGTAACGTAATAATGGATGCAGAAAATACAACTGTTTTTTTAAAAGAAGGGGGAATGCGCATTGGCTTCGGCGGCATTGGCAAAGGGTATGCTGCTGACCGGGCCAAACAAGTTCTGAAAGAACGGGGCGTACTAAGTGGTGTAGTAAATGCTTCTGGCGACTTAACTACCTGGGGAGTGCAGCCAGATGGAAAAAAATGGACAATTGGTATAGTTAATCCCGATTCGGTGAATGAAATATTTTCATATATGGACATTTCTGACCTGGCGGTGGCTACTTCTGGCAACTATGAAAAGTTTGTAATGATAGATGGCAAAAAATATTCTCATACAATTAATCCGCGTACCGGACTGCCGGTAACAGGCATTAAAAGTGTAACAATCATTACAACAAATGCCGAAATTGCTGATGCCATGGCAACCCCGGTAATGATTATGGGAATTTATGTAGGGTTGGATATGATTAACCAGATGAAAAATATTGAAGCCATCATAATAGATGATAATAACAATTTGTACACCTCAAACAACATAAATCTTAAATAAAAACCCCTAAAATGATAAAACAGATCACAAAAATAATGGCTTGCCTGCTATTATCGGTAACTATAACATCCTGCGTGCATTTAAAAGAGTATCAGAAAAACCGGATAAATGATTCTGAAATGGCATTGAGTAACCGGAAGGTTGAAAAAAATGAATTGAATTTTCAATCATATCGTGAAAGTGCTTCGGGCGCCAATGCCGGCAAAACAGGTGGTGGCTGCGGCTGCAATTAATCATTAAGTTTCAGGATTATTATCATTTATGAAAAAAGTTTATTTGTCCGTAATCGGATTTACCCTTATTTGCCGTCTCTCTGGGTATTCACAAGCTAAAGAAGATACAAGCCGTAACAAAACACCGTTTAGTTTATATTCGCCTGTTGGCTACGATACCAGCGACTACAGACCAAAAAATTTACATATAGATGAAGTGAATTTATTTTCAAGCTATTATAAACAAAATGGCGACCATTCCGCAGTAACCGGAGGTATCGGAACTGAGAAAGTAACAGATATTTCCAATGGTTTAGATTTAAAATTGGTATGGTTAGGTAATAACAAAAATAAAAACACCCTTTCTTTAGGACTTGGTTTTGATTATCATACCTCTGCATCATCCAAATATGTAACTACTACGGGGTTAGGTAAACCCGACGGTACAAGAATTTATCCATCATTTGACTGGACTTTAGAAAATGCAAAAACCGGAAATACATTTGGCATAGGTACTTATTACTCCGGTGAATATAACTACAAATCCCTTGGCGCTGATGTTCATTTTAGTATAAAAACCAATGATAAGATGGGTGAATTTGGTGCCAAATTTCAAGGGTACTTTGACCAGGTAACAATGATCTATCCTTCTGAATTTGTTGCATCATTAAGCCCGCCTGCTCCGACCGGTGCCGTCTATGTAACAACTGCCAGCGGAAACACAGTATTGAGTAGCGGCGGCTCTTCAAGTCCCGGCCTTCCAACCAGCCCGCGAAATACATATACCGCTGCATTTTCTTATTCACAGATAATAAACTCAAGGCTCCAGATAGAGTTCCTTATAGATGGAGTGGCACAGAACGGTTATTTAGGTTTGCCTTTCCACAGAGTGTTCTTTTCAAATACAAAAGATACTATTGAAAAGTTGCCATCCCAACGCTTTAAACTGCCGTTAGGTTTCAGGGCTAATTATTTTCTTGGGGATAATATAATTCTCCGTTCTTATTACCGATATTATTTGGATAGCTGGGGCAGCAGGTCTAATACAGCAAATTTGGAAGTTGCTTATAAAATTTCGCCCTTCCTTTCAATTTCTCCGTTTTACAGATACTATACACAAACAGCTGCAAAATATTTTGCCCCTTACGAGGCTCATAGCCCAACCGACCAATATTATACCAGTAACTATGAATACTCAAAATTCAACAGTCAGTTTTTTGGTGTAGGTTTTAGAATAGCTCCACCTAAAGGTGTTTTTGGATGGCAGGGCTTGCATGAACTCGAACTTAGGTACGGTCATTACAGTACAACCGAAGACCTGAAATCAGACGTGGTTACTGTAAGCCTTGGTTTTAAGTAGAGTTTTTCTCTGAAGTCATTTATAAGAGGCTGACTCAAAAGTCTTCCTAAATATTGGGTCTTAGTGATCTTTGTGCATCCTTTGTGAACTTAGTAGTTGGTTTTTCAACACAAAGTTCACAAAGAGTTGCACAAAGTACACAACGATTTAGTTACAGGTATTATTTTGTGCGATTTTTATAAACCATCTATTAGGCTACTTATTCCCCTCCCCCATTTATCATATCAGAAACAATCCCTTTGCTATCTTTTCGGATTTCAGCCAGGAATACCCCTGCCAGGTGAACAACGATAAATGCCAGCACTAAATACATGCAAAAGCCATGTAAATTTCTAACTGAATTCCTTATTGATTTGAATGGCGCCATAGCATCCTCAAAAGCCAGAAATAAGCCAGTCAATACCATAATTAACAATAAAGTATAAAATACTGAATAGATTATTTTTACTGTCAGTTCATGTAATGCTGTTTGCCGGTTTTCCTTAATGATTTTATATTGTGTATAAGCACTTTTCATCTTCCTGATAAATTTTTGATCAGCAAGTTGAAAAAACTCTAAAATCAATCTAAACAAAAACAGAGCTGCTAAACCATATCCAAAATAAATATGCACAGCCCAAACCTGGTCGTTCAACGCATGTGCAACGGAACTTGCCTGATCCATGCTTACGTTCGCCCCGGCTTTCTGCAATTCGTCCTTGAAAAATGATGGAGTTTTATGATCGTCTGTTATGGTAGAATTTATCCAAACTGTAATTAATGACCCGCTGATAGCGATCATGCTTGCCCAATGCCACAAACGAAGAGGGGTAGAGTATTTTTTAATTTGCTGAGGGTGTTCAATGTCTGTACGAACAGGTTCTATAATTGTCATATTTTCTTTAATTGCCATATTTATTAAATGATTTTTATTATTAAGTTCCGGCCTTGCCTAAAAAAATTCCCAATACAAATACAATACCGCCGCCAACAATTACCTGGAGAATAGTTTTAACCAACGGGGTTTTCATATATCGGTAACGGATAAAGGCAATAACAAGTAATTCGCAAACAACTACGATATAAGCTAGATGCAATGCCCTACCTATATTATTAATTAAGAACGGCATGGTATGCAGCATTCCGCCAATGGAAGTTGCAATTGCGGTTATACCTCCTCTTATTATAGGATTACCACGCCCTGTAACAGTACCATCATCAGACAGTGCTTCGGCAAGCCCCATACTGATTCCCGCACCCAATGAAGCAGCTAACCCTACATAAAAGGCTTTTATAGGCTGACCAGTTAAACCGGCAGTAGCGAATATGGGCGCCAGGGTAGAAACTGATCCGTCCATCAGTCCAAGCAGGCCAGGTTGAACTTTTTGGATAACAAATTTGGCTGAATTACTTTTAGCCATATTCAATTATTAAATTTTAAAGCATTAAGTTTATTTTCTAAAAATATGAATTGAAATTGAAGTAATTCTGTAGCATGATAAATTTTTTGTTTTGCCTTCAGAATTACTTCAATTTCAAATTTTATATTTGATAAAAAACATCATTGAAACTCCTGATTATAGAAGACGAGCAAGCGCTGCGCGAAAACATAACTAATTATTTTAATGGGGATGGCAATATTTGCGAAAGTTGCAGCTGTTTAACTGATGCAATTAATAAATTATCCAATTATAATTACGATTGTGTTTTGCTTGATATCGGATTGCCCGACGGAGATGGTTTTGCTGTGCTGGATTACCTTAAAGCACAAATGAAAAATGAAGCAGTAATTATTATTTCGGCCAGAAATTCTTTGGATGATAAACTTAAAGGTTTGAATATAGGCGCTGATGATTATTTAACAAAACCATTTCACCTGGCTGAATTAAAGGCGCGCGTGGTAGCTGTTTACAGGCGTAAAACCTTTAACAGTAATAATAAGCTTCTTTTTAACGAAATATCTATCAACCTGCTTGGCAGAACTGTTGAAGTTAATAAGGCACCTGTTAACCTTACCCGCAAGGAATACGATATGTTACTGTACTTTATTGCCAATAAAGGAAAAGTAATTTCTAAAAATGCTATTGCTGAACATTTATGGGGCGATGAAATGGATATGCATGATAATTTTGATTTTATTTATACTCATATTAAAAATCTGCGTAAAAAATTGCTGGATGTAAATGCTAACGATTACCTGAAATCAATTTACGGAATAGGTTATAAATTTAATGCAGAATGAAGCTTTCAGCCCACTATAATAAGGCAAGTATCATTATCACTATAGTTGTATTGCTTGCAGGAGCAGTGATCTATTTTTTTGCAATTGATTATATAACCAGGAACCAGCTTGACCGTGACCTGAAGGAAGAATTTAGCGAAGTTATTGACTATATAAATCTGAACGGAAAATTACCCCAACAAGTGGAATTTGATGAAGATCAAACAGTTTTTATAAAAACAAACAGAGAGAATTTACCATTAAGGTTTTTTGATACTGTTTACAACAATGTAAAAGAAAAAAAAACGGAAGATGGGCGGGCCGTATCGGGCTTAGTTTCTTTAAATGGGCAACATTATATAGTTACAATTACCGTATCGAGTGAAGACACAAAATATTTGGTTCAGATCATCGCCATTATAACACTTTTGCTAGTGGTAGGATTATTACTGATTCTTTTTATTACCAACAAGTATATATTAAATGGTTTATGGAAGCCTTTTTACGAAACACTTGGTGAGCTAAAAAATTTTAATGTATCAGATAACAAAGGGTTCCTTCTAAAACCAAATAAAGTAGATGAGTTTACCGAATTAAATAATGCAGTGCATTCCATGTCATCCCGGGTAAAAAATGATTATCTGCACTTAAAGCATTTCACTGAAAATGCCTCGCATGAAATGATGACTCCCTTAGCTGTCATTACTTCTAAACTGGATACACTTATACAAGATGAATCTTTAAAACCTGAACAATATGAACAGATAAACGATATATATTCGGCAACAAGTAAACTTTCCAGGATGAACCAGTCGTTGTTATTGCTGATAAAAATTGAAAATAATTTAATTGAAGATGCTGAACTACTAAGTTTAGATACATTAATTACTCAAAAAATCAGGCAGTTCCAGGAGTTAATGCTTACAAAAAATATAGAGGTTATAGAGAACCTTGAGGATAAGAAAATTTTAGTGAGTAAATATTTAATAGATATTTTACTTAACAATCTTTTTAGTAATGCAATAAGGCATAACATAAGCAATGGCAAACTGATAGTTAGACTAACAGATACCCGACTTATTTTTCAGAATAGTGGCTATATAACACCGCTGAATACTGAAATGTTGTTTGAGCGCTTTCATAAGGAGCAAAAATCTGATGGCATAGGTCTTGGTTTAACCATAGTTAAAAATATTTGCGGTTTATATAAATGGGATATTGATTATTCCTTTGAAAATTCATTGCATACTTTTCAGATTGTGTTTTAACTCTCTTTTGGGAAACGATTTCGTTACCAGGCCACATCCCTTCCACGGCGCAAACCAAATTGTCGCACGTATCAACCCTCTACCCCTTTATTATTCACTGATTCTTTTTCTGCCCGCCGGGTGTCCCTGAAGGGGACTAATATAATTGCGACGGGCTATGCCCGTCGGACATAAAATAGCCGTAAAGCCCTGAAAGGGTGTGATAAGACGCATTGCTTAATTTGTGGCATAGTCGGTGTACTTGCCTTTTTGCTAACTTATATCGCCCTGTCAGGGCTGGGGGTTTGGCTTGTCACCAACACAGGACTTCGCCCTGCGTTGATATATTACGCCCTTTTCAGGGCAATGAAAAGAAATTGCTTAAAGGACCGGGCGTACCTCCATATAGTAAAGAGACATTTTAGCTTGCACCCCCTGCCATAGTATTAAAATATTCTTATTTTTACCCCCTACCAAAAACCAGGTAAATTATGACTTCATTTTTCAGTTTAAATAAACTTACAACACGGTTAATCATATTTTTCATGTCATGCTTCTGGCTGACAGCCGTAAATGCACAAAATGATGCGCCAAAATTCAAAGTAATAGCCTTTTATACGGCTCGAAATGATAAAGCACATGTCAGTTTTGTGCACGAGGCTAACCAGTGGTTCCCAAAAATGGCGGCTAAATATCATTTTGCATATGATTCTACTAAAAACTGGAATAATATGAATGCAGAATTCTTGTCGCACTACCAGGTAGTGATCTTTTTAGACACACGTCCGGACGACCCGGCTCAAAGAGCTGCCTTTCAAAAATATATGGAAAACGGCGGAGGCTGGATGGGCTTTCATTTTGCTGCATTTGCGCTCACGCCTTCTGATTTTCCGCAGAATTGGGACTGGTACCATGTTAAGTTTTTAGGGTCGGGGCAGTATGTAAGCAATATATGGAGACCATCACCAGCAACTTTGGATGTAGATCGAAAATTCCCTGCAACTAAACATATGCCGAAAAAATTTAAGACATCGCCAAATGAATGGTACCGGTGGGAGTTTGACCTGCGTAAAAACCCGGATATTAAAATACTTTGTTCAATTGATTCAGCCAGCTTTCCGCTTGGTACAGGCCCTAAACAAAGTGAAATTTGGCATAGTGGCTATTACCCGGCGGTGTGGACCAATAAAAATTATAAAATGATATACTTCAACATGGGCCATAATGATATGGATTATGAGCATAAATACGATAATACTGACAGGACGCTATCCAATACATTTGACAGTGAAATGGAATCAAAACTGGTAACGGATGCATTGTTGTGGCTGGGCAGTTCGAAAAAATAAATAACGATTGATGGACAACTTCATTTTCTAAAATTTATCAGCTACTCACTTAATCAACAGGGAAATCGCTTTTAAATTATTTTAGAGTAAATAAATTCATTAATTGGTCTAAAATTGGCAATAATAGTTAAATTGAAACTACCCTTAGGGGAATATGGTCAAATAGCGATGGGTTTCAAACCCATCGCTATGGAAAAAGCCGACAACATATTTTAAAAGCGATTTCCCTTACTTAATCAACTATTCTCTTGTAATTTGCCGCTTTATTTTTAATTTTAAAAGTTTTAATTAACCTACCCTGACAACAACCGGGAAATTATAAACCATTATTTTAAACCATAACTATTTAATGGAAGTTAAAAACAAAAGTGCAAAAAGCACCCAGTTAAAAAATATGATCATCAAATGCCTTTATTTTGACAAGGCGATGTCGTGTGCGGAGCTAAGTGAATTGTTTGATAAAAGTATTCCATCCATTGCTAAAGCAGTAAATGAGTTAATTGATGAAGGCTTTGTGATAGAACAAGGCTATGCACCTTCCAGTGGTGGGCGCAGGCCTTTAATGTATGCCATTAATGATAGTGCAATGTATATATTGGCTATTGCAATGGATCAGCTCTCCACCCGTATTCAATTAGTTAACCTGCTAAATAACCCGGTTTCTGATTTTATGATGTTTGAATTGCAACTGTTGAACAATGAGCAGGCATTACCAACACTGGTAGAAAACATTAATAAATACCTCTGTAATTCGGGAATTCCAAAAGAAAAAATTGCTGGTATTGGCATAGGGATGCCGGGCTTTATAAATCCTATTATAGGAGTCAATTATACGTATCTGGAGGCCGGAGATAAAACCTTAACGCAATATATTGCTGATGAAACCGGGTTACCGGCATACATTGATAACGACTCCAGTTTGATTGCATTGGCCGAGCAAAAATTTGGTATAGCTAAGTGGCAAAAAGAGGTAATGGTAATTAACCTGGGCTGGGGTATTGGTTTGGGTATGATTGTTAATGGCGAAATATTCCGGGGCAGAAATGGGTTTGCCGGGGAATTTAGTCATATTCCTTTATCCGAAGATGGAGCATTATGTGCTTGCGGCAAGCAAGGCTGTCTGGAAGCCGAAGCCTCAATGCTGGTTGTTTCAAGAAGGGCCGTTGATGGCCTTGAACAAGGCCGTATTAGCAGTTTAAAACCAATTGATGGGGCTAATCCAAAACAAGTAGGCGACGCTATAATGGAGGCCGCCAATAACGGTGACCAGTTTGCCATTGAACTATTCTCTGATGCCGGTTATAAAATAGGAAAGGCCCTGGCCATATTGATCCACATAATGAACCCTCAGGCAATTGTATTGAGCGGACGCGGGGCAAAAGTTGGTAAAATATTATTAGCCCCCATCCAACAGGCACTTCATAAATATTGTATCCCACGCCTTTCCCAGGGAACTGAATTGTTAATTTCTGAACTTGGATTTGATGCCGAGCTTGTAGGCGCTGCTGTGCTGGTGATGGAAAATTTTGATAAAGAGGTGAAAAGTCAGGTGGTTACTGCCTAAACATGCTTCGGGAAATAAACAATTTCTTTCTACAAAAAGAGGAACCCGTAAAAAGTTGTTTGCTTTTTCTACGAGAGTTTATTCTTAACTACGATAAAAACATTACCGAGGCATGGAAATATAAAATGCCTTTTTATTTTTATAAAAGTAAAATGTTTTGTTACTTATGGGTCAATAAAAAAACCAACCAACCTTACGTTGGTATTGTTGAAGGCCGAAAGGTTGAACACCCCTTATTGATAATCGAAAAACGTTCACGTATGAAAATAATGTTGCTGGATCCTAAGGAGGATATACCCGTTAATACTATTAATTCTATTTTGAAAATGGCGCTTAATATTTATAATGTTATTTAATGCAATCAAACAATATACAAAAACCAGACAGCTTGATATTTGATATGGACGGAACCCTTTGGGACGCCGCTGATACTTATACAGAATCGTGGAACCTGATGTTTAAGAAATTAAATATCGACAGGATAATGTTGAGGGAAGAACTGCTGGAAAGAATTGGCTGGGAAGGCAGCAGAGTGATGCAGGCTATATTACCAGAATTTGACGAAGAGCAGCGAAAACAGATTTATGATGATGTTAACGGAATAAGGCGGCAACTGCTGCCTCAAAACGGAGGAATACTATATGAAGGGGTTTTAGACGGTTTAAAACAACTGGCAACTAAATACCAGCTTTTTATTTTGAGTAACTGTGCAAAGGGGATAATCCGTGTGTTTATTGATTGGGCCAATATTGACGATTATATAACCGACGAAATTGCTTATGGTGTTAATTATATGCCAAAAAATCATAATATAAAATTACTCACAGATACACACCAGCTTAAATCCCCTATTTATATTGGTGATACTTCGGGTGATGCTGAGCAGAGCCGAAAGGCAGGCATTCCATTTGTGTTTGTCAGCTATGGTTTTGGTACTACAGAAGATTATGATTTGAAATTTGATGATTTTAAATCGCTCACTTCATATTTTATGGATTTATAAGTCTTTTAAGATTTACGAAGTTTTTAAAACTTCGTAAATCTGTCTCCAACATTACAACACTCCAACAAAAACCTCAAAAAAGTTAAATATTGTTAAATAAGCAGCCAATTGGCCTTTTCAATTGGCACTTAAAGCAATTTATAACGATAATTATCGCTGTTATCGGCACAATTGCCTGCTTGGTCTATTATTTTAAACTACCAGGTTAAAATTGGCTAATTTAGTTTGATATGTTGAAGTGTTTAAAGCCGGCTATAATTATTGAAATACTTATACATCTGCTCTTTTGGGCCTTTATAACTCTTATTCCTATCCTTTCGGGACCATTTGCAAATTTACCGCGTCGTTTATTATTTTCACCCTGGCATTTTGCAGGAATCAATATTTTACTGGCTGTCCAGTTTTATCTTAATGCATTCTTCCTGATACCGGTAATTTTAAACAAGCATAAAAAGATAGGGTTATACTTTGTTCTATTATTATTTTCATTCGTGTCAATATATCTTCTAATTATTTATATACGACCGCAAATTCCTTTTCCGAGACCGAAAATGGCATATGGTGCACCACCGCGCCCGCCTTTTTTTGTTGGGTTTAACCTTTTACCGCTTATTGCTATTACTGCCGCCGGCTTTGCTTACCGTTACCTGGCAGATCAATTCAGGATGATTAATAACCAGCGCGAAATTGTTAATGCCACCCTGGTATCGGAGCTTGCTTTCCTGCGTTCACAAATCAGCCCGCATTTTATTTTCAATGTCATCAATAGTGTTGTGGCACTTTCGCGATTAAACCCTGCATTAGTTGAGCCTACATTAATTGAGCTTTCAAAATTACTGCGCTACATGCTCTATATAACTGACGAAGAAAAAGTTACATTGATCCGCAAAGCTGATTATTTACGCAGTTATATTGAACTGCAAAAACTACGTTTCCAGAATATAGTTAAGGTAAATTTAAATTTTGATATAGTTGAGCCCGAAAAAACTATCGAACCCATGTTGTTGATACCTTTTGTAGAAAATGCCTTTAAGCATGGCACCGGCGATGTTGCAGATCCCATTATTGATATTTGTTTGAAGTCGGACAATAAAACACTGGCCTTCAGTGTTCAAAATACCTATAGCCCTTACGAATTTAATAAGGACGAAGATCATGGTATAGGTTTAACCAACGTTAAAAGGCGGCTTGAGCTGTTGTATCCTGGCAAACATAGCCTGGTTATTGATCAAAGTGATAATATCTATAAAGTTAACCTGCAAATACAATTAAAATGATGCGATGCCTGATTATTGATGATGAACCTCTTGCAATTGATCTGCTGGAAGACAATTTAAAACATGTGAATTATATACAGGTTGCCGGTCGTTGCCGTACTGCGGGTGAGGCAATAATCCTTTTACAATCAGAACAAATTGACCTTTTGTTTTGTGATATCCAAATGCCTGGCCTCAACGGCCTGCAACTGGTAAAAAGCCTTATAAATAAGCCGATGGTTATATTTGTTACTGCCTATGAAAAGTTTGCTATTGATGGCTTTGAACTGGATGTAATAGATTACCTGGTAAAACCGGTTCCACTGGAGCGTTTTTTGAAAGCATGCCAAAAGGCTTATAAACTGCTTGAACTGAACAAGGGATCAGCAGAAAAGCCGGCTTTAAAGAAAAACCATTTTTTTATACATGCTGATTATACCCTTGTAAAAATCAACTTTAGCGATATTATTTATATTGAAGGGCTAAAGGATTATGTAAAGATAAACCTGGTAAGTCAGCCGAAACCTGTTATATCACGTTCCAGCATCAAAGCCCTCGAACTGCAACTACCTCCTGATATATTTTACAGGATACATAAATCATACCTGGTTAACGTTGACCATGTATTGCAAATGAGGCGGGGAAAAATAAAAACCATTAATGCAGAATTACCACTAAGCGACAACTACCGTGACGTGATCAATAAAATGATCGGTAAAGAAATAGAATAAAGCTCTTCAATTGCCTGTTTGGTCTGCACATTAGTGTTGCTTATCTCATTTATTTCACATCGTTATAAACATGCTGCAATTTCGTCCGGACAGAAATAAAACCGGATGAAGAAACTATTACTGGTACTTTTAATTACGGGGTTCGGCTACATCGCATCAGCTCAGCAAACCCAGAAAATCCTGAAAAAAACCTATATAAATCATTTTTTCACCTGCTCGCTTGATCAATTACTGGATACCTTATCCATAAACTATCATTTAAATATTGTTTTTGAACGCGATTCGTTAAGCAAATTTGATATCGCAGAACATTTTTTTAATGAGTCGCTAACATATGTACTTGATAAGGTTTGCGGCACCAATGATCTGCATTACTGGATGGAATCTGATGGAACTATTTATATTCTCCAAAATACGGACGATCTGGCTAAGCTTAAACAATTAAACAAGCTCAACAAAACCGCATCAGGAGCAATTAAGCCAATGGCACTTGAGCCAGTCCTTGCACCCCCCAAACATTTTATGTTCAGTATAAGCGGGCGGGTAGTAGATCAGGGTTCAGGTGAGTCGTTGCCATCGGCTACTGTTAGGATACGTAATACCGATTTGTCCGCTTCGACTAATACTGATGGTAATTTTACCATTTTTAATATCCCATCCGATACCTGCGTGGTTGAAGTTACCTATTCAGGCTATCAGCCGGATTATATAAGGCTTAATTCCAAAAACATAAATGGCGATTTGGTTTTTGGAATGTTTAAAGCGCTTAACACGCTTAATGAAGTATCAATTCAGGGTAAAAAGAACGGTATAATGAGTACCGATACCAAGAAAGTTGGCGTACTGCAACTATCGCCCGCTAACTTAGATAAGCTTCCAAGTATTGGAGAAAAGGATATAATGAGAGCCTTTCAGCTTATGCCTGGTGTAGGGGCGACTAACGAATCATCTTCAGGTGCATATGTCCGTGGGGGCACACCCGACCAGAACCTGGTTGTCTTCGATGGTTTTACGGTTTACCAGGTAGACCACTTATATGGTTTTTTCAGCGCTTTTAATAGTAATGCACTTAAAGATGTACAATTATATAAAGGTGGTTTTTCATCTGTTTTTGGAGGCAGGCTTTCAAGTGTAACCGAAATTAATGGCAAAGATGGCGACCGTAATGAAGTTAATTTTGGAGTTGACCTGAGTTTGTTAAGTGTTAACGCATTTGCAGAAGCACCCATAAATGATAAATCATCAGTATTGGTTACATTCCGAAGGTCGTACCAGGGGCCTTTATACAATAAAATATTTCAGCAATTTAATACCTCTACCGTTAGCGGAGGGGGGGCACCCGGTGGCGGTGGCCCTCCCAGAGGCGGCGGGGGCGGCTTCCAGGTATCAACAATACCTGCATCACATTTTTATGATGCAGATATAAGGTATAATTATCATCCAGATAAAAACAATAGTTTTGTATGGAGCCTTTATACCGGAACTGATTTAACAGATAACAGCCGGACATTACAATTACCCTCATTTATTAGCTCGGGAGGCAATATAAATATTACCGACTATACCAAATACGGCAACCTGGGCAGTAGTGTAAAGTGGTTTAGGCAATGGGATAAAAATCTCCATTCTAATACCTATATTACCTATTCTTCCTATTTTAATAACCGGGACCGCTCAAATTCCGGCACTACAACGGATAGTAACGGGAATCCAGTAAGTTTTCAGACGGGAACAGTTGAAAACAACAACCTGCATGATGTAGGTGTTAAATCTGACTGGGAATGGATGATGAGTAATCAATTAAAATTTCTATATGGAGGCTTTGGCTCCCGCCAGGATATTAATTATGATTATATACAAAATGACACTACCCATCTTATCAGTCAGCATAATACGGCCTATTTAGGTGGGGGATATGCCGAACTGGAATTTGACCCGAGTAATAAACTGCATTTACAGCCTGGTATACGTGCTACCTGGTTCGGGCCAACCGGTAAAGTATATAATGAGCCGCGCTTTTCAGCCAGCTATGTTCTCAACAGTAATTTTACGTTGAAAGCAGCGACCGGTGAGTTTTACCAGTTTATCAATGAAATTACCCGCGAAGATCTTGTAAACGGCAATCGTAATTTTTGGGTAATGTCCAATAACAGTAATATCCCGGTAAGCGGAGCCCAACATTACATGGGCGGTGTAAGTTATGAAAACAACCAGTTTTTGATTGATGTTGAAGGCTATTATAAAACCCTTTCTGATTTAACCCAATATACCATTACTCAAACCGGCTCTTCTCCCAGGACAATAACTACCGTTAATCAGAATTTTTATACGGGTTCCGGTAATGCAAAAGGTGTTGAAATACTGTTGCAAAAAAAGCTGGGAAGGTATACCGGCTGGATAAGCTATACATTAGCCGATGCAGAAGACAAGTTTGCTGTATACGGTAATTATTATTTTCCTGCCGACCAGGATATAAGGCATGAGTTTAAAACCGTAAACCTTTATCATTATTACAGGTGGAATTTTTCAGCAGTATTTATTTTCAGCACTGGGCACCCTTATACAGCGCCGCTTTCAAGTTATACTGTTGCTACTGCTGATGGGAATACATCTACAGGAATTAACATCAGCGGTAAGAATACGTTGCGATATCCTGATTATAATCGTCTTGACCTTTCAGCCACTTATGATCTCATCAAAATTAATGGTAATAAAATCGGCAGTATTGGCTTATCGCTTTTCAATGTATACAACCATACAAACATTTGGTACAAAGAATTTCAAATACAAAATAATCAGGTCGTTACTACCAATGTAAATTACCTGGGCTTTACACCCAACCTAACACTCAGCTTAAGATGGAAATAAAAACACACACATTAAAATGGAAATTATGTTTCAGTTTGGCTGCGATCATACTTCTGGCTTCATGTAATAAACAAAATGTGGATACAAACACCGTTTATTTACCTGTTGTTGAAGGATACCTTTTACCGGGCCATTCAATTACCGTAAAACTATATCTGCAAAAAGCTTTAACCGACACTGCCTTATATGGAGCTCCAATAACCGGCTTGCAGGTTTATGTTTCAGATGGCGGCACGAGTGTTCAATTAACGGAATCATCAAAGGGTATCTATACCTACAACAATCAAAATTTTCTTGTAGCAGGTAAAACTTACTCTTTGAATTTCAAATACCTGACTAGTACAGTGTCTGCCAAAACACTTATGCCATCCAAACCAACAAATTTCACGTCCCAGTACGGTACGTTATATATTTCATCAACATCAGGTACTACTAATAATACCAGTACTTTAAACAGGTTTAGCTGGGATAACCCTGATACGTTGAACCACGTGCTTGTTTTCAACAACCCTGATGGGGCTGCCTTTCCTCTTAGAAGTTTTAGGAACAGCCCCTCGCCTAATTTTGAAGTAAATACTAACCGCACATCCTTTTACAACGTTACCGCAAGTACTTTTCCATATTACGGGCATTACCAGGTTATATTATTGAGGGTAAACCAGGAGTATATTGACCTAATGAACAGCAATACCAGTAGCTCTACCTCGCAAACCCTGTCAAATGTAGCTACCAATATAGTTAATGGGTTTGGCATTTTTACGGCCATGCAGGCTGATACCGTTAGTTTAAATGTATTGGATTGATATTATACCTGGTCAAGTTTGGAAAATGTCGAACATCGAATTTTGAATAATGAATATCGAAGGATAATTCGGTATTCATTGTTCAGCATTCGATATTCATTATTAAACCTTAAACATTTCAACTTTACAACATTTTAACAAAAAATAATACTGCTGACATAGGGCTGTCACCATCACTTGTTTTCTTTGAATTAAATTAAAAATTAAAGTTATGGAAATCATCCCAATGTTATTAAAAGAAATGGAGCAGGAAGCTCAAACAACCCGCAAAATGCTATCGCGTGTGCCTGACGATAAATACGATTGGCAACCTCATCCAAAAAGCATGACCATTAGAAAACTGGCAACCCATATTGCTGAATTGCCTGAATGGGTTACAATAACAGTAACTACGGATGAGCTTGATTTCGCCAAAACTCCGTATAATCCGGAAGTGATTAATAACACTGCAGAATTGATGAGGCTTTTTGAAAAATCTTTTGAAGATGGCAAAGCTCATTTGGCCGGTACAAATGAAGATGAGTTACTACGCATCTGGACTTTAAGAAATGGAGACCAGATTTATAGCGTTCGCACAAAAGCCGACATAATAAGAATGTCATTTTGTCAAACCGTTCATCATAGGGCACAATTAGGTGTTTTTCTGCGTCTTTTGGATGTGCCTATACCTGGAAGTTACGGACCAAGTGCTGATGAAACTAATTTTAATTAATTTCAGTTGATTAACTTAATTCTTGAAAAAGGTAGTTCTTTTTCATTTATCAAAACATATCCCTTTTTTGAAAGTATTCAATAAAAGAGATTATTATGTCAACCATCCAAATTTTAAATAAAGAAGTACTATCTGAAAGGAAATACCCACTGAAATATATCACATTTGAAAAACCAGATGCGGACGGGAAATTTCATAACCTGGAAAAGGAAGTATACTTTAGGCCAGACGCGGCTGTGGTGTTGCTGGTTGATGATAAGCGTAAAAAGATAATGCTAACCAAACAGTTCAGGTTACCTACATTTTTAAATGGCAATGACAACGGTTACCTGGTTGAGGCTTGCGCCGGATTAATAGATGAGGGTGAAACACCCGAACAAACTGCCCGTCGTGAAGTTGAGGAAGAAACCGGTTATCAAATCCATGATCTTGAAAAAATTGGCAGCGCTTATTCTTCACCAGCCGGTTCAACAGAGTATTTTCACCTGTTTATTGCCAAATACGATGAAAAAGATAAAAAAGGCAAGGGCGGTGGTTTAGAAGAAGAGGGTGAAAGTATTGAAATAATCGAAATGGGATTTAATGAATCGAGAGAAAAGTTAAAGCAAGGCGAATTCAGGGATGTAAAAACCATTTTGCTGCTGCAGCATTTTTTTCTTAACTCAGTATAAAGGTGGGGTGTCATGCTGAGGTACTCGAAGCACGAGCGTAAAGGCCCACCCGCCAATGCTTCGAGTACCTCAGCATGACACCCTTTTTTGACAGGTTAAGATCAAATCCCCGATTTTATACTATTAAAAGGCAGACCCAAACCGTCAGCGGCATATTGCGTGAGGACACTGTCTTTCAGTGTTAAGTAATCGCCATGCTGGGTTACCATCCATTTTTCAATCCCTGCATCATTCATTTTTAACGGCATAGTAGCTGAAACTACTTTCGCAGCAGAATCAAGCTCAACAATGTAAAGGTTACTCTTTTTATCTAACGGATCTTTAAAAGGTATAATCACCGTATGGTTATAATCGTCTATAAATCTGCCCAGCACGTCCTTTCCGGCAATCTCTTTGGGCTGCATGGCTAGCAGATGTTTAACCTGCACTTCGTTCAAACCAAATATTTTCAATCTCACCACATTGCCATTATCATCCTTAAGAGTGTCGGTTGATTTAATATCATTATCCTTTACAAATCTGGCCAAAGCATAATAACTGTTGTCGCCCGCACTTGTTTCTGTATTACCTGGAAGTAAATAATGTATTTCCAGATTTTGAATTTTGATACTGTCGGTCTTTAATTTATTTGCTATCAACAATAATTGCCGGGTTGGCATCCGGTTGTTGATATGCACGTTTATGGTAGTAACTGTATCAGTTTTAAAAACTTTTGAAACTGAATAATGCGGAACGTTTTCTACCTTTTTTCCGCAGGAAAAAAAAGCTGCTGCCAAACAAATAACTAATATATAACTCTTAAATCTTTTCATACCTTTTACCTTTCGGCTTTAACCTTTTACCTCATCTTAAATAATCCCATACAACTCTCCACCCTTCTCCCCCATTTTATCCACCAATTTCTCAACCATTGGATCTTTTTCCAAAACCGGCGCATGGTGAGGTTTAATCCTTGCATCAATAATTAGGGGGCCATTACAACCCCAATGTTTATGCTCTGTAAAGCTGTCGATTCCATAAATATCATGCGATGGATTACTGCGGGTAAAAGTTACCCAAACAAAGTT
>JAQBOA010000094.1 GCA_028288305.1 Mucilaginibacter sp.
AACTTTGTAAGAAGAAACTAAAACAGGTTTCCCTCGCGCACAGCATAGTAAAATTACTTGTCTTGAATGAACGTGTAAGTGCTGTTCTAGTCCTGTTGTTTGATTATAATACAAAGATATGAGTATGACGAACCTTTTGGCAGCCAGGTAAACGAAGGTATTGTATATCGATTTTGAGCTTAACCCCGCGCAGTTTAAAGCCCGTTATACCGACGGTGTACATGGCATGCACCACTTTGGCGAAAACTTTATCAGGGCCGAGTTTAACCCCGCAGGCGACGACGCAATGCTGTACGATAAATACGAAGATTATGTGCAGCAAAAAATAGACTATGCCATCAGGCATACCAAAGCTAACGTGCTTATTATTGATAACATCACCTGCATGGGCAGCGCAACAAATCACGCAGGTGGTGCCCTGCCATTGATGAAAACACTAAAGGCGCTAAAAACAAAGTACCATTTAAGCGTGCTGGTGCTGGCGCATACGCCCAAACTCAACCTGTATAATCCCATTACCGTGAACGACCTGCAGGGCAGTAAAATGCTCATCAACTTTGCCGACAGCGCCTTTGCCATCGGCCAAAGTCACCAGGACCCAAACCTGCGCTACATTAAGCAGATAAAACAGCGCAATACCGGTAACGATTATGGGGCCGAACATATCTGCCTGTTCCGCATCAGCAAACAGCAAAGCTTTTTGGGGTTTACGTTTGAAGGCTTTGACAACGAGAAAATGCACCTGCAAAAACCCGGAACAGCCGTAAGCGACGAGGTAGAAAAACGCGTTGCCGAACTACACCGCCAGGGCCTCTCCCTGCGCCAAATTGGCGACCACCTTAAAATCGGGGCTACTACGGTAAAGAGGATGTTGGATAGGATGAAGGATTTGGTTGAGTAAAGGCGCAATACTTTCCGTCTCCTTTTTTGAAAATCCTGTAGAGACGCAATACTTTGCGTCTCCCGCCTGAAAGGTAATAAGAAGCCTGAAATTAGGCAGCGAGAGTGGCTATATTTTGCATTAATACATCTGTTGTAAAAGCATCGGCTAAATTGGTTTATTGGTTGTAATCGCATAACTTTGTTATGATGGAAACTCTAATCATAAACGTTCCGGAAAACAAAAGCAGTTTGGCAAAACAACTATTGAAAGAGCTAGGCGTCACCATTCAAAACACGACTAAAGCCAAATAACTCGCCCAAGGAATTAATGATAGCATTAAGCCTGGAGTAAAACCCAGTATGGACGAAATTGTAGCAGAAGTTAAAGAAGCACGTAAGATTGAACAGGCCTGAAAGAAAGTGAAACAGCGAAGAAATGGATTGCGAAGATTTTAAAAAAGATTTTTTGAAACAAGATTAAGGATATTTAATTATGGAAAATTTAGTTATTGAAAAGGAAAAAATACAGGAGATGCTCAATAATGCTCCCGATAATATTGTTATTGATGATTTTATTGAACAGATCATTGTTTCTGCAAAAATCGAAAAAGCATTAGATCAATTAGCCAATGGTCAGTTTCTTACGTCGGAGCAGTTGGATGAAGAAATAAAAAAGTGGTGAAAAAAGTAATTTACCTTGAAATCGCGATCTACGATCTAAAATCCATTTATGTCTATATAAGCAGGGATTCCGTAAAATATGCAAAATTAGAAGTACAGAAAATAAAGGCCTTTGCAGAGTCATTAAAAAGCCTTCCCCTAAAGGGAAGATTTTATCAAACAATAAAAGGTAAAGAAATCCGGTCAATAGTGTTCAAGAATTATATCATATTTTACACATTTGATAATGACCAGGTAAGTATCCTCACCATCCATCACCACGCCCGGTTAATTTCTAACAACCCGGCTTTTAAAGACAAAGAATAACCTGTGCTGAGAATATAAAGCCAGCTGATTATGGTGCTGCAATACCTTTTTCTTTATCAGCAAACAGCAAAGCTTTTTGGGGTTTACGTTTGAAGGCTTTGACAACGAGAAAATGCACCTGCAAAAACCTGGAACAGCGGTAAGCGACGAGGTAGAAAAACGCGTTGCCGAACTACACCGCCAGGGCCTTTCCCTGCGCCAAATTGGCGACCACCTTAAAATTGGGGCTACTACGGTGAAGAGAGTGTTGGATAGGATGAAAGAAGTTGGTTGATTGCGTAGATTAATTTGATTGGGTGAGTGGCTTTTTGAAAATTCCCCGCCCCGACATGGCGAAGAACAGCCTGTCCCGATCCTATTCGGGAAAGCCATCTCTGCATTTGCAAATCAATGAACCATAATTTTTGTCTGAACTAAGATTTTTAAGATTTTAGGATTATAAGATTTGAACTTTTTAAGAATCCTAAAATCCTTTCATTCTATTAATCTTAGTTCAGACAACCTCACCCCACTGGTCATGGCGAGGAACAGCCCGTCCCAATCCTATTCGGGAAAGTCATCTCTGCACATGCAAATCAAGCAGGTAAATTCGCTGTTGCTGGTGCTATCAACGCTGGTGGCCTTTATGCGGATTCTCGCGCGAGGTTGGACGTTATTTTACATGTTAGTATATTTGGGTGGAAAAATTGTTTGTCAGGGGCCGGATTGATTCGATGGCGCCCCCGTACAATTAATGCTGAAAAACATAATGTCATGAAAATATTAAAACAAAATTCAAAAAATTTACTTAAGGCAGCGTTATTATTCGTTGTAGCGCTGTTACAAAATTGCAAAAAGGAGGCTGCTAAAACCCTTGCTGCCCCGCCAAAACAAGGTATGTACGCCCTGATCAACGACACCGCCTGGACAGCAGTAACTGTGGCGGCATCGTTGGAGTATGACGGGTTTAGCACAGGTAAAATATTTACTTGCCGAGGGACGATGGGCAACCAATTGATACAACTTATAGCCATCCAAAACAATGTTGTCGCCGGTAACGATTTTCCGGTCGGTCCTGCAAATAGCAACTTAGACAGTTTCGGTTATTACATATTACCGGTACACCGCAACCTTACTGAACAAAACCCAACCACGGGCACCACCGACGGCACCAGCCTGGTGATAACTGCTATTGACACGGCTAACCGGCTTATCTCTGGTACATTTACATTTCCACAGCAGGATACTGCTTACGATGCGATCGGCAATGTCACTGCAGTGCAAAAAAACCAAATTGCCAACGGTGTTTTTAAGCAGGTCCATTATGTATATACCCCATAGCTTATTACACCATAATTTTTGTCTGAACTAAGATTTTTAAGATTTTAGGATGATAAGATTTGAACTTTTTAAGAATCCTAAAATCTTTTCATCCTATTAATCTTAGTTCAGACAACCAACTCGTCATGGCGAAGAACAGCCTGTCCCGATCCTATTCGGGAAAGCCAACTCTGCACATGCAAATCAAGCAGGTAAATTCGCTCTTACTGGTGTTATTATCATACCTGTTAGGAAGATCAAATTGTTTTAAAAACCCCCTCCCATAGGGAGGGGTGCGACAGTCTGTGAAGTGGCGGGGAGGGGCTTCGCCGATAATGCACACGTAACTACCTTTGCCGTTGTTGGAGTTGACTCCAGCAACACGCGCAATTGAGACTTCCATAAAAGCCCCCCGGATTAATCTAAAATCTGAACTTATATTATAATGCCCATCACTGGCATTGTGCTAAATTTAAAGATACTGGTCTTGCTGGAGAAAACTCCAACAAAGGCGGAGAAAACCCTTCAGAAACAAAACATTAAAATGCAAAAAAACGTAATAATAAGGCAGAGCGCGGGGAAGAAACAAAAACAATAATTTGTTCTCCGTTTTTTGCAAAATCATTTAACCCAGCGCCTACAAAAACATACACTTTTACCAGGCTTATCATTACGTGGACTATAACAGTATTATGGCACAGTATTTATCATTATTAAAGTACAATTTTAAAAACCTGACATGAAAAAAACATCAACTAAAACCATCACACTAAAAGCGATTCAACAGGAACTGAAGGCGATTTTAGAAAACGACATCAGAAAGTTTACCTCACCTCAATACGTCGATAACAAAAACGCTGCATTCATGCAATTCATCTCAGCGTAATAATTTTAAACTATTCTCTTACTGGCCCCGGCTTGTGGCCCGGTAGCCGCTTTTAGGTAAACGCCTTGCATTGCACACCTATTATCACCAACAAACCGTGATTTAATTTTGTGAATGACTTGCAGGCTATGCAGCTATAACAATATAGGAGTACGCGTTGATAACATCAAAAAAGGGAACAAGTATTCTAAATGGAGCGCTTTTTTCAATTCCTTATTAAAATTTTTCCTAAATTTGTTATATGACTATAGTAGTTAACCCCCATAGCAAACAAGAAGAAAAAGCATTATTGGCCTTTCTCGACAGTATGAAGTACGACTATTTCAGGGAAAATGAAGTTGTCATCTTGTCCGAAGCGCAGCAACAGGAAATATTGGAACGTGACAGAGAATACGAAGCAGGTGAGGCGAAAAGCTATTCACTAGATGAAATTATCACCCATTTTAATATCCCGAAAAAATAATGTACCAATTGCAGGTTCTCCAAAAGGCGAGAGAAGATATGCAAAAATCGGCAGATTGGTATAATGAACAACAAACAGGCGTAGGGGAACGATTTTTATTGGAAGTGATAGCTACCTTTAGTCTTATTGAAGCCAGTCCCTTACATTACGAAGAAAAATTTTCAAAAAAATTCAGGTTTGCTAAAGTAAATGACTTTCCTTTTGTGGTTGTCTTCAAAATAAAAAAACAATTGGTAGTGGTAAATTCGGTGTTTCATACAAGCCGAAATCCTAAAAAGTTTTTTTAATTCAAAATCCTTGCCTCGCTGCCGCAAGCGCCCCCGGCTTGTGGCCGACAAACTCAGTAGTTAATGTTTAAACGGGGCACTTTTACCAGCAGGAGCCTATCTTAACTCTTAATTCTCATAACTTACTGGTTTATATATTATATTATAGCGAAATATTAAAACATCTGGAAAATTTAGCATATTTGTTATAAGCTATTCTTTTCCAATACCTAAAACAATTTTTCCATATACCTAAAACAATGAAAGGTTGCAACACGATGATAAGAACATCGATAGTTCAGCCTTCTTATATTACAGTATTTTTAAATAGGAAGATACCAGTAATGTAGATATTTTTGCTGAAAAATTAAATATTATTCATCAATTAAACATAAACAACATGAAAATTCAATCAACATTTGCAGCTTTTACAGTAAAAGCTCTTCTTGTTATTACCTGCATCACAGTTGGGTTTGCAGGTTTTTCTAAATGCGATGCTCAATCTATTGTTGGTAAATGGAAAGGCGTTTCTGTGAAGAATTATTTTAGTGATGCCTATGCAAAAGTGATGGGTAAGCAGATGGAAGAAAAAACCGTTAAAGAAGCCGGAAATTCAGCAATTGAATTCAGACCAGACCACACATTTATAATGACCTTTTCTGCAGTCAACGATCCCGAAGTCACTACGATGAAAGGCACATGGAGCTTAACCGGCGACCAGCTGAAATCAACTTTAGAACCAAAATACAACCCCCAAAAAATGACAACAGCTGCTACAATTTCAATTAGTGGAAACACTATGGTTACAACTGCAGTGATGCAACCTCCATCCAGGATAATTAAATCAATCTCTACCAGTACGAGAATGTAATAATTTATTTTTTAATAAATAACCGATCAGTTAAAAGAAATTAAGTCATAAATGAAATAATAATGAGGAGTATAATTATTCAATTTATCATTCTGGCATGAAGGTGCACCACAAAAGTTCAGAACTCTTTAGATGTTTTCTATCATAAATTATTCACAATTTTAATAAATCAAAAATGAAAACTCAATCAAAGTTTACATCCATTATATTAAAAATTGCTATTGTTATCACTTGCATCATTGGGTTTGGGGGCTTCACCAAAAGTGATGCTCAATCTATAATAGGCAAGTGGCACAGAACAGGCACTATCGCCTTTAAAATTGATAAAGTTACCGGTAAACAAGTGCCTGCATTGTCAGCCGGGCAGCAAAAACAATTTGACGATGCAGCCAGGGCAAATGAATATAAAGAGTCGTTTGAATTTAAATTAGATAATACCTATGTAAGTAAAGTTTCTGCAAAGGGTATGGAACCAAGGGAACACACAGAAAAATATTCACTTTCAGGAAATAATTTAGATATGAATATTCCTCTTGTACATAATGAAAAAACCACCATTACTATTAAAACATTAGATGCAAATACGATGGTTTGGGACCTTTTGTTTATGGGCAAATTGACAGAAGTAATTTATACAAGAAATTAAGAAGACCCTTAGAAACCCCTGGCTGCCTCCATCTGGCGCAATGACGGGCAGGCAAGCGCAATGTCATTAAGTTAAGAAAACAATATCGAACACTGAATAACGAATGCTTCATCCCGATAGCTATCGGGATTAAGTAAATTTCGGCGTTCGATATTCAATATTAATGTTTTTTTATTTTTTCTCTTACCTTAATGACATTTCGCGCGCGCCAGCGAAGCAGGCACACCCCTATCGGCCATGTATATTATAAAAATTATAATCTGTCATTGGCGCATCAGTAAAGCCAAGATTGCGGCCCATGGTTACAATTTGCCCGCGATGATAAGTACTGTGGTTCATCACCTGCATAATGTATTCAAAATTCTGAAAATCGCATTGAAACCATGGGTTGATGACCATATTGTTTTCTTCAATCTGCTGCTCTGTCATTGATTCTATATAATCGGCAAACTCGTCCGAGTGTTCAACAAGGCCTTTAAAAGCATCTTCCAAAGTGCCGGTAAATTCTTCAAAGGATCCCGGCTCGCTTCTTTTTATGGTTGATAACCAGTAACGCTGGGTATTCCAGATATGTACAATAGTTGATTTTATAGTGGTGAAGCTCGATGGCACTTCCCGTGCTAAAACATCGGTCGGTTTGGTGCGCAGCCAGTTTACAAGGGTTGCATTTGCCCAAAGGTTATAGCCGGCATAATTTTTCATTAAATAAACAATAGACGATACGTTTGTTTCGATGGTTGATTCTTGCTGTTTCATTGTGGTTTTGTTTTGATCTTTATACAAAGAAAATACAGGCTGGTGACAACCCTATGTCAGCAATAAGTTATATGGGGAAATAATTTCAAGTAAATTGTTTTTTTATCATAGTTTGTATTCTTCGCCGCTAACAGTACTGTCTTCTTCCACAGTTTCGACCATTTCAATCGTTACCACCTCATTTTCCCGTTTTCTGTTAACCGGTGCGCCTATTGCACCACCGATGCCTACGCCGATGGAAGCTAATATTACAAACATAACAAGGCATACCAGCCTGATCACTTTTTTCAAACTTTTCATAACATGATTAAATAATAAAGAGATGCCGCGATTTGCAGTATAGACTAATCATTGGGACACGCGGCTTTAAGGCAGCGTGTTAATCAGCTTAAGAAGGCTTTTGACCGGAGTGGTTAAAAATGTAAGTAATAGCAGGGCTTAGTATGCGCTGCCTGGCCATGGCATACTGCCCGGCAATGGTATTGAATTTAATACTAATAGAACGATCGGTAATCAACAGGCTAAGCGTGTATTCCCTGGGTTGTACTTCAGGATCTGAATTAAGTAAGCTAATCCCGAATTGAACCAACTTTGCAGGTGTACGCCGCTTGTTTAAGTAAAATAATTCGCTGCTTGTTTTTTGGGATAGCCGGTTTGTTACCGCAGCTGGCGCCGAAAACGCAAATAGAGATATTACGAGCGTTATGCTGAATAGCCATTTGGCGAGTTTGGCTTTGCGATATGGTAATAGCTGTGCGTTCATTTGAGGTTTAAAGGTAGGTTATTTTTTCGCCTTGTTGGTGTTATTACCAACCCTGTTCGGAAGAAATTTTTAAAAGCGGTGGACGAGAGCGATTCCTTCCTCGGCGAGGCGGTAGGGGTTTAGCAAACTATTTTACACCATGCTACAGTTCCCAAATTCGAAAACACAGGTATTTATGCGTGAAGTGTCGGCGAAATCCCTCCCGCCACTTCACAGACTGTCGCACCCTCCCCATGGGAGGGAGTTTTTAAAACAATTTGAATCTTCCGAACACCTATGGTGTTATTACCAACAAACCTTGATTTAATTTTGTGAATGACTTGCAGACAATGCCACTAAATAACAACAAAGGGGCCCTTGTTAGGAATAAGAATTTCTCTTTTAAAACTTTACCATTTTTCGGAAGAACAACTAAACCAATTTGCAAACAGGCTGACTTTGCTTATATTGCTTATAATCAATTTTAATTCGCTTTAACGGTGTTAGTTTTGTGTGAAAAAATAAAAAAAACAATGGAACAAAAAGCTAAATCAATCCGCCCGTTCATCGGAGCCAAAGACTATGAACTTTCAAGGAGCTTTTACCGCGACTTAGGTTTTCAGGAAAATGTATTGTCTCACAATTTGTCTGTATTTAAAGTAGATGGGCTCGCATTTTATCTGCAAAATGCTTACGTGAAGGACTGGATAGATAATTCAATGATTTTTTTAGAAGTTGACAATGTTGATCTTTATTGGAAAGAACTTTTGGCTTTAAACCTTACGGCTAAATATGAAGGTGTAAAATTGACCGCTATCCGTGAACTGGATTGGGGCAAAGAATGTTTTCTGCATGACCCCTCTGGAATCCTCTGGCATTTTGGGGAATTTAACGGCCGCTAACATTTGGATTTGGGAACATTAATTTTGAGATTATTTGGCCTTCACATCGCACCACGTTAACTAGTTATATTTGATTTTTTAAATGGAAGAATGGTCGCAATCCATAGCCCGGCCCCTATAAGGATAATGACTATAGGAACCAGGTCGTCAAATGTATTGTGTGAGCCAAAGGAATGAGGATCTGTATTGAAAAATCCATGCACAATATTCAAAACGTTTATTAAAAAAAACAACACCGACAAAATACTCAACCCATTAACCGCCCAGCTGCGTTTGTTCTTTTCAGCTTTGGCTAAGCCGAAGAACGTTATACCAAACAACAGTAAAACGCTAAGTACGATAAACTGAAACAGGTAGGCAAGTATGTTTGAGTTTGAAGGGATATAATGGCCGCCTGCCCATCCATATCCTGCCGCCATCACCACAATTGCTGCACTTCTGGTTTTGAAATATGTCTTCATTGTTGTCTCTAAATATTTTTTTAATTTTGAGTATTATTCCTTTATAATCAGACTGTTCCGGAAGCAGATTGTTACAGGATTATCTTATCTTTATTGGGTTTGCAATTAAACCTTTCATTATAAAAATAATGTATAGATAAAACACCATAACACCACCTTACTTAATCACATTATGAAAAGTACAACGGTCCTTTTTATCGCCCTTTTATTTCTTTCTTCCTGCAACAAACAAACTGATGGCCCATCCTCAACTCAATGGTAAATAAACTCGCCTGTTTTGGGGCACCGACTGACTATTTCTTCCTCCCCCCGGTTTGCAGGTGCCATTAGCTCACTGAATTGGAACGGGAAGGAATTTATCAACCAAGGCGACCATGGACGTGAGTTACAATCAGCAGCAACTTTTGATGGATTAGGAGAATGTTACAATCCAACAGAAGCCGGATCTGCAGCCGATGCAACCAGTGATACATCTACCAGCAAGCTTTTGTCATTTAGTACCGGTACAAATCAATTGAAATCTTCTACACAAATGGCCTTTTGGACCAGCGTTAACGAAGCCTATCCGGCTGGTTGCGGTATTGAAACTAATATTAAGGTGGCTCAAAACACTACAAACCTGTCGAATCATATATTAACAAAACAGGTCGCTATTGGCTTTTCCGGGATTCCTAATGTGATTGAATATTTAGTCACCTTTCATGTGGCGGAGCATCATACATCCGCCATTTTCGAAAGCCTCACCGGATATCTCACGCAAGACTTTTCTTCCTTCTGGACATTCAATCCAGCTATACGATCATTAACTCCCCTATCGTACGGCCCGGAGAGCAGAATACACCAATTATCTTTTCTACAGCCGATAAGAAATATGCCATGGGTATTTATAGTCCTGACCTCCCTCAGGAATCCTTTCGTGACGGAGGATATGCCAGGTTTAGTTTTCGTTCCCAGTATACCATGAAGTGGAGTGCCTTTTTCCGGACAGGTAATACACCCGCCGGTGATTACAATTTTCGATTATATGTTGTTATTGGTTCGCTTTGGGATGTTATCGATGGGATGACATCCGTGTATCAAAAATTTCACTCATGAAAGGTGAGGAATAAGCTCCTGCTTCGCCGGGGCTGATCAAAAAGGGTGAATAACGATTTTGATTAACCCCGGCAACAATAGATTAATAATTTAACTTTAGTAAAACAAATCCACGGCTTTCCTGTAATTTCCTGAGAAATTTCAATCCCAGCAAAACTTGATTTTGCAATACACTTCAGTTTATTACTTTTACACCACATTTTTTCAATCACCTTAAAAACGATGACCTTTCTATGGTAGTTATTACAAACTTTACTGAATTTGAAGCTCTTTTGGGCAAAGAAATTGGCATATCCCCCTGGCATACCATTACCCAGCAGCAAATAAACCACTTTGCCGAAGCTACGATCGATCATCAATGGATACACACCGATCCCGAAAGGGCAAAAAACGAAAGTCCGTTTAAGGCCACCATTGCCCATGGATATTTAACAGTGTCGCTGCTTCCCTATTTCTGGCATCAGATAGCTGATGTACAAAACCTTAAAATGCAGATCAACTATAGCATTGAAAATATAAAATTTGCACAGGCAGTAGTAGTCGACAGTCGTGTACGTCTTAAAGCCAGGCTTGTTGCTATAGTTAATTTAAGAGGGATTACCAAAGCTACCATAGGTGTTGAAATGGAAATTGAAGGCGAGAAAAAGCCGGCATACACTGGTGCAGTGGTTTTTCTATATCATTTTATTGATTAAATTGTTTCGGATGAATGAGGAGTTCCAAAGTTCCTAATATCTAAAACAGCACAATTCTAAAAACGGCCCGTGCGATTCTCCTCTTTGAGAGGGGTGGAGGGGTTTGTAAGTGTAGAGGTGTGTAATATACATGAAGGAGAACCCACACATTATCAACGCGGCCCTCCAAAGAAAACAACAAGAATAATATCATACCAGCATAAAAAATTAAACAACCACCCCCCTCATTCAATTTCACATCTTACTCCATATAAAGTTTAAGTTCCAAAACTTATATGAATTTCCGGGTAATATTCATTTTAACACCGTGTTTCCCCGTTTTTTATACCGTTAAAATACCTTTTAAAAATGTGGTTTTTACGGTATGGTTTTCCCCTTTTCTTTCTGAAATTAGATTGTTAATTACAAAAACCGGGAAAGCCGAAAACGGACTTAGAGTAGGCAACCAAATATCAAACCTCATGAACAGAACAGCTTTATATTATGGCTGGAAACCGGATCTTCCAGACTATCGCGATTTTAAATATGCAGCATCCAGGGCCGTTTTAGATCAGCTTCCCCCAAAAGTAGATTTAACCGCCAATTGCCCTCCGGTTTACGACCAGGGTGAATTAGGCAGTTGTACTGCTAATGCAATTGCAGGTGCATTTCAATTTGAGCTCATGAAACAAAACGCCACGTCGTTTATACCATCCAGGCTGTTTATTTATTATAATGAACGCGTTATTGAAAACACCGTTCATAGTGATTCAGGTGCGCAAATCCGTGACGGAATGAATACTGTAAGTAATATGGGTGTTTGTTCGGAAATTGAATGGCCTTATGTTATAAATGAATTCGCTCAAAAACCTTTTGCAACTTGCTATCAGGATGCATTGACCCATTTAGTTACAAGTTTTCACAGTGTAAACAGGGATATAAACCAAATGAAAGGATGTTTAGCCGAAGGTTATCCTTTTGTATTGGGATTTACGGTTTACCAGGCATTTGAAGGTCAGCAAGTGGCTCAAAGCGGTGTATTAAACTTACCTCAAAGCGGAGAAGCTGTTATGGGTGGTCATGCCGTACTTGCAGTAGGTTATGATGATTCGCAAAGCCGGTTTATTATTAGAAATAGCTGGGGAAGTGATTGGGGAACGAGCGGCTATTTCACTATGCCGTACGATTATCTTTTAAATGAAAATCTTTCAAGTGATTTTTGGACCATAAGGTTAGTTGCCCAATAATGCTGAAGTAAATGAATGGCAAGTATTTAAATCTTATAACTTACTTGTAATAACATTAAAAGTGGCCTTTTTAAAACCCTTTTTTAACTCTTTAATATCAAAACGATATTAATATTCGTCTTATAGACATTATTTAGCCTTATTCTCAAGCCCGGTTAAATGCCGGGCTATACTATTCTGCAAGTGCAAGCCGCAATACCCAATAAACCTATCAATTAACCATTATTTAAAAATTACTTAACAAAAAATAGTGAAATTGATATTATTCTAAAAAAGGAATTAAACTAATTAAAACCTACCAAACCATTATGAAAACAGATCTGAAAGTCACACAAAAAACTTCGACAGATGAAGTTTTGCGCTTTGCGCATCCATTTTATACCGCTACGCCTATTGAGCAGCGTTCTGTAATTAAAGGTATCGGTACAAGAATGACCGATTATATTAAAACTCAGCTTGAACCAATACCAGATCCCATCCGCGACCCTACCATGATGCTATCAGAAATTATTGGTGATGCCGGTGTTGCCGAAATTGAACAGGCAGGCGCTATTATTTTCCAGTCGGTAGGTGATACCGGGATGGAAACAGGGAATACGGAACAAATGGTGGCTGATGCAATGTCGCAGGATTATCATCCTTTGAAACCGGCAACATCTCCCGCATTCTATTTTCATCTGGGCGACGTAAATTATTACGACAATACGGATAAAGGTTATCATGCGCAGTTTTATGAGCCATATAAAACATACCCTGGCAAAATAATTGCTATCCCCGGCAATCATGATGGTGAACTGTTTAAATATGATGGATCCCCTACCGGCCAGAAAGTAACACTTGGCGCTTTCCAGGAAAATTTTTGTCAGCCAACAACAGGCGTACCACCGGCTGCCGGAACAATTTATAGGGAAATGATAAGTCAGCCCGGTGTTTATTGGTATTTGAATGCTCCCTTTATTGATATAATTGGCCTGTATTCAAACGTTGCCGAGGGCCCGGGATATATTTCAGGTCCGACAATTGGAAATAAGCAAAAGGATTGGTTTACCAAAACACTTACAAGTATAAAAGCTGCCAGGCAACCTGGTAAACAACGCAAAGCTTTGTTGATTGCTACACACCATCCTCCTTTAAGTTCAGGCTTTCATTCATCAAGCACCGAAATGCTTAATGATATTGACGATAGCTGCACTCAAGCCGGTATAATGCCCGATGCTTTTTTATCTGCTCATGCACATAATTTGCAGTGTTATACAAGGTATTTATCATTCGGCGGTAAAACAATTCAAATACCATTTGTAGTATGCGGTGGCGGCGGACGGCCGTCACAACACGTACCGGTGGCAAGCGGACAAAGGATTGATGATTCAACAAATATTCAATCATACCATACCTTTGATAAATCGGCAGGTAGTTGGGGATATATGAATATCACAGTGACCTCCAATAAACTAACCATTGAAATTTATGAAATGAACATGGCAACGCCTAAAAGGCTGTTTAATGCCATTACGGTGAATTTTTCATGATCCAATTTCAGTACAAGCAGGGTTTTTTAAAGAAAACCCTGCTTTTTTATTTCATCAAATGTAGTTGCCTCAAAATGCTACTGGCCTCTTCTGTTTCTTCTTTCTATCCTGCTCTTCAGCTCTGCTATTGGCATGGTTATCATACGTCCAACCGGTTGTTTACCACGATAGGTGATTACTCTAAGCTGGGTTGCATCCTTTGGTGCGACTAAAGGTTCGGTATATTTTGGATAAAACCTGTCGGGATATGAGTTATCGAAGCTGTAATAAATGTCAAGACCTGGGATTTCGTTGGTCAATTCAATTTTCAACAGGCTATCCGCACTCATGCTTGCATTAAAGCTGGGATCGTATACACTTGGCGCATATTTGATCTCCGCTTCATCCAGGCGGGGAAACTGTTTTTCTACTCTCGGATAAAAATCATTCCAATTCTTTTTATTCTTTGGCGACCAAACAGCTTCTGCTATAGCCATTCCACGCGGCCATGTCATATATTCAACCTGCCTGATGTTAAACACCTGCTCGGTCCATAAGTTAGCTTGCCCGCCTAATATTAGTTTGGCATCAACACTGTCAGGCACCGGTTCAAACTCGTAAGTCCTATTTAAACGAAGGGTTTCATATACATGCGGCTCCATTACCCGGTCGCTTTGCATATAATCAAGGTAAGCAAAAGTAGTAGGACTCATCACCACTTCATGACCAAGTTTAGCTGCTGTTATACCGCCTTGTATACCGCGCCAGCTCATTACTGCTGCTTTGGGACCAAGTCCGCCTTCAATAATCTCGTCCCAGCCCATAAACTTTTTACCTTTCGATTCAACTATCTTTTCCACGCGTTTTTCAAAATAGCTCTGAACTTCTTCCATGTTCTTTAAACCTTCTTTTTGCATCAGGGCCTTTACCGAATCGCTTTGAGCCCAAAAGTTCTTGGCGCATTCGTCACCCCCCATGTGTACGTATCCAAAAGGGAACAATTGCGCAACCTCAGTTAATACCTTATCTAAAAATGCATAAGTTTTCTCGCTGGAGGGGTTTAAGGTATTATCCACAAGGGCGGTAATGCTGCCTTTGCTAAAATTCATCATATGCTCGCCCGACCGGGTTTTGTAGTTTTCTGCTCCCGGCGTACATGACAATTCAGGATACGATGCAACGGCTGCAAGACTATGCCCCGGAACATCCACTTCTGGCATAATGTTTACGAACCTGTCTTTGGCGTATTGCACCAATTCCCTTATATCATCCTGCGTGTAAAAACCGCCGTAAGTACGGGGCTCATCAGCTGCCGGCGGCGTAAACGAGCCAAATTCACCAATTTTTTTAACATTATAAGCGCCAACAGTTGTTAGCCGCGGCAAGCTTTTAATTTCAATGCGCCAGCCTTCATCATCCGTAAGGTGCATATGCAGCAGGTTAAATTTATACCGCACCATTTGATCAATGTATTGCTTTACCTCTTCTTTGGTAAAAAAATGCCTCGCAACGTCAAGCATTAATCCACGCCATGCAAACCGCGGATAATCCTTTATGTCAACACAAGGCGCTGTCCAGCTAACATGATGAACAACTTCCTGGCTTTCAATTTCTTTAGGGAATAACTGTACCAATGTTTGTACACCATAAAATAATCCTGCAGGCTCATTGGCTCTTATAATAACACCTTTTGTGCTCACCAACAAATGATAACCTTCTTTACCTAATGCAGTATCAGGCTTTTTGTTAAGCGATAATTTAATAGTAGCCGGTGTGGAACTACTATTTTTTACGGTAACAAGCACTCCTGTTGATGTGGTTAACTTATTTTTAAGGTAAGCAGTTACAGGTTTTATATCGTCCGTAGCGCCTGCTTCAATCACTACATGTTTTGGCAAAATGAATTGCCCTTTTTTGATGATGGTATTTACAGGTTCAGGTATTATGGCCAATCCGTTTTTACTGGTTTGGCTAAACGATAAAAAAGAAATTAAGCAACAGCTTAACAATAAATAAAATTTTTTCATTTTGAATGGTTTATTAAGGGTTATGTCTTAGGATACAGCATGCAAATTATACTTTTTAAATTATATTAAAAAGTTAAGAAATGGAAATTTATTATTTTAGAACCATTATATTGCGTCGTAAAGACGCATTATAAACCAAATCTTCATGAAAAAATTATTTATACTGGCTGTTTGCTTGGGTTTAGCAGGCATTTCTTTCTTATTTTATTCATTTAAACTGAAAAAAGCGGCTGGTAAAATTTCTGATACAATTCAAATAGAAACCGGTTTGATTTCCGACGTAAAAAGTAATTCTGGCGACGTGATAGCTTTTAAAGGTATACCTTTTGCAGCCCCGCCGGTTGGAGAGCTGCGCTGGAAAGCTCCGCAACCTGCTAAAGCATGGCAGGGTATAAAAAAATGTAACGCATTTGGCCCAAGCCCGATGCAGGCAAAGCCGGTACCATTTATGGTTTATACATCGGAGTTTTTAATTCCCGAAACGCCTATAAGTGAAGATTGCCTTTATTTAAATGTATGGACCAAAGCAAAAAAATCCGAGAAAAAACCTGTTTTTGTGTGGATATATGGTGGCGGTTTTACCAGCGGTGGTGCAGCTGTACCAATTTATGATGGGGAAGCCATGGCAAAAAAGGGGATAATATTTGTATCGATAAATTACAGGGTAGGTGTCTTTGGCTTTTTAGCACATCCTAAACTCACAAAAGAATCACCGGATCATGCGTCAGGCAATTATGGTTTGCTTGATCAGATTGCGGCTTTAAAATGGATTAAAAGAAATATCGCTGCTTTTGGGGGCGATCCTGACAATGTGACCATCGCCGGGCAGTCGGCAGGTTCTATGAGCGTTAATTGTTTAGTTGCCTCGCCGCTTGGAAAGGGTCTTTTTAATAAAGCCATCGCCGAAAGCGGATCGCTACTGATATCAAACCCTTTAATAAAAGCTAATGACTTGCAAAGCGCAGAACAGCAGGGTTTAAAATTAGCGGAATCGGTTCATGCAACATCGTTAAATGAGCTTAGAAATGTTCCTGCAAGTGAATTAATGAAATTCCAGGGACGATATTCTCCAATTGTTGATGGCTATATATTGCCCGAACCGATACCAGACATATATGCTGCCGGTAAGCAAAACAACGTGCCTTTAATTACCGGGTGGAACGAAGATGAGGCCTTTGTTTCCGGCTTTAAAAAGAAGGATGCTTTTATTCAACAGGCAAAGGAGCAATATGGCGCTGACGCGGATAATTTTTTGAAATATTTCCCTGCCTCTACAGATGAAGAAGCGGCACGCTCCCAAATTAAATTGAGCCGTGATATGATCTTTGCTTTGTCAGGATACAAATGGGCGGCTGTACAAAGCTCCAAATCGCCGGTCTATGTTTATAATTTCGACCGTAAGTTGCCGGCTACAGCTGATTATGTAAAATATGGAGCCTTCCACACAGGTGAGGTCGCTTACGTAATGGATAATTTAAAATTTCTTCACCGCCCCTGGGAACCTGCCGACTTTAAACTGGCTGATCTGATGTCAGCTTATTGGGTCAACTTTATTACCAATGGTAATCCTAATGGCAAAGGCCTGCCGCTATGGCCCCAGTATAAAATTGACAGTCATTCGAATTATAAAGCAATGATATTCGACAAAAGCTCAATGTACAATGAACTTCCCGATAAAGCTGAATTAGATTTTTTGTTATCAAAAGCCGGACAATAACATTGTCGACAAGGCATGAACAAAATTTACAATTTGAATTATGCAGTCCTTTCAATTGTTCAGGCAATCTCTTTACACAGGGTAAACGCATTAAAATTATTCGTGAAATTTCAACTATCAGCGCTTTAATTTAGTCCATTAAAGGAGGCTCCGCCGGAGCCCTGAAAAATTTATTTGATATAATCAATCTACCGAGGCTCCGTAGGTGCCTCCTAATTGAACTTTAAACAATTTTGATGCGTTTGCCCTGACTCTTTACACTCCGGTGAAGTAATTATTAGCTAAAAATCCGTATTTTTGTGCGTTTTTTGCATACATAGCAACCAGCTATTGCTTTGCAATAGATTCATTAAATTATGTTAGAAAAGTTAGAAGCGATTTTCCAACGCTGGAAAAATGTAGAAACCGAGTTGAGCAGCCCTGATGCCATGGCTGATATGAAACGTTTTGCCCAGCTCAATAAAGAATATAAAGACCTTGCCAAAGTTGTGAATGAGTATAACATCTATCGCAACATTATGAGCAATATAGAAAGTAACAAAGAAATTTTAGCTACTGAAAAAGATGAAGAGTTTCGCGAAATGGCTAAAGCTGAACTGGATGAGTTGTTAACCAAACAGGATGAAATGGAAGAAGCAATCCGGTTAATGCTTATACCTAAAGATCCGGAAGATTCCAAAAATGCTATTATTGAAATACGCGGAGGCACCGGAGGCGATGAAGCAGCTCTTTTTGCCGGCGACCTTTACCGTATGTATATGCGTTACTGTGAAAAACGGGGCTGGAAAACCGAACTGGTTGATTATACCGAAGGAACATCAGGCGGATACAAAGAAATTGTATTTAACGTTAATGCAGAAGATGCTTACGGTAATTTAAAATATGAATCGGGCGTGCACCGCGTACAACGTGTGCCTGATACAGAAACCCAGGGCCGTGTACACACTTCGGCAGCAACAGTTGTGGTACTGCCTGAGGTTGATGAGTTTGATATTGATCTGCAGGTTAGCGATATACGCAAAGATTTATTTTGTGCTTCCGGGCCAGGCGGACAGTCGGTAAATACAACTTATTCGGCTGTGAGGTTAACACATATTCCAACCGGTATTGTTGCACAATGCCAGGATCAAAAATCGCAATTAAAAAATTACGATAAGGCTTTGCAGGTATTGCGGTCCAGAGTTTATGAAATGGAGTTGCAAAAGCACCTGGAAGTAACATCCAAAAAACGAAAAACAATGGTCTCCACCGGCGACCGTTCTGCTAAAGTACGTACATATAATTACCCGCAGGGCCGTTTAACCGAACATCGTATCGGATTAACCATTTACAACCTTGCCGGTGTGATGAATGGCGATCTGCAAGAAATTATGGAAGCTTTGCAGTTCGCTGAAAATGCTGAAAAACTAAAAGAAGGCACTGTGGCCTGATAATTTATTTTAACTAATAAACCCGGAATAACAACCCCACTCCTAAATAATCGGCGGTATGGTTGTTTATGTACGTTTTGGCTTGAACGGCCATCCATGACGATAAATAATATTTTACTGCGGGCGTCCAATAGGTTTTAACAGGGACGTAGCTATGGTAATATAAATAATAGCCATAGCTGGCAAAAACAGCTAACCGGCCTAATCTTGTTTCTGCTCCCAGGCTTGCGCCTAAACGCCAATGGTCATATGAAGTAGCGTTTCCTTCATGAGTAATATCATAATTTGCCGGATCGAAGACTGTAAAGAAGTAACCGGCATCAAAACCTCCTTTCAGGCTAAAAACTGGGTTAAGACGATAGCTATAACCAGCGTACACGCCCGACCTGTAGAGTGGTTGCTTACTTGCAAAAACGCTTCGCTCACCAAAATCAACACCAAACTCCAACGAATTTGTATAATTATATTGAAATGGTTCTCGTGGAGTGGATGGCCCGGTTTTATTAATATTTTGCACTATCCCAAATGAAATATTTAGCGAGTTAATTCCATTATTTGGCAGCCTTTCACCGCCGTTGGAATAATGGAACAGATCTGCCCCCACCTGGATCCCAGTTGAAGAAGTGATTGACGAAAATATCTTAATTCCTGCCTGTTCAGCAATATTTATTTTACTCCCGATAAGCGGATTTTTATTTGTAAAATAACTTTCGGTTGAATAGGTAACTCCAACGCCCGGAGTGAATAACAATTTAACGGGGCCCGCCTTAAACAATTGCATCTCCAACCTTCCTATAACACTATAAGCATCCCCTAATGAACCTTTACTTGCAGGATCATTATTGATGATTAAAGATTGAAGATTACGATAAGAAGCAACGATATCAATTGAATTAAGTCCCAGCAACTTTACGTAATCCAATTTATTATTGTTCATGTTAAAACGATAGGCCAGTTCGCCGCCCCATATTTTGCCTTGAATGCTGTATTTATTAGGAGTAAATATTTTTATTCCTTCAATGGGTGTTATTTCTATTTGGTCGTTATTTGTTTGAGCGTGTGCATTTATTGAAAATGTAACTAATAATGCCAATATATTAATTAGCAGTTTCAATTTTTTACTCATGTTATAGCAAAATATGGGATTTTGGATTTATAATCGTTCTAAAAGTAACTAACCAATTTGAAATTCCGTATTAAAATTCATTATTCAACATGAATTTAACAATTAAAAGCACTTTCAAATTCCTTTTTCATCTTATTTTCATAATAACCCGATACTTTTATAATATGAACATTAGCGTTAATCCGTATTTCTTTGTAAATAAAGGTTTTAAAGCGAAGGTTTATTTAAAGCATCTATTAATTAAGCATTAAATTAATCAGTTTATGTTAGCTATAAAGACCCTACCTAATAAATCAATTATTTTCAGACGTGTTGTGCGTCTTATGGGAGATCAGTTTGAAATTAGTGTTGTTGGCAATAATCCGGATTGGGCTGATGAACGCATTGATGATGCAATAGCAGAGATAAACCGCGTAGAAAAACTACTTAGTGCATTTAGCGACGACAGCACTATTAATGAGATAAACCGTAATGCAGGCATAAAACCTGTAAAAACCGATCCTGAAATTTTTAGATTAATTGACCGGTCTGTACAAATATCTGAACTTACCCATGGAGCATTTGATATTACTTATTTTGCTGCTGATAAGGAAGGCGCGTTTAACTTTGATGGCAACAATAACCTAACAAATGTGAAAACTTCCATAAATTATGTTAATTACCATAATGTAATATTGGATTCAAAAACACAGACTGTTTTTTTAAAAGAAAGAGGTATGCGCATAGGTTTCGGAGCCAATATAAAAGGATATGCTGCCGATAGAGCTAAATATATATTACAAATGAATGATGTAAGCAGCGGAGTAATTAATGCCGGCGGCGATCTGCTTACCTGGGGCGCGCAGCCAGATCATGAACCATGGACTATTGCTACTGCCGATCCAGGCCAAAAATCAATGCCATTTGCAAATATTAATATTAGCAATATGGCTGTAGCAACATCGATAGGCGCTGAAAAACATACAGCTATTCTTAATAAAAAATATTTGAATATCATTAATCCTAAAAAAGGGTTTCCTGTTAGTGGAATTAAAAGTGTAAGCATTATTAGCACCAGCGCTGAGCTGGCTGATGCTATGGCTACCCCTGTAATGTCAATAGGTATAAATGCTGGTTTGTATTTAATAAACCAATTAAATCAAATTGCTTGTGTTATTATAGATGATCATAATCGTATCTATACTTCAAAAGATATTAATATTACAAATTGATATAATTTAATTTCATTATTCATATCTTACGAATGGATTATAGCTAAATTTGTCAATTTAAATAAACCTTTTTACACGGACCATTTATTATATTGAATAATAAACCCTGGTTTTATATTTCAGTTAATTCAGTATCTTATACATATTACTTCGATTATTGAGTATAATGCCACGCAAGTTGTTGTTCGTAAAATAAACAGGTAAAGTTTAATCCAAATCTTATTGAAAATTTTTTAATATTTCCTCCTCTTAAATGATAAAGTGGTTTGCTTATATTGTAGTGTTATTGATATTTGCACCATGTTTATCATCTGCTAAAATAGTAAATACCCATTTTAATGTTGTTTTTGATAACTTGGCTGTAAGTTTGCATTTTAAAGAACTTTTAAGCGATACTACAATTACAAAAAATAGTAAAAAACAAGATCAGGAAGATAAAAATAAAATTAAGGAAGTGGCCAAAGCTAAAAAACAGCCAAAGCCGGAAAAAATTGAATCTGTAAATAATCCGGCCACCCCAAAAACTAAGCAAAGGCCAAAAAGACAGCGTCGGCCTGAAGGTTTGGAAAGACCACCTGAAATACCCAGAAGAAATGGCAATTAACAAGTTAAACTAACTATTGGTAACATTAATGAAATATTTTTATGTGTTGCTTTCTTTTATAATTTCTAATGCTGTAAATGCTGCTACAGTAAATTACCCGCATTTTCCATCCCGGGCAATTCGTGTTATTTCAGATTCTGATACAGTGTTTAGAAAAAGATCTATATCAATTGGGGTCAACTACGGCAGCGATATACAGTTTTTTGGGCGTACCGGGCCGGTTAAATATCCTTATATGAGTGCCGATGCGATATATAATTTTAAGAATGGCATTTTTGTCTACGCTTCGGGAGTACAGGTGTTTGGATATAATCCGCTTGTTGATGAAACTGACCTGGGAACAGGTTATTTGTACAGGTACTCAAAAACACTCTCTGGATCCATAAGCTATACCCGGTTTATATTCAATAGAAATGCACCGGCGGTTATAACATCTGCATCATCAAACGACATAAATTTAAAAAATTCATTCGACTGGAAATTTGCAAAATCAAGCCTTGTATTCGACTACCTGTTCGGAGATGCTAATGATTATTTTATAACGATAAACACATCTAAATACATTGAAACCAACTGGAGCATTTTTGATGACAAAGATTATTTGTCATTTAACCCAACCATCAGCGCTATTTTTGGCACACAGAACTTTGTAGGAAAGTATTCCTCTCAACACTTGGAGGAACCTGATTATAATTCATATATACCGGGATTAGATATTCCCCCTACTTTTGTAAAATATAACAATGGCAGATTTAATGCACTTAACTATAGTTTTAAATTGCCAATTGCTTATAACAGGCCGCATTATACTTTCGAAGCGTCGTGGAAATATTCAATACCTGTTAATGTGGAAGGTGCGTTAAAAAACCATCACGAAGTTTTTTTAAATCTGACATTTTACTATTTATTTTTTTAAATTAAGTATGAATGTTTTAATAATAGAAGATGAGAAGGCGCTTGCAGACGAATTAGAAATATTTCTTAGCAACTATAATTATATCTGTGAGGTATGTTTTAATGGCAAATCAGCTTCGGAAAAAATTGCCGTAAACCTTTACGATTTCATTTTAATAGATCTGGGCTTACCTGATTACGAAGGCCTTGACTTACTTAAAGAAGCAAAAAAGTATAATCCCGAGGCGGTTTGTATAATATTAACGGCCCGGGCCGAAATTTATGACCGGGTTAAAGGATTAGACCTGGGAGCTGATGACTATTTGCCGAAACCTTTTTCGCTATTGGAACTGCAAAGCAGAATGCAGGCTATAACACGAAGAAAATTCGGATTGAAACAAAATATTATTAACCTGGAAGGATTTCTGATAAACTTAACAGATCGTACAATTTCTTATTCTAATTCTGAAATTAGTAATATAACAAAAAAGGAATTTGATCTGATAGCCTATCTTATCTTACATAAAAACCGTACGTTAACCCGTTCGCAATTAAGCGAACATATTTGGGGAAGTATTATTAACGATGATTACGATTCCAATTACATTGATGCCCATATTAAAAATATCCGGAAAAAATTGAATGCCTATGCATCCCCCGATTGGCTGGAAACTGTACGTGGCTTAGGTTATAAAATAAAGATCAACGCTTAACGCATTTGAAACTTAAAACTAAACTTACGCTGTTTAATACCATTTCGAAATTGGTAATTATAACTTTGTTTGTCTTGTTGCTGCCCGTCCTTATCAGAAATATTAATCAAAGCTTTACTGATAATAAACTTCGTAAACAGAAGAACAAGCTGCTTAAAATAATAAAGGCATCAAGTATAAAAAATTATTTATACGCCACTTATTCTCCCCTTAAAGAGGAATATTATAGCCTTGATGAAGATTCATTAGATGAACACCTGGACACGATAAAAAATGAACAACGGAAAATAGAAGGCGATACAATAGAATACAGGATACTTAGCTATAACTTTGCTGTCAATAAAAAAAACTATTTGCTTGAAATTGGCAAAAGTGCAGATACTATTGGAGAGACAACCACACCACTTCAAAATATAGCTTTGCAGGTGCTGTTGGGCATGGTACTTTTAACCATTATGGCCGACCAGGTATATAGTAATTATATATTAAGGCCATTAGGTTTAATCATCAAAACAAAGTTAGTAGGTCATAAATTTCCCAACTTTGGTTCTTACCATAAAGTAAAAACTACCACATCAGATTTTGAATACCTGGATATTAGTATTCATCAAATGATTGAAACCATTGAAAATACCTTTCAAAAAGAGCGGGAATTTATTTCAAATGCATCGCACGAGTTAATGACACCTATATCTATTCTCCAATCAAAAATTGAAAACATGTTTGAGAGAGAGGATATTGTTGATGATGTAAAGGCCCGCTTGCTCGAGATGCAAAAAATTTTAAACCGTTTAAAAAGCATAACTAAAACGCTGCTGCTTATATCGCAAATTGAAAATGAACAGTTTTTAAAAGAAGATAAAATTACACTCGCAGAACTTTTACGGGAGGTTTATGATGAAATTTCTATACGATTTCAGCAAAAAAATATAAGTTATGAAGCAGTATTACCTGATGATTGGCTTTTAATAAAAGTGAATAAATTTCTGTTGTTCAACCTGTTTTTCAATCTGATTAATAACGCTATAAAATATAATCACGAAAACGGTGCAATAAAGGTTATTGCAAGTCACGAAAACAATGTTTTCATGGTCAGTATAATTGATACCGGAGTTGGCATTGGTGCCGAAGAGCTTCCTTACATTTTCAACAGGTTTAAAAAATTCCGTCAATCACTTCAGCAGGATAGTTTTGGCCTAGGCTTACCAATTGTAAAGTCAATTGCTGGGTTCCACCAGATAAAAATTGAGGTAATATCTGAAAAGGGCCGGGGAAGTACATTTAAACTCATTTTTCCGTCAGAATTAATTGAATTTTCAAGTTAAATATGTATTCTAGCTATATTTAGCGCACAATATGAAGCAAAATAAAAATTCAAAAATTATTAATTAAATTTAAAAAACAGATTAAACCTTTGCTCAGATAAAAGGTCTAAGGAGTAATTAATTTTCAGATACAGTACTTATTACAAAAAAGTTAATAAATAACAATATGAAAGCGTTATATAAATATGTATCCGGTTTGGTTTTGGCCGGTTTTCTTTCAGTTTTAATGATATCTTCTGTTAGTGCGCAACGCGGCGGTGGCGGCCATATCGGTGGCGGCCTCCGTATGGGGGGGGGCGGTGGCAGCGTTGGTGTGGGCCTTCGTGGAAATAGTGGGATCGGGCTACGTGGCAATACCGGAATTGGGTATCGTGGTTATACAAGAAATGGATATCGTGGCGGATTAAGTTTCAGATCTGGTATCGGTTACTATGCAGGTGTAGGTTATCATGGCGGTGCATTTTACAGACCAGGCTTCGGATACTATGGATACCCGCACCTTGGATTTTATTTAGGCGTATTACCATTTGGTTATTATCCTTTTTATTGGGGTTCTGATTTATATTACTATTATGGAGGAGTTTTTTACAGCCCTTATGATAATGGTGGTTACCAGGTTACTACTCCTCCAATAGGTGCTGCTGTTCCTGAATTGCCAAAAACTGCACAGCCTATTAAGATAGATGGCGTTCAGTATTATGAACAAGATGGAGTGTACTATAAAGAAGGTGTTGATGATAAAGGCAAAAAAATATATATAGTTGCCGGAAGAGATGGCGTTTTGAACACAGATGCCAGCGTTACTGATCCGAATGCAACTGTTGCCGCACCACAGGTTGGCGATATAGTAAATCAATTGCCTGACGGTTGCCGCAAAGTTATATTAAACGGAAAAAAATACTATGTGTCTCCAAACGATATCTATTACGAAAAAGTGACCGACCCGGATGGTAATGTAGCTTACAAAATAGCAAGTTTGCCTCAAGATGAAAAAGGCGTTTAATTAAGTATAATCTAATTATTTGTGCAGCCCTCTGAATTTTAGAGGGCTGCTTTTATTTTGTTGGGATTGTAGTTTAAAGTAACAGCGAAAATAAAGCTGTATAAAAAGATACTGCAAACATGTAAAACAATTACTTGTTGTTTAAAATAAGTCATTTTTTTTCAAGGAGAATATTTACATAATCTTAAAATTTAAGAATATGAAAAAGTATCTGTTAATCCTTGTATTAGTTTTACTACAAGTCGGATTATTTCGTTATACTGCTTTTGCCCATCCGGCATCAGGTATTGTTGTAGACAGGTATGGCAATGTTTATTTTATATATTCAGTGTTGGTGTTGCAAAAATCAGTGTGGATGGTAAACTCACTTACATTCATAAAGCTACTGATGGCCATTGGATGTGTCTTGATGAAAAGGGCGTATTCTCGCAAACACAACCAAAATATTTTGAAAGAATTACTCCAGATGGAGTGCAGCCTACTATTATTTATGCTGGCGGAGGTTCACCGATAGCCATGAATAAAGACGGAAATTTTTATTATTGCGGTGGCCCAAATGGTGATTTACATCCGGCAGCAAAAACGCTTGTTCGGGAAACACCGGGCAAACAGCAAACTGTATTTGCCCCAACTCTCGAAAGTATATTAAATAAACTAAATGATGGTATTACGGGCTTAGCGGCGGGGCCGGATGGCTCACTTTACACAGCATGTTGGAATTCTTTACTAAAAGTTAATATGGACGGAAAGGTTACGGTATTGGCTCATCCTGTCGCAGTACCCGATTGTGACGAAGACCCTGCCGACCATAGAGAAGTTAACAGGGGGATACCCCTGTTAAGAGGAATAGCTGTTGATTCCGCCGGTACGGTTTATCTTGCTGCAACAAGTTGTCACTGTTTGTTAAAAATAACTTCAGACGGAAAGATAAAAACGATTTTAAAAGCTGCCCGTCCCTGGTCACCCACCGCGGCCGCCGTTCGAAATGGCAATATTTATGTACTGGAATATACAAATGCTAATGGTCCTGCTACCGAAGGTTGGTTGCCGCGTGTACGTGAAATAGGAAAGAATGGAAAGGTTAAAATAATTGCAGATCTTTCTTCAAAAAAATAAGAGGACAATATTTAGATTTCCCAAGACTTACGAAGTTTTAAAAACTTCGTAAGTCTGAAAAATTAAGCCTGAAAAATATTTTACCAGCCCATTTGTTTTAACTATTGTATTTAGCTAACCATTTTGCCTTGATAGCTGCCCTCGAGTTTATAAATTCAACATCTGTTCCCTGGGCAATAGCATCAAGCGGAAAGCGCAGAGGCCGTGTTCCCTTTTTCATATTTATTAAATCCAATACACCGTCGGCTATTGTTTGAGGGTTCATTTTAAATTCAGCCATTTTACCAAACATTGCTCCACCCATTGCATTGAATTTTTGTGTGGCTGTTTCACCATATTCGGCAAGTATTTCCGGTTTATCAGCATTAAATCCTGTTTTACTGCCATTGTTCATTTCTGTGGGATATACTCCCGGCTGTATACTAACATTTTCAATATTATAATCGCTCAGTTCATCCTGCATGCCTTCAGTGATACTTTCAACGCCAAATTTAGAAGCAAGGTAAGGGATCATAAAAGGCAGGGTATGTCCGCTGGCACCTGAGGTAATATTGATGATCAACCCATTTTTATTTTTACGCATGGAAGGAAGTACTGCCTGGTAGGTTCGCAATACGCCATAAAAATTAACTTCGAACAAATTCCTGATCTGTTCAATTGTATATGCTTCAAGTAACCCAAAACCTGCTACACCTGCATTGTTCACCAAAACATCTACTTTTCCATATTTTGCCAACACGCTTTCAAATGCCTGGTTTACTGATAGATCATTAGTTATGTCGATTTCGGTTACTTCGATATTAGGAAATGACGAAAGCTTTTTTGCAGCAGCTTCGTTTTTCCCGTTAGCTCCGCGCATACCGGCAATTACAGTATGCCCTGCCTTAGCTAAAGTTAAAGCCATCAGTTTACCAAATCCTGTGCTGGTTCCTGTGATGAAAATTATTTTGCTCATTTTTTTAATTTTTAAGTATTAATGAATGATGCAAAGTTGCAGGATACGTACGTCTTGTTTCATTGACATTTAAAGGAAAAGAACTTGACAAATATCAATGAAAATTACTTTTTGAGGCAGTCTTTCTTACTCGGCTCAGGGTTTCCGGAGATATGCCAAGGTAAGACGCTATCATGTGTTGTGGTACCCGATTGGCTATTTGAGGGGAGTTTTTAAGAAATTCAAAGTATCTTTCTTCGGCAGTTTGACTAATTGCAGCGTGAATGCGGTTTTGTGAAGCAATAAAACTTCTTTCAAGTAATGTGGTAGCAAGATCCTTAAAAGCTGGTATCTGTTTCTTTATGGTTTCAAAATTCTCTATATTAAAAAGCAAAACAGTGGAATCTTCTATAGCGTCAATATTAGACTTTGAAGGCTTACCTGATAATAAACTTTCCCTGTCTCCAGCCCACCGGTTTGCAAATGAAAAATATAGAATATGTTCAACGCCCTTATCGTCTACACGGTAAGTTTTCAGACAGCCCTCACACACAAAAGCATTGTAGCGCCAAACATCGCCTTCTTGCAAAAGATATTGATGTTTGCGTAATTTCTTAACAACACCGGCTTGTTCAATCATTAGCCAATCTTTTTCAGAGATAGAGATTTTTTCGTTGATATAATTTTAAAAAACCGTGAACATTATATTAAAATAATTACAAATCCATGTAAATGAAATGAGTTACGGCTTGATTTGAACAAATTTCTAAATAGAGGAAAATATCAAAAATTCTTTATCGTTTCTGTTATATGGGCCAAATGATGTTTACAATGCCATGCATATATGGCAAGTGATTTTTTAAGTTGTATTATCTCGCCTGAAGCGGGGTGTACAAAAGTCCGATTCCATTCGTTTTCCGTAAAACTTTCCAGCAGGGCCACCCAATGCTGATGGATGCCTTCCAGCATTTTTAATGAAGCTTCAACAGGCATTTTATAGTCCGCCAGTAAAGCCCAGTCTGCTTCTTCATAAGGTTTAATAGTTGGGTTTTCTTCTGTCAACGCCCATTTAAAGCGCATTAATGAATTCATATGACTATCAGCAACATGATGCACAACCTTTCTCAAGCTCCACCCGCCGGTACGGTATGTGGTATCTAATTGTTTTTCGTTCAAGCCTATAATTGCCTGGCGCAATTTACCCGGGAATAACTTTATTGTAGTTATCCAATGCCGTATATCTTCATTGGTATAAGATACCGGGGCTTTGAATTTCCCTATGGGATATCTAAGTTGCTCGTCTGTCATGATCATTAAAAAAATTTAAATTAAGTAAAATTTTTATCTGCAACAAAGTTTTGACCTAATTTAGCGTTTTGTATTGTTTATTTACGTGCTGATGATAAAAACTTTAATCGCAATATGGCTTATAGCCAATTGTTCTTTAATATATGCCCAAACTATTAAAACCGATGTATTGGTTGTTGGAGGTAGCGCAAGTGGTGTAGCCGCAGCTATTCAATGTGCCCGCAGCAAGGTAAAAACAATATTCGCAATCTCTGATTCACTGCCGCACATCAGCACGGCAGCGTCTGGCATGAACGAGGTAAGTGCAAATCGAGACTTACCATCGGGTATTTGGGGTGAATTTCGTAAACAGGTACAGGATTTTTATAAAAAAACTCCCGGTTATGATACTGCATATAATGCAGTATTACGCTTTGAACCTAATGCTGGCGCAACCATTTTGAAAAAAATTACGGATACTGTAAAAAACCTTACCGTTTATTTAAACAGCTCATTTATAACTATTAAAAAAGACGGCGATTATTGGCAAGTAAACATTATCCAAAACGGAAAATCCATTGAAGTTAAAGCACATGTAGTGGTTGATGCCACTGAAAACGGCGAGCTTGCATCAAAAGCAGGTGCAAAAATTACTGCCGGCGTTGATAATAATAAAGTTACAAACGAATTAAAAACCTACCGGACTTCAATTGCAGCTGGTAAAGATTTGCCCAGACAGGTTAATTTACCTGGTTCTTATTATCCGCCGCTTCCAGTTTATTGTATACCACTGAGCACAGTGTTATTGAAAGATGCAGACAATTTATTAATCACGGAAAAGGCGTTATCAGGCAAAAAGGATATTCAATACCTACCCCTGCAACTTGAATTAGGTCAGGGTGTTGGAGCGGTCGCCGCTTATTGTGCATTTTTTAAAACCACCACTAAAAATTTAAAAGTACGTATTATACAGGGCGAACTACTGGATTTTAAAAGTTACCTGCTGCCTTTTGCCGATATACCGCTGCAAGATCGCAATTGGAGGGCTATACAACAAGTGTGTGCAACAGGTTTGCTTAAGGGAGTAAAACAGGCTACCGGTAACAGTATCCAATTTCTTTTTAAACCGGATTCCGCAGTAAGCACAAACGAGATAAAACCGGTTTTAACTGAAATATATACCCGTGCATTTTTATGGTTCAACAAAGAAAAGCCAGGTGAAAAGTTTACAATCGGCAATTTGCTCGCACTTATTAGCGATTATACATTAACTGACCCTAAGGTATTCAACACAGGTATTCAAAAAAGTTGGAAAACCCAATATAAATTTAAGCTTGATTTTGACCTGAACCGCCAGGTAACCCGTCGGGAATTTGCAGTTTTGACAAATAAGTTTTTAAATCCTTTTGCCAGGACGGTGGATTTGGAAGGAAGATTGGTGAATTGATTGCCGTCTTGTATTGGATCATTTTTTTTATAACCTGATTCAATAGCATGTGTTTGATGGGCCTAATTAAATTAAAAGATTATCATACATGCTGTAAAATAAACCCTGCGTCTACCTTAAGTTCAGTGTAAACTGCTTTTAAAAAACCCACATCAGGTTTTTGTTTGCCATTCATAATCAGCGAAAGTTTGGCGTCGCTAATGTTTAGCTTTTTTGCAAGGTCGTGTTGTTTCAAGTGCATTTCATACATTTTCATCTCTATCATCCCTGTAAGGGTTGAGGGCGCAGCAATAACGTACTTTTGTTGTTCGTAATTCTGGGCTATCAATGCCAATGACCGGATCTCGGCCAGCTCTTCTTTTGAAACATTTTTGCTACCCTTAGCCATCAGGCTATCTATTTTAGCAATTACTGTATTGTAATCACTATCGTTGTCAATTTTTTTTTTGTGCCATTTTATAAAAATTAAAAATCTGGTATAACCAGCTTGTTTTAGCAAAAGAGTCTGTATCAAATTTTCGAACAATCCTTTAGCTTGTCATATTCAGAATGTGTACCAATAAAACGTATATAAACCGTTCTAACGTCAAAAAATATCATTGCAACCAACCTGTATGTATTCCCTCTGATGTTAAAGACATATCTGTCGTCACCCACTGAGTCAACAGAGTTATACATTTCTTTCATTTCGTGATAATTTGCCCAGTCAGCCATTAATGTTAAACGATACCAGTTGTTTTAAGCATCTTCCGCATCAGCATGAGCCTCAAAGAAAAAGCGAAGTGTTCCATAACTGATTATCACCATGATTTAAAGTTTAGCAAATATAACAATTTTAGATTAATAAAAATATATTTAGAAATTCTAAAAAATAATAAATTGAATTTCACTTTTATTAATTACCTCTCAGGAATAGTAGCTATCTTTAAATTAATGAATCGATCCTATGTGCTTCTAATGTTGCTTTTCTTTGGTTGTGCATCTAAACCCAAAGCACCAACTGTCTATATAAGTCTTATAAACAATAATCGTTCGGTCAAATTTAAGGGGCTTGATTATGCAATAGTAAGCGAGATTAACCGGGATTCGGTGCCTGGTGCCTGGAAAAACCTATTGCCTGTTTTTCGAATGCCTTCCGATACCGATTTAAAAAATTATCAGCCTGTTCAGCCAGGTTTATATCAACTTAAAGACAGCGCTGTAATATTTACACCTGATACCCCATTTACAAAGGGGAAAATTTACTTTGTCCGCTATTTTGAATTTGACAGGGGTGATAATGTATGGGATTATATAAAAGGCAAAAAGACATTAGGAAAAATTCCATATATTGATTTGATTTTTAAGAAATAACTACTTGAATTTACGATAATATTTATTATATTTGCATCCAAATTAAAAAAGAGGGGACGGTTGTCCCCTCTTTTATTTTATCGATTAAATTATCAGTACGATAATGAATATTGAAAAAAGAGTAAGGGAACTGGTCGAAGAAAAGATTAACGATAAGCCAAATCTGTTTATTGTGGATATAAAAATGCACTCCAACGGTAAACTGATTATATTAATTGATGGCGATAAAGGTGTTGGAATTGACGATTGCGCAGCAATAAGTAGGCATGTAGGTTTTCGCCTCGAGGAGGAGAATGTGATCGAAACCGCTTATAACCTGGAGGTTTCATCGCCTGGCATTGATACTCCGTTAACATCAATAAGACAATATTTAAAAAATATTGGACGAAATTTGGCTATTAACATGGCTGATGGAACAAAAAGAGAAGGTAAATTATCAAGCATCACAGAAGATGCTATTATAATTGAAGAAAAAATAAAAGAAAAAGGGAAAAAAGCCGAAACTGTTGAAAGCGTTATCCCTATTGATAAAATAACAGAAACAAAAGTTTTAATATCATTCAAGTAAGAAAATGAGCAATATTAATTTAATTGATTCTTTTCAGGAATTTAAAGATTTCAAAAACATCGATCGTCCAACCATGATGAGCGTACTGGAAGACGTATTCAGGAGCATGATCAGAAAAAAGTTTGGGACCGATGAAAATTGCGACGTAATTGTAAATACTGATAACGGTGACCTTGAAATTTGGCGCACCCGACAGGTAGTTGAAGATGGTTTCAGTGAAGATGATGACCTTGAAATTGAACTGGCAGAAGCAAAAACTATAGATCCGGATCTTGAAGTTGGCGATGAGCATATTGAGCAAATTACGCTCGAAAGCTTTGGTCGCCGTGCCATACTGGCAGCAAGACAAACGCTGGTTTCTAAAATTCTGGAACTGGAAAAGGATGAAATATTTAAAAAATATAAAGACCGCGTTGGCGAAATTGTTACCGGCGAAGTTTACCAGGTATGGAAAAAAGAAGCATTAGTGCTTGATGACGATGGGAACGAATTGTTGTTGCCAAAATCAGAACAAATACCGGCAGACTACTTTAAAAAAGGCGATAGTGTAAAAGCTGTGGTGCATAAAGTGGATATGATGAATAGTAATCCTAAAATTATTATTTCACGTACTGCACCTGAATTTTTACAGCGCTTGTTTGAAATGGAAGTGCCGGAAATTTTTGATGGGCTCATCACTATTAAAAAAATAGTGCGCGAACCTGGTGAGCGGGCTAAAGTAGCAGTAGAATCATATGATGATCGTATTGATCCGGTAGGCGCTTGTGTGGGTATGAAAGGATCGCGTATACATGGTATCGTTCGTGAACTTAAAAACGAGAATATTGACGTGATCAATTATACCAATAACCTGCAGTTATATATTCAACGGGCATTATCTCCTGCCAAAATAACATCCATTAAGTTAGATGACGAGAAAAAAACGGCCGCTGTATATTTAAAACCTGACCAGGTATCATTAGCAATTGGCCGTGGCGGCCATAATATTAAACTGGCAGGCAAATTGACAGGGTATGAAATAGATGTTTATCGCGAAGCAGATGAACAGGACGAGGATGTGGATATTGAAGAATTTTCAGATGAAATTGAAAGCTGGATAATTGATGAGTTTAAACGCATTGGTTTAGATACGGCGAAATCAGTACTGGCGCTAACAGTTAACGAATTAGTAAAACGTACCGATTTGGAAGAAGAAACTGTAAAAGAAGTGTTATCAATTCTGCAAGCCGAGTTTGAATAAAGAAAATAACCAAAATTAAAATCGTATTTTTGCACAAATAGCAGAAGAAGAATTATAATAAATGTCAGAAGACAAATCCATAAAATTATTTACAGCAGCAAAAGAGCTGAATATCGGCACGGGCACCATTGTTGATTTTTTAGCATCAAAGGGATATAAGGTACAAAAACACCCTACTACCCGACTTGATGGTGATATGTACAACGCGCTTTTGAAGGAATTTGCTGTTGATAAAATTATTAAGGAGGAAGCTAAGCAGATCAGTATAGGAAAGATAAGAAAAGAAGAGACTGTCCAGCTTCCTGAAAAACCAAATGAGCATCGCCGTTCAAGGGATTTTGAAAATGAAGATATCCTCATTAAAAATGCCGGCCATCATTATACTCCACCAGTAGTTGAAAAACCAAAACCGGTTGATTTTTCACATGAAAAAACTGAAGAGCACAATGAGGTTTTACCTGGTGTAAAAGTAGTTGGTAAAATTGATCTTAATAACCTTAATGCAAAACTTCAGCCGGTTGAAAAACCTGTTGAGAAAAAAGAAGAAAAGGTTATTAAACCCGAACCAGTTGCGCCAAAGCCAGAGGTTGTTGCGCCAAAGCTGCAGCCAGAAGTTAAACAAGAGGCTCCGAAACCAGAAACTGTTGTTCCAAAGCCGCAGCCAGAAATCAAACAAGAGGCTCCAATACCCGAAGTAAAAAAAGAAGTTATCCCAAAAACTGAGGAACCTGTCGTTCAACCTAAAGTAGTTGATGAAACACCTGCGGAAGAAATTATTGAAGTACAGGAACCCGAAGTGATAAAAGCGAAAGCAGAACGTTTAACTGGCCCCAATGTGGTGGGTAAAATACAATTACCGGTTAATCCACCTAAACGCAATCCGGTAGCTTCCTCTTCAAGTGCAAATAGCGCCGCAGATCATAAACGGAAAAGGAAGCGTAAAGATAACCAGGGTCCCGGTCATAATCAACAGGGTAATAATCCTGCCAATCATGCCGGACAGCAACAAGCTAATCCACCCGGACAGCAGCAGCCTCACGGCGGCAATCGTCCGGATTTCAGGAACAGGGGGAATAACCCACCTGCTGGGCCTGGTAGTCATAGCAACGCTGGAGGTGGCAATCGTCCTGATTTCAGAAACCGTAATGCATCGCAAAATACCGGTCCTAAAGAAGAGCCATCAGAAAAAGATATACAAGATCAAATTAAGGCAACCTTAGCCCGGTTAAGCGGAGCGGGTAAGTCAGGTAAATTTGCACAGCGTGCTAAATTTCGCCGTCAAAAGCGTGATGATGTAGCCGCAACAGCCGAAGAGCTGGCAATGGAGCAGGAGTTACAATCGAAAGTGTTAAAAGTAACTGAATTTGTTACTGCTAACGAGTTGGCTTCTATGATGGATGTCTCTGTAACTCAAATCATCTCTACCTGTATGAGCCTGGGTATGTTCGTTTCCATAAACCAAAGGCTGGATGCTGAAACTTTAAGTATTGTTGCTGATGAATTTGGATACCAGATAGAGTTTGTTAAACCGCAGGATGAAGAGGGGAACCTTGATCAGCCCGACGATCCGGAAAATCTGATACCAAGGGCGCCGATTGTTACCATAATGGGTCACGTTGACCACGGTAAAACTTCATTGCTCGATTTTATCCGTAAAACAAATGTTATAGGTGGCGAAGCCGGGGGTATTACCCAGCACATTGGTGCTTATGAAGTAACACTGCCTGATGATAAAGGAAAAATAACATTCTTAGATACACCGGGTCACGAAGCGTTTACTGCTATGCGTGCCAGGGGAGCACAGGTAACGGATATTGTAATTATAGTAATTGCTGCTGATGATAGTGTAATGCCTCAAACACGTGAGGCTATTAACCACGCCCAGGCTGCAGGCGCACCAATCATTTTTGCCTTTAACAAAATTGACAGGCCTGGCGCAAATGCCGACAAAATACGCGAACAACTATCAGCCATGAACATCCTGGTTGAAGAATGGGGCGGTAAATATCAATCGCAGGAAATCTCTGCGAAAACAGGGTTAAATGTTGATTTGCTTTTAGAAAAAATATTATTAGAGGCTGAGTTGCTGGAATTAAAAGCCAATCCAAATAAACGCGCTGTAGGTACTGTTATTGAAGCTGCGTTAGATAAAGGCCGTGGTATTGTTACTACTATTTTAGTACAGGCTGGCACGTTAAAAGTGGGCGATCCGATATTGGCTGGTTGTTATAGCGGCCGTGTAAAGGCATTGACTAATGAACGTGGTCAAAGAGTTGAATCTGCAGGCCCGTCAACCCCGGTACAAGTATTGGGCATGCAGGGAGCTCCAACAGCGGGCGATAAGTTTAACGTTCTTGAAAGTGAGGTTGAGGCCCGTGAAATTGCTAATAAACGTTTACAATTACAACGTGAACAAGGCTTACGTACACAAAAACACATAACACTTGACGAAATTGGCCGCCGGTTGGCAGTGGGTAACTTTAAAGAACTTAACATTATTGTTAAAGGTGACGTGGATGGTTCTATTGAAGCTTTATCTGATTCATTATTAAAACTATCAACCGAACAGATACAGGTAAATATTATTTCGAAAGCCGTAGGGCAGATATCCGAATCTGACGTATTGTTAGCTTCTGCATCTGATGCTATTATTATAGGTTTCCAGGTACGTCCTTCAAGTGGCGCACGTAAGCTGGCTGAGCAGGAACAAATTGACATACGGCTTTATAGCATTATATACGATGCCATAAATGAGATAAAAGCTGCGATGGAAGGAATGCTTGCACCAACTTTTGAAGAAAAGATTGTTGCTAATGTTGAAATCCGCGAAACCTTTAAGATAAGTAAAGTTGGTACCATTGCAGGCTGTATGGTCTTGGATGGTAAAATTACACGAAACAGTAAAATACGCATAGTCCGCGAAGGTGTGGTAATTTACTCAGGCGAACTTGCTTCATTAAAGCGCTTTAAGGATGATGTTAAAGAGGTTAGCGCCGGCTATGAGTGTGGTTTAAATATTAACAACTTTAATAATATTGAGGTAGGCGATATAGTTGAAGCTTATGAAAATGTTGAGGTTAAACGTAAACTTTAAAAATTTTTAAATCCATAAAAAAGGCTTCCCGATTAATTGGGAGGCCTTTTTTGTTCTACATTCTGTGGTTGAACTTTACTACATACCTTTTATAACACATCTATTGAGCCGCATACATCACTGCTAACTAATTAGCTCTAATACATGGCTTGAAGCTTCATATTAATTTATGATTTTAAATTAATAATATTCAATTTGCTTGTTTATATATAAACTTATAATATTTTTATATATAACATTAAACCTTAGCCACAAAAATGTTACACTGGATTGATTGTTAAAGGTTTTTAATGCCTATTTTTATCATACCAATTATATGTATTTAAAATCTAACCTGCATTTATGAGAAAATGTATTAACCTAACCTTTACAATATGTTTTTTAAGCATAATTATTAGCAAACATTCCTTCGCTCAAACAACAACAAGTGATAACGGCTTACAACAAAGCACTTTTAATAATGCAGTAAATCTTTATTATACTTCATTGGGAGAAGAATCGTCATTATTTAATGGCCCTGAATATTATTTTTACGACCCCCATATTAAGGGCAATGCCTACTTTTTAGATAACAATGGTTTTGCCACAGGATCTGTTTATTATGATGGGATGTTGTATAATGGTGTGCCTATGTTATATGATTTATATAGTGATAAAGTTGTAACACTCCTGCATAATCACTATTCCAAATTTTCTTTACTAAATGAAAGAGTAAAAAACTTTGATTATTTGGATCATCACTTTGTAAATATCAATACTGATACCATTAATAACACAGCTAACATGAAACCGGGCTTTTATGATGAGCTATATAACGGCAAATCTCAAGTTTTAGTAAAAAGATCTAAAGACATCCAAACAATAACAAGCGGAACAGCTGAAAACTACTTTGATTTAACAACAAAGTATTTTTTTAAGAAAAACCACACTTATTATAGTATCTCCAGCCAGGGGTCGCTTATTAATGTTTTAAAAGACAGGAAAAAGGAACTTCAGCAATATATCAGAGCTAATCAAATCAAGTTTAGGAGTGATCCTGAAGAAGCTATGGTCAAAATTGCATCTTACTATGACCATTTAACCAATTGATATGTATAAAATTTTCCTTTTAAGCTTCTCTTTTTTGTTTTTTATACAGATCAGTCGGGCGCAACAAAGCACTGCAAAACTAATAAGTGTAAACTTTCAGCAAGCTACAATTACACAATTTATCAGTGAACTCGAATCAAAGAGCAGCTATCACTTTTATTACGACCGGGTACAATTTGATAGTTTAAAAATTACTCTTCAGGTAAATGATAAGCCAATAGAAACTATTTTGGATTTGGCTTTTAAAAATACCGACTTTTATTATGCTATTTCTCAGCAACAAATATTTCTCACAAAAGGCAGGCAAATAAAAACTGAGCTGGCAACCGGATTTTTGGAAGTAGCTCCTAGTGAAAAAGAAGTTAAACAAACGTCAGCCGTAGCAGATTATACTGATGAAAAAGATAAAAAAGTGCCGGAGGCAACCACCGAAAATAAGCTGTACGAAATAGGTATTAAAACCAATAGCATAAAGCAGGGTAACGCTATCCTAACAGGTTATATTCGTGATATTAAATCGGGTGAAGCCGTGGTTGGGGCAAGCATTTTCATTGCGAGTTCAAAAGCCGGGGTGGCCACGGATAAATTCGGGTATTTTACTATTACCTTACCACGTGGGAGGCATACATTAATTATAAGAGGTTTGGGTATGAGGGATACCCGTAGGCAGATTTTACTTTACTCCGATGGAAAGCTGAATATTGAGATGCAGGAGCAGATCAACAGTTTAAGGGAGGTAAAAATATCGGCAGATAAAGTGGCTAACGTGCGCAGCGTTGAATTAGGTGTTACCCGTTTAGACATTAAAAATATTAAACAGATACCGACAGCATTTGGTGAAGCCGACGTTTTAAAAGTAGTGCTTACACTGCCAGGTGTTACATCTGTAGGCGAGGCCACAACAGGCTTTAACGTACGGGGCGGATCAGCAGATGAAAATTTAATTTTGCTTGACGGTGCAACAATTTATAACCCGGCACACTTTTTTGGTTTTTTCGCTGCTTTTAATCCTGATATTGTAAAGGATATAGAACTTTACAAAAGCAGCATACCGGAAAAATACGGAGGCCGCTTGTCTTCTGTTTTAGAGATAACTAATCGCGAGGGTAATAAAAAAATATTTACAGGCTCTGCGGGTTTAGGGTTATTAACCAGCAGGTTTAATATAGAGGGGCCCATCATAAAAGATAAAACTTCCTTTATATTTGGTGCCCGTACTACTTATTCAGATTGGTTACTTAATTTATTACCTCAGGCTTACAAGAATAGTTCAGCATCATTTTCCGACTTTAATTTAGATATAAGCCACCAGATAAACGATAAAAACAATCTGTACCTGTCGACCTACCTCAGCAATGACAAGTTTAGATTGAATAGTGATACTACCTATTCATACAGTAATAAAAGCGTTATATTAAAATGGAAGCATAATTTTAATAGCAAACTATATAGTGTAATATCCGGTGGAATGGACCGATATCAATATGATGTATCCAGCACCGCAAATCCGGTAAATGGTTTTGATCTTGCCTTTCATATCAATCAAACCAACCTAAAAGCTGATTTTAATTACTATTTAAACAGCAAGCATACCATTAATTTTGGTTTAAGTTCAATTCTGTATCAAAACAGTCCGGGCACATTTGAACCTAACGGCAGCAGATCATTGGTTTTACCCCAGGTGATAGCTACTGAACAAGCATTGGAAAGCGCATTATATTTAGGTGATAAATATGATGTTAATACAAATCTATCAATTAGTGCAGGCATCCGGTATAATATATATAATTACCTGGGGCCGCAAACTGTGGATCAATATGCTCCAAATTTACCAAAGGAAGCTGGAAACGTACTTGATAGTACCACCTACAAAAAGGGGCAGTTTATTAATATAAACCAGGCACCCGACATTAGGATATCGGCCCGTTATTTATTAAATGATAACTTATCGGTAAAGGCGGGGTATAATACCTTACATCAATATATTCATTTGCTTTCTAACTCAACTTCAATTTCTCCTACGGATGTTTATAAGTTAAGCGATCCCAATATTAAACCTGAATATGGAGATCAGGTATCATTAGGCTTTTTTCAAAATGCAAAAGCCAATACCATCGAAATGTCTGTAGAAGGGTATTATAAGCGGCTAAGAAATTATCTTGATTATAAAAGCGGTGCTGTGCTGCTATTAAACCAGCATATTGAACGGGATGTAATTAATACAGATGGTAAAGCTTATGGTGTTGAGTTTTTAGTTAAGAAAACTGCCGGTAAATTAAACGGCTGGCTAAGCTATACTTATTCCCGCACTTTTTTAAAACAGAATGATCCAAACGCCGGCGAGCTAATAAATAATGGTAACTACTATCCTGCTAATTATGATAAACCTCACTCTTTTAACTTTACCGGCAACTATAAGTTTACCCATCGTTACAGTATATCTTTAGATATTGCCTATAGCACCGGCAGGCCTATAACCTTACCGATAGCAAAGTATGAGTATGCAGGTTCTGAGCGGGTATTCTATTCGGATAGAAATGTTTACCGCATACCAGATTATTTCAGATCGGATTTTTCAATAAATATTGAAGGTAACCATAGAGTACATCAAAAAACACACAATTCATGGACAATAGGTGTTTATAATTTAACAGGGAGGCAAAATGCTTACTCAACTTTCTTTACCGAACAAAGCGGGGTAATAAGCGGTTATAAATTATCCATATTCGCCACGCCTATCCCTTTTATCAACTATAATATACGGTTTTAATTAAATATGATTGTGTTTAAATACCTTTTATATATTATGCTGATGGTGTTTATGATAAGTTGCAAAAAACCATATAACCCACCTGCTATTACTGCGCCAGGTAGTTACCTTGTTGTGGAAGGCGTTATAAATGCGGGTTCCGATTCAACTGTTATTAAACTTAGCAAAACGGTTAACCTTTCAGGCGCAGTAACAACAAACCCGGTACTGCAAGCCTCAGTAACTGTTGAAAGTGATCAAAATATTTCTTTCCCGTTAACAGAGGCTTATAAGGGTAATTATGTTTCAGCAGGTTTGAATTTAGATAACACAAGAAAATATCGTGTAAGTATTAAAACATCAGACGGAAAAACATACCTTTCTGATTTTGAACCTGTAATCAATACCCCTCCAATTGATAGTCTTAACTTTAAGGTTCAAAATAGTAGTATTCAGGTATATGTAAGCACACACGACCCAGGTAATAATATTAAATATTATCGCTGGGATTACCAGGAAGCATGGCAATTTCATGCTCAATACCAATCACAATACATAACCAATGGTACGGCAATAGTACCAAGAACTGCAGCCCAGTCAATTTACTACTGCTATGGACGTGACTCATCCAGCACAATTCTTATAGGATCATCAGCAAAATTAATGAAAGATGTAATTTATCAAAACCCCTTGACACAAATCGCATCCACATCTGAAAAGTTAGAATTAGAATATGGTATGCAGGTTAATCAATATGCCCTGACAGGCGCTGCTTATAATTTTTGGGTGAACCTTAAAAAAAATACAGAGCAACTGGGCAGCATTTTTGACGCGCAGCCGTCACAAATCAACGGCAATATTCGTTGCGTAACCAATCCGTCAGAGCCAGTTATCGGTTATATTAGTATTTCTACTGTTGGGCATAAAACAGTGTTTATTTCAAATGCACAATTGCCGCAATCTTGGAAGCCCGCTTATCCTTATACATCCGAATTGGATTCGGCCCTTTACTGTCATTACAGGGATTGTCAAAATGATGTAGTCGATTTTTTAATTCCCTTAGGCTCTACTGAAATACCGGTTAGTGCAATTACCAAAGGACCCGGAACAATAGGCTACTTGGCATCAACACAGTATTGTACAGATTGTACGATAAGAGGCATCAAAACGCCACCGGCCTTTTGGAAATAAAAGAGACAAATGAAGTACAAAAAACACCTGGTAATTTTAATAATTGCATTTATGAGTTGCAGAAAGTCATATAACCCACCTGCTATAGCATCACCTAACAGTTATCTTGTTGTAGAGGGTGTGATAAACAGTGGTATTGACTCAACTATTATTAAATTAAGCAAAACTGTAAAACTTTCTTCAGGTACTACCACAAACCCGGTGTTACAGGCTATGGTTTTTGTTCAAAGTGACCAGAATGTTATATTTCCTCTAACCGAAACCACAAATGGTAATTATGTTTCTGCCGGCTTAAATCTCGACAATACGCACAAATATCGTTTAAGTATAAAAACGGGTGATAACCTGCAATATCTATCTGATTATGCCGCAGTACTAAACTCACCGCCTATTGACAGTGTTAGCTATGATACCAAGGGCTATCTTACTGTACCAGGGTTAAATATTTACGTAAACACACACGATGCAAGTAATAAAGTACTTTATTACCGTTGGGAATACCAGGAAACATGGATATTCCATTCAAATTTCCCTTCATATTTTAAATCAAACGGTGATACAGTATTAATCAGGGATTTAGCTAACGATAATATTACTAACTGCTGGGGGAATTATACATCAAGTACAATTGTTTTAGGATCATCAGCCAAATTATCAAAGAAAGTCATTTCTAATCAACCCATTATAGCGATTCCATCAACGTCAGAGAAAGTGGGGGATGCATACAGCATCCTGGTGAAGCAATATGCATTAACAGCGGATGCCTATACCTTTTATGTAAACCTGAAAAAAAATACAGAACAATTAGGAAGTATTTTTGATGCATTGCCATCACAGATCAATGGAAATATACATTCAGTTACTAATCCTACTGAACCTGTTATTGGTTATGTAAGTATCGGCAGTACATCAAACCAGCGGATATTTATTACAAAAAAGCAATTACCTGATTGGGTGACCATCCCATTCCATACTGACTGCGAACTTGCTTATCCTGGCGTTCCTTGCTGTTATTATGTATATCCCCCTGGCCCCCCTAACCAGGTAGACGCCTATATTAATTATAAAAAAGGGGGCTACCTGTACCCATTAATACCAATTAATGCAATAGGATTGCCTGGGCATCCACCCATAGGATATACGGCTGCATCGAGAGAATGTGTTGACTGTACATTGAGAGGAACAAATAAAAAACCGGCTTTTTGGAAATGATGGAGAAGGATATGAAAAGGGAACACTACCTGTTATTTTTACTAATCACGGCCATGGGATGCAGAAAGCCATATAACCCGCCCGCTATTGCCATACCTAACGGTTACCTGGTTGTTGAAGGCGTAATTAACAGCGGTTCAGATTCTACTTTTATTAAGCTTAGTCATACAGTTAATATTTCAAGTAAAGTTACCACAAATCCAGTTTTGGGAGCTGTGCTTACCGTAGAGAGTGATAAGAATGTTATTTTTCCCTTAACTGAAACCACTAATGGTTATTATGTGTCACCTGGATTAAATCTGGACATTTCCGGGCAATATCGTTTGAGAATAAAAACACCGGATAACAAACAATACCTATCAGATTTGGTTCCCGTAAAAGTTACACCGCCAATTGACAGTATTGGTTATAATATTGTAAGTCTTCCTGACACCGGGATACAAATTTATGCTAATACACACGATCCAAATAACAATACCCATTATTACCGCTGGGACTATAATGAAGACTGGGAGTTTCGCTCAAAATATATTTCAAATTTCATTTCAACCGGATCTGCACTTGTAGAGCGGACTCCTGACCAGTATGTATCCATTTGTTATACTAATGATGTTTCAAGTGATATAGTTTTAGGGTCATCAGCTAAACTAAAACAGGACGTAATTCATCAAAATCCAATTATATTCATTGCTTCAACATCAGAAAAAATAGAAACCAGGTATCGTGTTGTTGTACGCGAATATGCATTAACAGGCGATGCTTATAACTTTTGGGTAAACATTAAGAAGAATACCGAACAGTTAGGTAGCATTTTTGATGCTCAACCATCACAGTTAAAAAGTAATATACATTGTATAACTAATCCTTCTGAGTCGGTTATTGGTTATTTAAGTATTTGCTCAGTCTCCTCAAAAACGCAATTTATTTACAATTACAAATTGCCTTCATGGGTAGCGGCATATCCTTATTCCTGCAATGTAGATACTGCGTACATTCCTTTTTCAAATTATCGCAATTTAATTCTATTTCCTGACGAATACCTGGCAACAGAACCCATAGGACCTATTATAAGTCCTTCAGGATATTTCTGGACAAGCCGGGAATGCGCAGATTGTACGTTAAGAGGCTCTAAAATACCACCAGCTTTTTGGAGATAAAAAATATGAAAGGAAATTTATAACTGTTAGTTTTAATAATCATAGCTGTGGGATGTAAAAAACCATATACGTTGAAGGGAAGTCATATAAAACCAAGTTATTGGCAATATTAAAGCGATGCAAAATTAGAGAATGATAATTTTAGTAATAAAACAAGTGGATATATTAATTTAAATTTATAAAAGTACTTAACCAGTTAAAACAAATTTTGATCATGAGAAATACCGTACAAGCCATTAAGACCATGTTGTTAACAACAACGATTTCTCTGCTTTTATTAACTGGCAAAGCCCAGGTTATACAGGAAGTACAAAATAGCTTTAACCTGTATAAACAAAGTGCCTTACAGGAGAAAATTTTTGTCCATACAGATAAAAACGTTTATCTGCCCGGTGAAATATTGTGGTTTAAAATTTACTGTGTTGAAGGTAATGATCATAAACCTGTAAACTTAAGCAAAGTTGTATACGTTGATGTTTTGGATAACAATCAAACACCTGTAATACAGGCAAAGATTTCCATTAAAAACGGTATTGGCGATGGATCTTTATATATCCCTGTTTCAGTTAGCAACGGCAATTACAAGTTTAGGGCATATACAAGCTGGATGAAAAATTTTAACCCGGAATTTTATTTTGAAAAATCAATTACCTTAATAAATCCTTTAAAATCACCTGAAAGGCCCATTAAAGATAATGCCCAGGCTTATGATATCCAATTTTTTCCTGAAGGCGGCAATTTAGTAAGCGATATTACAAGTAAGGTAGCTTTTAAAGCAGTGAACCAAAATGGCAAAGGCGTTGCCCTTACAGGCGTTATTATTGATCAGCACAATGATACAATAGCCAGATTTAAATCTTTAAAATTTGGCATGGGCAATTTTTCTTTCACTCCAGCTTCAAACAATACTTACAAAGCGATTATAAAGATTGGCAATAATAATCCAATAACTAAAGACCTGCCCGAAATTAATAAACAAGGTTATGTAATGAAGCTTACAGATGATGGAAGCGGCCACTTAGATATTACTATAAAAAGCAATGAAAATTCAGCAGAAAATGTTTACCTCTTTGCACATACCAGGCAGGTAATAAGAGCAGCTGAAAGCGCTGTCATTAATAATGGCACTGCTCATTTTTCAATAAATAAAAACTCTTTGGGTGAAGGAATAACTCATATTACCGTTTTTAATAGTGCAAAACAACCAGTATGTGAAAGACTTTATTTTAATCCGCCTTCGCAGCAATTAATTATTGATGCCAGCGCCGATAAGCAGCAATATGGTTTGCGAAAAAAGGCAGACATTTCTGTTTCCGCAAAAGATCAGACAGGTAAACCATTAAATGCAGATTTGTCAATGGCTGTTTACCGTATTGATTCCCTTCAGACTATAGATCATAGTGATATTTTTAACTATTTATGGCTAAGTTCGGAGTTGAAAGGCACCATAGAATCACCAGATTATTATGTTAAAAACAACAATGCCGAAACTGGCGAAGCAATAGATAACCTGATGCTTACACAGGGATGGCGAAGGTTTCAATGGAGCCAGGTACTGGATAATAAACCTGCTGCATTTAATTTTATTCCTGAATATAATGGCCATATTATTACAGCCCGGATAGTTAATACTGAAAATAACTCCCCGGCTAAGGGTATGCTTACTTATCTGGGCATACCGGGCAAAAGAGTACAGTTATATGCTGCCAGGAGCGATTCATCGGGCCATATATTTTACTATACAAAAGGATTTTATGGTTCAAATGAAATTATAGCCCAAACAAACACACAGATAGATAGCACTTACCGGATTGATGTTCTAAGTCCGTTTTCAGAGCAATATTCTAAAACATCTTTGCCAAAATTTAATTACAATGCTGGCATGTCAGGCGCATTGCAGGAACATAGTTTAGGTATACAGGTATTGAATATCTATTCGGGCAATAACATTAAACGGTTTTATGACCCTTTAGTAGATAGCAGCGCATTTTACGGTAAACCTTATAAAACTTATAAACTTGATGATTTTACCCGATTTACTACAATGGAAGAAGATTTACGGGAATATGTATCCGAAGATAATATTGTAAAACAAAGAGGCAGGTTTCATATTAAAGTACTTAATGACCGTGGTTTTTTAGATGGAGATCCACTGGTATTAGTTGATGGGATACCTGTTTTTAATATTGACAAAGTAATTGCCATTGACCCTTTAAAAGTAAAGAGGCTGGAAGTTGTACGGGAAAGATATTTTTACGGCCCTTCACAGGAAGAAGGCATATTTAGTTTTACTTCTTATAAAGGCGATCTCGGCGGTGTTGAGCTTGACCCTCATGCAATAGTAGTTGATTATGAAGGCATGCAATTGCGTCGTGAATTTTATTCACCGGTTTACGAAACTGAAACACAATCCACAAGCCGAATTCCGGATTTCAGAAACTTATTATACTGGTCACCTTCAGTAAATGCGACTGGTAAAGGTGCTGCATCTTTTTATACCTCAGATCAAAAAGGGGAATATATAGGTGTAATACAAGGCATTACAACCAACGGGCAAGCAGGCAGTCAATATTTCACTTTTGAGGTTAAATAATAATTAACGAGAGTTCGATATCGCATTCTTCCTCACCCAAGCTCGCTCATTGGACCACTGTGTGTACAAAAGCATGTTGTTATTAAAGATTAGATGCCCCGTAGAGGTAACCCGTTTGTAGAAAATAAAAAGCAAATTTGCCCCTAACGGGTCAAAGGTCGGTAGCAAAATAAATAAGTTGCAATACCGTGCCGTCAGGTACGGAACTTGGCGAGTTGCGTACCTGACCTTTGGTCTAACAAAGATAGTTTTTAATAAATATTGTTGTTGGAATGGGGGGTCTGGGGGGTGTTAAAAACTAAAAACTTTGTGGAAAACGTTGCTATAAAAGGCAGGGTGAACTTTCGTGCCTA
>JAQBOA010000101.1 GCA_028288305.1 Mucilaginibacter sp.
ATTCTTGTCCGAAAAGTCAGCTGAGGCATAGGCATCCGTAAGCACATCTCCGCTAACCCGGTTGTCGCCCAATGTCATTGCCGAAGCTGTTGTCTTCCCGTCGTACACCTTCGTGCCGCCGCTTGCGGTTATGGTCAGCAGCGCCTGGGTAATGTCTGCCAGCGAGGTTGCTGAAGTGTTATAGCTGTAGTTGCCTGCGTCTGCTCCTGTGATGGTGATGCCCGTTGTAGTCACTGTCTTGCCGGTGCCTGCATTCTTGTCTGAAAAGTCAGCTGAGGCATAGGCATCCGTGAGTGCATCCCCGCTTACTCGGTTGTCGCCCAATGTCATGGCCGAAGCTGTGGTTTTCCCGCCATACACCTTAGTGCCGCCACTCGCGGTTATGGTCAGCTGCGCCTGGGTAATATCGGCCAGCGAGGTCGCTGTTGCATTATAGATGTAGTTAGCTGCATCCGTGCCGGTCACGGTGATGCCGCTGGTAGTTACTGTCTTGCCGGTAGCAACGTTTTTGTCTGCAAAAGCCGCTGCAGTATAAGCATCTGTAAGCACATCCCCGCTTACACGGTTATCGCCCAATGTCATGGCCGAGGCCGTTGTTTTCCCGTCATATACCTTAGTGCCGCCGCTTGCGGTTATGGTCAGCTGCGCCTGGGTAATACTGGCTGTAGTGCTGGCTGCTGTGTTAAAGGAATAATTGACGGCATCCGTACCGCTAATCGTAATACCTGTTACACTCACAGGCTTATTATTGCCTGCGTTTTTGTCTGCAAAGGATGCTGAAGTATAGGCGTCGAGAATATTGTCGCTGCTTATTTTGTTATCGCTCAGGTTCACCGTGGCGGCTGTTGTGCCGTCATAGGCCCTATCGATCCCTGCAGCGGTCACTGTTAGCGCCTTCTGGCTGATGCTGGCTGTCGTGTTAGCAGTGGTATTACCTAGGGTATAGTTCCCTGAAACACCGCCGTTTATCGAAATTCCCGATACACTTACCGGCTTATTATTGCCTGCATTTTTATTATCGGTAAAGATAGCCGTAGTATAGGCCTCAGTGAACACATCACCGCTTATACGGTTATCTCCCAGCGTAATCAATGCCGAGGTAGTCCCGTCATAAATCTTATTGCCACCTGTGGCTGTTACCGTTAGTGGCGCCTTGTTAACTATGATATTTCCTGAGACATAGCTGATAGTATAATTGCTTGCCGTAAAAGTTCCCCCGGTTGCCAATGAGGGGGTCAACGATCCATTGTAAGGAGATAACGCCACTGAAGCATTTGTCGCGGCCCCCGTTCCGTAAGTGATAGTTACGCTGCTAATCGTTTCACCATTTTGCAGGCCGGTTGGAGTAAAGGCGGCCGATCCAGCTCCGCCCGTTAAAGCAGTGCCGTAGGTTTTGGTGACACTATTAGCCGTAATGGTCAGCGTTGCTGGGTTTATATTTGCTGTTAAAAGGGTAGGTTGTGTCAAAGTATAATTACCTGACGCTGATCCGTTGATGCTGTATCCGTTTACCGTCACTATCTTGCTATTACCGATTAAGGCATCCGGGAACACTGCCAATGGCGTTCCATTTAAAGTCACACCAGAGTTATCTGATCCCATTACTCCACTTAATGCTGCTGTGCCCGTTAAGGTTGCTGTTGTGGTTCCGTCATACGTTTTATTGTTGGCTGTTATACCTGTTACCGTTATAGGTTTTGCGGTAATATTTGCCGTTAAGCCGGTAGGTTGTGTCAAAGAGTAGTTGCCTGACACCGTACCGCTGATGCTATATCCTGTTACCATTACTGGTTTGCCGGTACCGACTAATACATCTGAGAATGTCGCGGATGGCGTTCCACCTAAAGTTACATTTGACACATCAGCCGCAAGTACACCGTTTAATACAGCGGTGCCTGCTAAGGTTGCGATTGTAGTTTTATCATACGTCTTATTGTTGGCGGTAATTCCGGTTATCGTTAAGGCTTTGGGAGTGATGTTTGCAGTTAAACCGGTAGGTTGTGTCAAAGAGTAGTTGCCTGAGGCTGTGCCGTTGATACTATATCCGGATACTGTAACCGGCTTGCCCGTTGCTACAGACGCAGTTGAAAATACCGCAGATGGTGTTCCGCCCAGAGTTAAATTGAAGGCATCTGCCGTAACCACTCCGTTTAAAACAGCGGTACCAGTTAAACTTGCTGTATTATTTCCATCGTACGTCTTATTGATCACTGATATCCCGGTTATTGTTAAGCTTTTTGCAGAAATATTTGCTGTTAAACCGGTAGGTTGTGTTAAAGAGTAGTTACCTGAGGCTGCTCCGCTGATAGTGTATCCCAATACTGTCACTGGCTTACCGATACCAATTAAAGCATCAAAGAATACTGCCGATGGCGTTCCGCCTAAGGTTACTACATCACCGCTAATCACTCCGCTTAATAAGGCGGTGCCGGTTAAGGTTGCAGATGTGGTTCCATCATATATTTTATTGACCGCTGATACCCCGGTTATTGTTAAGGCTTTGGCAGAAATATTTGCTGTTAAGCCGATAGGTTGTGTCAAAGTATAGTTGCCAGAGGCTGCTCCGCTGATAGTGTATCCCGATACTGTTAACTGCTTGCTGGTACCAACTAAAGCATCAGAAAACACTGCCGATGGCGTTCCGCCTAAGGTTACCACATCACCACTAATCGCTCCACTTAATAAGGCTGTGCCGGTTAAGGTTGCAGATATGGTCCCATCATATGTTTTATTGACTGCTGTAATTCCGGTTATCGCCAAAACTTTTGCAGTAATATTTGCCGTTAAGCCGATAGGTTGTGTCAAAGAGTAGTTGGTTGAGGCTGATCCGCTGATGCTGTATCCGGTTACCGTTACTGGCTTGCCCGTGCCAACAGCCACAGTTGAAAATGTTGCTGATGGCGTTCCACCTAAGGTTACATTGGAGATATCCGCTGTAAGCACTCCGCTCAAAGCGGGTGTTCCTGTTAAACTTGCTGTGGTGGTTCCATCATACATTTTATTGACCGCTGATACCCCGGTTATTGTTAGGGCTTTGACTGTTATGCTTGCTGTTAAGCCAGTAGGTTGTGTTAAAGTATAATTACCTGCTGCGGTTCCGCTTAATGTACTGGTTGATGTAACTGCGATATTATTACCAACGTTCGGAGTAGCAAAAGTTCCTGTAGCATTAAGTATTACATTGGGAACATCGGCTGTAAGTACTCCGGTAAGCGTTCCGGTTACAACCGCTGTTGCTGTTCCGTCATAAAATTTGCCGGTTGCTGCAGGATTAGTAAGTGTTAAGGCTTTTGGAGTAATATTCGCTGTTAAACTGGTAGGCTGTGTTAAGGAATAGTTGGCTTGCTGTGCTCCACCTAGTGTACTGGTTGATGTGACAGCTATACTATTCGCAACAGATAAACTCGCAAAAGTCCCTGTACCGGTTAAGGTTACTACATCGCCTGAAAACACACCGTTAAGTGTTCCCGTAATAGCGGCTGTGTTTGTTCCGTCATAGGCCTTGCTGGTTGCTGCTGCGTTGCTAAGGGTTAAAAAAGCCGTAGCAACTGTGAAATTACTGGCAGGGCTAGTGCTTGTTTTGAAATTAATATCTCCACCAAATGTTGCTGATACTGGGACAACAGTATTAGCATTAATACGGCTACCCGATGTACCGGTTGTGGTTAAATTAACAATTATAAATGCAGTACCCGTTCCGTCAGTCGTAGCTGTTTGTGACTGTGCCGTCCCATTAAATGTAAAAGTAATAGGCTCATTAGAAACAGCAGCCCCACCACTAGTTTGTGTTAAAGTAGCGATAAGCTTAACAGTTCCACCATACGCTATAGCTCCGCCAGTTATTGCGGGTACAGCTGTTATAGCCATTTTGGTATTGGCTGCATCCGTAAAAATTTCCTGTGCGGTCAATCCCGAACTCACCCCTACGGCGGTCAACTGAAGTGTTGCCCCCAATTCATCGTCATCAATCGGCACTACCCAAGTTGAGCTTATGTTTCCGCTGGCATCGGCTGCTACAGTCCATGGCTGGTGCGCCGCGACGGTGAGATTGTCCCCAACTGTACCATAATGCAGTATCTGCAAGGTAACGGTTTCATTAGCCGTAAAACCCGAACCGGTAATATACACGGTTGATCCGGGTGCATAATCCAACTGATCAGTTTGAACTGATGCCTGCGTTGTTTGCGAAAACACGTGCGGTGAAACAAAAAAAAGAAAACAGAAGATCATTATTGCCTTCGCGGCAAATAAACACCTGAGAAATGCGTAGGGTAAATTCTTTTCCATATTATAAGTTATAAGGTTTGAGTTCGGTAAGAATGTTTAAAATTTAAAAACTCCTTAACTATTAAAATTCAAACCTTTACTTATAATACATTTACAATTACAAGAACAGATACTTTGGTAAGCCGATACTATTGAATTACAAAATCCAATAGCACAAGGGTTTAATACTAATAGCCATAGGAAAATAATTATCTCCAATAACCATGCACTAAAATCTGATATTCATTTTATTTATCAGATTTTTATTGATACCCATGCACTTACAGTATTTATTAACTTAAAATTTATTTGCATTTTAACTTAAAGCCTGTGTCTAATATTTAAAAGCAATATTTTTAGGTTACACAGTCATTTTTCCTTGTTTGGAAAATATCAAGCTGATTACTTTATATTATTCGAGGTATTAAACTCATTATCAATTGGGGTAACAAACTCCTCTAATTGAGTAAAAATTTATCCATAACCGAGGAATTGATTTTTATTTTTTCCCACCTGCTGTCCAAATAATTACAGGTAATCTGTTATTTATAATTAAAATCGCTTTTATTAATACTTAAAATTTAGTTTACAGAGAAAAGTATAAATGCGAAGGAAGGGTGAGTTGGGATTATTAACAGACTTAAGACACAGGACTTAAAAAAAGACGTCGCGGGCAGATTCGAACTGCCGTAAGGGGTTTTGCAGACTCCCACCTATCCTCTCGGTCACGCGACTTTAAAAAAACTATTTAATCACTTATCAGACCGGAGGGTGGGTAAACCTATCTTTCCCCGTAAATGGAGAAGGAGTTAGCACCTTTTACTAAGTCTTAAGTCGGAAGTCTTGAGTCTTAAGTAAGAAAAATTTATTTTCTGACTTTTGACTTGCGACTAAACACTTTGGACTTACCACAGGTTGCTAAGACTTCACAGGGCCTTTTCCCTCAGTCTTTCTGGATAAGCAAATATTATAAAGAACGATTGTTGATGCAAACATATGCATTAAAACTATTATTCCTATAGATTTAATAGATTATTTTAAACGCACATTGCAACTACTTGTTTATTAGATAAATAAATTGTGTTTATAGATTTGACAATTTTCAAAAAGTTGTCAAATCTAAACCGTCAAGCAGGCTTAACCGGGCTGCCGGTCCAATCCGTTCCTGGAGACAATCGCTCACCTTTCATTACCAATGATAATGCTTCAATATGGGTGTCATCACCCAGTTCACTGTCATATAAAATAATAGTGCCTGCTCCAATGCTGGATCGTGCCCCTATTTTTACCGATCCAACTTTCATTACACGGTCTTCAAATAGGTGAGTTTGTGGCCCGCAATCAACATTCAATGCGGCGTCATCACAAATGGTTACCATATCAAACTCAGTAATATCAGTGGTGTTCATAAACACCCGCTTACCTGTTTTTACCCCAAGAACACGCATTAAAATGGGCAGCCAGGGTGTACCCTGTAAATATTCAAGCAAAAACGGGATAGACAAGGCTTCATATGTAGAAGTAATACCCTCGCTCCGCCAAACATTCCAGCTCCACATCGGCCTTTGTTTGGGTTTATATTTACCAATAAAAGCCCATTTTAACAAAACTGTAAGTAAGAACGCTGGAATACCCATAAAAAACAGGTAATAGAATGGGAAATATAAGATGATCTTCCATAAAGGTTCATCTATCAGCAGATCATGCCCATAGGCTATAAAGAGAATGGAAAAGCAAATAATTGCACTTTCAGGCAGGATGATCCGTATAAATTCTATAATACCACGCGCTACTTTTCGCCTCTTTTTTGGATGTATCGTTAATTCGGGTGGGAAAGGATGACTTTCCTGCCTGCGGGGCAAAGGGATAGCCGGTGAACCAAACCAATCTTTTGCTTTATTTGCTGACATTTGTTTTTCATCTGGTGGGATTGACAAAACACCGATCAGCATATTGCCAGCAAGATGGTACCCTTGAGGAATCAACGCGCTGTTGCCTACAAAACTATTACTATCAATAGTGGTTTTACTGAGGATCAATTGCTGGGCACGAACATCGGCTTCTCCAAGAGTAACGGCATCTGCAACGAAAGCCCCATCACCAATTTCCAATAAGGGATGGGTAACATTACTGGCTGTTGATATTTCGGTATCCTTCCCTATCTTCGCTCCTAAGGCCCTAAAAAAACCGGCTACATAAACTGTAGCATAAATGGGGTGCATAACGATCAGACTTAATGACATAAGCTGATCAGCAAACCATTTTCGCACATAAAACATGCTGTATATAGGATATATCCCTGGTTTTATACCACGTTGCAACCACCTCGTCAGTAAAATTGTTTCAGCTGCAAAAAGAACAATATAAACAAGTGCCAGGAAAGGCGCCCCTATCAGGTAAGTAAAATTGTAATCTGCAGCAGCATTGTCCAGTTTATTAATAGTAATGATAGTTGGAAGCAGCGGTAATAAAATAATAAACGGAAAAATAAGGATCGACAAAATAAAAATCGTTTTGTATTTTCTCCTTGTAATGGTGGATACAAAAAGGGGTTGTGGAAGGTCTTCGATATTTTTCTTCTCTTTTAACTGTGCCGGACTACCCTGCCAAACTTCACCAGAGCCAATTGTTTTGCCTGGCTGTAAAAAGCTTAAATCCTGTAATTCGCCCCATGCTTCGATTTGGCTATCTCCCGAAATAATGGCTGTACTGCCAATATACGCATGATCACCCAGTGTTATCGGACGCAGCTTTAATAGCCCATCTTCAACAACAGCATTATTTAAATTAGTTTGCGAACTGATGCTAACATCACTTCCTATTGTAATCAAATCCTCAGCGCCAAAGCTAAAATCGCTTACCTGGGCATCGGAAGCTATTTTCATGCCAAGCAAGCGCAAGTAGACTGGGTATAAAGGCGTACCGTTAAGAAACTGTGCAGGCAACAACCGCTGCATAGTTTTTACAAACCACCACCTGAAATAATAAGTTCCCCAAAGCGGATAATCACCGGCTTTCATTTTACCGATAACCAGCCATTTGGTGCCAATACACAAAATGGTAAAGATGGGCGGCATAAGGGAAAACAAAACCAACGAGGTAATGATGGAATAAGCCACGTTATTGGTTTCCTGGTCAATATAGTAATAGCCCAGGTAGGGTATAAATATCTGGAAAGCAAACAAGCCATAAACTACCAGCAAGGCAATAGTTTGTGCAGCCCAGCAGGTTATATGACGCATTACAGGTACTTTGTTAAAAACGCGCTTTGCTTTCTCCTTTGTATCCTGCTTTACATTCCAAACATCAATTAAATTGCTAAGGGGACGGTTAATATAAACATCTTTAAGCGAGGCATGTGGTAAACCGGCATCCCGCCTTAGCTGAGATACCAAACCTGCGGCTAATAGCGAATGCCCGCCCAAGTCGTCAAAAAAATCCATGGACGGATCGATGGTTTTATTCGGAAATATTTTATGCAGCACAGCCAATATCCTGTCGGGTATAGGTGCGTTAATATCCAGTGTTTCTTCAGAACTATTCGAACCGGCCATCAGCGATTCCGGTACAGGCAATGCTTTACGGTTAATTTTACCACTTGGCATGCGCGGCATTTCGGATAGCACCATGATAGTTCCCGGTACCATGTAAGAGGGAAGGGTCTTTGAAAGTTCAACCCTGAAAACGCTCTCCTCAATACAATTTAAACCTTCAGTTACCACATAGCCAACCAGTTGTTCCTGGCCGCTGCTGTCCTTTTTTACGGCAACCGCTGCTGATCTTACACCAGCAATTTCGTTCAGTTTTGATTCAATCTCACCTAATTCAATACGGTAGCCGCGCAGCTTTATCTGGTCATCAAGACGGCCGTACATATCAACGTTACCATCTTTGTTGACTACGGCAATATCACCTGTACGATACATTACTTTCCCCGGAAGCGCTGCCAATGACGCAGGCTTCGCAACAAACTTTTCTTTTGTAAGCTGCGGCAGTTTAACATAACCTGATGCAACACCCGGCCCTGTAATTACCAGCTCACCTGCCTCACCAACAGGCAAAAGATTCAAAGCTTCATCAACAACCGCTAAATTATAGTTTGGCAATGGCTGACCAATTACAATCGGGTCCCCGGCTTTTAAAGTTGCCATGGTTGCAGTAACCGTAGTTTCCGTTGGTCCGTAGCTGTTAAAAAATTGAATGCCCTCTTTGGCCCATTTGGCCAGCACTTGAGGTGTACAAGCCTCACCTCCGGCATTCACCAACCGTAATGATGGAACATTATCCTCCATAACCGCCAGTAAACTAGGCACAGCATGCAGAATAGTAATATTCTGTCGCATTAAAGTATCGGCCAGTTCATCAATGGATTTTGAGGTGGTATTGTCTGCCACCCACAAAGTAGCACCAGCAAAATAACTTATCCAGGTTTCCTCGCACCACATATCAAACGATACAGAAAAACCCTGGTAAACTTTGTCGGTTGATCTTATCTGGATGACCGTTTGCTCCGACCTAACCAAATGACAAATTTGTTTATGGCTTATTGGTATACCTTTTGGTTTACCCGTGCTGCCCGAAGTATATAAAACGTAGGCACAATCTGTAGGAGCCGGGCCATTAGATACATTCCAGGTTTCCGTTGAATCTTCTTCATTAGCCTCCTCTAAATCTCCTCCAAAGGAGGAGACTTCAACTTCGCTTACTTTTAAAGCCCTCTCCTTTGGGGAGAGTTTGGGCGGAGCTGCAAGCATCTTACAATCTACATTTAACTGCTGCGTGCTGAAACATGCGGCGGCACCAACTTCCTGTAATATCACTTCTACCCTTTCAGCAGGGATCTCACGATCAACGGGGACATAGGTTGCGCCGGATTTAACAATACCCAATATAATGGCGTGAAGTTCTAAACCGCGCTGCCACCAAACGCCCACATTGCTCTTGCGGCCGATACCTTTTTTTGCCAGGTATACTGCTATAGCATCGCTCCAGCGGTCGAGTTCGGCATAGCTGAGGGTTTCATCATGAAAAACAAGGGCTGTTTTATTTGCGTATTCATGTGCTGATTTTCTGAATAATTCCGGCAACGTTTCTTCTCTGATTAGTTCCGGGCGATCAGCGCCAAGTACGATACTAAGTTCATTCATAAAATTTATCCTTTTTCAAGGTTGGGCTGTTTAAACGGCTCTATGTATTACGCCCAATTCTACATATTTGTTTGTTATTGTAAGATAAAATATTTGTTAAATGGTTTAATGAAGTTAGTTGATTAAGTGAATTGGTTGATTATGTGAGTAGTTAAGAATTCAACAACTCACTCAAACAACCTGATAAACTATTGGTTTAGTAGATGATTAGGTTTTTGAATTTTAACCATTCACTATTCAACCTAATAAACTACGCAACTAAACCATAAAAACCCTAACTTTAAAGCACATTTTACCAATGAAAAAGATATTACTCATTTTTTGCCTGGTTACTCTCCATGCCGGCTTTACCTTTGCTGATGCTATTGCTATTAACCACTTTGTTATAAAAGAAAACCCCTTCGCTAAAAACGAAGTTGCAATAGTTGCAACCGACTCCCTGGGCAACATACAGGAAAATGTGAACGGCGTTTTTAATTTTACCCTAAACGGTTTCCAGGATACCCTGAAATTTGATAAAGGCACCGCTTTTTACCGCCATAAAATTGAGCACTCCACTTTTTTATACGCCAAACACCAAAACGACAGCGGGACTCACTCCATTTTGTATTACATATACCGGCATAATGACAAGCTAAACACCTGGCACATCAGCTGGGTGCTGTTGCTGGTTATTCCCTGTGCACTTTTTTTGCTGGCCTATATGTTTAAAAAGTTTATCATTATTGCTATTATCATATTTGTGATATTTGTTTATTTTAACTACCATAACGGCTTAAGTATCCCCACGTTTTTTGAAAGCATTATTAATGGGCTGAAGAGCATGTTTTAGGTATAATAACAAGCCGAACCCGATTATAATATAGCTCAAAATCTATTTATTTCTAAGAACAATCTGTTCGTAGAAGGAGTTTCGAGCTTTCAGTTTTCTACTCCAGCTTTAAGCTAAACCAAACCACCAACAATTTAACTTGTCCGCTGTAACCATTCCCCAAAAAACCTCGTCTTCCCCTAAACCCCAAATAAAATTTCAACCAAATGAAAAAAACATTATACCAATTGAAATCCATTGCGCTGCTTACTGCATTGATGTTAGCCTGCATATTCACCGCATACGCACAGAATAAAACAAAGCTTTTAGGCAACAGACCACGGAGCGGCAGCGCAAACAGCAGCTTCGCCGTGGTTAAGGGCAACCAAACGGGCATTAAAATTAACGTGGGCCATAAACCCGTACAACTGCTGCAATTAAACTTCGATGCAGAGAGCATGAGCAGCGACAGCCTCAAATTTAAAGTGAATGTGTATGAATTTAGTTATATAGCCCCCGGCGCAAATTTGGTAAAACAGCCTATTGTTAGCGCATTATCCAAAGGCAAAAACCGCATTTCGGTTAATCTGGAACCCTATAATATTATTGTAAAGGGTCACATACTGGTAGCTATTGAGTGGCTAAAAAGCAGTTCGGCAGAGAATCATTTCGCAATAGGGCTGTTTAATGGAGGTACTTATTGCTATGAAGACGGCAGATGGAAAAAGATCCCTGTTGCGGGTGTTGATTTTAATGTGCGAGTTAAGAAGATTTAGTCATTTTGGTCATTAGCGATTGGTTATTAGTCAGTTTTTAAATTGGTTGAGTTTACAAACTTCAGCAACAAAACAAATGTTGAATTTTAATTATAACTTTAACGCTGTCAGGTAATTCCATCTTTATATACCACTACATTAACTACACGTGGTTAACCTTATCAACAAATCATGGCTGCAAAAAATCAAGTGCTTGATATGTCTCCTCTGGGTATGATATTCACTGTTTTGCAGACAAGTGCTGATACTGATGGAAAATCATTAGTGCTGCACTGGCAATTATTGCCCGGCTGCAACATGAAAGACCCTTTGGTACACACCCATCCTTATGCTATTGAAACCTATGAAGTTTTAAATGGCGAAATGGAGTTCTTTGTTAAAGACAAATGGCTATCTGTTAAATAGGGGGACAAACTTACCGTTCCGAAGGGAGTTGTACATGCCTTTAGAAACCCGACTGACAAAATAGTGGAAGTTTATAACACACATCAACCTTCCTTAAAAATGGAAAACTATTTTGAAGATGTATGTAAAGTATTAGATAAACTAACTGACAACAGAAAAAAGACCTTTAAAATGAACTTTAAAAGCATGCTTTATTTCAGCACGCTTATGAATCGTTACCGACAGGATATTATCGCCAAAAGTCCACCTGATTTACTTGTTAAGCTACTTGGATTTATAGGTAAGATTAAAGGAATAAATTTTATATAAACATCCAACTCAAAAAATAATGTTCAGGTATATTTATAAAATGCACTTCACCAGGTAAAAGTTTAAAAAGCTTTACACTAAAATAGATTAAGCTTTCAGTTTTGCTCCGAATATTGTCAATCAGCAAATTAAAATAATAATCGAACTCTTCACAGATGTGACCTTAAAGAAGCAATAAGAGAACACAGATTTCAGTTAAATTAATTAGAAATATCATTGCAATTTATACCTGTACGGTTTCCTATACACGATTCTGCGAAGGTAAACGGTTTGTTACAGTCAAAGTCCATAAAAGTATACGGCCGACCCATGATGTACAAATTAAGGGAACCCGGCTGGATAATATTTTTCATTATTTTCTTTTAGAGTTTGCCTTCCGCTATCGCAAGAACCGCGCATTTTGATGCATTAATGCCATTTCATCTTTTCCTACCAAAAAGCTCGTGCTTATGGGTTAATTATGACGGTCAATCAAGGCATAGTATTTGTTTAGTTGTTGTCAAAAATAAAAAATTGCTGTACCAACTAAGGGGTTTCTTTAAAGAAATAAGTCGGGAACAGGCTGTTCCTTGTAATAATATATCGGTTAAAAAAGCACAATAATAAATTTACAAAACATGCAAACAATCTTTAATTTAAATACTTTAACATGGCTCAGCATAACATCCTTTGTTATCGGTCCGTTTAAAATTTTACGTATTTCTACGCATACTATTTTAATCAAATTACGTAAATATCCTGCTCAGCCCCATCTCGTTTTCAATAATTTTGTTTTATCAACTATAATCTATAATGTCATATGAAAAAATTAATCATCATCTTAACAATTGATTTTATAGTTGCCGGCTTTGTGCTTTTCCTTGTCTTTCGGCCTACACCGCAATTAGCAGAACAAGGCAGTGGCATTATTCCTGATTATGTTAATCCTGAGGTTAGCAATAATAACAAAAAAATAGAACATGTTTCTTTACCCGGTGTGCTGATAACTGCTAAAGAAGCGAATAACGTTACTGCTGATGTGGTAAAATCTAAGCGTAATGTAAATTACAAGACAAAGCATTCAAAACTTAAAAATTATAAATTCGTCTCAAAAAACAGGTTGCCGGTTACCTGGTATAATGCAATTATCAGACCTTCAAACGACCCAGATCCATTAAAATTAAACGTAAACAATGCTAGTTATATTAATAAAACAGCTAATTTAAACAAGGTTAGCGCAAGTTATTAAATTGTATATGGTATTTAGTGATTGACCGAAACATGAGTATAAAGGCAACCTGTATGCTTCGGGAACCTATGACACCGTTTTTCAATGCTTTCTCAAACTCCAAGACTTTTCCCAATTTTTGGCTTTCCCAACTTTCAGACTTTCCCAACTTTCGGACTTTCGGTCTTTCCTCACTTTCTTTCAATCTTTACATCCAGTTAACAATTTTATAAGTATCTTTGCAAATCATTAAAGCAAGAAAACCCGACCTCCTCCCTTATCTAAGGCACAAATACGTATTTGCTGCAGGATGTTCAACATCAAATATTACTTATTCACGAATCAGCAATATTGAAAGCTATAATTGATAACTTATTTATTCCCCTACCGGGATCAAATCCAACATTTAAATTGGCGGTCACCGGTTTGATTATTTATTAAAATGAGACAACTTAAAATAACCCAATCCATCACCAACCGCGAATCGCAATCGCTTGAAAAATATTTACATGAAATTGGAAAGGTGGACCTAATTACGGCACAGGAAGAAGTAATATTGGCACAAAAGATCCGTGAAGGCGATCAGGCTGCATTGGAACGTTTAACTAAAACTAACCTTCGTTTTGTAGTGTCTGTTGCTAAACAATACCAAAGCCAGGGCCTTACTTTAGGCGACCTGATTAATGAAGGGAACCTGGGTTTAATAAAAGCAGCTAAACGTTTTGACGAAACAAAGGGCTTTAAATTTATATCGTATGCTGTATGGTGGATACGCCAGTCTATATTATCGGCAGTTGCTGAACAAAGCAGGATTGTACGTTTGCCTTTAAACCAAATAGGCTCATTAAGCAAGCTTCATAAATCCGCTTCCAAGCTGGAGCAGCATCTGGAACGTCAGCCCACACCTGAAGAGCTGGCCGACGACCTCGAAATTTCCGTTGAAAAGGTATCAGATTCTTTATCAAACTCAGGGCGCCAAATTTCGATGGACGCGCCGTTTATTACCGGTGAAGAAAACACATTGCTTGATGTATTGCAAAGTACAGACGCCGGTACCGATAGTCAAATGATGACCGATTCCCTGTCGCAGGAGATTAAACGCTCGCTAAGCATACTGGCCGAACGTGACAGAGAGGTGATTGTACTATTTTTTGGTCTGGGAAGCAGTTCAGCACACTCATTAGAAGAAATAGGTGAGAAATTTAACTTAACCCGCGAACGTGTACGTCAGATAAAAGATAAAGCGCTTATGCGCCTAAGGAATAATTCGAAAGCAAATTTGCTGCAATCGTATTTGTAAGGATTAGGAATATTTGCTTTCCCATCAATCTAAACAAATTGATAAAAAATAAAAGGTGCCTGCATGGTCTCTCAAACCATGCAGGCAAAAACCTTCTCTCTCATATTCCAACTCACCGACTTTCCAACTTCCCATTAATTTTATAGTTTTGGCTAATATCATATTCCTATGAAATGAAAATATTATTTTTTTGTCCGCGATGGGGCCAGGAACAGGTAGAGTGGGATGTTTTTTTACAGAAAGTAAAACAAGCCGGATACGACGGGGTTGAAGCCAGTTTGCCCTTCAACGAAAATGACAAGGCTGTAATACTAAATGCCCTGCAAAAACATGGGCTTCAATTTATTGCGCAACATTATGAAACCGTTGAGAAAAACTTCGATCTGCATGCTCTCCAATTTGAACAAAGACTACTAAACCTTGCATCGGCCCGGCCTTTATTTATTAATACGCAAACGGGGAAAGACTATTATAGCTTTGAACAAAATGAGCAGCTTATTGCCTTAGCCAGAAAAATTTCAAAAGAAACAGGTGTAAAAATTGTTCACGAAACCCATAGGGGAAAGTTCAGTTTCGCTGCCCACATAGCCCGGCAATATTTTGATAAAATTGATGACCTGCGTATAACGCTTGACATATCCCATTGGTGCAACACTGCCGAAACTTTTTTACACGATCAGCAGGAAGCTGTAGAAATAGCTATTAAACGTACGGACCATATCCACTCCCGAGTTGGTTATCCTGAAGGTCCGCAAATAACTGATCCGCGTGCGCCCGAGTGGAAGGAGGCACTTGACTTTCACCTGCAATGCTGGGACAAAGTTGTTAATATAAAATTTAAAGAAAATGCTGGCTTTTTAACCATTACATCTGAGTTTGGTGCTCCGCCCTATTTACCGTTATTGCCATATACCAAACAGCCCATAGTTAGTCAGTGGGATATAAATATATTTATGATGAATTTACTTAAAGGGCGCTATAATTCCGCGAAAAGTTAGGTCTTAAAAAACATCAAATAATGAATACCGAATATTGAACGCCGAAGCATTTTTAACTTCATCATTCGTTATTCAAGATGTTCATTATTACTTCTCTGATCTCTTCCCTTCAATCACTAACCTCAAAACGGCATTCCTATACCAAAGTTCAGCTGCATAAAGTTATAGGTGTCCCCACTGTTACTTGCTTTATAAGCAGCTTTAAAGGAGCCGGGTGTAAACAGTTCGTTAAAATGATTAACCAGCACCCATTGATTTGATCCGCTAAACTGCGGATCTTTAAATTTAAAGGCTGCATCGAGCCTGAAAACAAAGAATGCCAGGTCAAACCTTAGACCTGTACCAATGTCCATTGCTGAGGATTGTAAAATATTGTCAAACCTGAATTCAACATTAGGATCGTTAGGCTGTTTATTTAGTCTCCAAATATTCCCGGCATCTGTAAATATCGCTCCCTTTAATTTAGAGCCAAAAAAATCAGAAGCAATTTTATACCTGTATTCCAGGTTGGAAATAAACTTTACCTCTCCAAATTGATCAAGGTACTTTAACTGTGTCCTTAGTGCAGATGCGGCAGCTGCCGAACCGGTTATTCCCGCATAGTAAGTTGCCCGGTTAAATTGTCCCGGTCCAAGGGTACGCGGCAGCCATGCCCGCATATCATTAGCGCCTCCGGCGTAAAAATTCTTTTCAAATATTAGTTGGCTGCTGTTACCGTACGGAACGCCCAGCCCAGGGTTTAAACGGAATATTAATTGCCGTTCACCGCTAAAACTGTGGTAAAAACGAAGGTCAACTTCAGCTTTAGCATATTGGGAAAATACACGACCGGCCAGCGTATGCTCACCAAGAGCGTCCGTTGATGTATTAAAAAGCCGGCTTAGCAGGTACAAAGTATTACCGCCTACATCCAGACTTCCGCGGAAATAGGTAAAGTTTGAATATGAAGTTAATCTGTTTGCGTTATATTGAAAGGTATATTGGCTGCCGGAAGTAAATATTGTACGCCCTATTAAATAGCTGTAAGCATAAAGATTTGCCGCCAATAATTTTTGCTCCGCAACAGGGTTTATCACACCTCTTGAAAACTCAAAATCAATTGGAGTTACGGTGTGTACTTTATTGGCAGTTTCAGCAAAATCATAAGTAATGGAATTAATAAAGCTTGTGCGCTGAACAAGGCCCTGCTGATAAAACAACTGGTAGTTGGTTGAAAATGTAGTGTGCGGCACACCATATTTTCCTAATATGGGTAACTTAAATGGTGTAATAATACGAGGATAAGCCAGACTTGCCCCAATCCTGAAATCCTGGTTTTCAACGCCTTTAGGGTTTGAGGCGCTGCTTCCGTTGTTAAACAATACGCTCCAGTTAAGTTTTATCTGTAGTATTGCTGCCTTTTTAAACACATTACGGTCGGTGAAAGTATTGCCCAGGTTATAACCATATTGCCCGGCATTAAAAAGGAACTCCCCTTCTACCCTGTCTGACATTTGCTTTAGGGGAACAATATCTATTTTAGAGTCTAAGCGGTGTGTACTATCGGGAAGCTTTTGATACGTTGGGTTGGGAACATTCCTGAATACATTTAATGCCGATAACCGGGATGTTGTTAAACTTTGCTTATCAATATCATACAACTGTCCTCTTTTTTGAAAAATATAATCAGTGACTGTCCGTGGCAAAAATTTGTGCGAAAAATCAACGTATCTAAACTGTGAATCCACCTGTACGGTGTCTGCCTTCCCCGGGGTGCGGCCCGCACTGTTGGCTACAGTAATAAGCGTATTATTAATTCTATAAACAGGATGCGATGTTTTCCCGACGGGATTATTAATGATCATCTTAACATCCACAACACTGCTCATGAAAGTGGAATCAAAAGTAAAATTGATGTATTGGCGATAAAAATCGTAATAACCGTTCCTTTTCATGATCAGGTAAAACTCATCCCGGTCATAAGCCAGGCTATCCGTATCAAAACGTCCTCCAGGCTGCACATGTGAAAATCTTGGACGGTTTACTCTGTAAAGGGCCTGAACTTTTTTGTCGGGTATGCTGTCTTCTATTTTTCTGATCTTGAACATGGGACCTTCAACAGCCGTAAATATCAGCTCGGCTTTCTTCTTCTTGATTTTTATTGAATCGGTTACCTTCGCTTTTAAATAACCCTTGCTTTGTAAAAACCGCTCAATTTGTATCCTGGAAAATTCTACAAGAGGAGTGTCTAAAATTGCCGGCGGCTCACCTATATCTTTCTTTCCGTTTTTACTAAACAGATAATAAAATTGCAGGTTTAATACATTATTGGGTTGTTGCAGCTTATCAACATAATTTACAGCGGCTTCGGCATAATCATCATCCATGCCTTTCATAGTAATTTTTCTTACCAGCGCCTGGTTATCCTTCAGCCTTCGTGTAATGCTGCAACCAGATACCAATAAGATAATAAGAATACTTAATATTGTAAGGCTATAACTACCCGGTTTAATATATGCTTTCAAAATCTCAAATCAGTTTATTAAAGTCTCTGCAACAAAAAAAAGATCGTATAGAACATGGTTTATTTTTGGTGGAGGGTTATAAATCAGTTATTGAATTTATTAACTCTTCATACCAAATTAAAACTATTTACCATACAACTTCATTTGACCCAAAAGTGCTGAAATTATCCCAAAAAATAAACATATGTGAAATTTCTGTCACAGACATTGAAAAGGTCAGTAGTTTAAAAACCCCACAGGAAATTGCCGCGCTTGTTAATATACCTGAATGGCCTCCACTTAACCATGTTATTCTTAAACAAAAATTCTCCCTGGTTTTGGATGGGATACAGGATCCGGGCAATATGGGCACTATTATCCGTACAGCGGATTGGTTTGGCATTAAAAATATAATTTGTTCGGAAGATACGGTTGATGTGTATAATCCCAAAGTAGTGCAGGCCAGTATGGGCTCGCTTTCGCGTATAAACGTCTATTATACAAACATTCCAGCTATTTTGCCGCAAACCGGCTTGCCTGTATTTGGCGCTATGCTCGACGGAGAAAGTATTTATCAAAACAATTTTGGCGAAGAAGGACTGATTGTATTAGGTAATGAAGGCAACGGACTGAGGCCAGAAGTTGAAAGGTTGATTAGCAAAGCGATAACTATTCCACGCAGAGGTAATGCCGAATCATTAAACGTAGCTATTGCTGCTGCTTTGTTTTGTTCAGAAATAACCAGAAATTTGCATAAATAATATTGGTAGGCAATAAATAATTACTATTTTTGCAACCTTGAAAAATGGTCGGGTGGCCGAGTGGCTAGGCAGAGGTCTGCAAAACCTTTTACAGCGGTTCGAATCCGCTCCCGACCTCAGGAATTAAAAAAACATTAATATTTAACACCATGGGCGTTACTCGTTTAAAAAGAAAAGATAGAAAAAACAAAACTGTTTCGAGATTAGAAGTACAGTTTTTAAAGCTGGCTACCAACCTGGAACCAGGAAGCCGCTCAGCTGAGCCAAAACATAGCCAGATAGCTATAAACAACGCTGCTTTAGATAAGGCGATTGCTGCTGCTAAATAATTAGCGCTGTATAGCCCCCTCTAAATCTCCCCCAGTTGGAGAGACTTTTTTGTTGTCGTAAATGATATTTATAAATCCTGCTGGTTTGAACCGGCAGGATTTTTTTATGAATTATTTTAAAACCCTCTTCGCAGCATATCGGCATACTCATTTGGCAAAGGACTGTCCTCAACTGCCTTGGCCGCTTTCTCTATGTCATAATCAAAACGAATAAATTCAGCAGTGATGCTTTCTTTATCCAAAGTATTACTATGTTCATTTATGGTAAGGATTAAATATCCACCTTTTGGATTGTTATCCTTTGGTTTTCCTACTGAGCCTATATTTATTGCATGACGGTAATGGTCTTGTCCATCAATACCTGAGTTTAAAATACGGTGATAAGGCTTGTGTGTATGCCCAAAGCACATAATATCGGCATCAGCCTGTTCCATAATCCGTAGCATACTTTTTTCATCCCGGTCTTCAAAAAGATATTCATTTATTTTCCTCGGGCTACCGTGTACAAGCAATACATTCATCTTATCATCACTTAGTTGAAATTCCAATCGGATGTGTGCCGGTAAAGTACGGAGGTAAGCTCTTTGCTGATCTTTTACAACTTCATTTGTATAGGAAATGGATACTTTACCCATCGCTTTTTCTTCATCAGTTTTGTATGCACAACCGCAATCATCAGTGCTGCGTCCGATACCAAAGTCATAATTACCGGCAATGGTGGAGATATTCCTGCTTCTTATCATATCAATCACCTCATTTGGCCATATGTTATAACCTACAAGATCGCCAAGACAATAAATAGCATCCGGTTTTTGAGCATCAATATTTGCAAGTGCCGCTTCAAGTGCAGGCAGGTTAGCATGTATATCAGAAAATAATACAATTTTCATTGGTTTAATTTTTAATGTTTTTGGTAAGATATTTCCAAACAGGTATAGATAATGTTGAACCTATAACAGGCGCTAATATATAAACCCAAAGATGCTCAAGATGGCCGGAAGCAATTGCCGGAGCTATTGAACGTGCAGGGTTCATCGAAGCGCCGCAAACGGGGCCTGCAAACATAGCTTCCAAACCTACAACTGCACCAATGGCAAGGCCTGCAAACATACCTTGTTCTTTGCTGCCAACAGCAACATTGATGATTACCAGCATCAAAAAGAAGGTTAGTATAAGTTCAAGTATAAATGATTGCATTTCTGTTCCGGCAGGCATTGTTGCTCCTAATAATTGGTTAGAAACAAAAAGCAATTTTAAGGTAAGGCTTGCTAATAATGCTCCTGTTATTTGGCTGATAATATAACCTGGAAGCTGTTTTACCGGAAAACGTCCCGCAACAGTAAAAGCAATACTTACAGCGGGATTTAAATGCGCGCCCGATATATTGCCTAAACTATAGATCATGCTCATCACAATCAGGCCAAAGGTTATGGCTATTCCGGCGTGGGTAACTTCTCCGCCATACTGCTGATTGATAATAATTGCCCCTGTGCCGCAAAATACAAGGGCAAATGTTCCGATAAGTTCGGCTACGTAATTTCGCATAAATAAAAACCGGTTAACAACAACCCGAACCAGGCGTACAGCAAGATGGTTTACGTGCAAATACGGTAACGCTGTGAATACCTGTGCCGCTATTTTCAAATGCTTCTATTTCTTCTGCACTCAGATATGCAGTAAGAATGTCCGCAGGAATAGTTATTTTCTTTTCCTTTTGAACGGTTATAGATTCGAAGCCCGCCTGTTTAATTAAGCTTAGATATTCATCTTTTTGGATAGCGCCGCTTACACAACCCACATACATTTCAGCCGCTTTTTGTAAAGTATCCGGCAGTTCACCGATAAGTACAATATCCGAAATACTAAAGTGACCATTTGCTTTTAGTACCCGGAATATTTCGGCTATAACATTCTTTTTATTAGGCACCAAATTTAAAACGCAGTTACTTACTAAAACATCAGCAACGCTTGCTGAGACCGGTATTTTTTCAATGTCGCCATACCTGAACTCAACATTGTTTAATTTTAGTTTTTCGGCATTGGTTCTCGCTTTTTCCAGCATCGTTTCAGAAAAATCAATACCTATAACTTTCCCGGTTTCACCTGTTTGTGAACGGGCAACAAAACAGTCGTTTCCCGCGCCACTACCCAAATCAATTACTACATCTCCGGGTTTAATTTGGGCAAATTGGGTAGGTAATCCACAGCCAAGGCCTAAGTCGGCATCAGGATTATACCCTTCAAGAGTGGAATAATCATCACTCATAATATCGTAAACCTCTGTAGAGCAGCAACCCGATCCACAGCAGGAAGCCTGATTTTTTTCTTTGTCTTGCAACGCTATTTCACTGTATTTCTGTTTTACCAATTCTTTTAAATCTTTTTCTGAAGTTTCCATAATTTTTATATTTAGTTAATTTTGTTTGATCTTTTAATACATGAGCTTTTGCATCATTGAAATATATCTATTTATTGCAATATAACGATTGATTAATTAAAAAAATCTAACAACAAGTGTCGTTTAATTCATACGCAGCAAAAAAAACACTCATTTGTTCTTTAAGCTCGTTCCACACAATTGGGTTAATGCAATAACAAATACTTACACCCTCAACGGTTCCTTTTATCAATCCAACTGTTTTCAATTCTTTTAAATGCTGTGATATTGTTGGCTGAGCCAATCCCAACTCATCTGCTAAATCGCCACAAATACACGCGTTGGCTTTGAGTATTTGTTGCAATATGGCAATACGCGCCGGGTGCGCCATTGCTTTCAGCAAGGATGCAAGCTTATTTTGCTCGTCCGTAAATATTTCTGTTTTAGTTAAACCCATAATTATATTGCAATATTACGATTAATATTTAAATAACAAAAAAAAATAAAAAAATGTAGAGACACAATACTTTGTGTCTTGGAAATATGTTTTGTTTGTTGATGCAAAGCACAGAGACGCAAAGTATTGCGTCTCTACATTTTAAACCTCTAATAATTTTTTATTGATCCGTTTTATCAACCCCGGCCCTTCATAAATAAACCCGGTATAAAGCTGTATAAGCGATGCTCCCGCCTGCAGTTTTTCAATAGCATCTTCCGGAGAGTGGATTCCCCCTACCCCGATAATCGGGAATGCGCCTTTTGATTTTTTAAAAATATAACTGATTACTTCGGTTGAGCGTTTGGTTAATGGCTTCCCACTCAAACCACCTGCTTCATTTTTTAAATTATTTTTAGATACCAAGCCCTCCCTGTTAATGGTAGTATTGGTAGCTATTATACCTGCAATTCCCGTTTTAAGAACTATATGAACAATATCGTCTAGCTGCTCATTTGTTAAGTCTGGGGCTATTTTTAACAGGATGGGTCTGCTTATCCCATTTTTTAAATTACGCTGCTGCAGGGTGTTCAGCAGTTGCATTAAAGGTTCTTTTTCCTGCAGGGCACGCAAACCGGGTGTATTTGGCGAACTCACATTCACCACAAAATAATCTACAACATCAAATAAACGGTCGAAGCATTTTACATAATCTCTTACCGCATTTTCATTAACTGTATTTTTATTTTTACCAATATTGCCGCCGATGATCAATCTTTTTTGTGTGCCTTTTGCCTTTCTTCTAAATGTCTCAATCCGCTCCGCCACAACATCCACCCCCAGGTTATTAAAACCCATGCGGTTTATTAATCCGTTATCATCAGGCAGCCTGAACATACGCGGTTTGGGATTGCCTGGCTGAGGTAATGGGGTTACCGTACCCACCTCAACAAAGCCAAAACCCATGTTCGCCATTTCGCCCATTAGTTCTCCGTTTTTATCAAAACCGGCCGCTAAACCAACCGGGTTATCAAACTTAAGCCCAAAAACTTCCTTTTCCAGCCTGTTATCCTTAAAATCCCATATAGCCCGGCTTAATGCAGCACCACCTGGTAAACGGTTAAAACATCTTAGATTATTTGTTACTAAATAATGTACTTTTTCAGGATTGATTTGAAAAAGTAAAGGCCGTAATAAAGAATACATGATGCGAAGTTAATTCTTTTGGTTCATGGTTCATAGTTCTTTGGGTTCATGGTTCATAGTTGATAGTTCTTTTGGTTCATAGTTGATAGTTGATAGTTCATGGTAAAAATTTAGTGATATTTATTTTTTACCATAAAAGAATATTTACATTAGACTTGGTTAAATTTTGGATATAAACCAGAGTAATCTATGAACTATAAACCATTAACTATGTACCAATGACCAACCGCCGTAACTTTATAAAAAACACATCTATAGCAACAATTGCTACTTTAGGTTTACCTCAAATTGTTTCTGCGGCGTTTGCTGAGGCAACTGCAAAAAAATCAGTTTGGATAAGAATGACGTAATCCTTTTCCAGGGTGATTCAATAACCGATTGGGGTCGTGATCATGCCAAATCAGTTCCGAATGATACCGGCGCTTTAGGAACCGGTTATGTAATATTAACAGCCGGGCATCTTTTACTGAAATATCCTGACCTTAACCTTCAAATATATAACAAGGGTATAAGTGGCAATAAAGTTTATCAGCTGGCTGAACGCTGGGACACCGATTGCCTGGCTTTGAAACCAAACGTTTTAAGCATTCATATAGGCGTAAATGATTATTGGCATACCCTTACCAGCGGCTATACAGGTACCATTGAAACATATATTGCCGACTATCATAAACTACTCGACCGTACTAAACAGGCTTTACCGGGTGTAAAATTGGTTATTTGCGAGCCTTTTGCATTAAAAGGAGTTAAAGCTGTCGACGATAAATGGTATCCGACATTTGATCTGTTCAGGAAAGCTTCCCGTGATATTGCCGATGAATATAATGCGGCGTTTGTACCTTACCAGGCAGTTTTCGACAAAGCCCTTGAATCAGCCCCCGCCACATATTGGAATCTTGATGGTGTGCACCCTTCAATCCCAGGCGAAGCTTTAATGGCCCGCGCATGGATGGAAGCGGTGAGTTAAAAGAGGTTAGTTATTAGTCCGAAAGTCAGGAAAGACCGAAAGAAAGAGCTTTACAATATTTCAACTTTACAACATTGCAACATTTCAACAACTGCCTCAATCCTACCTTCTTATAAATTCGAACTTTCCATTTGGTTCAAACCGCATTATGATGGATGGCGTTTTTATCTCCATATCCTGCTGATCAATATCTACCACATAATCAACTCCATAAAATATTTCAGGTTCAATTTGTGAAAAGTATTGTGGTGATGGCTTACCGCTTACATTTGCCGATGTAGAAACCAAAGGTTTACGCATACGTTGAATTAACTGCTGACAAAAAGGATGTTTAGTTATGCGTATCCCAACGCTTCCATCGCCGGCAATTAACGCGGACGAAATATTTTTAGCACCCGGCATAACCAATGTTAAAGGATTTTCGGCATATTCAATTAATTCATAAGCAAGCGGGTTCACTTCACTTATATAACTTTCCAGTTTATTTTCTGTATCCAGCAAAATGATCATGCTTTTAGTTTCATCCCGCTGCTTTAACTTATAAATTTTTTTTACGGCCTCGGTATTGGTAGCATCACAACCTATCCCCCAAATAGTATCGGTAGGATATAGAATAATACCGCCTTCCTGTATAACCTTTAAAGCTTTGGCAACTTCATCTTTAATCATGAGGCAAATATAAGCGCAATGCATTGATGATTTGTAATTCATCTAACAGTTGCATACATTTTGGTATCCCATATAACTCGCAGGTATTTTTCACACAGGGTTCGCAGCTGAGTTTACCATAGCGGAGAACCGTTAAATTCTGTTTATTATAAGGCGCTGTATTATGCTCATTACCGGCGCCAAATAATACAATAGTGGGTGTGCCAACGCTATTAGCTAAATGAGCAGGCCCCGAGTCGGTGGTTAATACTGCCGCAGAAGCCGCCATTAAATTGCTTAAGCTTACAAGATCAGTTTTCCCTGCAAAATTTTCTATCCGGTCACTATTTGTTCCCGCAATAATTTGGTTAACAAAATCGGCTTCTTTTGATGAGCCGATAAATGTAAACCTGGCATCTTTAAATGTTTCAAGGAGTAAGTTAATAATAGCCCTGCCTTTATCCAGCGGCATTCTTCTGGATTCAGCTTCTGAATTAAAGTTTATTAAAACCCGGTTGTTATTATTTTTCACCGGGTTTGCAATATTCAGTTTTACTTGTTTGTTTTTAATAGCTTTACCAGTAAACTGCTCCAATAACGAAATATACTCGTCAACCCGGTGCACATTTAATGGTTTTTTATAAACGTTGGTTAAAAGGAAAAAGCCACCTTCTTTTCCAAATCCAATGCGTTTTTTGGCACCTGTAGCCCAACCCATTATTAATGATGACAATGAAGAGGGCAGGTTAAAAAAGAGCTCATATTGTTCACTCTTCAGTTTTTTTCCGAAACGATATACCCCTGGCAAACCTTTGTATTCCTGCTTTGAAAACGGATGGATAGTTTGCAAACCAGGTATCAAAGAAGCTATACCGTTTAATTCCTTTTTAATAATTACATCAACCTTAGCATCAGGAAAAAGCTCCAAAACTGCTTGGATAAACGCAGTACTCATTACCACATCTCCAAGCCAGTTAGGCAGCCTTATCAGTATCTTCATTTGGTGTAATTGATTCTGTGAATAGTTGTATTAAGTGAGCAGTTGATTATTTTGTATTTATTAAAATTAACCACTCACTTAATACAACCTAATCAACCATTCTCTAAACTGAAACATTGTTTTCCCTTAAAGCATTGTTCAAGGATGTTTTTTTATCGGTTGATTCTTTACGTTTGCCAATAATTAAAGCACAAGGTACCTGGAACTCTCCAGCCGGGAATTTTTTGGTATATGAACCAGGGATAACTACCGAGCGGGCAGGTACAATACCTGTATGTTCTATGCGGTTTTCATGGGTAACGTCAATAATTTTTGTTGATGCTGTTAAAACCACATTTGCACCCAAAACTACCTCTGGTTCCAGGTGAACGCCTTCCACCACTATTGCCCTTGAGCCAATAAAACAATTGTCTTCAATAATAACCGGTGCTGCCTGTACAGGTTCTAATACACCACCGATACCTACACCGCCACTCAAATGCACATTTTTGCCAATTTGCGCACATGAGCCTACAGTAGCCCATGTATCCACCATTGTACCTTCATCAACATAAGCACCGATATTTACGTACGATGGCATCATGATAACCCCTTTTGCAAGGTAAGCGCCATAACGGGCTATTGCATGAGGTACTACGCGAACGCCGGTTTTTGCATAATCGGTTTTAAGTTTCATTTTATCATGAAACACAAACGGACCAACAGAAATCTCTTCCATTTGCCTTATCGGGAAATATAAGATTACCGCTTTTTTTATCCACTCATGAGTGTGCCAGCGTGTGCCAATTAATTCAGCAACACGTATTGTACCTTTATCCAATTTCTCAATAACGGTTTCAATCGCATTAATATATTCGTTGTAAAGTAACAGTTTCCGGTCTTCCCAGACTTCTTCAATTAATTTTTTCAGGTCTTGCATCGGTGAATCTAAATTTTGGCAAATTAAAGAAAATTTAAGCGAATTGGTTACCTGCAAATTAATGGATAATGTAATAATTTGAAAATATACGTTACTAATTTACGAAGTCTTGAAGACTTTGTAAATTTGAGAATTAATTATGCCTGAAAAAGAAAAATTAAGAGTAGATAAATACCTGTGGGCTATCCGGATATTTAAAACCAGGACGCTTGCGGCTGATGCCTGTAAGGCTGGCCGTGTCAAATTGGACAACCAGAATATTAAACCATCGCATGAAGTAAAGGTGGGCGAAGTTTACCAGGTATCAAAAGGTATTGAACGTAAAGTGCTTAAAGTTACCGGTTTGATTGAGAACCGAGCCGATGCTAAAACTGTTGTTAATTTTTTTGAAGATATAACCCCGGTTGAACAAACGCACGCATTTAAATCCATGTTCCACGCTCCTTTATTAAAACGCGATCGCGGCACCGGCAGGCCAACAAAAAAAGACAGAAGAGAAATTGATGATTTAAAAGATGACTTTTTTGAAAAACCAGGTAGTTAAGGTTTGATTTTATAAAAGCCTTCTAAACAAGAATGAGACTGTATCAAAAATCGATCATCAAAAAAGAAACGAAATTATATTTTGTATGATTAACTCTTTGTGCCACTTTGTGCCTTTCTTAGTGCACTTTGCGGTTAAATTAAACCGCTAAGACCACTAAGAAAGCACGGAGTTTACAGAGACCAAATATTATTTTGTAATTTATCGAACGAAAAAGCTTTTTGATGCAGTCTCATTCTTAATTAAATATAATAACTTTAATATCTGTTATGGCCAAACACCCAAATTTTGATATGACACCGCTATTTTATTTATTGCGCCTACAAAAGCCGCAGTACGCAGGGTATCAATTTTTTCGTTTGCTTTAAAGGTCTCCCTTATCTCGTGGTATGAACGGATCATGGTATCTTCCAACCCGGAATTTACGAGCTCCAATTCTGTTGCGCCCTTAATAATAGTTGAACGCTGTAACGGGGTTAAAGCTACTCCGGTTATGCCCTCAACCATATTTACAAGGTTAAGATTAGTATTTTCTTCAAAACGCCTGTTAATACGACCGAATGCAACGTGAGAAAGATTTTTAAGCCATTCAAAGTATGATACTGTTACACCACCCGCATTAACATACATATCCGGCAAAATCATTCCACCATTCTGGTAAAAAATCGCTTCTGCTTCGGGTGAAGTTGGTCCGTTTGCTCCTTCAGCTATTATTTTAGCTTTAATATTTCCAACATTGAATTCAGTTATCTGATTTTCCAACGCTGCGGGGACCAATATATCACATGGCTGTTCAAGACCTTCTTTTGAGTTTTTAAATTCTATTTTTGAACCAGGGTAATTTAAAATAGATCCGGTTGCTTTACGGTGCTGAAAAACAGCCTCTACATCCAAGCCGTCAGGGTTATATATTGCGCCTTCATACTCACATAATCCAACTATTATAGCGCCAAACTCAGACAAATATTTGGCAGAATAATAACCTACGTTACCTAATCCCTGAACAATTATCTTTTTACCTGATATTCCTGGCAGCAGGCCTATTTTTTTCATGTCCTCACCTACATTCACACATTCGCGAATAGCAATGGCAACACCTCTTCCGGTTGCTTCCCTGCGTCCGGCAATTCCCTGTAATGCAATCGGCTTGCCAGTTACGGCTCCCATGGCATCAAGCTGCCCGGGGTTCATAGTTGCATAAGTATCAGCTATCCAGCTCATCTCACGCTCGCCTGAACCATAATCAGGAGCTGGTACGTCAATACTTGGGCCAATAAAATTTTTCTTGATCAGTTCAACTGTATACCTGCGAGTAATATTTTCAAGCTCCTGCAGATTATAACTCTTAGGGTTAATCTTTATACCACCCTTAGCGCCGCCAAAAGGTACGTTTACAATGGCGCATTTATAAGTCATGAGCGCAGCAAGCGCCATCACTTCATCCTCATTAACCATTTCGCTATAGCGGATACCGCCCTTAGTAGGTGACTGATGCTGGGAATGCTCCACACGCCATGCATCTATAACTTCAAAACCATTTCCCCGGCGTATCGGGAAACGAAAACGATAAACACTGTTACATGATTTTATCTGGTCTAACAAACCAGTATCGTGTTTGGTAAATTGTGCTGCATAATCGAAATTCTTGCATACATCGCTAAAAAAGTGAGTATCCTGATCAGCAGCCAGTTCTGTAAAGATCATAATTTTTTTCTATAATTATTAAATTCTTAAAAAAGTGTACAAATTTTGTACATTTTTTACGAATATCACAAATATTTGTTGTCAACCTCTGGTGTATCTTATGTCCTCTATAAATGTGCGTTTAAACAATCTAAACAGGGTATTTAAACTATTTTTCCTTTTCTATTTTTTTCAATCTTTTATCAATTGAAAATAAATAAACCGCTAAACCGGCAAAAATTATAACGATGGTTGCTATTACAACGTATATTTTGCCGGAGCTGCGCATCGTATCAGCCATTTCAACCTGCTGAGTTTGCTGCGCAAATACTGTAACGTAACCTAACAACAAAAGTGTCAAAAGAAATATTTTCTTCATATTAATTTATTTCATTCTTTTTATATTCAATTAAACGTATTCTGTACCGGAGAGTTGCAATCCAAATGGCAATAAAACTCCAGGCAATAAAAGCAGGATATAAAACTATACGCATCCGGTTATCCATATCCAATTTGCCAAACGCAGGGTTTCCCCCATTGCCGGGATGCAACGAATCGGTCATCCTTGGTAATATCATGATGAGCACTACCATTATCGGGAATGCAAAAATGTTGTAGATAGCAGATATTTTAGCGCGCTTTTGTTCCTCATCTATCGAGTTACGTAACACTGCATAAGCGCAGTACAATAAAAAAGCTATTGCAGCGCTATTTTGTTTAGGGTCATTGCTCCAAAATTCACCCCAGGTGTATTTAGCCCATAACATGCCGGTTACCAATCCCAGCACATAAAAAAATGTCCCTGTATTCACACACTCTACAGCAATCAAATCGTATTTTTCTTTGCCTGTGTTTAAATATTTTATACTGTAAATAACCGATATGGTAAAAACTGTGAACATGGCAATCCACATGGGCACATGGAAATAGGTGTTCCTTATTGTTTCATGCAATATCGGAAGGCGGGGTACGCCAAGTAAAAAGCCGGCAATTAAGGTGTACAGAACAGTTAGCACTGCCAATACTTTCCACCAGGTTTGATATATAAATTTCATAGTTATTACGCGCGCAAAGGTAGTTTTTTTAGTTCATTGGTTCATTAGTTCATTGGTTTAATAGTAAAATCAAAAATTACGATTAAACCTAATCAAACATCCACCAATGAACTAATGAACCAATGAGCTAATGAACCAAACTTCATTTCTGGTCAGGTACATAATCAACCGGCAGCATATCTGAAAGCCTGGAGGTTGACCAAGATCCTTCATACAATGGAGCACTGTCTACCACTGTACCGTTCATATCTATAAAATAAGATGTATTTGGCCTTTGGATTGTTACAACACTGGTTTGATAGTTGGGCATATTCAGGGGACGATATATATCTTTATAATCTACCTCTTCCCGTTTTCTGGTGTAAATTACATACAAGTAATTAGGGAAATGTACATTATAAATACCCGGCTGACCGCTGGAACTGAGTATTTCAAATGGCATATAAGCGGGCTTATTCAAAGACTCATTATAGTATTTTGACATTTTTGATAAGTCGATATAGTAATTTGCCGAGTCTGCCTTTCTTTGTTCTTTAAAAAATTGGAATTTACGCCTTATTACATCGTCCGATGGCCTTTGAGGATTAATATAACGCGTTAACTTAAATATTTGAAAGCCCTCTTCATTTAACTTATCAGCATATAACGAACGGTAAAAATGCATTGCAGAACCATAATAAGCTTCCTCACGTTTCTGGTGCCATTTTTTTTTCTGTGCTGCACTTCCCGGAAGCTCTTCAAACACTTGCTGGCCTTCCCTTGAAATTATATTTGCTATTTTATCTATCCTAAAATCATTGATCAAAAATTTGACACGGTAACCCAGGGCCTTATTTTCAACTACTAAAAATTCATCCGCGTCAGCGTGTAATAATTGTTTTGTAGGATTATACGTTAAATTAAGAATATGGGGGTTTATTACCGTGCAGGCTTTGGCATTTTCATCTGAGCCAATAAACTCCTTTCTAAATTCGGCATAATTTTTTTTCCAGTCTGCGGCTGATGAGATAACCACTTCCCGCAGCATCAGCGGCTTTTGTGCTAATTCTATATCCAGTTTTATAGGTTCGCGACCAACTAATAAGGTTTTTGAATACTCCTCATAACCTAAAATAGTAACTACCAGTGTATATTGTCCTGGCCTTAAACCATTAAGGGTAAAAGTACCATTTTCACCGGTAGCCGTTCCGGCAGAAGAATTACTTAAAAAGACACTGGCTCTTGGTAATGGTTTTTTAGTGTCTCCGTTTATTACCGTACCGGTAATAATTCCATTTTGCGCAAACGCGATTATTGGGAAAAATACATATAACAGGATGAGCCAGGGGAATCGCATCAGTCAAAAATACAATTATTTTTCAAGACGCTAAAAAACACATTTTAAATGAAGTAATCATGAAATTTTATTATACTAAGTGTAATTATTTCATAGTAATTAGCTTAAATGAATAATTATTTGACCGGGTAAAACTTCTGTAGAATATTTTTTCAACTGACGTTCAGCGGGCCCCCTGGTAACATGTCCTTCATTATCGAAAGCACTGCCATGCAAGGTACATTTAAAGCCATTACCGGTAGGGATCAACTGGTTATCTGCATGGGTACAACGTAGCAACAAAGCTGTATAATTGCCATCTTTTTCTTTTTTCAAGCCAATGTTATAATATAAATTTTTAGCCTGGATCAGTTGAAAATCACTGGTTAAAAATAAAGACACCGGTACGGCAATTTTCTTATCAGATATGGTAGCTTTATATACTGGTAATGCCACCGCACATGAGGTTAAGGAGCCGGTCAGCATGCCCGAACCAACGGCAAGGCATAGTGAACATGATTGTTTTACAAAGTCTCTTCTGTCCATATTTTTTTAAAATGAAAATGCCATTCCAAAATCAACCAGGTTATTATTTACCTGGTAAGGCTGAGCCGCCGGGTTAATAACCAGGTCTGGATTTTGCTTGCCCGTATGTATAAACCTTATATCAGTCTTTATAGCTACATTTCTTATAGGTAAATAAGTAAAGCCTGTAACGATATGATTTTGATTAAGCGTACCGTCCATTACTCCGTTTGATGGAACGGCTGCATTCATATTAAACCTTTCATCACGAATAAAAATAATAAATTGCTCGTCATGAGGCTTTGCCCTAATATGTAAAATATCATAGCCAATTTCGGCATAAGCGCCAAACTCTGTTTTAGGTGTGTTGTTGGCATACGCCCTGTTAATATTTGCAGCATCGGGTATTGAAACTATAATTGCCAAAGCTCTTATGGAAAATCCGCCGTTTGAATATTGAATATCGCCTTCGCCAATGGCTACAGGTGTACCAAAAACACCAGAGCTAAAACCTAAACTATCTGCTTTTTGCTTGCTCACCCCTACTGTACCGCCATAATAGGTGGATACCTGGGCCGTAAAATTACCCTGGTAAAACTGCAAAGCCGCTGTAATAGCCAGGTTGTTCCCGGTAGCGTTACGTCCCTCAAATCTGCCTTCACGTATACCGCTCCCATGTTCAAAAGTAGCGGAGTTTAACCCGTTAACAAGCCCTACTGAATAGTTTAAAGGCAAATTGTTAAAGTTTCCATATAAACCAATGCCTAACTCGCGCCAGGTAGAAGGAAGAATAAAAGTTTCTACATAATTGCGTTCATTACCATTAAAAGTATTTGGCAAGTGGTTTTCGTTCAGGATACCGATGCGTGGAAGGAATAAACCACCAACAATGTATTGATTTGCATTTAAATTAAATTTAAGATAGGCTTGTTCTATTGCAACTTCACCGCCTGTCTCCCCACCGGCTACTTTTGCATCTTCGACCTCCAATTCTGAAAAAACAGATATCTTATCATTGAATTTATGGCCGGTAAAAAGTACAAAGCGTTCCAGGTCAAGTCTCGACGTTCCACTATTTGCATCATGTTGATAAAATGCATTGCCATAGCCACCTATCGTTGTTGAACTTTTGGTTAGGTTGTTATTTAATGAATCTTCGGAGGTTGCAGAGTTTGTTTTTTGAGCAAACGCCGTAGTGACAATAAAAAGAAAGAATAGTAAAAAAGTAAAAATTTTAGTTTGCATATATGTTTAATTTGAGGCAAATAAAAGATTTATTTAGACTTAATCCAAATAAAAATAATAAAAATATTACAATTAAATGTTATCTAAATGACCGGGTGTCATTTATAACCAATTATCCATTTTGAAACGGTATTGACGTGAGTTTGCTATTATTTTTTATAATAAAACATAGGTTCGCCTCATCTAAATTCTTTCTAAAGGACTACAGTGTGTACACATCTTTTTGAAATTGGTTAAACCTGTTTTGCCTCTGTAAGAGGCTACCCGTTTGTAGAATTTCTTCAGACGGTCCTTTTGCCACGTCAGTGGCTACCAATTCGCGAAGGGTAGCTACTGACGTGGCAAATTTGCTTTGTTATTTGTTTTCTGCAAACGGGCTAACCCTCTGGGGCATTTGATTTGGAAGGATGATACATTTGTGTACATACAGCAGTCCAAAGGAGAGGACTTTTAATAGCAAAGTAGCTAATTCTAGCGTCTTTAACTCTCAATCCTTTGGGGGGCAGGGTAAGGCAAATACACAACTCACATTAAATAAGGATATTAATCCCGCCACAAAAAGGGGAATAATAAAAGGGAAGTGGCGACAACAATAACATTAATGGCAAGTAGCACACCCATATTACCATAGCTCAGGCTTCTTTCAATACCATCCATAGCATTTTTGCTGAGCCGGATAAGTAATAAAATAATAGGGATGATAACCGGAAAGCTTAAAATTGCCATAAGTGTACCATTATTACCTGCTTTTGAAGCTATGGCCGATATCATAGTAAAAACAGTGGAAAAGCTAAGGCTGCCCAACAATACTGTTAAAAAGTAATAGAGCGGGTCGCCAATGGTATTAGTAAAAAAAACGAGGTAAACAAGCAGTGCCAGTATGCTGAGCAACGACATTAATAATATGTTGTAAATTGTTTTTGAAAGAATAATAGCCTGAGGGCTGGCAATAGAATAATAATACAATAATCGGCTTTTACTCTCCTGCATAAAGCTTTTGGCAATAGCATTAACCGAAGCAAACAGCATAATAATCCAAAATAAAACATTCCAAACAATGGGGTAACCTTTGCTGCCTGTAAAACCCGGGGTTAAATTAAAAGAAATATAACAAATAAATACGGTTGAAACCACATACAATAAAACGCCATTAAAAGCATATTTTGACCGCCACTCCAGCACCACTTCTTTCTTAAAAAGGTACCAGGTTTGATTAATGAGCTGCATTGTTCAAAGGTAGTTCATTAGTATAAAGGTTCATTAATTGTTGGACATTTATTTGAATGAATAAATCAATTATGCGGATTAGGAATTTGTAAAAGCTCAACAATCTCATTAGTTTTTAACACATAGTCTGCAGCAGCAGCGTTTATAGCGGCATTAGGCATTTCAGGAAATTCAGCATCCTTTGGATGCTGTGCAATAGTTAATGAACCTGCATTTTTAAGTTTAAGCAGCCCTTGTGCGCCGTCCGGGTTTGCACCTGAAAACAATATAGCGGTACAATGTTCCTTATATACTTCGGCAGCGCTTTCAAAGGTCACATCAATTGATGGCTTTGAGAACCACAAGGGTTCTGATACATCCAAACCAAAATAATCATCTTTTTCAATTAAGGTATGATAATTTGCCGGGGCTATATAAATAGCGTTCTTATTTATTTTATCCTTATCCGTAATTTCTTTTAAAGGCAGCCTGCTGTTATCATTGAATAACTTTTCAATTTCACTCAAAAAATTTTTTTTTCTATGGAGCACAATGATCACAGCCTTATTTAAACCAGGCGGTAATATTTTTACAATCCGTAATAATAATTTAAATGAACCTGCAGAACCTCCCATCAACAATATTTGACTATTATTCCATCTTTGGATTATGTTTGAGTCAAGAGCCAATTTTTTGGTATATATTTTCTTTTGGATTTATTTCTTTAAACTTTTTTTTGAAAATATCCGATCTTATATTCTCCTTACTTCCAAGGCATAAAAACCCGAGCGGACTCAAACTTTCGTAAAAAAGCCCCAATATCCTTTCCTGCAGCTGTGTTTCAAAATAAATAAAAACGTTTCTGCAGCTAATTAATTGAAACTCGTTAAAAACGGTATCAGAAATTAAATTATGAACAGAAAACAATGTATTAAGTTTTAATTCACTGTGGATTGTGGCGGCATCATACATTGTGGTAAAGTGATCGGTTAAAGATCCGTTGATGCCTGATAACTGATAATTTTCTGCATAATTTTTTATATTACGAAAGCTGTAAATTCCTTTCCGCGCTTTTTTCAGCATATCAGTATTTATATCGGTGCCATAGATAAATGATTTCTCTTTTAAACCCGCCTCTTTCATTAAAATTGCCAAGGAATATGCTTCTTCGCCCGATGAGCACCCTGCAGACCATATTTTTATATGCCGATAAGTAGAAAGATAAGGCAAAACCTGGCTATTCAGTGCCTTGTAAAAAGAGGGATCCCTAAACATTTCGGTAACATTTACCGTTATTTCTTCTAAAAACTCCTGGAAAAAATGAGGGTCATTAAGTAATAAATGTTTTAGGTCATAAATTCCCAGTTTTTTTATAAGCATTACCCTGGTAAGTCTTCTTTTTAAAGATGCTTTTGTATAATCAGAAAAGTCGAAACCATATACCGTTTTTACCAAATTGACAATTTCGGTCATTTGCTCATCGGTTATACTTTGTGAAGGAACGTCCATATTAAGTTATCAGCCATAGCTGAATTAATGAAATTAGCCTGTCCATATCAACCGGCTTGGTAATATAGTCATTTGCTCCTGCAGCTATGCATTTTTCACGGTCGTTCATCATGGCTTTAGCGGTTAATGCTATTACCGGCAATTTTGCCCATTTTTTTTGCTCTCTAATGTACCTGGTGGCTTCATAACCATCCATCACAGGCATCATTATATCCATAAGTACCAAATCAATATCAGTAATTTCTTCTAGTTTATCTATAGCTTCTTGTCCGTCATTGGCTACTTCAATAACCATATCATAGCTTTGCAAGGCACTGCTTAAGGCAAAAACATTACGCTGGTCGTCATCAACAATTAATATTTTTTTACCTTTTAAGGCATCCTTTCCCTTTGTAAATGCCTGTTTTTTTTGCGAAAAAACGGATTCATTAGCCTGGGTTAATTCATTTACTTTATTTAAAAAAAGGTTTACTTCATCAATAAGTCTGTCTGCAGATTTATTGGTTTTTATCACCATTGCATTTGCATATTGCATCAGCCTGTTTACCGAAGTTTTATCCAGTTCCATAGCTGTATTTATGATAACCGGGAGCTGTTTAAAACGATCAATTTCTTTAATCTTATCCAAAAAGTCGAGCCCGGAAATATCAGGCAGGTTCAGGTCAAGTATAATACACTGATATTCGTTTTCGTGAAGCATCCTAAATGCCGATTCACCATCATAAGCCCTGTCAACAGTAATACCCTGGCTTTGCATCAATTCATGTAAAGCCTGGCTTTGTTCTTTATTATCCTCAATTAATAATATTTGTTTAAATTTTGTGCTGCTTTGAAGCATAATATCAGTAAACAATTTATTGAGTGTTCCATTATCCGCAGGCTTTTTAATAAAGCTTATGGCTCCTTCTCTCCGAACACGGTTAGCAGCCGTATCACCTGCGGACATCATATGTACAGGTATGTGCAAAGTTTCTTCTGTTTGCTTTAACTCTTTTAATATTTGCCATCCATCTCTGCCTGGTATCCTAATATCCAATATTACAGCGTCAGGTTGATTTTCCTTAATAATTTGTACAGCATTTGTGCCTTCATGAATTATTATTGACTTGTATCCATGTTGGGTAGAATAATCATGAAGTATATCAGCAAAATTTTTATCATCCTCCACAATTATTACCATTGGCTCCCTGTTATCTTTTCTAACTATTTGTTTTCCTGGTTTTAAAAATATTTTATCCTTCATAACATTTTCAACTGTTTGAAAGCTTTCTGCGTTGGGTAAATCAAAATTAGCTTTAAAAGGTATGGTTAAAACAAATTCACTGCCTTTACCCGGCTCGCTGGTTAAAGTAATTTTACCTCCGAGCAATGCAACCAACTCCCGGCTTATGGATAATCCTAAACCGGTTCCTCCATATTTGCGACTTGTGGAACCATCGGCCTGCTGAAAGGCTTCAAATATTACTTTTTGTTTATCACGCGGAATACCGATGCCTGTGTCTTTTATGCAAAAGCTTACTGTTTGTGCGTCCGTACCCGGAATTACATTTATGGCAATTGAGCCATTTTCGGGAGTAAACTTAAATGCATTTGAAAGCAGGTTTTTTATTACCTGTTCAACCCTAACCTTATCTGTTAATATAATTTCGGGCAAATTCTTACTAATGGAAGTTGTGTACTTTATTTTTTTATTGAGGGCAAATTCCGTAAACAGCATTTCCATATCCTGTAAAATATCACTAATTTTTACAGTTTCTCTTTGCATGTCCAACTTACCCGATTCAATTTTTGAGAGATCAAGAATATCATTGATTAAGGTAAGCAGATCATTACCCGCATTAAAAATCACACTTGCATACTTTAACTGGTCTTCAGAAAGATTAGCAGATCTATTATCTTTTAGTATACGGGCAAGTACCAGTATGCTATTAAGCGGAGTCCGTAATTCATGGCTCATATTTGCCAAAAATTCAGATTTATACCTGCCGGTTAGCTCCAGTTCTTTTACTTGAATATCAATAGCTTTTCGTGCTTCTTCAATAGCCCGGTTTCTTTCTTCAAGCATACCTGCCTTTTCTTCCAATTCGGTATTAGTACTGCGTAATTCCTCCTGCTGAACTTTCAATTCTTCTTCGGATGCTTGCAGCATTTCGGTTTTGTTAAGCAATTCTTCATTGGTAATACGCATTTCTTCCTGCTGGGATTCCAGTTCCTCGGCCTGTTGTTGTACCTGCGACAACAATTCTTTCATAATAGTATTTACCTGGGTGGTGTTTACGGCAACACCAATAATATTTGCAACAATTAAAATATAATCATTTACATGATCTTCTATTTTGTTATCAAAAGCTACCTCTATTATTCCTTTCAGTTTCTTATCAAAGAAAAACGGCACAATAAAGCTTTCACTTAAATCCTGATGAACCAGGGCAGATGATATTTCAAGACTGTCATTCAATTTCCCTTTAATTATAGCGGCTTTTTTATCTTTTGCTACCTGCCCAACCCAACCTTCTCCTACTTTAATTGATTTCTTTAACAAATTAAGATTATGAAAAGCGTACGAAGCATACAAATTCAGATTTTCAGTTTCTTCGTTAAACAGGTAAAAGGCACCTGTTACAGCTTTGCTATAGCTGCATATTTCGTTTAAAATATTTTGTGAAAGCTCCTTTTCACTTTGCAGGCCCAGCATTTTTTCATTCAATATACTTGTTCCTGTGAGCAGCCAGTTTTTTGCCTTGTTTTCATTTAAAACACTTTCAAGCTCAGCATTAGCTGCCCTGATTTCCCCTTCGCTTTTTGTGATTTTTGAAAATGAGGTTTGAATATAATAGGATAATAACAATACTATACACATAACAATAATACCGGCAATAATTATCGAGTTTGCTGTTGTTATAGCTGCGGATTCAGATGCTGCCTTCTTGATTGTTAACGTTCTATTTTCTTCATTAACTATCCGGCTAACCCATAGCCTTACCTTGTCCATATCATATTTGCCAGGCGCAATACCTAATACTTTACGGGCAGCGTCAAATCCTCTTGAATGCGCTATATCGATAATATTCCGGAGTTCTCCAACTTTTAAATTTGCATAAAGTATTACAGAATCTACATTTTGGATCTGAACAGGATTATCTACAACGAGGTTCTTTAAAATGGTTAAAGTTGTTGGTACCTGGTAGATTGATTCATTATAAGGCTGTAAAAATGTTTCCTTTTCGGTCGCGATATAACCCCGCTGACCTGTCTCCCCATTAAGAAGTAAGGACTGAACTGCAGAAGCCGTTTTAATCACACTTTCGGTATGATCAATCGCACTTTCATTTTGCTGAAGTTCATGAATACTTTTATATGAAAAATAAAAAACGCTGATTACTAAAAAGAGAGAAATAATAAATCCAATAAGTACTTGTCTGCGAAAAGAAAATTTTGACATCGGAACTAATTTGATACAGTATGTTCAAAAATAATTTTTAAATATACCCCTATATTGAGTAATAGGCAACAATATCAATTGTCAAAAAAATATATTATTTATCTTAAAAGTACAGTTATTTAAAACTATCTTTTTTTTCAGAAAAGACGCCTACCAAAGCCAGCAAAGGGCCTCCAAACAACAAATACCAGCCCCATGTAAATTTTATTTGTTTCGATAAAAAGTTATCAAAAAAACGAAATGGCACGAAACTAAAAGAAGTATATACTTTTAAAAACGCTGCTAAATAAAACAATGTAACTAATGCAAGTGATAACCAGGCAGTAATATGGACTATTCGTATCTGGTTAAAAACCGTTCCCAGCATTCCAATAGCTGCAACAAGTAAGATGGTAATCCCGTAAGGCTTATTACCATCATAAACATCCCAGGTAATTAAATGAAACGGGCGTAATATAGGACAGTAAGTTGCAGCAATAATTATTATAAAGCCTAAAAAGGATATAATATTGCTGATACGCATCTTACCTCTAATTATTTCTGACTTATTTCCATTTTATCGGCGAAGTGTGCACAGTAGTCGCGCAGGTCTTCAACAATGTTTGTTTCACCTGTAGCACGTAAAAAGCTATCGCCCATAGTTTGCAGGGTTTCATAAAAGAACCTTTTCATTTCATCAACTGGCATATCCTTAGTCCAAAGATCAATGCGCAGAGTATTTTTATAATTTTGATCCCAAAGGGCCAGCATCATTGATTTTACTGGCAACGCCTCTTTATTCTGCGCATCAGTTGATTCCCATAGGATGCTTTCAGGCACATTATCATTGTCAAGATTTATAGTAAGTTTAATCTCCGCAGTTTTCATAAATTATTTAACAAGTAAAAATATTATCGCAGCCAAAGTTATAAAGCTTAGCTCTACAATCCATATTTTTTTAGTCTCAGGAAAAAAATTACGGAAGAGAATATCCATAAATGACACTACAACTGCAAATAGTAAAAATATCCAGCCAATTGCAGCATCCATGTGCTGAAGTTGAACGCCGGATATCTTAATTCCATAAACCCAGCTATAAACTGCAATAATTAAAAAAAAAGCACTCGCAAAATTTAGCGGTGTAATTCTGAACTTCATATTCCTTAACGTTTTTTTCTGGTTGATTTAGATTTAGTGAACCTTCCTGACCTGGGATCAGGGCTTCTTTTCTCCTTCACCGCATCAAATTTCTTTCGTTGATTAAGTGTTTTCTTTTCGTGAAACGCCCCTTTAAACTCCGGATCATCGCGGCGTTTTTGCATGTCTATTTCTTTGGCCTGGTCTTGCTTTTCCTCATATGGCGTTGTTTCAATAAAAACGTCTGCAGGAATATCTGTTACCGGAATTGTTTGCCTGGTGAGCTTTTCAATCTTACGGATATAATATTCTTCTGCCGGGTTACAAAAAGTGATCGCTTCTCCAGATTGATATGCTCTTCCTGTGCGGCCAATCCGGTGAACATAATCTTCAATCACTACCGGCACGTCAAAATTAATAACATGGCTCACATCGCTCACATCAATACCCCTCGAGGCTACATCTGTTGCCACCAATATTTTAACTTCGTCATTTTTAAAGGCGTTTATAGCGTTAATCCGGGTATTTTGTCCTTTATTGGCGTGCAAAACCTTAACTTCTTTTTCACCAAACTTTCGCAGCAAAAACTTGTACACATCTTCGGCGGCGGTACGGGTTTTGCAAAATATCATCAGTTTTTTTATATCACCTTCCTTCTCCAGCAATTTTTTGAGCAGGTTTATTTTTGTTTTAACATTAGGCACATAAAATAATTGCTGATTTACGGTTTGCGCCGGGGTAGCCTGCGGCGTTACCTCAATAATGGTTGGAAACTCCAAAAAATTATTTGAAAGTTCATGTATCTTATCAGACATGGTTGCCGAAAAAAGGAGGTTTTGCCGTTTAACGGGTACTACTTCTAAAATGCGATTTATCTGGGGCATAAAGCCCATATCCATCATTTTATCAGCTTCATCTAATACCAAAACCTGCAATGTTTTAGTAACAATATGTCCCGCAAGGTAAATATCCATAAAACGCCCGGGGGTTGCTACAATAATATCGACTCCTTTGTTTATTTGTTCAATTTGTGTTTTGGGGCCAAGACCGCCGTATAAAACTACAACCCTAAGGTCGGTATTTGCAGCAAAGGTCTTAACGTTTTCTTCAATCTGCATTGCTAACTCCCGTGTTGGTGAAATAATGAGGGCGCGGGCATGATCGCCTTGCGCGTATTTCAGCTTCATGATGATAGGCAGTACATAAGCAGCTGTTTTACCGGTTCCGGTTTGCGCTATGCCCATTACATCCTGCCCGTTCATTATTGGCGGTATAGCTTTCTGTTGAATAGGTGTTGCTTCGGTATAACCAGCATCAGCAATGGCATTTAAAATTTGCCGGTTAAATTTAAAATCCTCAAAGGTTACTGCCATGCGGCAAAGATAGGCTTTTCTTTGAGGGCAGAGGTTAAGGTATCGTTGAATTGAAAAAGTAAAGGCTGGAAGTAATAAAGCTAATTAAGTAATGTTATGCTTTTATTGCTTAACTAACATCAGATATAAAATTATTGCACGATACTTGCCCGAACAATAATAAAATCTCATATATCAAGATCATGACGATTAAACCACAAGGCTATGAAATATAAATTAGGGGATTTTGTACGGTTTGTTGATGAGAAGATGGAAGGTTTCGTTACCCGCATCATTGACGACCAGATGATTGGGGTAACAGGTGAGGATGATTTTGAAATACCTGTGCTGGCAAGCAAAGTTACCTCTGTACATGGATATGAACCTGCCGGAAAAGCTAAAGCCAGTGTTATTGAGGAGACTCAAGTATTAACAGGGGAATTTCAGGATAAAGGTGTTTATATTGGAGTAGTTAGCGACCAAAAAGCTAATTCAGTAGTGCATTTTTATTTGATAAATGATACTTCTTTTCAAGTATTGGCAGCGCTGACAACCGAAAAAAAGCAGCATTTTAAAGGTGAATATAATGGAATAATAGCGCCTAAATCGGCAATAAAAATTTATTCTGAACAGTTAGCTGATTTGCAGTTATGGCCAAAATTTATTTTCCACATCCTGTTTTACACAGGTCAGAATGTGGAACCTTTAGCGCCCCTGGTTGTAAATGAAAAATTTAAAGCTAAAGATTTTTCAGGTTCCAAAAAAGCGGTTCCAATATTAAACCAGCAGGGATGGTTAATTCAATTGGATGATCCGGGATTGCTTATTGATGCCCAAAAATTAAAAGAAAGTTTTTTCAGGCCAAAAGAAGAAAAAACTGTTGTTGAAAAGCCGGAGAGTGAGATTGATCTCCATATTGAAAAATTACGCGACGATTACCAATTTCTAAACAGCGCCGAAATATTAAGCATCCAATTAACTTATTTTCACAAAGCGCTTGAAGCGGCAATTGTTCATCAGCTACCTGAAATTACATTTATTCATGGTGCCGGAAATGGCACTTTAAAGCACGAGATTCACAGAATATTAAGCAAACATCAAAAAATAAAAACCTTTATGGATGCCCGTAAGGATAAATTTGGCTATGGGGCAACTAAAGTTATATTGAAATAACATCAGCTTAATTCTTTCCCATTTTTACAGGGAAATCGCTTTTAAGATTTTACTGCAAAAAAAACTTGATTCCATGCCCCGTTTGGGGCTACCTATTTGTAGCAATAAATATCAAAAATGGCATTTGCCCCGTCAGGGGCTACCCATTCTCAAACGTTCAATCCCGCCATATTGGCTAAAAAACTTTAAAAGCGATTTTCCTAACACAGCAGGAGATAATGCCCGTTTCAATCAATTATAAAAATAACCTACTTTTGATTATTGAGATTCATGAGCCTCAATTGAATAAACCAGAGGAGATCAGGTTGATGATGAATTAAACAGGCATTAATTTTGTACTGATATGCTTAACCTCAATTTTACGCCATTCCCAACAATAACAACCCAACGCCTGGTGTTAAGGCAAT
>JAQBOA010000020.1 GCA_028288305.1 Mucilaginibacter sp.
ACTGCGGGCTACCAATTCTGCCACAAAGCCGGTCAGGAATAGCTGAGAACCCAATACTACAGCTACAAGAGCTATATAAAACAGGGGCTGTTCTGTAATGTTACGGTAATGCTCCCCTTTGGCAATAGCGGTAAGCTTATCAACTATCATCCATATTGTAATGATAGTTCCTGCTAAAAAGCTTAATACACCCATACTTCCGAAGAAATGCATTGGCCTTTTGCCGAATTTGCCAACAAAGAATATTGACATCAGGTCTAACAGCCCATTTATAAACCGGCTCATGCCAAATTTAGTCTTCCCATATTTACGGGGCCTGTGCTCAACTACCTGTTCGCCAATTTTAACAAAACCGGCCCATTTAGCTATAACGGGAATATAACGATGCATTTCGCCATATACTTCAATATTTTTTACAACCGCCTTACGGTAAGCCTTAAGACCGCAGTTAAAATCATGCAGGTTATGTATGCCAGACATACGGCGTGTTGCGGCGTTATATATTTTTGTTGGGATAGTTTTACTTAAAGGATCATGCCTTTTAGCCTTCCAGCCCGATACCAGGTCATATTTTTCTTCCGTAATGCGACGGTAAAGTTCCGGTATCTCGTCCGGGCTATCCTGTAAATCGGCATCCATAGTAATAACTACATTGCCCTGGGCTGCTTCGAAACCCGTATTTAAAGCGGCCGACTTGCCATAATTGCGCCTGAATTTAATGCCCTTTATAAAGGGATTGTTTTTATTCAGCTTCCTGATCATTTCCCAGGAGCCATCGCTGCTGCCATCATCCACCAGGATGATCTCATAAGTAAACCGGTTCTCGTCCATAACGCGGCTAATCCATGAGGTTAGCTCGGGTAATGATTCTATTTCATCATAAAGAGGTACAACAACTGATATATCCATTAGTAAGGATGGGATAGGCGATACGGTATAGCATCGTATTTATCGTCCGCAAAAATATAAAAAAGTTGATTAGGTTTATTCCGATAATTGTGAGAAGTTGATCAGGTGGAGATTTGATCTGAATGGGATTTGAAGAATTGTCTAATTTACCATTACTTTTTGCTTTCTTCTATATATTCTGTTAATTATAAGAACTCAAAAAAATCCGGTTCGCAATTTTTGTAACGTTTTATCGATGTGATCATCTTACTAAAATTAAAAATATATTTATTCTACTTGTAACATATTCAACTAAATCAACTTAAAACAAATTTTCCCTATCTTGCTCGCTAAATTAAAAAGCTTTCCTGACAATGAAGTATTATAAAATTGCCTTATCATTAATATCATTATTTGCTGCTGCATTAACAAGTCATGCTCAAAACAGCGACCCTTCTCCCGCTAACTACGATCAGCATAAAGTATTCACACCATTATTTTACCCTGCTGACGGGACTGTATTTAGGGAAGCTGCAGGTACACCTGGTCCAAAATACTGGCAAAACCGCGCCGATTATAAATTGAACGTTACTTTAGATACAGCAAAACACCGTGTAAACGGCACAACACTTATTACTTATACTAATAACAGTCCTGATCCTCTTGAATTTTTATGGCTGCAGGTTGATCAGAATATTTATCGTGAAGATTCCCGTGGTGAAGCAATAAGCCCGGTTACAGGAGGCCGTTTTACTAATAAAACATTTACAAACGGTGATGAAATAAAAGACGTTTATATTATAAAAAACGGTAAGGCTGAAAAGGTTGATTACCTGGTAACTGATACCCGCCTTCAGATAAAACTCAATGATACGCTGAAATCTGGAGGAAATAAGGTTCAGATTAAAATTGACTATGCGTTTGATGTACCTCAATATGGTACCGACAGGATGGGGCGGGTGCTTACCAAAAACGGCTGGATTTATGAAATTGCACAATGGTATCCGCGTATGGAGGTTTATGATGATGTTACCGGTTGGAATGTGATCCCTTATATGGGCGCAGGTGAATTTTACCTGGAGTATGGTAATTTTGATTATACAATTACTGCGCCTGCTAATCTTGTTGTGGTAGGTTCTGGCGAATTGCTAAACCCTGCCGAGGTTTTGTCTCCTAAAATTATCAATCGTTTGGCATTAGCAAAAAATAGCGATAAAACATTGATGGTAAAAGATTCGGTTGATTTGTCAACCCGTGATTCTTATCCTCAAAAAGCAAACCTAACCTGGCATTTTTTCTGCAAAAATTCACGTGATGTATCCTGGGCAGCTTCAAAAGCATTTTTATGGGATGCAGCCCGTATAAATTTGCCAAGCGGTAAAAAGGCTCTTGCTCAGTCAGTTTACCCCATTGAAAGTAAAGGTATGAATGCCTGGAGCCGTTCAACTGAATATGTAAAGGGGGCCATTGAATTATACTCAAAAGAATGGTATGAATATACTTACCCTGTAGCAACCAATGTTGCAGGTATAGTAGGAGGGATGGAATACCCTGGCATAGTTTTTTGCTCATCAGAAAGCCAGGGCGGTGGATTATGGGAAGTTACTAATCACGAGTTTGGCCATAACTGGTTCCCGATGATCGTAGGCTCCAATGAGCGTAAATATGCCTGGATGGATGAAGGTTTTAACACTTTTATAAATAAAGTAGATACCAAAGTTTTTAATAATGGAGAGTATTTTCAAGCGCAGGATGCACAAAAATCAGCACCAGCTATGTTTTCTCCCGGCGCTGATGCTATTATGAGTATACCGGATGTAATACAACCTGATTATTTGGGCTTTGCAGCGTATGAAAAACCAGCCATTGGTTTAACAATATTACGAGAACAGATTTTAGGAGAAAAACGGTTTGATTATGCTTTCCGTACTTATATAAAACGTTGGGCATTTAAACATCCAACACCATTTGATTTTTTCCATTCTATGGATAATGCTGCCGGTGAAGATCTGGGGTGGTTTTGGAATGAATGGTTTTTCACTACATGGAAACTTGATCAATCTGTAAAAGAAATAGCTTACAATGATAATGACCCCGCAAAAGGCGCTTTGATAACCATTGAAAATTTAGAAGGTATGGCTTTGCCTGTAACCGTAGCTGTTAAAGAAGAAAATGGTAATACAGGAAAGCTGAACTTACCCGCCGAAATTTGGGAGCGTGGAGGCACATGGACTTTCGCCTATAAATCCACTTCAAAAATAGACTATGTAATTATTGATCCGGATCATGCCTTACCCGATATTAATCCGGAAAACAACTCATTGGCGGGTGTAGCGATGAACAAAAGCGTGACAGCAAACTCCGTTATAAGAGCATACTTTGATGCTGTAGGCGGGGAAGACAAGCTAAAGGCTGTATCAGACTTAACTATAGAATCAGAAGGGACTATTCAGGGCTTCAAACTGGTAAGAGTAAATAAATTTAAAATGCCAAATAAGTTTTACCAGGACATTACTGTACCTTCATTTAACAATTTCAGCGCTTCTCATATTATTATTGACGGCGATAGCGTAAGTTTAAAACAGAATGGGAGAGATGTAAAGCTTAGCGACAGAACTGAAAAGGAATCTGTTAAAGCAAGGTATAAACTCTTTCCAGAACTTGATTTTAATAAAGCAGGTTATAGTTTACAGCTTGATAGTACACTGAAGGTAGTTAATGGGCAATTGGCTTATCTTATCACAGTAACTCAACCCAACGGTATTAAAGTGAAATATTTTTATGATCAAAAAAACGGTTTAAAAGTTAAACAATATACTGATGTGCCAAACAGCACAAGAATGGAATTTAGCGATTACCAAAACATAAATACAGGTATTAAAATGCCGTTCACTGAATTGAATAGTATTAATGGTGAGCCAATTGAATATAAAGTTAAGACCGTTACAGCAAATACCGGATTAACTAATGATAGTTTTAAATAATAAGTTTAAATACTGAAACTAAATTAAAGCCCAAAGCCTGTTCTGCTAACGCTGGACAGGCTTTTTGGCTTATGTTAATTTTTTATCTTATAACAAAAAAAAACAAAGCCTCGTATAATCTATATTAAACTATTTTATTTAAATTTATTGAATTAGAGCAGCTTACGATGGGCATTAAGCTAAAATTCATGTCGCTGATCTGATTTAATTAATATTTACTTATAGAATGAAAACCAAACAACATCATTTTTTTAATAATGCATGGAAAGATTATCCATCAGATATTAATGCAGATAAATGCCAGCTAGTTTTAGTATTTGGATCATCAGAATGCATTGTGAAAAAAGAGATTTTTGAGTATATAAAAAAAGCTTACCCTAGAGCCGAAATTGTTTTGGCATCAACAGCAGGTGAAATAATTAATGATTCTGTTTATGATAATACTACTGTGGTAACTGCTATTGAATTTGAAAAATCAACGGTTAAATGCGTAAAAACAAATGTACATGAACATGCTAATAGCTTTAATACAGGCAATTATTTAATAAAACAGCTAGATCAGGATGACTTGAGCGGTGTATTGGTTATTTCTGATGGTACATCAATAAATGGGAGCGAACTTGTAGATGGATTTAATCGCGACAACTATCGACAGGTTCCTATAACAGGTGGATTAGCCGGAGATGCCGCCAGGTTTAAAAAAACTTTTACAGGAATGAATGATATCCCAAGTCCGGGAAATGTTATAGCAATTGGTTTTTATGGTAAGAATTTACTTATCGGCCATGGTTCCTTAGGGGGCTGGGATGAATTTGGTCATGAACGCATAATTACAAAGTCAAATCAAAATGTTTTGTTTCAAATAGATAAAAAAAATGCTCTTGATCTATATAAACAATATCTTGGTGATTATGTAAATGAGCTGCCAGGTTCAGCATTGCTTTTCCCGCTTTCGATTAGAATAAATGGGTCGGATAAAAATTTGGTCAGAACTATATTAAGTGTTAATGAAGAGGATAAGTCAATGACTTTTGCTGGAAATCTGCCCGAAGGCAGTAAGGTTAGATTAATGAAAGCCAATTTCGATAAATTGATAGAAGCGTCATCAACAGCAGCCGAAAATTCCTTTAGCAGTATTGGGGATAGTAAACCAGATTTAGCCATACTGATTAGCTGTGTTGGCCGCAAGTTAATATTACAGGAAAGAATTGAAGAAGAAGTGGAAGCAGCTAAAGATGTGTTAGGGAATGATACTACTATAACAGGTTTTTATTCTTATGGAGAAATATCGCCGTTTACCAAGAGTACGCAGTGTGAATTACATAACCAAACCATGACGATTACCACATTTACTGAGGTATAAATAAGATATGGAATATCATAGTATTTTAAATAAGCAAATTAAAAAATTGCTACCTGAATCGTATTTAAAAGATGAAACTTTAAAGATTTTTTTTGAAAGTGTAAGCAATTCATATCACACTTTTGATAAAAGCAATAAAATAACAGAGCATGCATTTACAATAAGTGAAAGAGAATATCAGGAGGTAAATAACTTTTTATATAAAGAAAATGAGATAAAACAACAATCCATATCTGAAATAAAAAAAGCAATAAGTTCACTTGCACCTGATTCCCTGACAGATCTTGACAAATCAGAAGACGATTTAATTCATATTATCGGGTTTTTACAAGATCAAATAAGTAAAGCTAAAGAATTAGAGGCACAACTTATTTTGTCAAAAGACCTTGCCGAAAGGGCTGCAACAGCAAAGTCGCAGTTTTTATCAACGATGAGTCACGAGATCAGAACGCCGATGAATGCTGTGATTGGTTTTACACATTTGTTGTTACAACTTGATCCGCGGCCCGAACAAACTGAATACCTAAAGTTGTTAAAGTTTTCTGCCGAAAACCTTTTGGTATTAATTAATGATATTCTCGACTTCAGTAAAATTGAAGCCGGTAAAATAGAATTTGAAGAAGCGGATTTTCAAATCAAAGAACTTATAAGTAACGTCAGGCTCGCTTTATTGCAAAAGGCTAAAGAAAAGGACATAGGACTTAAACTTTTAATTGATGAGGAACTTCCGAATGTTGTTAAAGGTGATCCTGTTAGATTGGGTCAAATATTAACAAACCTGATAAGCAATGCGGTTAAATTTACAAAAGAAGGAAAAGTCACAATCATTGCTTCTTTACATGAAAAATTAGATGATCATACTATTATTGATTTTGAAGTAACCGATACGGGTATTGGTATTGCTGCTGATAAGCTTGAAAACATATTTGAAAGTTTTACACAAGGTGCTGCCGAAACAACCCGGCAATATGGCGGTACAGGTTTAGGCCTAACCATTACTAAAAGGTTACTCGGTTTAATGGGCAGTGAAATTAAAGTGAAGAGCGAATTAGGTAAAGGATCAGTATTTTACTTTAGACTTAGTTTGAAAAATGGTTCAACAAAATTTATAACCGATTCATTCAGCCAGCCCCTCGTTGAACAAAAAAGTTTAAAAGGGGTAAAAATTTTAATTGTTGAAGATAACCAGATAAATGTTATACTCGCTAAGCAATTTATGAAAATGTGGGATATTGAATGTGACGTAGCCGAGAATGGAAATATTGCCCTCACACTAGTGCAAACAAATGACTATCAAATTGTGCTTATGGATTTGCAAATGCCCGAAATGGACGGCTATGAAACCACAATAGCCATACGAGAGCTATCAGGAGAGAAATTTAAAAAATTACCCATCATAGCACTTACAGCATCAGCTATGCTTGATATAAAGGATAGAGCTTTTGTTGTTGGAATGAATGACTATATAAGTAAACCTTTTAATCCAAATGATCTATACAGGAAAATAGCGTTATACGCTAATCGATAAAAATTTCCCTCCTACAGCGTCACAAATTGTACTTTTATTGTAACACAATCATTACCTAAAGTAATTTAAAGTGCCTGTTGAAATGGCTCAGCAAAAAGCTACTTTAGGTTATAATTAGATATTATATAAATTAAGTTTTCCAGATGGTTCAATCTTTTTTTTTCAAACCAATAAAAGTGAAATTGCTTTATACTTTGCTTCTCCTTTTATCGGTTAAATGTTCATTATATACAGGATATGCCCAAACCAGTTATGAGCTAAATACTGGGTGGAAATGTGCTCCTATCAGTAATGTAAAAGAGCCGGGGAATTTGCTTTCAAATCCAAATTTTGATAACAGTAGCTGGATGCCGGCTACAGTTCCGGGTACTGTTTTAACAACACTGTTAAACAACAAAAAAGTACCTGATCCTTTTTTCGGGATGAATAATGAACAAATACCTGATATTTATAAAACCGGTCCCGACTATTATACCTATTGGTTTATTAAAGATTTTAAGGAAGCAATTGCCAAAAATGGCAACCAGGTATACCTTAATTTCAGGGGCGTAAACTATAGTTGCGACATTTATTTAAATGGCCACAAACTGAATAGAACGACTCAACAGGGCATGTTTTTACGGTTTTCTTATAATATTACTGCTGTCCTTGCAAAGGATGGGAACAATCGTTTAGCTGTATTGGTTCGTCCGCCAACTGTAGTTGGTAATCCTAATGGAGGCCAGGGTGGAGATGGCACTATTGCGCGTAATGTTGGTTTGCAATACACAGCAGGCTGGGACTGGATACAACCGGTTAGAGACAGGAATACCGGCATATGGGATAAAGTTACTATACAAAAAACAGGGGCAGTACATATAACAGATTCACACCTAATTACACTTGTTCCTGGCATAAGATACCCTGATGAGCTGCAAAAACCGGCTATAATCCAGGTTTCTGCCGAATTAAGTAATCCTACAACAGTGACAATAAGTGGCATTATAAAGTATGAGATAGATGGCAAAATATTATCGGAAAATGTTGTTTTAAAACCTGCGTCAATGCAGTTGGTTAGCTTTAATGATTATATACTTCAAAATCCTAAACTATGGTGGCCTAATGGTTATGGGCCACAAAATTTATATGATGTTAAAATAAGTTTTGTTGCAAATGGTAATTCTTTGTCCGATCAGCAAACACTTAAAGCAGGAGTAAGACAATTACAAACTGAATGGAATGAAACCACCGGCAGCAGGCAGATAGAAGTAAATGGTCAAAAGATATTTATAAAAGGAGGTAATTGGATCATATCCGACGAAATGCTACGTTTTTCAGATGCCCGTTATGACGCAGAGGTACGTTTTCACCGGGATATGAACCTGAACCTGATACGGGTTTGGGGTGGCGCTATGATTGAACGTCCCGAATTTTATGATGCTTGCGACAAATACGGTCTGCTGGTTTTTCAGGACCTTTGGGGATCCGGCGATTGCAATGGGCGCTGGCAAGACCCTATGAAGCTGGATGATCAATGGGCAAGAAGAAAATACCCTGATGATCACGGATTATTTCTTAAATCTGCCACTGATCAAATCAAAATGGTCCGTAACCATGCTTCATTGGCTATATGGTGCGGAGGTAATGAGATAACCCCGCCGGAAGATATTTTATTGGCTTTGCGGGATACCATTATGCCGAAATTGGATAATACCCGGTGGTTTGTGGATTACTCCAATTCAGATAGTATGTCGCGTAATAGTATTGGCGGTAATGGTGATGGCCCATATGGCATACAGCCTTTATCTGTTTTTTGGGAATACCGTACTTTTCCTTTTAATTCTGAAGTTGGTTCAATTGGGGTAAGTGATTACGAATCGCTGAAAAGGTTTCTTCCGGCTGATCATTTGATTCCGCCTGTTTATGATGAAACTACAGGGAAAACCAAAACTGACGAGGTTTGGGATTATCATAAATATATTGGTTATGATACCAGTATTAACAAATATGGAAAAGTGAAAAGCGTCGAAGATTTTGCATTTAAAGCACAACTGGTGAATTATGATCAATATCGTGGACTTGCAGAAGGTTTCACCTCTCATATGTGGGATTGGTATACAGGTTTTATTATCTGGAAAACCCAAAACCCATGGACAGCCATGCGGGGGCAAATGTATGATTACTACCTTGACCCAAATGCCTGTTTGTATGGCTTGCATAATGGTAGTGAACCATTTCATATAATGTATAACCCGGTTAATGGTATGGTAATGGTAGCTAATAACACGTTTAAAGCCAGGCGAAGCATGATGATGGTTGTAAAAACATTTGATATGAATGGAAAAGACAGCTTACTTACCCAGGTTTTTGCAGATATAGGACCAACAACAACTAAAAAGTATTTTTCAATAAAGAAAACACTTGATGAAATGGCGGCTAAGGAAGGCGTTTTCCTTTCGCTTCAATTGCTTGATACAGATAAAAAACTGATTGCTGAAAATTTATATTGGATGCCTGATAATAAGGGAACTTATTCCGGCTTGCAAAAAATGAAACAAAATGATTTAACTGTTAAGGCAAAATATTTACAGCAGGGCAGGGTGGAAGTTACAATGGAAAATAAGCAACCTAATACACTCGCTTTTTTCAACAGACTTTCACTGGTTGATGCTGACACAAAAGAAAGACTACTGCCTGCATTTTACAGCGATAATTATATTACAGTTTTACCTGGTGAACAGAAAAAGATAATTATTGAATACAATGCACAGACTAACAAAAAAAATCTCCTGGTTGATATAAATGGATGGAACGTTGAACAAAAGTATGTGCCGATTGGGAATAATTGATCACTGTATCACTGATTGGTATTGATCAAGCGGTACTGCTCCTTGAATTCGTTAATCATAATCTAAAATATCCTTCGCTTGCGAGAAGGAATGGCATTCAGGGCCGTGTTATCGTAAATTTTGTTGTTGAAGGGGATGGTACTTTAAGTAGTATAAAGGTTGCAAAAGGCATAGGTGATGGATGTGATGAAGAAGCGGTAAGAATTATTAAATTATTACCTCCATGGAAGCCAGGATCGCAAAATGGTAAGCCTGTACGAGTAGTTTATACTGTCCCGATAGCTTTTACCTTAGATAAGTAATGAAAAGCCACACCTTCATTATCACATAAAAGTCCTTGTTTGAATAAGATTTGACAACTTTCAAAAAGTTGTCAAATCTAAAACAGAGTGCAATTATATCACCTTGGTATCAAACAATACCTGGTTCATATTCCTTACCGCATCGGCGCTTTTGCTGAAGGTTGCTTTTTGATCATCGGTCAGTTTAAACTCAACAATTTTTTCGAACCCGTTTTTACCCAGGATAACCGGAACCACTAAAGAAATATCTTTTTGTCCGTATTCGCCATCCAAAGCAACACCGCAGGAGATTAGTTTTTTCTGATCGCGTACAATGCTTTCCACCATAAATGCAGTGCCTGCACCTGGTGCGTACCATGCTGATGTGCCGATTAATTTTGTTAGGGTTGCACCGCCAACCATTGTATCTGCAACTATTTTATCCTGTTGCTCTTTGCTTAATAATTGTGTAACCGGAATACTGTTCCATGTAGCCTGGGCTATTAATGGGATCATGGTTGTATCGCCATGACCGCCAATAACTACCGCGTTCAGATCAGCAGGAGAACAGCCCAGTTCCTGGCTTAAATAGTATTTAAACCTTGCTGAATCCAATGCGCCGCCCATACCAATAATACGATTTTTTGGTAAACCTGATGTTTTAAAAGTCAGGTAATTCATGGTATCCATCGGGTTCGAAACAACTATGATAATTGTATTCGGCGAATATTTGACAATGTTTTCGGTAACGCTTTTTACAATGTTTGCATTGGTGCCGATAAGTTCTTCGCGGGTCATTCCCGGTTTACGCGGTAAACCGGAGGTGATCACTACCACTTCTGAATCCGCCGTAGCAGCATAATCGTTAGTAACTCCTTTGATTTTTGTATCGAAGCCTAATAAGGCCGAGGTTTGCATCATATCAATTGCTTTGCCTTCAGCAAAACCTTCCCTGATGTCTAATAAAATAAGTTCTTCAGCCAATTCTTTCCTGGCGATATTATCTGCGCAGGTAGCGCCAACAGCACCGGCGCCAACAACTGTTATTTTCATATTAGTAATTTGTTTTGGAGATGGAAAATTAATTGGCCGAAGATAGATATTTATGTAGAATTTCGGAATTCGGAAGTTTGATTTCGGAATTTTTACCATACTCAGACTCTGATGACTACTTTAATTAAAAAATCTTAAATCCAACCGCCCTAGTTTAGGAAATATTAAACAAATCACCTAAAGTTCTGTATATAGTTCTATTGATATTAATGTCTTTATGGAAAATATAAAACATGTTGCTCTTATAGGTATCACTTTAATTGGTTTGATCTCCTGTAATCGTTCAAAACCAAAACCTGTATCAAAAGATATCACAAAAATGACAGTAACAGTTAATGGGAAGAAAGACAGCGTAATCAACAATCCTGAAAAAAATTATGGAAATGCCACTGTGCCTGAACCATGTGTAAAATGCCTGCTCCTGGTAATTCAAAAAACGGATAGTTACGAGAAATTAACATCAGCTATTCCACCTCAAAACATCATATATGCTGTAAACTGGATTACTTCTTCACATCCTATAGATATTGGCGATGGCTCCAGAATAATTAATGGCATGGCAATAAATGTTAATTTAAAAGGTGGCCGAAGACCAACAAACCTTACTACATATCTTTACAATAATGAAAACGCCAGATTTTATTTGCTCAATAAGAAAAATAAATTTGATGGTGATGTAATAGCTAGCGATACCTCTTTAAAGAAAATCCGGAACAGTTGTTTTTGGGGTGTTGCTTCCGCCAAATAATCAAATAATTCGTAATAAAAAAATAAAAGCTGTTTAATTTAAGCGGATTTTATTTTTTTGACAAATTTTTAATCCTTAATTATGATTTGATTATTTGTTCTATGTCATTTTTATTCACTTTAATAGGAGAAATATGTGTTTTCGAAAAAAATTCTAATTTTTTTAACAATTTATAATGGATTTTATAAAAATAGTTTAAATTCGCCTCAATAATTGTATATTAAGATTACAAAAAATACGATTCGACCCAAATTTTATAAAACTATTAAACAATGGCAACTAAACTCGAGTACATTTGGCTTGATGGCTATAAACCAACACAAAGCCTGCGCAGTAAAACAAAAATTGAAAAAGATTTCAGCGGTAAATTAGCAGATTGTCCTAATTGGAGCTTTGATGGTTCTTCAACTGAACAGGCACCAGGTGGTTCATCTGATTGCGTATTGAAACCTGTTTTTATTTGTAAAGATCCCGGAAGGCTAAATGCATACCTGGTAATGTGCGAAGTACTTGATTCAACAGGCAAACCACATGAGTCAAACGGTCGCGCTACTATAAAGGATGATGATAACGATTTTTGGTTTGGATTTGAGCAGGAGTACTTTTTATGGGATCCTGAAACTAATAAACCGCTTGGCTTCCCTGCTGGTGGATACCCAGGTCCTCAAGGCCCTTACTATTGTTCAGTAGGGGCAAATAATGCTTACGGAAGAGATATAGTTGAAGAACATTTGGATATGTGCCTTGAAGCCGGTTTAAATGTTGAAGGTATCAACGGTGAAGTTGCTGCCGGTCAGTGGGAATTCCAGATTTTTGCAAAAGGCGCAAAAGAAGCCGGTGATCAAATTTGGGTTGCCCGTTATTTACTGGAAAGAGTTGGTGAAAGCCATGGTGTTTCTATCAACTGGCATTGCAAACCATTAGGCGCTTTAGACTGGAATGGTTCAGGCATGCACGCTAACTTCTCAAATACTACTTTAAGAACATGTGGCAGTAAAGAAGTTTATGACAAAATTTGCGAAGCTTTCCGTCCGGCTGTTGCTGAATGTATTGCGGTTTACGGAGCTTATAACGATCAGCGTTTAACAGGTAAACACGAAACAGCTTCTATAAATGATTATAGCTATGGCGTATCTGACCGTGGCGCTTCTATACGTATTCCTTTATATACTGTACAAAAAGGCTGGAAAGGTTATTTGGAAGATCGTCGTCCAAACTCAGCAGCCGATCCATATAAAGTTGCAGCGGTAATTATCAAAACTGTAAAATCAGCAAAAGTTTAACTCTCTAACTAACTAAATATGATGGATCCTCTGGTTGTAAAAAGCCGGGGGATTTTTTTTTCTACCAATATTAAATCCCGAAGGGATTAATAACTAAAATTAATCCCTTAAAATTTATTAACAGTCGGACTTCTAATAACTCCTAGGTAAACTAATTTGATTCAGACTGATTCTTCCATTAAATTGCTCAAACAAAAATACCGGCGTTATCGTATGCAGGCAAACTTTTTATTGTTTCACGCATTATATTTATCTTGCTTAACTTGCCTCCGAAATTATTCTACATTTTATGAATGAAGATCAAATTATAACCTATCTTAAAGAGAACGATATAAAAAAAATAAAATTCGCGTTTGCTGATACTGATGGCGTTTTGCGTGGAAAAGTAATTCATTCTAAAAAGTTCATTAGTGGTCTTGAAAATGGTTATGGCTTTTGCGATGTGGTTTTTGGCTGGGACAGCAGTGATGCCCTTTACGACAAGGTGCAGCTTACCGGTTGGCATAGCGGTTACCCTGACCAGCAGGCCCGTATAGATTTATCTACTTTTCGTACCATACCCTGGCAAGAAAATGTTCCCTTTTTTTTGGCTGATTTTAGTAAAGCTGATGGTAACGACCTGCCTGTTTGCTCTCGTAGCTTGTTGAAAAAGATTGCAAAACAATGTGAGGAAATGGGTTATCATTCTGAGTTTTCACAGGAATTTGAATGGTTTAACTTCAGGGAGACACCGCAAACCTTAAACGAGAAAAGTTTTACAAACCTGGAACCTCTTACACCAGGTATGTTTGGCTATTCCATTTTGCGTACCTCCCAGCAGGGAGATTTTTATAATGATCTGTTTAACCTGCTGTTACAATTCAATGTTCCTGTGGAAGGTTTGCATACGGAAACCGGCCCTGGTGTTTATGAAGCTGCACTATTGCATGCACCTGTTTTAGAGGCCGCAGACAGAGCAGTATTATTTAAAACGGCTGTAAAAGAAATTGCGTATAAACACGGCATTATGGCGAATTTCATGGCTAAATGGAATGAAAACCTGCCCGGTTGCAGTGGGCATATCCATCAGAGTCTTTGGGATGCCGAGCAATCTAAAAACCTTTTTTACAGCGCGAATGATCAATATCATATGAGCGACCTTCACAAACATTACCTAGCAGGTCAGTTACATTGTTTACCGCATATTTTGCCTATGTACGCCCCAACTATTAATAGTTACAAACGTTTGGTTGAAGGTGCTTGGGCCCCTACAACTATTACCTGGGGAATTGATAATCGTACTACTGCCTTCAGAGTATTACATCCAACGGAAGACTTAACGCGACTCGAAACTCGTATCCCGGGTTCTGATACCAATCCATACCTTGCCATGGCTGCTGCACTTGCGTCAGGCTTGTATGGTATAAAAAACAAACTGCCGCTAAATATTCCTGCTACGATAGGAAATGGTTACCAGGATAAAAGAAACGGAATTCTTGCCTCAAACTTGTTTGATGCTTCAAATATGATGAAGGATTCGTCAATAGCTAAAGAACTGTTTGGGGAAGGGTTTGTTGATCATTTTACACAAACCCGGTTATGGGAATGTAAACAATTCGGTAAAAGTGTTACAGATTGGGAATTGAAGCGGTATTTTGAAATTATATAGTCTGAACCTGGATTAAACGGATTAGTCAGATTTTTCGGATGAGTAGAACAAAAAATATATAGATTAAATTGTAATCAGATTAATCGGAAAAATCCGTTCAATCCCGGTTCAGACAAAGAATATGCAGGAACAATTAAGACATGAGGAAATTACGCATAAAATAATTGGATGTGCTATGCAAGTGCATACCATTATGGGAAATGGCTTTCAGGAAGTAATTTATCAACGTGCATTAGAAATTGAGATGTCTTTGCGCAAGCTTTCGTTTGAAAGAGAAAAAGATATGGATGTTTATTACAAGGAAATTTTAATTGATACCAGGAGGGTTGACTTTTTTGTTGAAGATAACATAATGGTTGAACTTAAGTCGGTAATTACCCCTGAAGATGTTCATTTAGCACAGGCAATAAATTATCTTGAAGCATACAATATGGAAGTTGGCTTACTTTTGAACTTTGGAAGTAAATCTTTAACATATAAAAGGTTACTAAATAGAGAATTTAGGCAAAAGTGAAGCATTCCATTTTAAATAAAAAGAATCTGAGAAATCCGTTTAATCCCGGTTCAGACAATAATATATTATGAATAAAGAAATGGAAATACACCCTGAAAGCCTCTTAATTGATGTTCCGGCTTCTGAAATAAAAGCCAGGCCACCTGTAAACAAGCTTTATTTATCTATAATAAAAAAGGCATGGGAAGGATATGATGCTTCAAAACCCATTCGCGAGATTGAAGATATAAGTGCCATGGTTTCAACCAACCATGTTTTTCGTATAACGTTTGAGGATGATGATATTATTATCGCTAAACTTTCCTACTTCGGTAAGTACGAATATTTTAAAGAAGATCATCGTATTATTCACAGTTTATCAAACAACTTACTTTATCCGTTTGAGAACCTGCTTGCAAAATCATTATTAAAGAATAATAGGGTTTATATCTATAGGTACAAACATGGCAAGACGGATGTATGGGTGGTTTTTTATAATCCTACCCGGATATTGGAGCGTTTGCCGCGGAGGTTGGAAGAACACCATATCCGTAAATTGGGCCAGCAGGCAGGCAAGTTTCATAAAGCCTGTTCAAGAGTGAAAAATGTACTACCAAAATCATCCAAAACATTAAGGACAGATATTGCAGCCTTACAACAGCTATTAGAGACTAAGGAAAAAAATTTCGGCTCTGCTATGCAGGTCGACTTTTTAAAATACCACTGCGAAATGTTCCTCAAAAACCGGTCGACTTATAATATGAAGTCATTTGAGATCATACCTGTTTTTATAGATTGGAATATTGGTAACTTTTCGGTAACTAAAAACCTCGAACTTTATTCCCGCTGGGATTATGATTGGTTTAGGATGAGTTATCGCATCCTTGATTTTTACTTTTTTAGCCGTGTAGTATCTGATGCGGGTGACCGTACCGTGTTCAGCTATTATATTAATACCTTGATGGAAGACAGGTTTATCCTGTTTTTAAAGGAATATCATAAAATAAACCCTATCACAGCTGATGAAATTCGTTTTTTGAAAGAGGCATACCGGTTTTTTATATTAAACTATGTAATAAAAGACGGTAAATATTTTTTTAATGATCAGTACGCAAAAAAATTGCAGGCCGAAGCTTTTGAAATATATCTGCCTTCTGTAGACCGTGATTTTGATGCGGAAAAAATAATTGAAGCTTTGAAAATCAAATAGTTTTTTGTTGATTAAGTTGATTAAGTGAGTAGCTAAAGTTTAGACATTTAAATAAATAATGGGAGGATTAGATTAAATACGATTAAGCAATTGTTGATTTTTAACTTAATCAACCTAATCCGACCTAATCAACTAATAACCAACTTGTATGAAGTGCATAGATAACTTTAAATCTATAATTGATCTTTACGATATAATTTTTTTTGACGCCTTTGGTGTGATTAAAACTTATCAGGGGCTGGTACCCGGTATTGAAACCACTTTTTCATATCTCGCAGCACAAAAGAAAGAATATTATATTGTTACCAATGATGCCTCCCGGAGCCCTTCGCAATTGGCAGACGGATTCAATAGGATGGGTTTAAAAGCAATAACTCCCGACCGTATTGTTTCATCCGGAATGTTAACTAAAGAGTATTTAGATCTTAAAGTAAAAGACGGTATTGTGGCTTACCTGGGAACAGTGGACTCCGCTCATTATATTGAAACTTCTGGATTGCATACCTTACCCGTAAGCGAGATAAAAAGCACCAATATTGACAAAGTAAGCGCGCTAATATTTTTGGATGATGAAGGGTTTAACTGGTGCGATGATTTGAATAAAACGGTTAATATTTTACGCAAAAAAACTATCCCGGTTATTGTTGCAAATACCGACCATGCTTACCCGCTTTCAGTACATGATGTATCCATAGCTATTGGCGGCATAGCTTCGATGATTGAAAATATTGTAGGTAAGGAGTTTATTCGTTTTGGTAAACCCGATTCACAGATGTTTATGTTTGCGTATGACCTTATACGTGAGTATAGATCCATAAATAAGAAAGAAATTGTAATGGTAGGGGATACCTTACATACGGATATTTTAGGAGGCAATAAATTTGGCCTGGACACCGTATTGGTTTTAACCGGCAATACGCTGCCGCAAGATGCTGAAACAAGAATTAGAGCCACTGGAATAATGCCTACCTATGTTTGCGAAACAGCAGTAGCGGAATTGGATGAATTTAGTTTTTAAAACTTATTAGTTACTCTTTATTTAAAACCCACCCTGCAAATTTGTCTTTTAAATTTTTTAAATAAGCGATATACCGGGTTTCTTCCCTTGAAATACTTTGATTTACTTCAAACACTGCGATAACTTTATTGGCAAACAATATCCACTCCTTGCATTTATTTAACGAATTAAGTGGAGGCAAATCCATCAAAATGATATCGTACCGTAATTTTAAATCATTTAAATCATTTTGAATATTTTTTTCATCATTAATTTCTAATAATGTAACATCGCCACCCTGGTTACCCAAAACAGTAATCGTATTATTATCCCTATCAATATAAGACTTATTTACAAAATAATCTTCTATATAAAATTTTGGCTCAATAGTTTTACTGATTGTTGGATTATTAAAGTTGCCATCAATTAATAAAACCTTTTTATTAATTGCAGCATAAGAGTAAGCTAAACTTGTTGCTAAAACTGTTTTACCTTCCCCCTCGCTAAGGCTGGTTATGGCAAGTATCTTTTCTCCTTTTAATTCCTGGTCAATTTCAAACCGAACAGATCTTAGTAATTCCTTAAATTCTCTCGTATTGTGTCTTTGCTCCACATCCCACAGTTTCCGCAGGTTAATATTAGGATCTTCAATCTCATTTAACGAGCCAAGCACAGGTAGGTGAGTGCTGTTTACTAAATCAATTGGTTCTTTAATTTTCTTATCATAGAAAGAACCTATAAATACCATCAGCAAGCATAAAAATAAGCTTCCTAACCCGCAGAATATTATAAGAGGTACTTTATTAAATGGTTCAGCACCATCGAGTGTTGCTTCTTCAACCTGGGTTAATTTGAGGGAAAAATTAAGCTGAGGGTTAGTTTGATTGTATTTATTCAATAGCTCCAGGTATTCCTGGCTGGCCATATTGATATCAAATTCGTAGGTCTTTACAATAGCATCAAATGGTACTATCCTTGATTTTTGAGCATTCAGCTCTTTCAATTCACTATTGATAGATTCAACACTGTATTTTGCAAGGTCTCTTGATACCTCAAGGGTCATCTTTTGCTTAACAAGGTCGTCTTTTGCTACAAGAGGGTTAGTAAGATACTTGTCAGAGCCGGTATTAATTTGTGTTGAGATTTGTTTTTTTAGTGAATCTAAAGCAGGTTTATATTTAGGATTAAATCCGCTGTGAACATATTCATCATTAAGTACATGTAGTTGTTCTTCGGTACCTGTTATTGATTGATTATATTGGCTTATGGTTGATTCAATATACTTCCTTTCCTTTGGATCGAATCTTTCATCAATACTTTTGATAGCTCCTTCATATGATGCGATATCTTTTATTGCCTGGTTCTTTTTATCATTATAGGCAGATATTTGTTCGTAAATTGATTTGGCTTGCTCATCAAGATTCAAAATTCCGTTTTTTATTTTATAATGTTGAAATTCATCCTTTTTTTCATTCAGAGCTTTTCTTTTTTCAACTAATAAATTCGATAAAATGTCGGCAGAATTTGAATTAATTGGTTTATTGTTTTCTTTATTATAATAACCTATAAAGGCTTTACATAGTGTGTTTACAACAAATACAGATAATTCGGGATTTTCGGAGGTGAAACTTACATTTATGAAATCACTTTCTCCATCACGTGAAATCTTAAGGTCTTTTCTCAGTGAACGTTCATCATATTTCATAGAAACAAGCAGATCGATAAGCGCCTTTTCGTCCGCCTTATTGTATAATAAAGGTTCCCCTTTTTTCAATTTCTCTCTAAAAATTAAAAGGGCATTGTCTTTAGCCGTATCACCTAAATCTTTAAAGTGCTGATCAAGACTTCTAAATGGCACAGAACTGCTGAGATCATGAATTATCAATTGATAAGAAACCTGGTCTATCAATTTCTTGAGTTTAATGATGGATGTTAAATTACTAAATTCCCTGTCAATCTCATTAGATTGGTCGTTGCGTAAATTATCCTTACTCGAAAGATTCCTTGAAACATCAATAATACCCGTAGAAATTTGGGTTGACGAAACGTATTGGTCCGGAAGATATTGAACAAGAAAATACGCAGCAATTACCGTTACTAACGGAATAATTATTATTACGTATTTGTATTTATTTAAAAGTGTAAAAAAAGATGATCTTTTCATTATTTATTTAATGCTTTCCAGCTTGGCTCCTAAAAGTTCTTCCAAATTAGTTTTAGCGGTGAATACTGCCAGTTCAGCCTGCACCCTAAAAGAATTTTGATTATAAAGGTTTGTTAAAGCTTCATTATAAACCTGGAAAGTAGTTTCACCTTTCTCGAAGGTGTATTTTAAATGTTTTGCTTCATTAGTTGCATCCAGTACGGCATTTACTCTGCCACGTAATTCAGCCTGCGCAGCTATGTAAGCAAAGTAATTACGTTTTACCTGAGCCTCCAATGATAAAGCATATTCTTCTTTTTGTTGCTCAGCAACAACTACAGCCTCCTTGGCATTATGAATGGTATATGGCCTTTCAAAAAGCGACCCTAAATTTACGGTTGCTACAAGTTGATATCCTCTTTGTAGCGTTGGATTTGATAAAGTAAGATATCCCTGCGGATTATAAATGTAAGATGCGCTAAAAGCATCGAGCCATCCGAAATGAGATTGGTGAAAAGTGCCTTTTGCTATGTTAACCTCATGTTCCATAACTTTAGTATGCGGATAATTTTGTTTTGCTGCAGCTATAAGTTTTTCAAGATAAGGATATGATAAATCCTGAAACATGGTTTCCTGGGCGTGAATTTTACTGGCTGTTAAAAGAAAAAATAGAAGGTAAAGGAGTTTGAATTTGTTCATCTGTTAAAATTTATTCTGAATGCAGCTTAGTATCAATTTTATCAAATATTTTAAAGAATTTTAAAAGGAGCAACGGCCATCTCTAAAAATTAAATTTTTGGTTAATAAATCAGCAATCGCAGTTATTAACATAAAACTTATCTACACTAATAATCCACATTTGTGGAAATCGTCCTGTTCGAATTTCGTAAAAGTTTACCAACTTTCGAATTTGTTGGTACTACTTAATTTAAACAATTCCGGCCTTTAGGCCTATAACCCTTATTATGAACGGATTTTATGTTGATAACTTAATTTGTAAGCGATTTGAACTTGCTGAATTTATTGGAAATCTACGTCCCAAAATCTTATTTTATCGGTCAATGGATTAGCGGCAACACTTGCGATATATTGTTCGCTTAGGCTAAAACTGCTTATTACCCAATTTTTATATGATGTTATTGCATCATTATTAATGTAGTGAGTTCCAGTTAAGCCGGGTATTAATTTGATATTTTCATCCAAACCTTTTCCTGTTGCTTTGATCTGTGCTTCTTTACGTGTCCAAAGTAAAAAAAAACGTTCAGCCGATTTTTCTTCATTTATAAAATTAATCTCTTCGTAATTAAAATACCCTTCCATTACATCCTTATATTCAAAATCATAATTTATCAGCTCGGTATCAACACCTATGTCCGAGTTTGCAATTGCCAGCAGTATCCAATCCCCTGAATGGGAAAGGTTAAAATGTAAGCCTGTTTTATTTATGATGAAAGGTTTTTTATTAATTCCATCTTTAAATTCAATTAAAGATGGCTGTTGATTCAAATACCGCCCCAAAATATTTCTCATGGCGCCGTGGCTAATAATATGCCTGTTTTTATCCCTTATATGAAAAAAACGATTAGCCCTGTCTATTTCGTCAAGGCTAAGTACAGAGAGCAACTTATCAATTGACTTTAAATTTGAGCTAACATTTATTCTCCAGACATCTACATTTTTATTGATTGAATATCCACAAGACGATGAATTTATCCATTGTACATTATCCGGGTGTTTATCTACAATTTTAATCTTGGCCATAGGGAAATTACGCGGCAATTTACTTTTTTATAGGTTTAATATATAAAAAATATGGTATGATTATTTTGACAGTAAATAGTAGGCGAAAATGTAAATAGCACCGGGTAACACCGGGTGAGTAGACTCGCAGTTTTATATTACAATTAAAACTTTTAATCTGATTATTTCTTTTATATATAAAAAATAAAGTTATGGATAATAAGAATAAAGTTGGGAGTCCTGACAGGGACAGGATAAACGTTAAAGAGAACTATGAAGTAGAATACTGGACAAAGGAGCTGGGAATAAATGCTGAACAGTTAAGAAAGGCTGTTGAAAAAGCGGGAACTTCGGCAGAGGCAGTTAGAAAATATTTAAAAAAGTAAACCCATGAGCCTGGAAAAATATGTTGAAAAACGCGACTTTACCAAAACCGCGGAACCAAAAGCCGGAAAAAGTAAGGACAAAGATGCTTTGATGTTTGTAATTCAAAAACATGATGCCTCTCGCCTGCATTATGATTTCCGGCTGGAAATGGGAGGGGTGTTAAAAAGTTGGGCAATCCCGAAAGGACCATCAACCGATCCGAAAACAAAGCGGCTGGCTATGATGGTTGAGGACCATCCGTATGACTACCGGAATTTTGAAGGTATTATCCCACAAGGCGAGTACGGAGGAGGTACAGTAATTGTTTGGGACGAAGGAACGTATGAGCCTATTGAAGAAATAAAAGGAAAAAAGGAGCAGGAAAAGGTTTTACTTAAAGAATTAAAATCCGGATCTCTTAAAATAAAGCTTCACGGTAAAAAACTGGTGGGTGAGTTTGCTTTAGTTAAAACTCATGGTATGGGAGATAACGCCTGGCTGCTGATAAAACATAATGATGCTTATGCCAGCACAAAAGATATCACTAAAAAGGATGAATCCGTACTATCTGGTAAAACCATAGAAACGATGGAAAAAACCAGTGAAAAAGTTTGGAAAAGCGGGCATGAAGAAACCATAAAAGAGCCAAAGAAAACAAGTAAAAAAAAAGCAGTTGAATCAACTGAAGATTTAGCAGATACAGAAGAAGAGATAATGGGTGCAAAAGAGATCAATACAGAGGCATTATTAAAAAAGGCGCCAAAGTCCACATTCCCTTTAGGCATTACACCTATGCTGGCTACCCTTGTTGATGAACCGTTTGATGACCCTGATTGGATTTATGAAGTAAAGTGGGATGGATACAGGGCACTAGGTTTTATCAATGGAAATGAAACCGAGTTATTTTCACGAAATAATAAATCTTTTAGCGAACGGTTTTACCCGATCCATAATATACTCAAGAAATGGAACATTAAAGCGGTTATTGATGGCGAGATTATGGTGCTGAATGATAAAGGTGTTTCTAATTTTGGGAACCTGCAAAACTGGCGTAGCGAAGCAGATGGCGAACTGATATATTATGTTTTTGACCTGTTGTGGTATAAGGGGAAAAATCTGATGAATTTAACTCTTATTGAGCGCCAGGCCATTCTTAAAGAAATTTTACCGGCTAACGATGACCGGATACGGTTAAGCAGGGTATTTAACGCGAGCGGAATTGATTTCTTTCATTCAGCCGAACGGATAGGCTTGGAAGGTATTATTGCCAAAAAGGCAAGCAGTACTTATTCTCCGGGTATCCGCTCAAAAGAATGGCTAAAGATTAAGGTACATAAACGGCAGGAAGTAATTATAGGAGGGTATACCAAAAATGAAGATACTTCAAAACAGTTCAGTTCGCTTTTATTGGGTGTATATGAAAACGGTTCCTTACAATATGTTGGCAAAGTGGGCACCGGTTTTTCAGACAAGGATCAGAAAGAAATGATGGCCCAATTTAAACCATTGATCACTGATAAAAGCCCGTTTAATGTTATTCCTGATGTAAATGCTCCTTCACGTTTTCGGCCAAATCCGCCAAAGGCTAAAGCTACATGGCTTAAGCCGGAGTTGGTGTGTGAAGTTGCTTTTTCAGAGGTTACGACTGATGGTGTATTCAGGCATCCCTCATTCCAGGGAATGCGCATTGATAAAAAAGCAAAGGAAGTGGTTCGGGAAACTGCTGTTCACACACAGGAGGTGATTGAAGAAACGCAGGAACAGCAGGAAAACACGCATGAAGCAACTATCACGCCGCCAAAAGACAAAGAAAGAAAAACGCTATTAAACCCAAAGGATGAAACACAGGTGCGCAAAATTTGCGGAAAGGAGCTAAAGTTTACCAATTTGAGCAAAGTGTACTGGCCCGAAGATAAAGTGACTAAAAGGGACATGTTCAATTACTATTACCAGGTTGCCGAATATATTTTACCTTATTTAAAGGATAGACCGATGTCGCTTAACCGTTTTCCGGGAGGCATACACGGGCCAAGCTTTTATCAGAAGGATGTTAAAGACAAAGCGCCGGATTGGGCAAAAACTTTTCCTTATACTACCAGTGACGGCGAGCATAAAGAATACCTGGTAGGAGCTGATGAAGCCACTTTATTGTGGATGGCTTCTTTGGGTTGTATTGAGATGAACCCCTGGTTTAGTAGAGTGCAATCGCCGGATAACCCGGACTATTGCGTGATTGACCTTGATCCCGATAAAAACACTTTTGACCAGGTAATTGAAGCCGCATTGGAAGTTAAAAAAGTATTGGATGCCATAGATGTGCCTTCGTATTGTAAAACATCCGGCTCAACAGGGATGCACATTTATATTCCCCTGGAGGCAAAATATAGCTACGACCAGTCGCAGATGTTTGCACGTATAATTGTAAATATTGTACATGACCAAATCCCGGATTATACCAGCCTGGAAAGGATGGTAGTTAATCGCCATGGTAAGATGTACCTTGATTTTTTACAGAACCGCCCCGGCGCTACCATTGCCGGGCCTTATTCCCTCAGACCAAAACCCGGCGCAACCGTTTCCATGCCCCTGCATTGGGATGAAGTTAAACCCGGACTAACCATGAAGGATTTTACCATCTTTAATTCGATTGACCGTTTAAAAGGGGAGGGTGACTTGTTTAAAGGCGTGTTGGGCAAAGGTATTGATCTTGAAAAAACGATAAAAAAAGCGCAAAGTGTGTTTTAACGCCCCCATTTAGGGGCTTTGTTATTTAGCGTTCACGTTCATTTCACAACAACACGCATGAATATTTTCATTAATACCTGATAATCAATTATCTACAATTTCATAAAATTCATGATCGCCAGGAGGGAAAAAAACAAGAAAAATGTAATTTTTGCACGTTTTTCAGTCATAGTACTAAGTACGGGGTAAAATACTCATTAACAGTGTTGTATGGAAGAAAAATCTGATAGGCGAAAAAACCAGGAAGTAGATTTTTTTTCAAAACCCGTTCATAGTCGTTATAAAATGAACACTAATGAACGCTTTTTTGCATTGTCTATCCCTGAAAAAAGTTTACACTTTTAATGATTAATCCTGATGTGAATTTACACAGTTGGAACACCTGGAACACGGGCGGACGACCTTCCCTAAAAAAAGTTGACGGTTTCTATTTGGAAACAAAAAACTTAGCTGGCTTTAATTAGATTCACTCAACTTTTCCTTTATTCCCAGATCAGATAGTATTAATATAAGATAGCTCTTTAATCTATTTCGATTGATAAACATTCGTCTGTAAAGCATACCATAAAGCATTAACCAGCCCAAAAGCAATGGAATCACTGTGATTATTGGCTTAAATAACAATACGATTAGACTGGCTAAGGTCATCATTCCTACATAAATCCCAAAGGTCAATCCCATAATCATCGGCTTAATCTCTGCATTAATCATCGTCGATGAATAATCAGAATCTTTTAGCATTACAGTAATCGTACCTTTCCCTTTGCCCGGTGCGTCAAACATATCTTCCCTTTTACTAGTTAAGGTATCAAAATCAAGTGTGATTCTTTTATAATCAACTTGCTCATACGCATATAAGTTAGGATTAATCACGGGATTAGTGATACGACTTTTAAATGTATCCAGTATAAGTTCTCTTGTGTTTAAGGTTTCTAAATGATATTTACGATTAAATCTATCTACCCATGCCATGCTCCAAATATAAGATTTAGTACGAAACCATACCCGCGCCAGGTTGGATATGTTTAAAGGCGTGTTGGGCAAAGGAATTGACCTTAAAAAAACGATTAAAAAAAAGCGCAAGGTATATTTTAAAATAGAAAACCCGGCATGTTTAACGCCAGGTTTTTATTTACACGTTTCTTACGCCGGTACTTTCGATTTCTTCTCCCTTTCCCAAAAACGGTGTTGAGCAATGGCCTTTATAAAGTCATCGGCAAATGAGTCTGAACCGGATAAGTTACCGGTAATGATGCCTGAAATTTCATCACTTGCTCCATTTTTTAATTTTTTACCGATATAACTTTCATTTATCAATTCAATTCCATTACCATCGGCAGCAATGGCTTTGCAATGCCTGTAAGCTTCATTTATAAAATGAATTGCATCGGGCTCATCTTTTAACGCTGCAATGCTTTGTCCTCCCGCTGGTACGTAAACCGCATCAAACAACACGGAACTTGTTGTCAGAAAACTAAAGTCTACTTTAATGTCGCTACCATTTGAGGATTGGATAAAACCGCCCTTTGGTGCGATGAGTTTGGTCATTGCACCTTCAGCTTCCAGCGCGTTTTTCATATTTTCAACTGAATTACTATCAACACCATTAGCTGCAAGTATGGCTATCTGACGGGTCTTTATAGTGTTTTTTATAGTATGGGCCATACTTAAGGCTTCAGATTTCTCAACAGTTTGTTTAGCAGGATGATCCTGGTAATCTGCAGGATTGGCATCTGCTCCATAGTTGTGATTAAGTGGCTCAGTAGGTGCTTTCACTTCCATACCTAATCCTTCGGCAACGCTGCTTGCTAATTTACTGCTGACTTTGCTCAATAATCCAACCATACGTTCACGAATGGCAATTGTTTCCACTTTACCAAGTTCAAAACGCAGGGCATCTATCATGTGATTTTGCTCTGGCTCCGACTGGCTGTTAAAAAACAAAGTAGCCTGGCTAAAAAAGTCCATAAAGCTTTTACTGCGGGCACGCACTTTTTTAGCATCAATACGCTCCTCGTACGAAGTAAATCCGCCTTCTGCAAATTTAGCCTGGAACGGACAACCGCCGCCAACAGTATTTGGGTGATAGCTGGATTTGCCAACATTGATCTGTTGCCGCATATGTCCGTCACGCTGGTTATTATGTACCGTATTTATTGAACGGTTAATTGGTATTTCATGAAAATTTGGACTACCTAAACGGGATAACTGGGTATCGGTATAAGAGAACAAACGTCCCTGTAAAAGCGGGTCGTTAGTAAAATCGATACCTGGTACCAAATGGCCGGGGTGAAAAGCAACTTGTTCAGTTTCGGCAAAGAAATTATCAGGATTACGGTTCAATACCAATTTCCCGATACGTTGAACCGGGACCGTTTCCTCAGGGATTATTTTGGTAGGATCAAGCAGGTCAAAAGGGAATTTATGCTCATCTTCCTCCGGTACAATTTGTACACCAAATTCCCATTCAGGATAAGCGCCGTTTTCAATGGCATCATACAAGTCTCTTCTATGGAAGTCGGGATCTTTACCTGATATTTTTAACGCTTCATCCCAGGCAACTGAATGAACTCCAAGCAACGGTTTCCAATGGAACTTAACAAAGTGTGATTTCCCTTCTGCATTAATAAAACGGAAAGTATGAATGCCAAATCCCTCCATCATGCGCAGACTGCGCGGAATAGCCCGGTCAGACGTTACCCACATTATCATGTGCGTAGATTCCGGTGTTAAGGAAATAAAATCCCAAAAGGTATCGTGTGCTGATGCCGCCTGGGGAATTTCGTTATGTGGTTCTGGTTTAA
>JAQBOA010000027.1 GCA_028288305.1 Mucilaginibacter sp.
ATAACGCTTCCTATACTTATAAACCTGGGCAAAAATTTATCCATTAACTCAATTGGAGTTAGTCCTTGTTTTTCGCACTCTAAAAAAACGTTACAGGATCCTGTGGTTGCCTGGGCAAAAGACTCTATCTGGTCTACTCCCCTAAATACCCCAAAATGGTCTTGAACATCTACATCTGTTGGTGTATAGCTTGCCACTATACCTGCACGCGGCGAATGCCAGTGATATTTATCTACCAGTAATTTTGTTGGGCCATGGAGCACCAAAACGTCTTTTGGGTGCCAGCATATCAGGTTATCCATTTTTAACTACTGCATTTTAAATTTCTATTGTCATATCAAACCGCCGTTAATATGGATATTAGTCCCATTAATATATGATGCTTTCTCCGAAAGTAAGAAAGCTATTGCTTCGGCGATATCTTCTGCTTTTCCAAACCGGTTTGCCGGGATCATTTTAAGATATTTTTCTTTTTCTGATTGAGGGATTGCTGCTGTCATATCAGTTTCTATAAAACCAGGAGAAACACTTAACACCCTGATATGATGCTCCTGGTTAAGTGCAGACACTTCTTGTGCCAAAGATTTTGATAATGCAACCAAACCTGCTTTGGTAGCCGCATAAACTGATTGAAAAGCATTGCCTGTTTCGCCAACACATGAGCTTATATTAATAATAATACCCCGTTTATTCAGATTAAAAATTTTCAACGCAGTTTTACAAATCATAATGGGTGCTTTTAAATTCACATTGAGCATGGCATCAATTTCGCGCTCAGGCTGATAGATCAATGATTTATCAAATGTTACGCCTGCATTGTTAATTACAGCATATAATGAATCTGAATGTTCCTTTTTTAATTGTTTACAAAAATTATCCAACTGTTCATTGTCCGAGAAATCAGCGCATAAAATATGACTTCCTGGTATAACAGTTTTAAAATTTTCCTTTTTAGAGGCGTGTAATATTAAGGTGAATTCGTCTGAAAGCTTTTGTGCAATAGCTAAACCTAAACCTTTGCTTGCACCGGTAATTAATATTTTTCTTTTCTCCATCAGGTATAAAAGTCAAAACTAAGAGTTTATTGGTTATATAATAAATTAAATAACAAGGTATTCAAAGGTTAATAAAAGAATAATAAATATGAAATTACAAAATAAATCATTTTACATCCGCTTAACACTATTCCCGTAAATTGCTGTTAAACTTGCAGTATAAATATCATATTCAAAATTGTCTGTTAGCTGCTTTCAAGCAAGTTTATAACCATTAGAAACAAATCACATAAATGAAAATCGGAATAGTTTGCTATCCTACCTTTGGAGGAAGCGGAGTCATAGCCACAGAATTGGGAAAAGCTCTTGCCGACCGTGGCCACCAGGTTCATTTTGTTACTTATAACCAGCCAGCAAGGTTGGACCTCTTTTCCGAAAATTTATTTTATCACGAGGTTTCCGTATCTAACTACCCGCTTTTCGATTTTCCTCCTTATGAACTTGCACTTGCAAGCCGTTTGGTGGATGTGGTACGTTTTGAAAAATTAGATGTCCTGCATGTGCATTATGCTATACCACATGCTTCTGCAGCCTTCATGGCTAAGCAAATACTATTAACTTATGGAATTTATATTCCGGTAGTTACCACATTGCACGGTACAGATATCACGCTGGTAGGCCGGGATAGAACTTTTAAACCCGTAGTTACATTCTCCATCAATAAATCAGACGGGGTTACCGCGGTTTCTCAGCATCTTCGAAGTGATACCTATGAGTTTTTTGAAATTGAAAACGATATTAAAGTAATACCAAACTTTGTTGACCTTACCCGCTTCAGCTTAAAACCTAAAGATCATTTTAAAAAGGCAATAGCGCCGTCGGGTGAAAGAATAGTGGTGCATACCTCTAACTTCCGTAAAGTAAAACGTACCGAAGATGTAATTAAGATTTTCGCAAAGCTCATAAAGAAAATTCCAGCTAAATTATTAATGGTTGGTGACGGTGGTGAACGATCACAATGCGAGCAATTAAGCCGTGACCTCGGCGTTAGTGACGATGTGCGTTTTTTAGGCAAACAAGATGCCATAGAAGAAATATTATCAGTATCCGACTTGTTTTTGATGCCTTCGCAATCAGAAAGTTTTGGTTTGGCAGCATTGGAGGCTATGGCCTGTAAAGTACCGGTGATCAGTTCAAATGCAGGCGGTTTACCGGAGTTAAATGTTGAGGGAGTAACGGGTTTCTTAAAAGATGTAGGCGATATTGATGGAATGGCCGAAAAAGCGATATATATACTGGAAGATGACGCAAGATTAAAAACATTCAAAGAAAACGCCCTTGCCCGCGCCAAAGAATTTGACCTCGCTAAAATACTGCCCCTTTATGAAAACTATTATATTGAGGTAATTGAACGGTGTAAAGAGAAAGTTTAAAGCTCTTAAAATTCAAGTTGAGACAAAAATTATACTAAATAACGTTCTTTCTCCATCAGCACCAAAACCTCTTCCCAGTTGTTAACCCGTTGATGGTGGTTGTAATTAACGTTATGAAAGGCATGGAACATAATGGTTGTACCCTTAAAATAATCGAGGTTTTTAATATGGTCGTCAATCATATAATCAGTGTTGATAATACTCTTATCACCACAAAAAATAATATGCCGCCAATCAATAAAAGGGAAATGCTCCTTTAACCATTCTGCTTTTTCGGGCAGTGACTGCGGGAATTCCATAGCCGCCGAAACAATATAAACTTCAAAATTTTCCATTAAGGTTTTTACAGCCTCAATGGCGCCCGGCATAACAGGCAGCGTTCTAAAAAAACCTGGGGTAAAGGCAAACTTACGGGCCGCAGTTTTATCGGGGAACATCTCATCTTCCTTAAGCCCTAGAATTTCAGTTGGCAGGATCCTTACGCCATAATCTCTTTCATACCAATTAATAAAATGGGTTTCTGAATCGGCAATAACGCCATCCATATCAATAGCTATAGATTTTTTCATATTAATAAGAGGGTATAATCATTAACAATGCGATTTCTCAACTATTCCGCCGGGGTAAACTTCAAACAAACCGGGTTTCCAATTTGAATAGTGTTCCTGGTCATTATTAGTTTGCCTGTGTTTTTATCGATCTTATAAACCAAAATATTATCACTGTTTTGATTGGCTACCAACAAGAAATTTCCGGCAGGGTCAATAGCAAAATCACGCGGATTTTTACCATAACTTGGTACATGCTCAACCAAAGTTAGCTCTCCGGTTTCCTGATTTATAGAATAAACAGTAATCTCATTGGTTTCCAAACGGTTTGAAGCGTATAAAAATTTGCCGTCGGGCGATATATGGATTGCAGCACCTGCTGTTTGTCCTTTAAATCCATCGCGTAATAATGTGATGGATTGCTTTTCTTTTAATTTCCCATTATCATAATCGTAAACATGTACAGAAGAGCCCATTTCCGTTACCAGGTAAACATGTTTTTTATCAGGTGAAAAAACAAGATGCCGAGGGCCATATCCGCCTTTTACACTAACAGATGCAGGTGAAGCTGGACTTAAAGGTTGAGGGCGTGATGCATGATACCTTTCTATATTGACTTTATCCGTACCAAGATCGCTATAAAGCAGGTATTTTTCATCCGGCGAAAGCATAGCAATATGAACATGAGGCGCTTCCTGCCTGGCTGTGTCAACACCATGGCCTTCATCTTTTAACAGTTGTGATACTGCACCAAGTGAGCCATCTTTATGTATTGGCAATACAGAAAGGCTGCCACTTGAATAATTTGCTACAAAAGCATTTTTTAATGATTTATCAACAGAAATATAACACGGATCAGCGCCTGACGAGGATTCCTTATTAATAAAAACAAGCTTACCTAATTTAGGTTCGAAGGTAAATGCGCTTACTTCTCCGTTTTTACCGGTTTCATTTACGGCGTAAACAAATTTATTATTGTCAGCGACACACAAATAGGATGGGTTTTTCACATCGTCTATTTCGTTTAAGTACGCTAATCTGCCGGTCTCGGCGTAAAAGCGGTAAACATATATGCCCTTACTGCTCCCGGTAGTATAAGTACCTATTAGCAAATCGTAAGTTGAAGGAGCAGTTTTTTTATGCTGTGCATAAGTAAGCACCGGAAAAAACAGCGATATTATTAACAAGAATTTTTTCATTGCAGAATGAATTGGTTATTGGCTGCAAGATAAGTATTTGGAGGTAAAGGGTGAAGGGTATTTTTTAAAAAGACAAAAGCTGAAAGGTAAAGGCACTACCGTGAGGCCATCTTTTCCTGCCTTTTACCTTTCGCCATTAACCTTTCACTTAAATAAGGTGTTTCAACTGTATAACTTCGCTTTCTTCAAGGAAACGCCAGCGTCCGCGGGGCAGATCTTTTTTTGTAAGATTAGCATATACAGACCGGTCGAGTTTTACTACTTCATAGCCTAAATGTTCAAATATACGGCGTACAATGCGGTTTTTGCCACTATGCACCTGTATGCCTACTTCTCTTTTACTTCCGCCAGCTACATATGATATGGAATCAGGCTTTATTAGACCATCCTCCAGCTCAAGGCCGAAAGCAATTTTATTCAGGTCGCCCTGGGTTAAACTTTTGTTGAGTTCAACCTGGTACAATTTAACAATATTGTTACGCGGGTGTGAAAGTTTATCAGCCAGATCGCCGTCATTAGTCATTAAAAGCAGACCTGTAGTATTCCTGTCCAAACGACCAATCGGATAAATACGTTCTTTACTTGCTTTTTCAACAAGATTCATTACTGTACGGCGTTCCTGAGGATCTTCTGTTGTGGTAATATAATCTTTAGGTTTATTTAATAACACATAAACCATTTTTTCACGCCTTAGCGTTTCGCCGTTATACTTTATCTCGTCTTTTTGAGGATCAACCTTATGACCCAACTCAGATATAACAACACCGTTTACCGAAACAACACCTGCAGCTATCAGCTCATCAGCCTTACGGCGCGAGCAGATTCCAGCATTTGAAATGTAGCGGTTAAGCCTTATCAATCCCGTATCCTTACTTTCAGGGCCTTTTTTACGCCCGCGTAAAGTTTTTACAGGGGCATCAGGATCAGGTTTTATTTTATCGTATGATGATCTTGAACGTTGTGGCCTTTCGGTATTGCCTGGTTTATCGCTATATGATTTTTTAAACCCGCTATTGGAAGATGGCCTTTCGCCAAATTTTTTATCACCGGTCTTTTCATTACCAGTACTTCTTTTTGGCCTTTCGCCTGAATCAAAAGAACCCGCAGATGATTTACTACGGGATGAGAACGGTTTACCACCTGATGTTGCCCCTCCGAAACTTCTTTTAGGCCTTTCATCATTATCAGCAACCCTACCTGTATACGGCCTGCTTCTTGGAGTAAATGATTTCTTTTCACCTGATGAATCGCCGCCACCCCGATAGCTATCGGGGTTTCTTTTAGGTTTATCATCGATATCAGCCGCTCTGCCTGTATATGGCTTTTTCCTTGCAGAAAATGAACGCTTTTCACTTGGACCTCCACTAAAACTGCTTGCTGGTTTATCATCGCCACCTTGCCTGCCCTGGTAGGACTTGCCTGCTGATGATGAAAAAGATCTTTTCTCTCCCGAACGTTCGCTGTTATATTTTTTTCCTGGCCTGTTATCGGTCTTATTTGAACCGGATGAGGAATTTCCTCTTGATGAGGATGACGTTTTTGGCCTGTCGCCGGCTTTGGAAGCCCTATTTGATGATCTGCCGGATTTGTCGTTACGACTATCCGCGGGTCTCTTAAATACCATAGTTTTCAAATTAACGCTTTCACAGCGTGAGGGTCAAAGTTAGCGTTTTTTGAGGCATAATTACAATTTTTTTTATCGGTTCAAAAACTATGTTTAACAGCTTTTTAAAGCGGTTTTTGAACCGAAAACCTTTATTTTCAAAAGCCTTAAAAGGCTAAGTATTTGATAATCTGATTTATATAATATACCTTTGTTGAACATTTACCTAATTGTTTAATTTATGAATAAAAAAAATGACAGAAAAACATTTAATTAAATGCTTCGTAATGACACTGCTAATTATTGGTTCCGCTTTAAATATTGGCAATGCAAAAACAAATGTAAAGACAAAAAAAGCGACAAAATCAAGACATCATCGGTCTAACAGCAGACCAAATTTTATTTTCAAAACCAGTGAAGATTCATTAACTGATTACAGCTTCGCAAATGAGTGTTTACCTGAAAATGATGACAGGGTAAATCGAAAAATGAACCGTTCGATAAAGAAACACAGCTACCGCCATATTCAATCGTATGTATTACAAAATAAGGCAGCACAATTGTTTCCGATTATTGAGCCCATTTTAAAAGCTCACGGTATTCCTGACGATTTTAAGTATATGGCACTTGTTGAATCAGGGCTTAACAGCGGTACCTCATCAAAAGGAGCCAGAGGCTTATGGCAATTTTTGCCAGGCACAGCACGTACTTATGGGCTTAAAGTTGGACATGGAATTGACGAACGAACGAATATCCATAAATCAACCATTGCCGCGTGTAAATATCTTAAAGAACTGCACGGCGAGTTTAAAAGCTGGATATTAGCTGCAGCGGCTTACAACAATGGCGAAATAAAACTTGCCAAGGCTATTAACAGGCAAAAAGAGCATAATTACTTTTTGATGCATTTAAACCACGAAACTGGTATATATGTATATAACATTATTGCAATGAAAGCAGTTATTTGTCAGCCTAGAAAGTATGGTTATAAAAGTTATTATACAAGTTATGCAAGCTTAAACCCTTCTGAATCGCTGGTTTATAATTAATACCAGTTTATTTAATAAAAATATTACGAAGCACAAAGAGCGGTTGTCCATAAGGGCGACCGCTCTTTTTTTGCGTATATTTGCCTTTTAATTATCGGATTACTGAGTTATAGAATTATTGAATTGGTTAGGGTCAGATTAAAGTGATTAATCGAAATGAATTTTCATCCAATCACTTAATCAACTACTCACCAATCAACTGAACCAGTAATTCAATAAATCAATAATTCAATAAATGATCACAAAACCAATAGACCTGGGCGAGCAAAATGATGTGGAAGTTTATGGGGCCCGGGTACATAATTTAAAAAACATTGATGTTTCATTTCCGCGTAACCAACTGGTTGTAATAACCGGTTTAAGCGGTAGCGGAAAATCTTCCCTGGCTTTTGATACTATTTATGCCGAGGGGCAACGCCGTTATATGGAAACATTTTCGGCTTATTCACGTCAGTTTATGGGTGGTATGGAACGGCCAGATGTGGATAAAATCTCAGGACTTAGCCCTGTCATTGCCATCGAACAAAAAACTACCAGTAAAAATCCGCGCTCAACCGTCGGCACTATAACCGAGATTTATGATTTTATGCGCTTGTTGTTTGCCCGTACCGGCGAAGCTTATTCTTACGTTAGCGGCGAAAAAATGGAGCGGATGTCGGAAGAGCAGATACTTAAAACCATTTTTGAAAAATTTAACGGAGAACCCGTAAATATCCTTGCCCCGGTTGTAAAAGCCAGGAAAGGACATTACCGCGAACTTTTTGAACAAATACGCAAACAAGGTTATTTAAAAGTTTGGATTGATGGGGCTATAGCCGACGTTGAAGCTAAAATGCAGGTTGACCGTTACAAGATCCATGATATTGATATTGTGGTTGATCGTTTAGTGGTCAGCGAAAATGATAGTAAAAGATTATATACTTCTATCCAAACTGCATTAAAAATTGCTAAAGGTATTATCCGCATAGCGGATAAAGACAATAACGTCAACTATTTCAGTAAATATTTAATGGACCCGGTTTCGGGCATATCCTATGATGAACCGCAGCCAAATACATTCTCCTTTAATTCGCCTTATGGCGCCTGTGAAAAATGCAATGGTTTAGGTTATATTTTTGAAGTTGATGAAGGTACTGTAATCCCAAATCCAAAACTGAGTATACTTAACGGTGGACTGGCTCCTCTGGGTGAATACCGCGAAACATGGATATTCCAGGTATTAAAGGCACTTGCAAAAAAGTATGATTTTTCTCTGTCAGTACCTATCGAAAAACTATCAAAAGATCATCTTGATATTATCCTCAATGGATCTAATGAAATGATCACCGTCGCGGTGGAGTATAACAAATGGAATGTACAGAGTTACCAGGTTAGCTTTGATGGTATTATCCGTATGCTTGAAGAGCAGCAGGAACGCCGGAACGACGAGGGGATGGACGATATGGAAAACTACCGGGTTTTAAAAACATGCCCGGTTTGTGAAGGCGCCAGATTGAAAAAAGAATCGCTTCATTTTAAGGTCGATAATAAAAACATTTTTGAGCTGGCCTGCATGGATATTAATGCCTTGCAAGCGTGGTTTGCCAACCTGGAAGACCGCTTAACAGAGCGGCAAAATGTTATTGCCCATGAAATATTAAAAGAAATAAGGGCGCGAATAGTGTTTTTGCTGGACGTTGGGCTAAGCTATTTAACGCTCGACCGTACAGCGAAATCACTATCAGGCGGCGAAGCGCAGCGCATCAGGTTGGCTACGCAAATCGG
>JAQBOA010000040.1 GCA_028288305.1 Mucilaginibacter sp.
GTAAGTTTATCAGCTTTTTGTCCGGCTTCGTCTTTATTCATTATTTCAGTTTGTTTACGGATAGATTCGCTGTGGATCAACTCCAGCAACTTCTCAGTAAACTCTGTGCTCAATTTTAAGGCTTTTGCATAATTGGTACGCTTGCTTAATATTTCGTCCCAGCGATTAACCTGTAAAATGGTAATGTTATTATCCTTTTTGTAATTGCCAATTTGTTCAACAATCTGCATGCGCTCAGCCATTTTTTGAATAACCAGATCATCAATTTTGTCAATCTGGTGGCGAAGTTCTTCCAGCTTATCCTTTACCGCAGCGTTTTTTATTTCAGGTTTACGCAAAGTTAAATGACGGATAATTTCGTCTAAAGCGGCTGGTGTTACCTGTTGTTTGGCATCAGTCCAGGCTACACTTGGGTCAATATGCGATTCAATCATTAATCCCTGCATATCCAGGTCAAGCGCTTTTTGAGAGATATAACCAATAAGATCACGGTTGCCAGAAATATGGCTTGGATCGCAAATTATAGGTAATTCGGGAGCCAATGTTTTTAAATTTATCGCAATATCCCACATAGGTTCATTACGGAAGGCTGTTTTTTCGTATGATGAAAACCCGCGGTGTATAGCAGCAAGCTTGGTGATCCCGGCATTGTTAATGCGCTCAATGGCGCCAACCCAAAGAGAAAGATCAGGGTTAACGGGATTTTTTACCATTACCGGAACGTCAACACCTTTTAAAGCATCAGCAATTTCCTGAACAGTAAAAGGATTTACTGTTGAACGCGCGCCCACCCATAAAATATCAACACCTGCCTTCAATGCTTCTTCCACATGTTTGCCTGTAGCTACTTCAACGGTAATAGGCAAGCCTGTTTCTTCTTTAGCGCGTTTTAGCCATTCCAGGCCAATGCTGCCAATACCTTCAAACTCTCCCGGACGAGTGCGGGGTTTCCAAATTCCGGCACGTAATGCAGACACACGACCAGTTTTTGCTAATAAATGAGCAGTAGCTACCAATTGGTCTTCAGTTTCGGCACTGCATGGGCCCGCTATTAATAAAGGTTCACTTTTTGCTTCAATCCACGAATTAAGCGGTTTAATGTTTAAATTTAGTTTCATCTTTGTTTTGTTTGGAGTCCGAAAGTCCGAAAAGTCTGGAAGTCCGAAAGTTTTTTATTTTGTTTAATTTGGTTATTTATATTCTTATTTTATTATTGTCTTTTGCTTTTTAAGCCCGTTAATCTCAGGGAGTACTTTTAGCTGCAGCTTCTTTCGGACTTCCGGACTTTCCCGACTTCCGGACTACTCTTTCTACCCCATCTTCTTTATATTAATATAAGTCCGCGGCGCTTTCTCATTCTTAACAGGTTTCGGTGTCGTACTTCCTTCATCATCATGGCGTTCATATTCACCTAGTATGTTAAAATTGTGTGTGTATTTTAGTATTTGCCTTATAGCTGCATCATATTGTTTGGATTCGTCCCATTCAACATCAACATAAAAATTGTATTCATTGCGTTTACCTAAAACGGGCATTGATTGTATTTTGCTCATATTAACCCCTTGCTCAGCAAAAATGTTAAGCACCTTGGCCAAAGCGCCAACGTTATTACTTACCTGGAAACACAACGAAGCCTTGTTAGGTTGGTTTTTCTCTACATTTTCGTGATGAGTTAGGATGAGAAAACGGGTAAAATTCTTTTTGTTCGATTCAATCCTTCGCTCCAGCACATCCAATCCGTAAAGCCTTGCAGCTAAGGTATTGGCAATTGCAACCGTATCGGTTAACTGTTCATCTCGGATACGCTTGGCGCATGCGGCGGTATCGTTACTTTCAATAATTTCCAGGTTAGGGTATTCGTCAAAAAAATCAACGCATTGCCGTATCGCTATGGGGTGCGAAGTAACATATTTAATATCTTCGAATTTTACACCAGGCAGCGCCATTAAATGTAACTGGATAGGCAAATAGATTTCACCAATAACCGGGAAAGTATAGCTAAGCAGCAAAGAATAATTTGGTAAAATACTGCCGGCAATGCTGTTTTCAATAGCCATCACTACATAATCGGCTTCTTTGTTTTTTAAAGCCTCAAATGTTTGCTTAAAAGAGTTGCACTCAATAGTCTGGATATTTTCTCCAAAATACTTTAAGGCCGCCTCCTCATGAAAGGAAGCGCGGATACCCTGTATGGCAACTCTTGGTTTTTCTATTTTCATAAAAACTGTTTAAAGCAAAAAGTCCCGGTTTATGGCCGGGACTTTTCAGTTTCTTATATGTTTGTTAAAGCATATTAGTCCCGGCTCTTACTGTTAAAGTAAAAGTAGTAACCAAAATAATATGCACCTGTTAAATTCATGTATTTGTTTTGCGTTGTAAATGTACAGGTAAAAATGAAATTGTCAATAGAAAATTTTATTTTTTTGAAAAAAAAGGGAGTGAACGGAATTTTATTTGGTGAATAATGTTTATTCCTGCAAAAATCACAAAGCCGCGTAATACCTCAAACTCTCATAAAGTTCATATACGGTGCAGATATGGTCAATACTGCATTGCCCAATGTGTGATAATAAGGTACAGTTTACTTTACCGTTGTGATTTTTTTTGTCCTTTTGCATCAGGGTGAACAAATTACTGAAGCTGGATTCTTCTACCGGGTATTTTGGATATAAGTTGCTGAGAACATTGGTTATTTCGGTCAACTCATTTTCAGAAAGCCCAGTTTTTTGGTGCGACAAATACGCTTCGCAAATCATACCTATAGCAATAGCTTCACCGTGCGATAAAGGGTTTTCATCATTGATCAATGAATTGGTTTCTATCGCATGACCAATGGTATGACCAAAATTAAGGCACTTGCGAAAGCCTTGTTCAGTAGGGTCTTCCATCACTACTTTGTTCTTTATCTCAATAGAACGGTAGATCAGTTCAGGTGCGGGATGCCTTAAATCGCTTTTTTTAAGTTCTTCCCAATAAGCGGCATCGGCTATAAGGCCATGCTTAAACATTTCGGCCAAGCCGGAAAGTATTTGTCTGGGCGGTAGAGAATCTAAAAAGTCATAGGCAATAAATACCGCCTTCGGTTGTGTGAAAGTACCTATTATATTTTTTATGCTATCGATATCAATACCAGTTTTGCCGCCAACGGACGCGTCAACCTGCGAAAGCAGGGTAGTAGGCACGTGCACAAAATCAATACCCCTTTTAAAGGTTGAAGCAGCAAACCCGCCCATGTCACTTATTACACCGCCTCCAAGATTTATTAATAAACTTTTACGGTCGGCGCCAAAATCTATCAGCATCCGCCAAATGCCAATACAAAAGTCAATGTCTTTACTTTCTTCGCCGGCATTAATTTCAAGGATGTCGAAATTATCAAATCCAGCGAAATGGTCTTTGATCATTGGCAAACAATATTTGGCTGTATTATCGTCAGTTAAAATAAAAAATCTGGAATAATGCCCTTTCTTAACAAATTTTACAAGCTCATCAACACTGTTATCAAAATATATAGGGTAATTATCGCTCTGGATGGTTTTCATAATCATATTAATCGGATAGTCACGTCTCGGAATTCTACGGTATCGCCTTTTTTCACTTTTAGGCGTTTGCGATAATCAACATGGCCATTATATTTCACTTCGCCTTCTGTTACAACTATTTGGGCTTCGCCGCCGGTTTGCACCAGGTTGGCAGCCTTTAATAATTGGATCATGGGGATATAATCGCCTGTTATTTTAAATTCAATCACGGGGTGCAAAATTAAACTATTCTGCGAATATTGATATAATTAGCTTGTAATTTCTAATTTTGCGCTTTGGTTTTAGTCCATGGACCATAGACCATAGTCAATGGTAAAACAAATCGACTATGGACTATGGCTATCGTCTATGGGCCATCGACTAAAAACATGAACAAAACTGACAATTTATCTTTTGAAAATACGGAAATTGCTTTTCGTCACTCTTCTAACTCCGATCTTAAACGTGCCTACTGGCTGTTCAAAGTAATAAACGTTAATTTGTTAGTAAAAATTGGCCCACCCGTAACAAATTTCGCAATAAAATTGGGTTTGCCCATTAAGGGCCTTATCAAAGCTACCATATTTAAACATTTTTGCGGGGGCGAAACAATAACCGAATGTGATAAAACAATAAAAAATCTTTTTGCAGGTGGCGTAGGCACTATACTGGATTATTCCGTTGAGGGTGAAGAGGATGAATTGATTTTTGACAATACACGCGATGAAATTATAAGGACAATTGAGCGGGCGGCGAAAGATAGCGCAGCAGTGCCTATAACTGTTTTTAAACCTACTGGGGTTTGCCGTTTCTCCTTGCTGGAAAAACTGGATGAAGGAAGAAGTCTTAGCACAACTGAGAAGGATGAATGGCAGAAAGCACAGGAAAGAGTATTGACAATTTGCGGAGAAGCCTATAAAAAGGGTGTACCTGTAATGATTGATGCCGAAGAAAGCTGGATACAAAAAACTATCGACATCCTTGCTTTAAGCATGATGGAACGTTTTAATAAGGAAAAGGCAATTGTATACAATACATACCAGCTTTATCGCCATGATAAACTGGAATCATTAAAAAATGATTATAAAATTGCTATTGAAAAAGGTTTTATCCTGGGGGCTAAATTAGTCCGTGGCGCTTATATGGAAAAAGAGCGCAAACGTGCGGAGGAAAAAGGATACCTGTCACCTATTCAACCAAACAAACAGGCAACAGACAAGGATTATGATACAGCAACTAATTTTTGTACCGACCATGTTGAAAAGATAGCGCTTGTGGCAGGTACGCATAATGAAGAAAGCTGTCGTTTATTGGCTTTACAATTAGATAAAAAACAAATTGACCACAAAAATCCTCATGTGTACTTTTCTCAGTTATTAGGTATGAGCGACAATTTAAGCTTTAACTTGGCCAATGCGCAATATAATGTAGCCAAGTATGTTCCCTACGGACCTATAAAAGCAGTATTGCCATATTTGTTTAGAAGGGCACAGGAAAACACGGCTATTTCCGGTCAAATGAGCAGGGAATTGAGTTTAATTGTTAAAGAGATAAAGAGAAGGAGGAGCTCAGAGGTCGGAAATCAGAAAGAGGCTTCATTAACCGGAAATTGAAAATGCAAACAGTATTCTGACTTCAGACCTCCGACTTCTGACTTCTACTCAGAATTTCCAATCGTTAAAAAACGCCTGTATCGTATCGGGTGCTGTCAATAAATAGGTTTGGATACCCAGCTTTTGAGCTCCGGCAATGTGTTGCGGGCTATCATCTATAAACAGGGTTTCAGTCGGATTAAGATTGTTTTCATGTAAAACCTGTTCAAAAATAGCTGTATCAGGTTTGCGCTTTCCTACAAGATGGGAGTAGTATGTTTTCTCGAATAAGTGGCTATTGTTGTCAAATCCAAACTCACTTTTAAGGTACCGATGAATATAATCGTAATGAATGGCATTGATATTACTCAATAAAAACGTACGGTATTTTGATTTTACTCTTAATAGTAATTCGTGATTTCCTTCAGCAATTCCTAAAAGCATACTATTCCAAGCACCATCAATCTGTTCATCAGTTAACAGTGGATTACCGATCTTTTTCCTAATATGTTTTCTGAAATTATCTGGTGTTATTTCTCCTTTTTCAAAAGCATCAAACACCGGATCCTGGAGTTGATGCCCATAAAACTGGTTTGGATTCTCAATACCCAAGGCAATCCACGCTTGCTGTCCTTTCAAAAAATCGAGACTGAAAATCACATTACCGTAATCAAAAATGATGTTTTTTATATTCTGCATAAAATAAAACCTGAAATTTTAACGGCTAAAAGTACTGTAATTGAAATTATTTTTCCTAAAATAGACGATACTTTTGCGATTTGACTTTTTACGCTGATATCTTATGACTCATAGTTCAACAATTATTCGTGATGCCAGTGAGGATGATCTCATAGATATATTGAATATCTATAATGACGTAATATTAAATACCACAGCAGTTTATAGTGAAAAGCCACACACATTGGAGATGCGTAAGGAATGGTTTCAGGACAGAGTAAATAATAATTTTCCAGTATTCGTTGCCGACATTAACGGAAAAGTTGCCGGTTTTAGTAGCTTTGGTCATTTCCGGGCCTGGCCATGCTATCGTTATACTGTGGAGTTATCGGTTTATGTAGAGGTTTCACAGCGCGGCAAAGGAATAAGTAAAATTTTGCTGCAATCACTTATCAACCAGGCTATTAAAATGAATATACATGCTATGCTTGCCGGTATAAGCGCCGATAATGAAGTGAGTATTAACCTTCACCGCTCCTTTGGCTTTATAGAAGTGGCACACTTTAAAGAGGTAGGATACAAGTTTGACCGTTGGCTCGATCTTAAATTTTTAGAACTGATATTAAGCAATAAACCACAAAGGGTTTAATTACATTCTTTTTATGTATTTTTTATACAAATGTTCTGCATACCCAACGCTAACGTAATCAGGAAATTTCCAGTTAGGGTAACGGGTTCTTTTTAAGTGTTTTAAAAAACTAAAAAATATTACACCCAGAAATAATAATAATCCAAGCGCCATTAAAATTATCAACAATATCAAATAAATATTCATAATACTTTGTCTTAATTTATCATTTGTACGTAAAAAGTAATCTTTTAGTTACAATTGTTATCCTCACTTGGGACTGATACTTAGTAGTTTACTAATGGTTAATATAATTCGAATTAATATTAAGAATTACCTTATCTGATTAACTTTTTTCAATTATTAATATAACTTTGGTCATCTATGCAAAAAATTCTCATAGCCAATCGCGGCGAAATAGCATTAAGGGTAATGCGCTCTGCAAGGGAAATGGGTATTAAAACCGTTGCGGTTTATTCGGCTGCTGATCGCGATGCTCTGCACGTACGTTATGCTGATGAAGCAGTTTATATTGGCGAAGCCCCGTCCAGTCAATCATATCTCGTTGGTGAAAAGATAATCAGTGCATGCCTTAAAACCGGCGCTGAGGGTATACATCCTGGATATGGTTTTTTGAGCGAAAATCCGGCTTTTGCCCGCCAGGTAAGAGAGGCGGGTTTAATACTGATCGGGCCATCACCGGAGGCAATGGAGGTTATGGGTAACAAGCTATCAGCTAAGGCGGCTGCCTTAAAATATAATATCCCAATGGTGCCTGGTACCGAAGAAGCTATTACTGATGTTAGCGAAGCCAAACAACGGGCGGTTGAAGTTGGTTTTCCAATTCTCATAAAAGCCGCAGCAGGCGGTGGTGGAAAAGGTATGCGCATAGTTGAAAATGCAAGTGATTTTGAGGAACAAATGCAAATGGCAGTTTCTGAAGCTGTTTCGGCTTTTGGCGATGGTTCAGTATTTATTGAACGGTATGTTTCTTCTCCCAGGCATATTGAAATACAGGTGCTGGGTGATACACATGGTAATATCGTTCACCTGTTTGAGCGTGAGTGTTCCGTGCAACGCCGTCACCAGAAAGTGATAGAAGAAGCGCCTTCATCTGTAATAACTTCTCAGATAAGGGATAAAATGGGTAAATGTGCAGTAGATGTAGCAAGGTCGGTTAATTATACAGGCGCTGGTACTGTTGAGTTTATAATGGATGAACAGCTTAATTTCTACTTCCTGGAAATGAACACCCGCTTGCAGGTTGAACATCCGGTAACGGAACTTATAACCGGGATTGACCTTGTAAAAGAACAAATACGTATTGCAAGGGGCGAGGCCATCAGCTTTAAACAGGAAGACCTGCAAATAAAAGGTCATGCAATTGAACTCCGCGTTTATGCTGAAGATCCTGACAATAATTTTTTACCTGATATTGGTACGCTACAAACCTATGTTACCCCCAAAGGCCCGGGCGTTAGGGTGGATGATGGCTTTGAACAGGGAATGGAAATACCGATATACTACGATCCGATGATTGCAAAGTTGATTACCTATGGTAAAGACAGGGCCGAATCCATCGAACGTATGTTGCGGGCTATTGATGAATACCATATAACCGGGATCACCACTACATTGGGTTTTGGCAAATTTGTAATGCAGCATGAGGCTTTTACATCGGGTAATTTTGATACTCATTTTGTTCAGAAATATTTTACACCCGGTTCCTTGCAAAACGACAATGAAGAAGAAGCGCTAATTGCTGCTATGGTAATGGAAAAGCTGTTGAGTGAGCAGCGTGTATATGTTACAGAAATGGCAGTAACTGAAGTTTCAAATTGGGCGAAGAACAGGCGTCTGACCTAATCCTATCGGGGCAGAGGTTTTAAAAATAGTGAAGTTCAAGTCCTCTCCTTTGGAGAGGATTTAGGTGAGGCCAGACCAACAAGTCCTTCAATCAATCCCACCTGCCCACTATTAATTTTCAACTTCGCCGTTTCAACATCAAACCATGCTGCCTTATCAATTTCAGGGAAAGATTGTTTTTTGCCGGATTTTGGCGGCCATTCCATTTCAAACAAATTACTTACAATTGTTTCATGAGCTATATCACCTTCAACTGCCCATGCATAAACTTTTTTTCCGCTTTTCAGAATAACCGGATTTAATGGTATAAAATCACCTTCGATAGATTGTCCTGTTTCTTCCAGGAATTCTCTTTTGGCAGCGCCAAGGGCATCCTCATCGTCTAAAAACTCACCCTTAGGTATTGACCAGGCACCCAGGTCTTTATTTTTAAAGAAAGGGCCGCCTGGGTGTACAAGGAACACCTCGAGTTCATTGTCATTTTTCCTGTATAGTAAAATTCCAGCACTTTGTTTAACCATATCGTGGATTTAAAAATAAGTTAATAATACGCAAAACTATTATGATTAAATTTGATTAAAGAGAAAGGATTAACATATACCCTTATGACAACAAATAAATGGACTGCTTTTAAAGTATTAGGTGATTATAATATTGATATAAGAAGTCTTTATGAATCATGGGCAACCACTGCCGGTCTTGAAAAATGGTTTTTAAGGAAAGCAAACTTTTACACAGTACCGTTGCGCCTACGCGAATTGCAAGAGTTTATACTAAAAGAAGATACTTACGAATGGTATTGGTATGGCTGGGATGACAGTACTTTTGAAAAGGGACAAATCCTTGAGGCAAACGGTACCGATTTTATAAAATTTACTTTCTCGGGCGGCAGTACGGTAAGTATTAATTTGTACAGCCGTAACGGTGTATCAATAGTGGAGCTTATACAAGAAAAGATCCCTGAAGAAAGAGACCCTTCAAAGAATCTTTTTGTGCAATGCCAGGTAGGATGGACATTTTACCTAGCTAATCTTAAATCAGTTTTAGAAGGAGGCCTTGATCTGCGGAATAAGCGTTTGGAAGTAGCCAGTAATTTTAAATAAGTCGCCCCCAGCCCCCTAAAGGGGGAGCTTAAATTACAAGAAGTAATATCACATTTGTTTGACATATACATTGTCAAGTTTTAATTAGTTTTGAAAAATCAAGAGCTCCCCTTTAGGGGGCTGGGGGGTATGTTTACAGGAATTATAGAAACATTAGGCAAAATAACTGAACTGCAGAATAACTTAGGCAATTTGCATATTACAGTTGAATCAGCTATTGCCGGGGAATTAAAAATTGACCAGTCCGTGGCGCATAACGGCGTATGTTTAACAGTAGTCGCTTTGGCCGATGGAAAACATACGGTTACTGCCATTGAAGAAACATTAAGTAAAACCAATCTTGATGATCTGAAAATCGGAGACTTTGTTAACCTGGAACGTTGCATGCAGCTAAATGCCCGGCTCGACGGGCACATTGTGCAGGGACATGTTGATCAAACCGGGGTTTGCACCGGTTTCAATGAACTGGAAGGCAGTTGGGAATATACTTTCGAATATGATCTGGCGCAAGGCAATGTGACTGTTGAAAAAGGATCTATTTGTGTAAACGGAATTAGTCTAACGGTAATAAATTCAAAATCCAACAGCTTTTCTGTGGCGATAATTCCTTATACTTTTGAACATACCAACCTGCAGCAAGTGCGTGAAGGTTCTTTTGTAAACCTTGAGTTTGATATTATCGGAAAATATGTTACAAGGTTAATGCTGCGTTAATGGTTTAATATGCTAACCCGCCGTTTGGAATAAGTCCTGTATGATTGTTGACCTTCGGGTGGGTTACTGTCGAGATATTTTTTGTAGTAACGTAAAGCCAATTTATTATTCTTTAATTCCGTATCGTACAAATTAGCCAGCGCATAATAAGTTAAAGGCATAACACCGTAGAGCAAGCTTTTTTGGTACGCATTTACCGCATTTTTTAATCGGTGCAACTGATCATAAGAATCAGCCATTTCACCGTAATACGAATTTACATTTTCAGAAATAGCTTCTTTTATGGCTTTTTCAAAATAATCAATTGCTATAGCCTGTTTCCCTATTGCCTTATAGCTCATAGCTGTATAATAATAGGATGTTTCATTTGCCGTTTTACTTAGCTCCAACGGTTTAAAGGCATTAATGCAATCATTGTATTTTTTTAAATGATAATACGACGTGCCCAGCATACTTATTGTAATACTGGTTTGGTCGCCTGCCTGTACTAGTTTATTGCAGATGTCCACAGTTTCAGGAAATTTTTCTAAACGATAATCTATTTGCGCTTTTCCAACTAATAAAAGCAAGTTGGCTGTATCTGCCTGTAAGGCGGTTGTAACAATGGTGTCAGCCTTGGTATACAGTTTAAGCTTTAAATAAAATGAAGTAAGATCATAAGCAACATCCGGCTCAACAGGGTTTATCTTATTTGCTTTTTGAAAATAGCTTATGGCATCATTTATATCTCCCATATTTTGTGACAGACTTGCCATCTGTTTACAAACGTTAAAGTTAGTGCTGTCCCTTAATAATATTTTTTTATAATAAGTAATCGCTTTCATACTGTTGCCCCGGCGAACATTAATGCTGCCCAGGTTAAATAGTATGGCCGTATTGGTAGTATCAGTAGCATAAATACGCTGGTAATAATCTTCTGCTTCTGGTAGCTTCCCGGCCATTGCTGAAGCATAAGCCAGACTTGATAATATTTTTAAATCAGTAACCGGCTCAGGATAGTTTGTTTTAAGATAGTTGGCAGCATCTTCAAAACGCTGGTTCTGGTAATATTCGAGCAATAGGGCATCATTGACCTTTGATGTTTCTTGTGCAAAAGCGGGTGCATTTAATAAAATTGTGATAAGGATCAGGATGAATATTTTCATTAAACTAAATTATTAGTTATATATCGAAAATCCAAATTTTAAAACAATTTGGGTTGCATTTCGTTACAACAACATATTTAAAGCAGAACACTATGGATAAGTTAAAGAAGTTCGGACTAATGGAAAAAATTGTCCATGAGTTAGAAGATTTAAAAAATAGTCAGCAGGCCATCATTCAAAAACTGGCAAAAATTGAAGTTGATAATATGGAGTTAGGGGACAAGCGGCTTGAAAAAGACCTGCCAGACATGCACCAGCGGGTTTCAGATAACCTGGATACTATCGCATCAATACTCCAAGATTTTGCAAACCAGACTGAAACCTTTAGCGATAAAAATAATATACAAGCGCTGAAAGAACAGGATGCTATAGATAAATTGTAACAAATGTTGGGTTGAAAGGTAAAAGATTGATAAGACATACCTTTTACCTTTCGCCTTTACCCTTTCGCTTTCCAGCTTTTACTGGTACTGTATATAAATAGGCGCAGGTTTCAATTGCAAAACTTCCTTCGTTGTTAACAAACGTTTTGGGCCAACGCTGATATCATTTTTATAAAACAATTTAAAGCCAGTGAATTGCACAGGCTCATCGCCTATAAAATATTTGTAACTGCCTTTTTTTAAATCGGGGCCGCCCCAGCCATCCATATCCATTACAAATTGAATTTCCCGCCGTAGTTTAATATTCTTATAGTTGGTTACCATTCTTTTGGTGAACCTGTGTACAATAAATATTTTAGGCGGCAGGTTATATTTTGTAACCAATGATGCCAGGTATCCGGTTACATAATTAATATCGTCCGCATCAAAAGTTCCAATCCGTTTGCCAGGAACACTGCTATCCTTCATAGAAAACTCTGGGTCGATACCAAGATGTACATTAGGCATTTTCAGATATTTTTCCAGCATAGGGACTTCTTTTTGCACCGTGCTGAGGCCAACCTGCAGGTCTAAAAACACCAATGCATGTATAGACTCGGCCATGTGCAAAACGCTGTCTATTTGTTTAAAAGGCATCCTGAGGCTATACAAATGTTTATTTCCCGGCCAGGCCTGTGCGGTAACGCAAATATAATGTAGCGCGGGTATAACAGGCGTGGCAGTATCGGCCTTTTCCCAATGTTCAACTTCGGCTTGAAGTTTGGCGAGCATAATTTTTGGTTTATACTCTCCCAATATCCCCATATTTTTTGAATACATATTGCCATAGTAGGCCACTACGCGGTTAAAGGGTAAAATTGCTCCGGGCAATGGATACGGCGCTTTTTTTACCGGCCACCTGCCTGTTTTGTCGCCATTAGCAATCTTCCGCACCAGCGAATCATATAAAGCGGTATCTAAAGCTTTAGCAGTGGTATCCTTAAATTTGAGATAGCTAATTTTGATTGCTGAAGCCGTTTCAACTTTAAAAAAAAGAAGGGTAAGAACCAGGAGGGCGGTAATTTTTATATTTTTCAAAGTTTATAATTTATAGAATATATTTTTTTAGCAGGCAATTACTTACTCCACACTTTTCCCCTTCATCGCCACACTAATCGCCTGGTCCATTAACCGTTCAGCAAAGGGGCGGGTAAATTCATTTAATTCGTCAATAGCTTTATGTATTAAATCTTTGTTCCCGCTGATAAGTGCATCCTTTAACGCTTGTATATACTGGTGGGTTTCACTAATCTCAGTTATCGAGATATAATCACTATTCTTTTGCAAAAACCTTTCAACGGTATAAACCATTTGTTCACCCTCTGTTCTGGCCTCTATCAGCATGCGCTGACTTACATCATCTTTTGCATGGGTAATGCTGTCCATCAGCATTTGTTCCACCTGGTCATCGGTAATGCCATAAGTTGGTTTTACTTCCACTTCCTGTTTAACACCAGAGCGGAGTTCAACCGCTTGTATCTTTAAAATCCCATCAGCGTTAAGCAAAAAGTTAATATCCACTTTCGGGAACCCTGCAGGCATAGATGGTATTCCTTTCAGATCAAATTCGGCCAGTTTTCGGTTTTCTTTAATCAGATCGCGTTCACCCTGGTAAACAGCAATTTTCATATTTACCTGTCCATCAATAGAGGTCGTATATTGTCTCCCGGCTTTGGTAGGCACTTTGGAATTACGTGGGATGATCACATCCATCAAACCGCCCATTGTTTCAATTCCCAATGAAAGCGGGGTAACATCCAATAATAAAATATCTTTACGGTTTCCAGCTAAAATATCCGCTTGTATGGCAGCACCAAGAGCGACAACCTCATCAGGGTTTAACTCATCATGTACAGGCCTGTCAAAAAACTCAGCTACCATTTTTTTAACCAATGCCGTACGTGTTGAGCCGCCAACCATAATCACCTCATCAATTTGGCTGATGTCCAATTTGGCATCTTTCAAAGCATTCTGACAGCAGGTGATAGTTTCCTGTACTTTAGGCAGTATCAGTTGTTCAAATGTTTGCCGGTCTATAGTGCACCAAATATTACCTATTTTGTCATTTACCATGCTTTGATGAGCAAATGCTTTTTTTGACTCTTCGGCCTTTAGGCGTAATTGCTGGGCAAGTTTGTTATCTTTAAGCAGGTCTGCTTTATTTAACTGATTTTTTTCTATCCAATAATCAACAATGGCACTGTCAAAATCATCACCACCTAAAAAAGTATTGCCATTTGTAGATAGTACCTCGAAAATTCCATTTTGTATTTGCAGAATAGATACGTCAAATGTTCCTCCACCCAGATCGTAAACAGCAATGGTTTTTGTCTCATTAGGGTTTAAACCGATACCATAAGCCAGACTGGCTGCAGTAGGCTCGTTTACAATACGTAAAACATCCAGGCCAGCCAGTTTACCTGCATCACGTGTAGCCTGGCGTTGAGAATCGTTAAAATAAGCCGGAACAGTGATTACCGCACGGTTAACCGGGGTTTTTAAAGCATGTTCGGCCCGGGATTTCAGTTCTTTTAATATTAAGCCCGATAATTCGATAGGTGTATAAAACTTATCCCCAACTTTAATCTTTACAAGACTTTCAGAGTCATCATCAATTACCTTGTAGGAAAAAAAATCCTTATAATTTTCAATATCTTTATAAGAGCGGCCAAGCAAACGTTTAACAGAAAAAACAGTATTTTGCGGATCTCTTATTAAATATTCTTTTGCTTCATTACCTACTGTAATATCGCCAGTAGAGCCAAAATGTACTATGGACGGCACCAAAACACCTTTACCTGTGTCATTAATTACCTGCGGATTTTTATCGGGATTGATGAAGGCCACCAGCGAATTGGTAGTGCCCAGGTCAATGCCAACAATTAATTCTTCCTTTTGTATAGAGCCTGTTGCCAGGTTAATTGAAACTTTAGCCATGGTTATTATAACAATGGGCAAATGTATAGAGTTTTAGGGGATGATATGTCATGGGAAATTACGATTTATGAATTACGATTTGGGATTTTTTTATCTGAAATCAGGATTTACAGGGTTTTAGGATTAGCAGGATGTCAATTCGCAAATTCATTATTCATTTAAACTTTTATCTTGGAAATCCTAAAATCCTGTAAATCCTGATTTCAGACAATTAACAATTTATATTACTTTCACCTTAATGAAAAACATTAAATTCTACCTGCTGCTACTTATAACTGTTTCTGCAATCACAACAAAAGCTCAGGTGTTCGGCGGTAACCCTCCTTCAATTAAATGGAGGCAAATCAACACCCCTGCTGCCAAAGTAATATTTCCCTTAGGATTAGATTCTGCTGGCTTGCGTGTTGCCAATATAGTTCAGCAAATGAATAAAGCCACACAACCCACAATCGGGTTTAAACAAAAGCAAATCAGTATTTTATTGCAAAATCAAACTACAATCTCCAACGCATATGTCGGGTTGGCACCTTTCCGGAGTGAATTTTATTTAACACCCGAACAAAACAGTTTTGATATTGGCAGTCTGCCCTGGCCCGAACAGTTAGCTATACATGAGTTCAGGCATGTGCAGCAGTATAATAATTTTAATGTAGGCTTTTCGCATGTACTTAAAGTGTTTTTTGGCGAGGGCGGACAGGCACTGGCTAATGATATAGCCATACCTAACTGGTTTTTTGAAGGCGATGCCGTTTTTAACGAGACCCATGTAAGTGAGCAGGGCAGGGGCAGGCTGCCTTATTTTTTTAATGGCTATCGGGCTTTATGGGCTGCAGGCAAAAAATACAGTTGGATGAAAATTAGAAATGGCTCTTACCGTGATTTTGTCCCGGATTGGTACCCGACAGGTTATATGCTTGTTTCATATGGTCGTGAAAAGTATGGGGATGATTTCTGGAAAAAAGTTACTCATGATGCTGCAGCTTATAAAGGAGTATTTTATCCTTTGCAAAAAGCTATAAAAAAATACAGCGGAGAAAATTTTGTTCAATTCAGGAACGATGGATTTAACTTTTACAAGCAACAATTTGGTCTTCAATCAATAAATCAGTCATTCAATAATTCAATAATTAAAAAGCATCAGCATTTTATTGCCGACAGGGAATACCCGGTGTATACTAATGACAGCACAATGATCTATATGAAAAGCACCTACAACCATCTGCCGGTGTTTGTGATAAAAACAGGTGACCATGAAAAAAATATCAGTGTAAGAGATATTTCATTAGATACCTACTTTGCTTATCATAATGGTAAAATTGTTTACTCCTCTTACCGGCCTGATCTGCGCTGGAACTACCGAAATTACAGCGAACTGGTGATATTGGATGTTAAAACAGGAAAAGAGCACCGCATCACTAAAAATACTAAATACTTTGCCCCGGATTTTAGTCCGAACGGGAAAACTATTGTAACTGTTAAAGAGGCTACCGATGGCAAATGCGAAATTCATTTGCTTAATGCTATAGATGGAAAACTTATCTCAATAATTCCCAGTAGAGAAAATCTGTTTTATACTTATCCTAAATTTTATGGAAATCAAAAACTGATTTCGGCTGTGAGAAATACAAAAGGAGAAATGTCTCTGGCTTTGATTGATATAAAGACAGGCAATACGAAATACTTGCTGCCATTTTCATATCAACCAATTGTTTTTCCGTGTGTAAAAAATGATACGGTTTATTATTCGGCAACTTCGGGCATTAATGACCGTTTATTTGCCTTAAATATTGGTACACTTAAACTTTATGAACTAACTAATTATAACTTAAATGGCTCTATCGGGAATTATGAACCCGCTATTGGGAATAATAAATTTGCCTTTGTAGGCTTTACAGCTTTTGGTTACCAAATTAATGAAGTGAAAAAAAGTGACTTGCAATGGGAAGTAGTTAATAATAGTGAGATACCGGGAAGTCTGCCTGACATTGGGATCACCGCTTTAAAACGAGATTCTTCTACCAACTTGCTTTCCACAGTAAATGATTTACCTCTTCCAATTACCAATTACCGTAAATCCTATCATTTACTTAATTTCCATAGCCTGATACCAAATTTTAATGACCCTAACTATATATTAAGCTTTGCCGGCGAAAACGTACTGAACACACTTCAATCCAATCTTTCTTTTAACTACAACCGGAATGAAGGGTATAAACAGTTTGGCTTTGATGCTATATACGGTGCCTTATTTCCGTATATTTCAGGTGGAGCAGATTATACCATTGACCGTCGTAGCTATTATAAAGGGAATAACATTTATTTTAATGAAACCGATTTGCATGGCGGTCTGGAACTGCCATTAAGTTTTACCAGGGGTAAGCACGCTACAACCTTTCATATTGGCAGCGACTTGTATTATACCCAAACAAACTTTCAGCAGGCTTATCGAAATACATTTGCCAACAGATCGTACATGTACAGCAACAACTACATAAACTTCAGTAATAGTATACAACAGGCCAAACAAAATATTTACCCGCGCTTTGGGCAAACAATTTCTCTAAATTATAAATCTGCCATTTCAGGATTAGATGCTAACCAATTTTTAACATCGGGATATTTTTATTTTCCAGGATTTATGATGAATCATAACCTAGTGATAAACTTAGCCTATCAGCAAAAAAATAAAAATAATGTAATTAATTTTTCTAATGATTTTCCTTTTTCAAGGGGCTACATTGCTGAAAACCTTGATAAAATGAATAAAGTTGGAATTAATTATCATTTCCCAATTGGTTATCCTGATGCTGGTGTAGCTAATACTTTATACCTGCTTCGTTTAAGGGCCAATGTCTTTTACGACTATACTTACGCTACAGATTATTATAGTAATGGAGGTCCATTTAAAGGTGCCTTTCGTTCAACAGGGGCAGAATTATATTTTGATACGAAATTGTTTAACCAGGGATCGGTCTCCTTTGGTTTCAGGTATAGCTATTTGATTGATAGGGATATTTTTGGCGGCAATGGGCGCAACAGGTTTGAGATTATTGTGCCGGTGACAGTGTTTTAAATATTGTTGATCCTTTACATTAATAATACGATATCAGTATTTCTTGCCGTTACCGTCCACCATACTTTTTTCTGTTGTTCATCATTTGGAATGATTGTCGCAGTTAGCTCAGCAGATGTTATAACCGAATTCGTAGTTTTAAGTTGCAAAGTGAATTTTTCAATTCCGTTTTTAGTTTTTCTTTCTGTTTCATAGTATTGATTTGAATACTGCGTCAAAATAAGTTTCGGTTCATTTCCTATTTTAACAGATAAAGTATTGCCAGAAAGATTTAAATCCATTTTTTTACCTAATATATTGATAGAGGATTTGCTAAAGTAATTATTTTCTGCGGCATCAACTTCTGTAATAATTAATTTTTGAGCAGAAACTGCAAACGTGATGAGCATTAAAACAAGAAAGATATATATAACTTTTTTCATTTTATTGTTCTTACTAAATTAATTAGAACATTATGCCCATCACTAAGCAATTATTGATCCATATATTAATATATAAACCTTTTTATTAAATTTTCGTTAAATAGTACGGAAAATAAATTAACAACCGGTTAAATTCTATTTTACAGTGATTTACCTGTATTTGAAGTAGTATTAACTTAGCATTAAAAATACCTAATTTTAAATTTATCAGGAAATTAAATAAAAAATAATTATAATGGGGAAGATTGAGTATATATGGGGCATTAAATCTACAAAATGATATATGATAATATAAAAAACTTGAGTTTTTTATAAAATAGATATGGAAGAAAATAAAACTGCCTTTACTTTTAACAATAAAAAAAATTTTCCCTTATAATGTAAAGTTAGTAAGCGTTGGCATTTTTTAAGAAAAATGGATCAATTCTTGCTAAAGATCGCCAACTAAATAAGCTCATATGGTTTGCAACTCTATGGGTAATCAAGTTACGGAATTAAAGGCAAAAAAAAATGGTGATTTACAAACAGTTAACAACTCAAAATATATTTTTTAAATTATTTGTGTTACTTTTTTACATTAAATTTTGAATTTCCATTGGCCAATTAACTCTTTAACATACTAAGTTTAATAATATCTTTGCAAAAACATTACATTATTATGAAAAACTATCTATTTATTTTTTACGCAATTTTGTTAATTGTACTTTCTTCCTGTCATTACACAAATTCCAGTTATTTTCAAGGAGTCAACCGAAACTCAGACATAGGTCATAAAATTGAAAACTTTACTCCATTAACAATCCAGTCAGGGGATTTATTGGGATTAAATGTTAAAAGCTTAAATCCGGAAGGATCTGCAATCTTTGATTCAGGCAGCAGTGGTAGCTCATCCAGTAGCTCATCAACTGGCGCTCCGGCAACTGGCGGCGGTGGAGGTGGTAGTTCATCAGGGTACCGGGTTGATCAAAAAGGCGAAATAATGCTTCCATTGGTGCACAATATTAAAGTAGGCGGTTTAACCATTGCAGAAGCTCAAAACGTTATTCAGCAAGCAATTACTCCGTATTTAAAAGAACCAATAGTTACACTTAATTTATTAAATTTTAAAATTTCTATTCTGGGAGATGTTTCACGTCCTGCTGTATTTCCCATTAATGATGAACATATATCAATTCCTGAAGCTCTTAGCCTCGCCGGTGATCTAACTATTAGCGGAAAACGTGAAAATATTTTATTAATAAGAGAAATTAATGGTGAGCGGAAATTTGTTAATATAGATATCTCATCGGCACAATTATTTAATTCTCCTTATTATTACCTGAAAAATAACGATATACTATATGTTGAAGCAGGTAAAGCTAAATTTGCATCTTTAAATCAGAATGACAGAACCCTGCCTTACGTACTTTCAGTCCTTTCATTCCTTATAGTTGTATTTACATTTAATAAAAATTACAAAATATTCTAAGCAACTACAAATGAGTAATAAACATTCTAATATAGACATTTTTGGCCCAACTTCTGTAACAGGCAGTTCATTTAATATACGGAAGTTCTTAACCAAAATGTTGTTTCACTGGCCGTTGTTTTTGATATTTTTTGGAGTGTTTTTTGTAATCGCGATATTTTATTTGAAATATGAACGTCCGGTTTATGAAATACATGCTAAAGTTTTTATTAAGCCTTATCATCCAACTGAAAAGTCTCCTTTACAAGAACTTAATATAGTTGACGATGAAAAATATCAGGAAACTGAAATAGGCTTAATGAGTTCAATTCCAGTTATTGAGCAAGTAATTACTGACCTGCAATTATGGGTAACGTATGAACAACATACATCTTATTTTACAGATAAAGATATTTATTCCAGTACCCCTGTACAATTTAAGTTAATAAAGCCGGGAAGAAATTTCTCTTCTGATCATTTGGACATTTTAATTAAAAATAAGGACTACTTTCTTATAAAACAATCTGGCAATAAATTTAAACAGTATTCTTTCAAGGACACCTTTGTTAGTGGTTTTGGGACATGGAAACTGGATACTACAGGTCATCTAAAGGATTATGTCGGTAAATCCGTTACTATATATTTGGATAACCCCAAGACAGTTATAAAGGATTACCGGGATATGATAGCTTTTACTGTTTTACCCAAAAGTAATGATATAGATCTTATTATTGAAGATGAAGTTCCTGCCAGAGGAAGGGCTGTATTGAATGATCTTTTACGGGTATATATGGATGCTTCTGTACAAGAGAATCGCCAGTCAAGCGAAAATACACTTAAATTTGTTGACCAAAGATTAGTATCAATAACCCAGGAATTGAATAATGTTGAGAGTAAATATGAGGGTTTCAGAAGCAATAGGGGCATTACTGAAATTTCAAATGTATCCAGTAAATTTCTAAGTAATGTACAATCTACTGATAATCAACTTAATGCAGTCAATATAAAATTAAGCGTTATAGATGGTATTGAACGTTACGTTGGTTCTGATCAAGGTGCTGAAAATCCTCCTGCTATCTTAGGCCTGGATGATGCAGGCTTGTCCGGATTAATTAAACAGTATTCAGATTTACAGCTGCAGCGTACCAGGCTATTAGCTACTTTACCAGAAAATAATCCACTATTCGATCCAATAAATCAGCAAATATTTAGCACAAGAAATGCTTTGAAGGAAAACATAAAGAGCATTAAAGCCGCATTAATAACAACCAGGAATCAATTACAAAATTTAGGATCAGGATATGAATCGTCTATACGAAGTATTCCCGGACAAGAAAGAGAACTTGTTGATATTAAACGTATGCAGGGAATTAAAGAAAATTTATATGTCTATTTGCTTCAAAAGAAAGAAGAATTAAGTCTTGATTACGCATCAACGATTTCTGATGCAGTAATTATAGATCACGCACATAATGGTCCACAAAAATGGCCTGTATCTAAATCTGTATATGCTATATCTTTGTTATTTGCTCTCATAATTCCAACGGGTTTGTTAATTGGAAGAGACCTTGTTAAAAACAGGATATTAAGTAAAAGCGAGATTGTTTCTTCAACAGGGTTGTCTGTATTAAGTGAGATTATTTTTGCAGAGAATAACAATCCAATCGTGGTACTTAACCAAAGCAGTTATATAGGGGAGCAATTCAGGGATTTGCGTACAAAGCTCAATTATTTACTTGGTAAACACGAAAAAGGCAAGATAACACTATTCACATCCAGTATTTCCGGTGAAGGTAAAAGTTTTGTTTTAAGCAACCTGGGTGCAACTTTAAGTGTTTCTGGTAAAAAAACAATTCTTTTAGAATTAGATTTAAGAAGACCTACGTTTTCTTCCCGGTTTAAATTGGATAAAACATTACCAGGGGTAACTGATTTCCTTATTGGTAATGCAACCAAGAATCAAATTATTCAGAAACTGGACATTACTAATAATTTATATGTTATTGATTGCGGAACTATACCTCCTAATCCTTCAGAACTACTTGAAAGTGAAGAATTAGCTGCTCTTTTAAAAGATTTAAGGTTAGAATACGATCATATACTTTTAGATACTCCGCCAGTACACTTATTAACAGATGCCATGATAGTGGCGCCCCTTTGTGATTTAACTTTATATTTGATCAGGCAAGATTATACACCTAAAAAGGAGCTTGAATTTGTGAGTGAACTATATCAGGAAAAAAAGCTTCCAAGATTGAATTTGATTTTTAACGGAATAAAAAGCGGAAAGTATGGTGATAGGTATAATTACGAGAAAAATAGTTATTATACACAGTATCCCTCAGGCTTTAAAAGTCGCATTAAAAGATTTTTCTCAAGGTTTTAATAATTAAATTTTATTTTCTGCTATCGTTTGTTAATTTTACAAGAAACAGATCGATTTACATAAAAAAATGTAAATTTTGAAGAAATAAAAAACAAACATTATAAAAAACTATTTCATTAATAAATAAAATCAAACAAGAAAACTACAGTCATAAGTAAATTATTTTAGTAAAGTTAATAGGTGGCTTTCAATCCATTTATTTAAATTATAATGATCTACTCTCTGGCTAACTTTTGTAGGGTTGTTTTTTCAAGAATTGAATTACAAATATCAAATATTACAAATCATAAATTATCTGCTATTGCTGTTTGTTTTTAAACTCTCCAGTAGATATCAAGATTAAATTTGAATGAATTTTCGGCCTTATGATGTTTAAAATAAATCTGTCATGTTATATAATTACTCTTAGTTCAATCATTACAACAAAATTTATAGTTGTTAATGGATTGCAGTACATTACTCATTTAAACAGTAAACTAACTAATAATTTTAATCATGCCTTTGCCGCTTAGTTCTTTAATTAAAAAACGGATATCTCATGATTTATTTGTAAATCTCTTAATGGTATTATGAAGAGAGTTGCGAATAATTTATCGGTCAATGTTGGTTACGAGAAATTTTTTAAATGGACTAAACTTATTGCTGTCACTACTTCTGCGCAGGCATTAATTCAGCTAATAGGTCTGCTTTCTGGTATTTTAATAATTCGTTTGCTTCCAACTCCTGAATATGCTTTTTATACCTTAGCAAATACTATGTTAGGAACAATGACTTTATTGGCAGATGGAGGGATATCCGCTGGAGTAATGTCTCATGGGGCCAAAGTTTGGCAAGATCGCCAGAAGTTAGGGGTTGTTGTTAATACAGGACTGATATTAAGAAGAAAATTTGCGATTTATAGCTTGATTATTTCCTTACCAATTTTATTTTATTTGTTGCGTCACAATGGGGCCGGACTAATATTTTCCTTATTAATTATTTTATCGATAATCCCGGCTTTTTATGCGGCCTTATCTGATAATTTGCTAGAAATAGCTTCTAAATTACATCAGGATATTTCAAGGCTGCAAAAAAATCAAATTGCAACAGGGCTTGGTCGTTTTTTTATGATTACAATTTCTTTGTTTTTATTTCCATGGACATTTATTGCAATATTAGGTAATGGTATACCCCGCATATTGGCCAATTTGCGATTAAAAAAAATATCTGCAGAATATGCTGATCCTCTGCAGAAAGCTGATCCAATTATCAAAAAGGAAATACTTTCTATAGTAAAGCGTACACTACCGGGTTCAATCTATTTTTGTATATCAGGCCAAATTACAGTTTGGTTAATTTCTATATTTGGACATACTGAATCTATAGCACATATTGGTGCACTAGGTCGGCTGGCAACGCTTCTAACAGTATTTAGCACTTTGTTTTCAACTCTCGTTGTTCCTAGGTTTGCTCGATTAGCTGAAAATAAGATACTACTAATCAATCGTTTTTTATTGATCCAACTGGGTCTATTTATAATTAGTGGAATGGTGGTAGGGCTAGTTTATTTATTCCCAACTCATTTGTTATGGATACTTGGAAAAGGCTATGAAAAATTGACAAATGAGATTTTTTTAATTGCTATTTCAAGCTGCTTAGCAATGATTTCTGGAGTTACATATTCAGCACTAGTTGCGCGTGGTTGGGTAGTTAAATCAGTTGTCTATATCCCAATTAATTTGGCTTTTCAATTATTATTGATTTTAGTATTGGACCTATCAAAAATTACTAGTGTTTTGCTTTTTTCAATAGCTGATTTTTCAATGGGATTCTGTATTTTAATAATTTATTTTATTTATTGTATTTTAAGAATGAAGGTCAAAAAGGATAATCACCTTAATTTTACTTAAGAAGTTGTTAAATTAAATAATGATTATTCGGTGTTGATATTTTATAGCCGTAACTTATTCAGTAATCTATTTATGAGATTAATTTATAGAATATATTTTAAAATAGAAAGAATAATAGAACATCAAAGAATGACTAGTCTAAAAAAAAGTCTTAAATATTGTGGTAAAAATGTTTTATTGTATTCAACTTGTTATGTAATTATGCCCCAAAAAATGGAGATTGACGATAATTCTTCAATTGCACCTTACACTACAGTATTTGCCACATATGGCGTTAAAATCGGTAAAAATTGTTTAATATCTAGTAATTGTGGAATTTCATCTTATAACCACATACAAAATTCATATGATCGTTTTAAAAATAAAGATGAAGATTTTCGCTTTTCTAGACCAGTTATAATTGGTGACAACGTTTGGATAGGAATGAATTCATGTATATTACCCGGAGTCAAAATTGGCAATAATTCTATTATAGGTTCAGGGAGCGTTGTAACTAAAGATATACCAGAAAACGAAATTTGGGTTGGTAATCCAGCAAAATTTATGAAAAAAATAAATATTGATAATTAACTAAAATTGCCTATGATATCTGTAATTATTCCTACCTGTAATCGCAATGATTTGTTAAGCAAATGCCTTGATTGTTTGAAGCCTGAGATTCAAAATATTCCATCCAATGAATACGAAATAATTGTAACAGATGATAGCAAAAATAATATAGCACAGAAGTTAATTGATGAGTACTATCCATGGGTTATTTGGGTTGAAGGACCTAAAAAAGGACCAGCTGCTAATAGAAACAATGGGGCTAAGATAGCTAAAGGAGAGTGGCTGACATTTATAGATGACGATTGTTTACCAAACAATAAAATTTTGTATGAATATAATAAGGCAATAAATTCTTTTTCGGATATCCTGGCATACGAGGGAAGAATATATGTTGATGCACCGCAAACATCTTTTTTACAAGAATCTCCACTAAATGAATATGGAGAGCGTTTTTGGTCCTGTAATATTTGTATAAAGAGCTCTCTTTTTAAAGTATTAGGAGGATTTGATCAGAATTTTCCTTTTCCAGCTATGGAAGATGTTGATTTTTTTAAAAGATTAAAACAAATAACAGACAAATATAAATTTCTTTACCACGCTGCAGTAATACACCCATGGCGTAAAGATTCCAACCTTTTTAAAACTAACTTAAAAAGATATCAGTCTGATCTATATTTTATTTCAAAATATCCTGATGAAAAAGTTAGAATGAATTATAAATTTTATTTTAAGGCGTTTGTTTCTTTTACTAAACAAACAATAAAAAACTCATGGAAATTTAGATTTTCTGGTTTCGGCAAAAAAACTCTTTGTAACTTTTTGCAATTATATTTTGGAATACGTAATTTATTCAACTTAGATAGATTAACATGAGTTATAGAAACCCTAAAAGATTGGAATATTGTAGATGATACTTATGGAAGTCCTGAACTTGTACTTTCCAGCAATAAATCAAAATTGGAAATAGGTTAATTTTGCCATCTAGATATAATATATAATGTGGTTATTTTTCTTAGCGGCGATCATTGGCCTGACTGGATAACAACCTATCCTTTTAAGGGTCAAGTCACAAAGCGGAAGAAGCACAAACAGAAGGAGAAGTAATTATAGGTAATGATGTATGGATTAGTGAAGGGGCGACAATTATGGCAGGTGTTCATATGGGTAAAGGTGCTGTGATTGGATCAAAAAGTGTTGTAACAAAGGATGTTTCTTCATATGTCATAGTAGTTGGTAATCCGGCAAAAATTATTCGAAAACGATTTGATGACTATATAAAATGAAGAGGTAAAATGGTGAAATTGGGATATTTTTAATGGGATATTTCTAAAATACTAAATAATATAAATTTAATATTGAATGATGATCCATTACCTTTTTTGGAATTTGCATCAAAAAATACAATAATAATTAGTTAAAATTTGTTACAGTTTATGAATCACCCCATCGTTACAGTTGTAATTCCAACATACAATTATGCTCAATTTATTTTAGAGGCTATAAATAGTATTTTCAATCAAACTTATCCAAGCGATAAAATTGAAATAATTGTTGTAGACGATGGCTCTATTGATGATACCAAAGAAGTGTTAAGCTCGCTTGTAAATGATCGTAAAATACACTATTATCATCAACAAAATAAAGGCAAGGCAAGTGCAACGTATTTGGGCATACAAAAAAGTTCAGGTAAGTATATTTTTAATCTTGATGCAGACGATTATTTTTTTACTGATAAAATATTCAAAACAGTAAATGCTTTTGAATCTGACGTCAATATCGTACACGTAGGAACACCGGCTAAGATTTTTCATGAGGATACAAAAGTTTTGATGGATTATGAAAAAATTCCTATAAATATATCAGGTAAATCACTGGATGGTAATTGGCTTTTACAATATTTTTACAACAATAATTTATTATTTGGTGGAGGATCTACCTATGCTGCAAGGGCTTCTGTTTTGAAAGGAATTAATATTCCTGCAGGAGTAGATATGTATATTGATGAATTCTTAATACTTGCTCTTTTACCCTATGGAAAAAGCTTTTTTATTGAGGAAGCATTATCTATTTGGCGAAACCATGGGTCCAATTATTCAGCGTCATCATCAACATTTGAAAAAAAGGTAATTAAGGAGCAAAGGTTAGCGCAATCTTCTACTGCGGTTCTTGATTATTTGCAAAAGAACAACTTTGACAATAAATTAATAAAAATATATAAAATTAAAGATTTAAATAGAGCCATTGCCTTGAAAGAAACCCTGGAAACTAAAAAATTATCTGATATTTTTAGTTTTGTATCTGAGGTGTTTTTTATTTTGAAACCAGATATTTTAATTATCAAAAAATATAAAATTCTTAATAGATTAATCCCAATGACCGTTTACAAACTTTTAAAGAGCTTAACAAAAAAAACAGCTTAATAATAATTTAATTAAAGATGTAAAATATAATAGCAAGATTATCATAATAAAATGAGTCATTTGATACAACAAGGAGTTTTCGTTTTTCGCTTTCGCTATTTAAATAAATTTACTGGCTTTTTCAGAAAATTCTTTCTTAATGCTATGGGGATGAAAATCGGGAACGGAACTATTATGACAAAGTCATATATCTCCTGGCCACATCAAGTTGTTATAGGAAAGAACTGTATACTTGAAAATAATTTATACTTCAAATATGATGGTATATGGAAAAAAGGTCCCTCCATCATTATAAAGGACAATGTTTTTATTGGCTTTGGCTGCGAATTTAATATTAGGGAAAATATAGTTATTGGTAATCATTGTAATATTGCATCTGGTTGTCGGTTTATTGATCATGATCATGGTATAAAGGCAGGACAATTAATAGGCCCTCAGATTGGGCCGGTTAAAGCAATTGAATTGGGAGAAGATGTTTGGCTTGGTTGTAATGTAATTATTTTAAAAGGTGTAATAATAGGAGATGGGGCAGTCGTAGGCGCAGGTTCAGTAGTAACAACCTCAATTTTACCGAACGAGATATGGGCAGGAATACCAGCAAGAAAAATTAGTGAAAGGAAATAAAATGAAAATTATGTTTCTTTGCAGTTCATTAGAACCTGGCCGAGATGGGGTTGGTGATTATACAAGGCGTTTAGCAGCAGAATTAATTCGCAAGGGCCATTTTTCGATTGCAGTATCACTTAATGACAAATATGTATCTGATAAAATTGATGAATTTCAACAATCCGAAAGTACTGTTTTGCAAGTACTGCGTTTGCCTGCAACATGGGAAATGAAAATTCGGCTTGTCCATGTGAAAAAATATATAGATGATTTTAATCCTGACTGGCTGAGCCTTCAATTTGTGATTTTTGGATTCCATCGTAAAGGTCTTCCCTTTGGGCTCAGTAATCAATTAGCCCTTCTTGGTAAAGGCAGAAGATGGCATATCATGTTTCATGAGCTATGGCTTGGAATGGAAGTGCGTTCTTCAAAAAAACATTTTTTGTGGGGGAACATTCAACGATTGTTAATAAAATCTTTAATTTCTTCTTTAAAACCTGCAGTTATTCATACGAATACTGCTCTTTATCAGCAACAAATAAGTAAATTGGGATTTATTGCTCAAAATCTTCCGTTATTCGGCAATATTCCCAATGTTTATAATAATGATAAAGAATTAAGTTTAGTTCAGTCTATTAAAACAAAAAAATCAATAAATCTCGTGTTATTTGGGCACATACATCCCAAAGCACCCATTGATGATTTTACCAATGAAGTTGCGATGTATGGTGCAAAAAATGGATTAGAAATAATTCTGATATTTATTGGCCGCTGTGGAAGTGAACAAGGAAAGTGGGCAGATAAATGGGCTGCATCCGGAATGAAGGTGAATATACTTGGTGAGCAACCAGTAAATAACGTTTCGAAAGTATTGGGAACTGCCACTATGGGTATATCAACAACACCTATTGCATTAATTGGAAAAAGTGGATCGGTTGCTGCAATGCATGAACATGGTTTATCAGTCGTTTGTGTTCCATGTCCATGGCAGCCTAAAATTTTAAAAACCTTAACAATACCTGCAGGAATATTGTCCTATCAAAAAGGAAATCTGGAATCTATTTTTACGGGTAAATTTGATACTCCTATAAAGAACAATGTTTCAATTATAACGGATCAATTTATTAGTGCACTTTTTAACAGCGTTTAATTATGGCAAGTATTAGTTATCTTTGGTCTAATAGGGCCCGTTTTAGTTTTGGAAACCGTAATTTTTATAGGGCCTGGGGGAAAAGACTCTTTTCATTTCCTGAATTATTAAAACGAAACTTACGCCGCCTTCAATTGATTCGAAATGGCGCTATAATCAGCCCTACGGCTGAGATTGGAAAATTAAAAGCGGATGGACATAAAGAAAATTTATTAATAGGCAGTTTTACATTTATTGGCAGGGTATATATGGCGCTTCACGATAAAATTGAAATAGGTGAAAGAGTATGCATTAATGATGGAGTTGAAATTTTGACAGCATCGCACGATGTTTCTGACCCTAAATGGAATCACACAAAAAGGAAAGTTGTAATTGACGATTATGTTTGGATTGGAACAGGAGCTTTAATTTTGCCCGGAGTTCATCTTGGCCGTGGATCGGTAGTTGGAGCAAGGGCCGTAGTTAGTAAATCAGTACCTCCTGGCGCTATCGTTGTTGGCAATCCAGCAAGTCCCGTCTTTAAAACTCGTCCAGACCAGCTTGATTATAATCCTTGTGAATTTTTAGCAACAAATAGAGCATGGTTGATTGGGTGATCAATTAAATAATTAATCATAAATGAAAGTAATTCTGTCGCATCCTACAGGGAACGCAAATGTAAGAGCAGTAGCGAATGCTTTTGCACAAGAGAACATGCTGAGTGCGTTTTATACAACTATATCTTGTTTTCCTGAAACGTTCCTTGATTATTTAAGCGGATACCATTACTTTGCGGAGATTAAACGGCGCCAATATGATCCGATTTTAAAGCCATATACTGAAATGCTGATACCATGGATGGAAGCAGGACGAATGCTTTCCACCAAATTTGGGTTTAAAGCTCTTACTAAGCATGAAACAGGTGTTTTCAGTGTCAATAATATTTATAGAGAGTTTGATAAAGCGGTAGCCAGCAAATTAAAGCTTAATAAATTTACAGGAGTTTATGCCTATGAAGATGGAGCGTTGCATTCTTTTATCAAAGCTAAAAGCTTAGGGCTTCCGCGTTTTTATGATCTGCCAATAGGATATTGGAGAACAGCCCGGACACTTTTAGAAAAGGAAAGGGAAAAATGGCCTGATTGGGCCAATACTATTACAGGATTTTCTGACTCAGATGAGAAGCTTGCAAGAAAAGACCAAGAATTGAGTTTGGCTACCAGGATATTTGTTGCCAGTAAGTTTACTGCCAACACTTTAGATGATTACCCTGGTAATTTAGCTCCTGTAGAAATAATCCCATATGGCTTTCCCCCAACAGTCAATATGCGTGAATATTTAACAATTTCTAAAACTCGTCCATTAAAACTTTTATTTGTTGGAGGACTTTCACAAAGAAAAGGAATCGCTAATCTTTTTTCTGCCGTTGAGAAATTGAAAAATCATGTTGAACTTACTATTATTGGCCGGAAAACTAACAACAATTGTCCGGCATTGAATGAAGCTTTGACCAAGCATCGTTGGATAGACGGCCTATCACATGATGGTATTCTTAAAACAATGAAAGAACATGATGTATTGCTTTTCCCTTCATTATTTGAAGGCTTTGGGCTTGTAATTACGGAGGCCATGTCACAAGGTACACCGGTTATTACTACTAACCGGACTGCGGGACCTGATTTAATTGATCATGGACACAATGGATGGTTAATAGAGGCTGGATCTACCGATGCTCTTCAGGAAAGTATTGAGCAAATTCTTTACTCTCCTTCTCTTATTGAAAAAACTGGAAGAGCGGCAATGAAAACAGCTAGCGAAAGATCGTGGAGTCTTTATGGACATGAGCTAGCTAAGTCTTTGCTAAAGGAACAAGTATTACTTTAAATGAATTTGTTAAGTTTGTAATATTAAAAAAATATTTATTTAAACATAACTAGAAACATGGTTGAACTTTCCAGTTTCAATGAAAGTCAGAAAGAAACTGCCAATACCTCAAATGAGTATCATTTGCTTAAACGGGGAATTTGGGCTTATTTTCTACTTTTGATTTTTGAAGGTGCTTTACGAAAATGGGTTTTACCTGGTTTATCAAATCCATTACTTATAGTTAGAGATCCAATAGCAATTTGGTTGGTCTATAGTGCGTGGAAAAAAAACTTGTTACCATCAAGTATTTATCTGTATGGAATGATACTGGTTGGATTAATAGGATTTTATCTCGCTGTATTTGTTGGACATGGTAATATAATTGTTGCTTTATTTGGTGCTCGAATTCTGCTTTTTCATTTCCCAATGATGTTTGTAATTGGTCGGGTATTTACCCGCGAAGATGTGGACAAAATGGGAAAGGCTATTGTATGGATATCAATCCCTATGGCTATACTCATTGGATTGCAGTTTCATAGCCCGCAATCTGCATGGGTTAACCGGGGCTTGGCGGGAGACGTAGCCGGGGCAGGATTCGGAGGTGCAGGAGACTATTTTCGACCACCAGGAACATTTTCATTTATAGTAGGAACTGCGCTCTTTTTTGGCTTGTTGGCACCGTTTGTTTTTTACTTTTGGCTTAATCCGAAAAAAATTAATAAGCTGATTCTAATATCAGCCACGGTGGGTATGATGGCAGCAATACCATTTTCCATAAGTAGGGCATTGCTTGCAGAAGTTGCTTTAAGCATGGTGTTTACTCTAATTGCAATTGTAGGAAAACCGGAATATAGTGGGAAAATAATTGCCTCTTTTTTTGTTGGTTTAATAGTTTTGGCTGTTTTAAGTCAGTCAGGCTTTTTTAATACCGCAATTGAAGTGTTTACAAGTAGATTTAACAATGCGAATGAAGCAGAGGGCGGATTAGTTAAAGGTGTTATTGCCAATCGTTTTTTTGGAGGATTGGTAAGATCTTTACAGAGTTCTTCAAAAATTCCTTTTTGGGGATTTGGTATAGGAATGGGTACCAATGTAGGAAGTCAGTTATTATCTGGAGACCGAAAATTTTTGATTGATGAACTTGAATGGGGCAGGCTTATTGGAGAATTAGGCCCTTTGATTGGACTTACGGCAATAATTCTTAGAGTTGGACTTACAATTAAAATTTTATTCGCGTGCATTCGAAAGATGCTTGCTGGCGATTCATTACCCTGGCTACTTCTTAGTTTTGGCCTCGTCATACTCGCACAAGGAGGTTGGGCACAACCAACTGCATTGGGCTTTTTTGTAATGATAGGTGGTTTAATATTTGCTGCGCTTCGTACTGGGGCGGTTAGTATTTAGTTTGATATATTTATGCTAATGTAAAAACTCTGTTGAATCAACGTGGAAATTATCTTCTTTACTCATCCTGGTTTTTTAGGTTCTCAGAGTATGCCGCGATTTGCAAATATGCTTTCGGACGGTATGCAAAAACGCGGTCATACTGTTCAAATCTGGTATCCTCAGCCTAATTTTTTTAAATTGTTTAAAAACGGATCGCTTAGTAAATGGTTTGGATATATTGATCAGTTTGTTGTTTTTCCTTTACAAGTTAAAAGACGACTTAAGAGCTGCAATAAAAACACACTTTTTGTCTTTACCGATCATGCGCTCGGACCCTGGGTTCCTTTAGTAAGTAATCGCGCACATGTAATTCATTGTCATGATTTTTTGGCTCAACGTTCGGCCATCAAAAAAATAAAATTGAACGAGACAAGTTTTACCGGCAGACTCTATCAAAAGTTTATATGGAAAGGATATTCTAAAGGAGAGAACTTCATCTCTGTATCTAATAAAACTAATGAAGATCTGCAACAATTTTTAATTGCCAAACCAAAATTATGCGAAGTTGTATACAACGGGCTTAACCGGTCATTTAATAATTTAAATCCTATTGAGGCAAGAACGCTATTTGGCAAAGCCACAGGACTTGACTTGGACAAAGAAGGGTATATTCTGCACATTGGTGGTAATCAATGGTACAAGAACAGAAAAGGTGTTATTGAAATTTACGATTCATGGAGAAGGATTAGTAATAAGAGATTGCCTTTATTACTTATAGGTAAAAGTGCAACCCCGGAATTAAGTAAAAAAAGAGAATCATCTAAATATGCCGATGATATTTTTTTTCTTAACGATGTTGCAGACGAACAATTACAATTGGCATATTCGGGTGCGTGCTTGTTATTATTTCCGTCACTTGCAGAAGGGTTTGGATGGCCCATCGCCGAAGCAATGGCTTCCGGATGCCCGGTAATTACAACCGATCAAGCGCCTATGACTGAAGTTGCATCGGATGCGGCTTTTTTAATCCCGCAACGGCCTGAAACTCCCGAAGAAGTAATTGCCTGGGCTAATGAAGCTGCCTTAATTGTTAACCAGGTCGTAAATTTATCGCCAGTGCAACTTAAAGCAATAGTTAAAGCCGGAATAACAAATTCAAAACGCTTTGAAACTAATATTGCCCTGGATAAAATTGAAAATATTTATAAAACGATACAAAAAAACTATCTTAACCAGATATAATTTAAAGTGCAATTCCGGTTTTTGAATTAAATGATAAGTGTCTCTAAATGTTTGAGATACCTGTCAGTTAATTCCACTTTTCCGCCACTCCATTTAAATTTTCTCATTTATATTTATTTTTGTTGCGAGGTTTTTAAAGATTTCAGGCAGCTTGTAAAGCTATAATTTATATTTTTTTTAATACAACATAAAAATTATTATAACGTAAAAGAACAAGGTACAATTAGAATTTTTATTAAAGTATTTAATTTGAAATTGATTATGTTAACTAAAGAGATAAAAAATAAACAGAAGTATATTGATTTTTGGATTCGGCAGGTTTTTATTTTATTTGTTTCAATTGCCTTTCTTAGTTTTTCAGGTGAAGTTTTAGGTCAAACTTCTAATCAATATTCTTTTACACTTAATAATGCTGCAGTAACAAGTGCTGGCGTCTACCACAATACTAGTATTGATAGCTCTTTGATAAGAACATTGTGGACTACCGTAAAGTATAATGCAGGTACATATAATATAAATTGGGATGGTAAAGACGATTTAGGGAACCAAATGCCAGCTGGTAATTATATGGTAAAAGTAGTTTCTAATAATGTTCAGTATACTTGGATGGGGGTCGTAGGAAATACATCAACTAACAATACAGGAACTACGGTTCATCGGGGGGGATATTATTATTGTATGACCGGAATGACGATTGTAAATGGCACTGCTTATTGCAGTGGCGGATACAGTGAACAAAGTCCAAGTGTTAATAAGTTTTTTACATCCAATCCTCAAATAAAACTTGAGATTGAGCCCTTTAATACAACTACAGCAAATACAGATATCGTTGTAAGTGATGGAACATCAATTTATTATGCAGCTTATGATCCTTATGCTTCAAATAATACTTTTATGTACGCTAAAAAAGTAATTGATGACTCAGATATAACCTTTTCTAATGGTTTTAATTTTAAACTTAAAGTTGCAAGAGGCTACAATACAATAGGTTATATTAATCAAGCTAACTCTTATATTACAGGCTTGGCCGTTCAAAAGGCTGGTAAGTATTTATTTGCTGCAAGAGCAGGGCTGAATCAGCTTTCAGTTTTGGACAAGGGAACAGGTCAATTGGTACAAACTTTACAAGTAACTAACCCCAATGCCTTGTGTATGGATATGAATGATAATTTGTGGATGGTATCTGATAGTAATAATGTCACCAAAATTAGTAAATACAAGGTAAATGTTAATGGTACCCTTTCGAACTCTTTACTTACTATTTCTACTATTTCAAATTCAAACGTAATGCAGCCTATTGCTTTAGCAGTCTCTCCGGATAACTCAACTTTAGCCGTTGCTGATGGGGCTCTTTCCAGCCAACAAATAAAAGCTTTTACCGCTTCAACAGGTATTCCATCCTGGACGTTAGGTGCTTCTGGGGGATATCTACAAGATGCGACAGTTACTAACAACAAATTTTATTTTAACGATGTAAGGGGTGTAATGTACGCCGGGAATCAACCAGGTTTTCGGGAATTTATAGCTTTTCAGCCCGATGGGTCTTTTTGGGTTAACGATCCCGGTAATTATCGTGTGCAGCATTATGCAGCAAACCAAGCATTTATTGAAACTATTATGTCAATGGGACCCACTTATTCTACATGGGCCGATAAAAATGATAATACCAGAGTGGGGGCGGAATATTTAGAATTTAAAATTGACAATACCCAATCCATTACTGGCAGTACAGGGTGGCAATTTGTAAAAAACTGGGGTGCAAATATTTCTGCAAGTTATGATAAAACAACTAAGTTTACAAATGTTATAACCCTTACTTCTTCAGGTGTTAGCAAGACATTTGGTTTTCTCCGCAGAGGAATGAATTATTATTTAGTAGAATTCCAAAGTAATAATACCCTTAGATTCACCGGCATTGTTAAGCCCGAATGTAGTATAGAAAGAGATGGATCATTGCTAACAGATGGTTTAATGCGATATGCATTTCAAGGGTTTGATAGTGCTAATAACCCTATATGGAGCAGTACTCCGCAGATGCTTGCAAATATTTCTACAATACAGGATAAAAATCCATTACCTAAACAAGGATTTAAGAACACTTATGTTACCTCAACCGGAAAAGTTATTTTTTATGATGCTGGAATTCAAAGTACTAGCATAGGTGGTTACAATACTGGCTTTCATTTGGGAGCAATACAATTAGGGGGGAATAATTATTTATGGGAAACAGCAATGGCTTCGCATAGAAGTTATACCGGTCCTTTCCCGGATCCTGCTCATTTTGATATAGGTAATTATGTGAATAACAATGCAGGTAGTACTGCAATGGTTTATGGTCGAAACGTTGTAACTGGTTACCACGGAGAGGGTTGGAAAAAAAGTCAAACCAATATGTACAATCATTATTTGGATAATGGATTAGCCATAGGTCAATTCGGAACAGTAGGCCCATGTTTGGTGGAAGCTCCTGCTATGATGGCAGGAAATGCTTTATCTCCGCAATTGGTATATGGTGCAAATAATGATGAATTATATCTATGGCATGGCGATGAAAGTTTTCATGCAGGATTACATAAGTGGAAAATAAGTGGTCTTAATACTATAATAGAGCAAGATATTCCAATAACATATCCTACAGCTGCACTTACTCCAATGATAGTGCCCGGAAGTAATTTAATGGTAAATTTGCCTTATAATAGTCCACTATCAAATACTACAACTAATACAACTGGATGGTCTTTTACACCCTCAACCACGAGTCCAACACCTTCAAATTCACAAACGACATGGAGCATTCAAACAAATGTCCTTGTTTCGGGAGTTCAAAATAATCCTGATATTTACGCCAAATGTAATTCAGCTTCAGGAAATTTTAGCGTTAATAGAGACTTAGGCAATAAAACTAATCTTAATTTTTGGACACTATCTGGACAAATCAGCTATTATTATTCTAACTACGCAGGATTTATGAAGCACTATTTTGACGTGCTTGATATTAATGGAAAGATTATTGCACGAATAGGTTATAACTATGTGTATGGTGCCAACAATACTATTTATGGCAATAATAAAATGCTTTTAACGGGGCCTAATAGTTCTTTCATTCAACCTTTAATGTGGCAACTACAACCTATTGTAATAAGTGCAGTAAATAATTTAGTAACCATTCAATATGCTGGGTACACCGTAACAGCTCCTGTATTTGATCCTACAGCCGATATTACTTCACCAAAAACTATGAGAGCTTATTTTACAGGAGGTTATAATCCAACAGGACGAGCCATGGATTTTAAAGATATGCAATTTATAACAACTAAAGTAAATCAAAGTATAAATTTTAATTCAATACCAACTCAAACATTTGGGCATCCATTTGCTTTAATTGCCTCTTCTTCTGCAAATTTGCCGGTTACGTTTACTGTGGTATCAGGCTCTGCTCAGATTGCAGGAAATACAATTATTTTAACAGGTACGGGGAATGTTGTTGTTCAAGCATCGCAAGCTGGTAATACTTTCTATAATGCAGCAAATCCGGTTACACAAAGTTTTAACGTAACCAGTCAAAACATTTCAAGGATAGATCATTAATAATTGTATAAAATTTATAAAGTTAAATTATTTAATAAAGAAAAAAACTGAAAATACCTTTAAGCTCATCTTCTTTTGTTGAAATAATCAGAAAAGGCTTGTTAAACACAAGAAAAAGAATCAATATTGTGTTGATATATTATGTTGTAAATGATTTTTTATTGATAATCGGTATCAGTCAATAAAAATATAGAAGAATTAGCCCTTATTCGTCTTAGCGTTATAAGATAAGTTTTTATGCTAACAAGTTACGCTCTTGCTGAGCCTGATTCATTAGGTTTACTATACCGATGGTGATTTTTGCCAATTCCACCAACTGATTTTATCCTTATCTTATTTTGCAAATTTATTATTCAAAATTATTGTACAATATATCAAAATGCACTTTTGAAGAAACCCGTTGTTTGAATAAATAATTATTTATTACATTGCTGCAGTTATTAAGTGTATGGGAATATTAATATCAATAGTTCTTAAATAATTTATTTAAAATGTTGAAACCAGGCTCAGTAAGATTTATTCTAGCAATCATTGTAATTTTATTTCATATAACCAAGATGATTTTTTTAGGTCATTTTGCTGTTTTATGTTTTTTTATATTAAGTGGTTATTGGATAACACTTATGTATGAAAATAAATATAAGAAGTTTGAAGCATCGCAGAAAGTATTTTACATCAGTAGGGTATGGAGACTTCTTCCTGTTTTTCTTCTATTTAATTGTTTAGCGTTTGTATTTAGCTATTATTATAATCCACATTTATATGATTCTATTTCTTTACTTCACTGGCCAATAAAGGGGATTTATTGGTTCTCAAATTTTTTTTTATTAGGTTTCTTTAATATGAGTTCGCAGGCGTTGGTTCCTGCATGGTCGCTAGACATTGAACTTCAATTTTATCTTTTATATCCCTTTTTACTTTTAAGTTTTAAAAAAACTGATTATTGGATTTTATCAGTTTTCATCATAGTCGCATTAATTTTAAGTGTACACTACCCCACAACCATCATTTCAAAAACATTAATTTATTACTTGTTTTATTTTTTAATTGGAATGATGATTTATTTGAAGAATTTTAGCTTTAGCAGGAAGATAGAAACCGTGTTCACCTGCATCTTTATTTTTGCTGTAATCATTAATTATATTATTCCGGATTTAAGAAAAATTACTGTCACTAATAACGCTACAGATTATAACAGATATTTGAATGAATGTTTACCCATTTTGTTGATACCTTTTATAAGTAATTCAGTAAAAAATAAAAGTTCAAAGTTAGATAGAGTTTTAGGAGATATGTCATTTGTCTTATACTTATGTCATTGGGCATTAATCATACCTTATAATTATTATATAAAAGGATTAACCGTAATTCATAGAGTGCCGTATTCACTTCTTTATTTAATAATAACTTTTATTGTAAGTTATTTAATTTATAAATTTTATGATAAGCCTATTGATAATTTAAGAAAAAAATGGGTGGAATCACATGAAATTAAAAAAAACAGGGAGAAGATGGATACAGAATTGAATATGCTGGCTAAGCGGTAATCTGCTTTTAATTGCCAGGTTTCGTTCCATGACTGTTCGCCTGCTAAGTCTCTTCCCTTCTTTATTTAGTGATAATTATATCGCCTATTTGAGATTTTGGGATAAGCCTAAGAGTTTCTTTGATCTCCTTTCTTCCCGGCATTTACTGTCTACAAATACTTCTTTAATTGAGCTGATTCTCAGCCTTACTGTTGCTCCAGGGCAGCACCCAGTGTATGCCAACAGTAAATTGTTTTGCAGAATGTTTAGCTTCCTGATATCAAACTGCTTTTTTATTAATTTGTTAATAACAAAATGTGCTTTTGACTTCAGTCGGCCGGTTTTAAATGTTTTTCATCCTTATATATTGAAATCTTGAATCCTTGTTTATCTTTATGATTTATTATGGAAACAGATCTTTCAAAATTCAGTATCGGCAATTATAAATCTGGAAATAAACTAAAAGTGATTGTATGGTTTTTTATTAATTATTACATTTTTAATAGTGCATTTCCATGGCCCAACAGAGTTAAAGTATTTTTATTGCGGTTATTTGGCGCAAAAGTTGGTGTTGGTCTCAATATTAAAAACAAGGTACGGATAAAAAATCCATGGAGGTTGGTTATTGGTAATTATTGTTGGATAGGAGAATCAGCATGGATTGATAATTTGGAGAATGTTACATTAGGGAATAATGTCTGTATTTCGCAGGGAGCCATGCTGTTAACTGGAAATCATGATTACACAAAGAGTGATTTTCCCTATCGCCTTGGCCCTATTGAGATAGAGGATGGAGCCTGGATAGGCGCACAAAGCGTTGTATGTCCCGGTATTATATGCAGAAGCCATTCCATTTTAACAGTAAATTCTGTTGCTACAAAAGAACTTGATGCATGGAGTATTTATTCCGGAAATCCCGCAATATTTGCCAGAAGTCGAAAAATGAACGAATAAATATAAAAAATGGCACGGATTTTATGGGTTTGCCATGGACTATATTTACTGTTGAAAATGAAGAAATTTTTATTAAACTTAATAAACTAACTCATTTATAATTTATAAGGATGGACATCATATTTAGAATGATGTTTAATCATTTTTAATATGATTTCATCTCATATTGTACTATTGTGAGTTAAAAAACTTAAAATTTATTTCGGGAATAATTGTTCATTATCATTTTATGGATTAAATATTTTAGCATATTAATATTTAGCCTTATGTATTATTTCGTTAATCATCTAAATTTTAGTTGTTATTATCTTAAAAAGCCATTGATTACGATAAAAAAGTTTCTGATTTTTTATGCAAATTATAGAAAGAAAAATTTTAAAGGCAACTTATTTTAGATATTTTTACGTAAGAATATTATGCCTAAACTTATTTTATTTAGAAGAGCTAACTACATAGCGTGCTAGAAAAGAAAATGAATGGGAAGAAGATCAATTTAGTATAGCTTTCTTTTGCCTGTGGGAATAAATATTCGTACCGATACTTAAGTGAAAAAGTGCCGTCATTTTTAAATCTTATCACATTGGAGTACCCAGGCCGTTGGGCAAAGCTCCATAAACCATTAATTTCAGATCAGATCCTGGAGATCATATCAAAGAAGTTAATTAATTAGAATAGATCAGTTATGAATAAAGAGCAAATATACCTGAGACCGAATGTAGTGCTGGAGCCGCTGGTAGATAAGTGGTATGCGTGGAGCCATTTGGTTTCTCCCGGAACAGCGGCGATGAATATCGTATGGCGTCAC
>JAQBOA010000042.1 GCA_028288305.1 Mucilaginibacter sp.
GTGACGCCATACGATATTCATCGCCGCTGTTCCGGGAGAAACCAAATGGCTCCACGCATACCACTTATCTACCAGCGGCTCCAGCACTACATTCGGTCTCAGGTATATTTGCTCTTTATTCATAACTAATCTATTCTAATTAATTAACTTCTTTGATATGATCTCCAGCAACTGATCTCTATGATCCATGATAAAAAAATGACCACCAGGCAACTGCTTAAAGTCTACCGGATGGCTGCTCTCCTTTTGCCATAGTAAAATATCTTCTTTTTCCATATCCTCTTCTGTCCCTGTAATTACGGTTAAGGGTATATCCAACGGCGCATGGTTTTCATACGCATATGTTTCACTTATGCTAAAATCATTCCGAAGTATCGGCTCTAAAAAATTTAACATCTCTTCACTCGCCAGAATTTCCTCTGGCATACCCCCCAATTCTTTTATCTCTTTGATAAACTCGTCCCGCGGAAGTAATGATCGCCTTTTCTCTGAACGCGAAGCGGAGGATGGGCCTGTTGTGCCTGTAATAAATATACGTTCGGGCTTGCGGTGACGGTTTTTTAAAAGTTTCAATGTCAGCACATAAGCCGTTAACCCTCCCAAGCTGTGCCCGTAAATAGCATAACGCTCACCCCGGTCTGCTAACTGCTTTACCTGACCGTAAAGGTCTTCTACCAAAATTCCCATGTCTGAAATCAATGGCTCATGCATCCTTGTTCCACGACCAGGATATTCAAGTGTAATAATATTTAAAAATGAAGGTGCCTTTTCATTTAAATATCGGTAGGAATATTTATTCCCTCCCGCAAATGAAAGGCATACTAAATTGATCTTCATCCCATTCATGTTCTTTTCTCTCACGCTACTGGGTTTCGTTTAATTATTAAAATATGTATTATAGGGGATATCTTTTTTTACGAAAAAAAAAGAAAATAAGTTAATATTTAAAAAAGTTTTTTTCACAATTCTGTTTAAATCCTGTTTAAAATCTGTTTACAATCTGTTTAAAATGATAGAAAATTTACTGCCACAAATGATGCAATTATTAAAAAATAATTATATCAAAGTATAAATTTAAAATAAATATAACTTATTGGAAATTAAATTTTTTATTGATTAAACAATATGTTTATAATTAAAAAGGTCGGTTTATAATTGAAAAATATTTTTACATATATATAGGGGGATATGTAGCGTATAAAGGTAAGTATTTTACTCAATTTGGGATAAATAATTAATTGAAGTAGATTAAAATTACCAAATCAGGGATTATTTTGCTCAAAAGATTATGTCCAATTAAAAAACTATTGAGCCCGGGCGGTCAAATAATCCTTCTTAATATTAAGATAACCGTAACTTAACACCGGCATCAATGACAGGCTAAAGAAATAAAAGCAATGCTTATTCTAATACTTCATAAATTACAACAGGTTTTTCTTTATTCTTTAAGCTAACTGAGCCGATTTTACTACACTGAAATGATTCTTTTGCCTGTTCATAAACTTCCTGAGTAATTATGATTTGGTCGGCTTTTGCGGTAGACTGTAACCTTTGTGCTACATTAACCGCATCGCCTATTACTGTATAATCAAGTCGTTTTAACGAAGCAGAGCCAATGTTACCAGATACCATTTCTCCTGAATTTATACCAATGGAAACCTGTGGCCTGAAAATCTTGTCGCCTGATACTACTTCCTCAATAGATTTAAGCCGACTTTTTACAGTCAACGCTACATCAATGGCCCTATCCAAATGAAATTTTCCTCTAAAAACAGCCATTATTGCATCACCCATAAATTTGTCAACATGACCTTTCTGTGCAATAACTTCAGGAACAATTATATCAAAAAGCCGGTTTATCATGTTTACAATTGTATTAGGAGGAAGCTTTTCAGTAACAGTGGTGAAGCCGCAAATATCAATGAACATAACAGTTGCTTCCAACACCTCATTTGCGGCGAGGTTATTTTCAAACTCACGCCGGGTCATAAAATTAAGGACATTCTCATCTACATACATTTTCAGAATGTTATTTTCCTTTATAGCTTTTAAGGTTTCACGCATTTGAAGCACATGCTGTAACGTTTTTTCAATGGTTAGATCGAGGTCTTCAAAATCTACCGGCTTGCAAACAAAATCAAAAGCACCACGGTTCATGGCCATACGTATGTTGGGCATATCCCCATAAGCTGATACCATAACAGCTTTAACCATTGGATTAGCTTTGGGAAGTCGGCTCAATAAAACGAGCCCATCCATTACCGGCATGTTAATATCACTTAATATGATATCAATGTCAGGGTACATTTCCAGTTTTTCGAGTGCATCCTCGCCATTTTGCGCGAAAACAAATTCATAAACGTTTTCCCTGATCTTACGGCGAAATTTTTGTTTGATCAGTAACTCCAGGTCTGCCTCGTCGTCAACTACTAAAATTTTAGCCATTTTAATTACTGTAAAAATGCATGAAGTTTTTCTTTTAACAAAGTAAAATCAAGTGGCTTGGTTAAAAATTCATCTGCACCGTTTTGCATTGCCTGCCTACGATTTTCATCATCACCATAGGCAGTTATCATCATTACAACCGGTGGCGGTTTTTCGTACGCATGCCTTATACGCGAAAGCAGTTCAATGCCCGACATGCCGGGCATATTAATATCTGATAATATAAGTACTATTTCAGAATGGTTTTTTTCTAAATAAGAAAGGGCTTCCTCGCCTGAAAGTGCAAATGAAAAATTAAATTCACCGTTTTTAATTTCTTTTCGGAAACGTTGTATAAACAATGATTGTACGTCAGTCTCGTCATCAACTACTAAAATTTTCATGCAATAAATATATAATTTAAGGTTAATTAATGATGCGCTATATAAATAATAATTTCTGTGTTTTTCGGTTGAATATTTTATTAAGTTTCATATTGAAATATTTCATTTATTAAATGATTTCCGTTCTGATCCTGAAACCCGAAATAACGTATTGTTTAAAGGTAATAATACTTCAGCAATCAAATTGTAATCCAGTTTAACTGAAATTTACACGCTAATTTTTTGTAATTGGAAAAGTGCTATAATTTTATACCTGAGATACAAAATGATGAACTCTTTTTTGTACATTTTTTTTTAATTATTTTCTTTAAAAGTATGGTTTTTATTACAAGCGTATTCTTTTTTTAGCTTAAAGATTGCCTTAATGAATAATTGTACTTACAAATGATTTTATAGAGATTTCTGAGTTATAATTGCGTTAATATGTTAGTTATTGAAAAGTTTGCCTTAGTAAATAAATTATTATAATAATTATAAACAAATAATATCTGCTATGTATCAGGATGTAACCCGTAGTATGTTAAACTCAACCAATGAACTGATTAACAGAATTTTTTCCTTGTCAGAAAGATTACCCGGTAATTCACGTACATAAAATGCTTTTGTTGCAGCAATAAAAGCAATGGCATCCCTGGCAAATAAGTTTATTGATAGTACTAACTCTCCACCATCATTTATCATATTAACCTTTCCTTCCTTTTCTACCAAGAAGAACTTTTGTACATAATCATTTAATACCCTGCGATTTATATTAATACTTTTTTCATCAAACCATATATCCGGTAATTCTATGCTGAAGGTTTTTTCATACAGTTGTTTAAATGCACCGAAGCTTCCAGTCGATAATTCATTTTCTTCATTATTACCAGGCGCATTAGCCGGATTGTGTGAAAAATAAGAACCAAAATAAAAATCGCAGAATTTTATGTATTCATCTGTAAATAGAACGAATTGGTGCCAGACCTCATCAATTCTGAGAGAATACATTTGCCATACCTTTGAGGTATCCAGCCGGACGAGGAGCATCCATCTTTTAACTTCGGTGAAAAGCTGCTCACCTTCTTCACTGCTTTCAATAATGGCGTCCTTTAATAATTTCTCAATTAAGAACGGTGCCCGGTAAGTTAAAATATCAAATGATAAAGTCTTTTTTTGTTCAACAGGCAATGATTCCATGGTGTTAATTATAACCTTTTAAAACCAATTTCTTCTAATGTTTATCAGACGTATGCCGTTTTAATATTAACAACAACTAATTGAAGAAGATCATTTGAGTTCATATATAGTTCATAAATAAACTTATTTGTTTTTGTTACAAGGCCAGGTAAAGGTGTTAGTGTTAGAGACTGTTATTTTAAAAAATAAAATTGCAAACAAAACCATCATCTTTTATTCGGGACACAATCATTTTTAAGCATATTAAAACAATAATTTTCGGGTTACAAAGGGTTACAAATAGGCCTTCTGAGAGCTTTAATTGAAGTCGCTTGTCCCATTACTAAACCAAGACTGCCTGCCCTTAGCCCTTCCTCTGTGTATTTATCAAATTCTGCCTCTTCACATTTAATAGATTCAAACTTAATTATACTACTTTTTGGTACCCATAAAATAGTCCCACCAAAAGGAAGGACACTTTCTGGGACTGGTGTAAAATAAATTATATCGCTTTTCTTAATCTCCAACCATTTTGACAAATCAAAAATGTCCTGATACAATGAAATAAACTCATGCTTATTATCAGGGTCGGGTCCGATATAACCCATAAAAGCGACGGAGCCTTTCGCATTTTTTATTTCTAGCAATTCAGTCAGAATTACATTTTTTGGAATTTCAGGTTTTGCTTCCATATCGTATTTTTTTAAGAAATTAAAAAAATCAAATCAATCAAATATATTAAATATATATTTAATATATAAAAATTAAATTAAAAAGATAATTTATTTATTTTCAATTTTTTATAACGATATTTAACTATACTTCTATATCAAAAAATAAAATATAATGGGCATCTGTTAATATAAGTGGTAATGCAATTTATATTGGTAGTGAAATTATGAATGCTGTATATTCCCCTTCTTTACTGTCAACCGCTATTTTACCATTATGAGCTTTTACCACTATATCATAACTAAGGGATAAACCTAACCCCGTACCGGCGCCACTTGGCTTAGTTGTGAAGAACGGCTGCAAAATTTTTTCTTTTATAGCTTCCGGTACGCCTGTTCCATTATCCCACACGGTTATTTCTGCAAATTGCCCTTTCAATGCTGTACTTACTTTGATCATCGGCTTATAATTACTGCTTTCAGTATTTTGCCTTTGCTGCATGGCATAAAATGAGTTAGTATATAAATTGAGGAGTACGCGGCCAATATCCTGCGTTACTACATTTATCAAAGGCAAAGCACTATCAAAATTTGTTTTCAGTTCCGCATCGAAAGTTTTGTCTTTTGCCCTTAATCCATGATAAGCAAGGCGTAAATATTCATCTGCCAGCTTGTTTAAATCAGTTGGTTCCCTAAGGCTGCTCCCAGTCCGGCTATGCTGCAGCATACCTTTTACTATATTATCAGCCCGTTTGCCATGGTTTCTTATTTTTTCGAGGTTTTGTTTTACATCCTCTGCAATCGCTTTGGCTTCCTGTGTATCCCCTTTATTTAATTCCAATTCCATTTCGTCTAACATTTCCATGCTTACTTCTGAAAAATTATTTACAAAGTTTAACGGGTTTTGTATTTCATGGGCAATACCGGCAGTCAGCTCACCCAATGAGGCCATTTTTTCGGACTGGATTAGCTGCTGCTGGGTTTGTTTAAGTTCCTTTAAGGTTTGTTGGATCTGTTCTTTTTGTTTCTGAAGAAGCAGGTTAGCTTTGTGCTTATGGCGGTTATTCCGCCAAAACACAAACGCCATCATAAGCAAAAATGTTATGATAAGTAATAGTATGTAAAATTTAAACCTGGTTTGATACGCTGTCTTTTGTACAGCAATTTGCTGCTGGCGTTGCTGTTCTTTATTTGTCTGCAACTGGGCGTTTCGCACTTTATCTATATTAAACAGGCTATCGCGTGAAGTGTAATAAATATCCTGGTACTTTAAGACACTGTCGGCATTGCGTCCTTTATACAATTGGGATAAAAAGCGTGCAGACCATATTCTTTTTGTAAGAAATAAATTATTAGCGGCATTGTACCCTTTTTTTGCATAAAATAATGCTGAATCAATTAAACCCTGTTCTTTATAATATGATGCGATGGAATCTAGTACTTTGCATAAAATTAATGGGTTCTTACTTGTAAAAGGCATATTTAATGCTATCCGACAATATTTAAGCTTTAGCTTTACGTTTGTTTGCTGAGTGCCAATTGCTATCAAATTATAAGTAATTAATGGATCAATATGCTTACGCAATGATAATTCAAAGCTTTTTGTTAAATAATACTTTGCTGAATCATCTTTATGTTCAATTTTATATATTTCTGCTAAGTTTAGCAATTCTAAACAAACAAAAAGATCATCCTGCCCGGCCTGGGAAAATTGCAAAGCTTTTTGGTTGTAATATTTGTAATAATATGCATCATTCTGATAATAAAAAGCATAATTATGATATACAATACCTATAGCTTGTTTGTTCCCGGTTTTTTCTGCCAGTTTCAGTGCGTTGTCTATCATTTGCAGTCCGCGGGTCATATCCCCATATCCAAAATAAATATCGCCGAGCTCTGATAATATAATAGCCTCACAAACAGGGTCATTTTCTTTCCTTGCAAGATCAAGGATTTTATAGTGGTAGTAAAATGCCTGCTTCCGGTCAAGCAATCCATTATTATAAATAACATCATAAATAAGCTTAATGCGCGCCGGGGTAGATTTGGTGGGTGGGAACAGCTTTAACAGGCTATCGCGATTGGTTGAAGAAGTTAATTTAGTTTCACTTTTAAGGGAAATTGCAACCTTCAATAAGCTATCAATATTTATTTTTTGAGCCAAAGCAGGATATAAAGCCGAGAAAAAGGAAAAAAAAAGCAATAATTTTTTCATGATTCATAACTAACAGGCAGTTTAATTAAAAATTCAGTGAACTCACCTTCTTTGCTATCAACGGCAATACTACCCCCATGCCCTTTAACTATAATATCGTAACTTATTGATAATCCTAAACCAGTTCCTTCTCCGGTTGGTTTGGTTGTGAAAAATGGTTGTAATATTTTATCTTTTATATCTTCGGGGATACCCGCGCCATTATCTTTTACACGTATTATTACAAACCCTTTTTGCACAGCAGTACTTAAATTTACTACTGGTTTATATCCAATTACAATTGTTTTCTCTTTTTGTTGTACAGCATAAAATGCATTTGTAAACAAATTAAGCAATACTCTTCCTATGTCCTGAGGAACGACATTTAACAACGGCAAATTTTCATCAAAATTGGTGACCAAATCTGCGTTAAAAGATTTATCCTTTGCCCTGAGGCCGTGATAAGCAAGACGCAAGTACTCATCTGCCAATATATTAATATTTGTGAGCTCTTTAATTCCATTGCTTGCCCGGCTGTGCTGAAGCATTCCCTTTACAATGCCATCAGCCCGCTTGCCATGGTGTATTATTTTCCCCAGGTTTTGCTTTAAGTCACTGGCAATTGCAATAGCTTCCTCTTTATCTCCATTAATTAATTCATTTTCCATTTCGTCAATTAACTCTATACTGACTTCAGAGAAATTATTGACAAAATTTAATGGGTTTTGAATTTCATGAGCAATTCCGGCTGTAAGCTCGCCCAGTGAAGCAAGCTTTTCTGATTGGATCAACTGTTGCTGTGTTGTTTGCAGCAATACCAATGTTTCCTGTAATTCGTTTTTTTGTTTGGTAAGTTCGGCTGTACGTTCGGCTACTAACCTGTCTAGTTCTAAATTTTGCTGACTAATTATTTTAAATTCTTCCTGTTGCTTTTTTGAAGTTGCCCACCTGGCAAGGGTCCAGACAAAAGCGCCGACTATTGCGAACTCAAAATAATTATCCCATTTGCTGTAAAAACCAGGTGCTATTAATTTGACAAAACCTGCTAAAAACCCGGCGGCAATCAAAGGGTAATGTGATTGGATAAAAGAACGCATGGTTTTAAAATCAGGCTCTCTATCTGCAAAAATCACAAAAGCCAATAATAAGAAGCTGCCTAAAAAAATATGAACTAAACTATCAAAATTTGATACGGCTATAATATAAATTATAACAGATGACCATAATGAAACAGATAAAACAGTACCCCATTTTGCATAAAGCGGGGAAAATTTAAGTGCCTTCTGTAAGCGCTTTACTAGTAAAAAAGCAGCCAGGTAAGAAAAGAAATCCATATACTGCTAAAATTATATTAATTTACAATCTAAAGTTAATTATTTAATTAATTTATCTTACCAATAGGTAGAGATTGTAAATTTATATATTTTCCCTCTTTCGATTTTTCATCTATTTTGATTTTGCTCCTATTTTACTTTTATGCCCTTTAACTACTAAATATATATTAAATTATTACGTGTTTAGTGATTGAAAAATAGCGAAAAATGAAGGAAAAGCACGATTCTAAGCGTGGGCGGTGCGATTCCCTCCCGATAGCTATCGGGAAGAGGGGCGTAGGGGTGTGTTAACATGCATGGTGTAATACCCACCCCTGCCACTACACTTGTCAACGCGTCCCCTCCAAGGAGGGGAACCAACACAATGCTCATATTATCAATTAGTTAATATGTTTATTTTTTAGTATTTCAATCGCTAAACACGTTAAATTATTAATCAAATTAATAACTTTTTTTTAAGCGTAAAAAAGGGCAAACGATTTATTCGATTACCCTGAAAATGTATTTAAAATAAAAATGAATAGAAAACAATGGTCTTTTTTACCTTTTCTATTTCCGGTTCTTTAACTTACTTCACATCACCTTTTACTTTATTTGCTGTTTCTTTTCCAGGCAAATAAATCTGGAATCCAAAAGATAAGCCAAGATTGTGCTGATACGTTGTATTGCCAAAGCCTACTACACCATTATACTTTAACAATGTTTCGAGGCCAAGACTTGGCGTTACGAAGTAGGCAAAGCCGGGACCAACACTAAAATCAAATCCGTTGGTTGACCCACCATTTTGCCTAAGGTTAACGCCACCAATCCCCACGGTAGCTTCTCCAAAAATACGGCCATGTTTTAATACGTTAACATCTGTGCCAGTGTAATAACGGCCTAAGCCGCCAATACTATAAGTTACAGTTGTTCCTTCGCCCGATTGAGTTTGAAGCCCTAACTCTCCATAAGCCCCCAATGCAAGGTTATCTACTATAAACCACGCCGCTTTAGGAGTAATATCTGCCGAAAATGTAGTCGGCTTATTTAAACCCAGACTTAAGTTGGCAATATTTCCGCCAATTAAAACATTTCCTTGTTGAATTTGCGCCTTGACACAAAAATTTAGTGTAACAAGAGCAATTAAAAATAATAGTGTAAATTTTTTCATAGCGTTAATTTTTTAATTATAAATTAACAATTTAAATGCCAAGATTAAATTTTGAATATATCTGAACAGATTGGTTTATTTATATTTAACTAAGATTTATTGGTTTGTGGTCTCCTGTGTAATATAAATATCGCTAAGTGGCTTAATTTTATTAAACTATATGTATTATTTAATAAATTTCATAATAAATATTTAAAAAGGATGTACTTACTGCGTTGAGTTTAAAACATTTAATATATTAGCTGCAAAACCAGTTAATTTAGTTATGTTATTTGAAAAGGCAGGTGAATATATTCTTGATAAACTACGTAATGAGCTTCCTGTTAGACTTACTTATCACAATGTAGATCATACAGTGGATGTGCATGATGCAGCTAAATTTATAGGACAGCAGGAAAATATTGATACTGAAGATATGAAATTACTGCTTACTGCAGCCTTGTACCATGATTCGGGCTATTTAATAAAAGATAAGGGGCATGAAGAGGAATCCTGTCGTATAGCTAAGGAAGCGCTGTCCTTGCACCACTACAACTTAAATGAAATTGAACTTATATGCGGTATGATTATTGCGACCAAGGTACCTCAAGCTCCTAAAAATCTCTTAGAAAAAATTTTAGCAGATGCAGACCTGGATTATTTAGGCAGGGATGATTTTTTTACAAAAGGGTATCAGTTATTTACTGAAAATTCCAATTCAGGCACAATTTGCAGTGAGGATCAATGGAATCAATCACAGATATTATTTATAAAAAGTCACTATTATTTTACCGAAACTGCGATAAATTTGAGGGAAACAAAAAAACAAGCCAATATGAATAAAATTAAAGCCCTTATAAATCCCATCTGAAATGAAAAGGCCACAACTACCTCTATGGATAACTGAAACTACATCAACTTTAATTGGTATTTTATTCAGTAGTTTCGCACTTAAGAGTTTTTTGATACCTAACCAGTTTTTTGATGGGGGGGTAACCGGTATTTCACTGCTCTTGCATGAGCTTTATCATTTTAATATCGCTTATGTAATCATCATTGCCAATATCCCGTTTATTGTTATGGGGGCTTTTCAGGTAAGCCGGATTTTCGCAATTAAAACCTTTATTGCTGTTATTGGCCTTGGACTTTGTCTGCATTTTATTCCATTTCACCCCCAAACTTCTGATAAATTATTGGTCTCTATATTTGGTGGCGTTTTTATGGGTATTGGTGTTGGTTTGGCTATACGCGGTGGCTGCGCACTTGATGGTATAGAAGTACTGGCCCTGTATACAGGCAAAAGGAGTAGCTTTACGATTAGTGAAATTATTTTAGGAATTAATATAATAATTTTTCTGATTGCCGCCATTAAACTTGGCTTGCCTACCGCATTATATTCCATTTTAACTTACTATACAGCATCACGCACCATTAATTTTGTTATTGAGGGGCTTGAGGAATATACCAGCGTAACCATCATTTCATCAGAAAGTGAACAAATTAAACAGCAATTAGTAATGGTATTGGGCAGAGGTATAACTGTTTACAAGGGAGAGCGTGGTTTTTTGAAAGACAGCTTTGATATAAGCCAGCCTGTTGATATTGTTTTTACAGTTGTAACCCGGCTTGAGGTTAGACGATTACGAAACCTTGTGCATGAAATTGACCCCAAAGCATTTATCTTTACAAGTATAGTAAAGGAAGCAGCGGGTGGTGTATTAAAAAAGCGGGCAAGACATTAAACGCTTTTTGGCCAAATATACATTATAATAAAAATGTGGGGGAACCTATATTTAGGTTCGATCCCACAAATAATATAATTTATAAACCCCCAAGGGCTGTAAGTGCAGTAATTATAAGGGCGTTTATCTTAATCAATAATGGTTACTTTCAGCATATTTGTTTTTCCCTGTTTAAAAATAGGTATTGCTGCAGTATTTATTACTACATCCCCTTCTTGCACAAGGTTTTCGGCTTTAAGAATATTATTCACATCGCTTATAGTTTGATCTGTACTATCTAATTGGTCATAATAAAATGTCCGTACTCCCCAAAGCAAACTAAGTGCATTTAACAGGTGTTTGTTTGATGTAAAAATATAAGTGCCGGCTTTAGGCCTGTAGCTTGATATTTCGAATGCTGTATAGCCCGAAGTTGTCATGGAAACAATACCCACTGCGTTAGTGTGTTCAGCTAAATAAACTGCCGAACCGCATACTGCGTCACTCAAATAATCAGGAGAATTGGTATCAGTATTTGCCACTTTATTTGAATTGTAAGGATAGCCCAGCTCTTCTACATTACGCACAATTTTTGCCATCGTTTCAATAACAATTACCGGAAATTCACCAACTGATGTTTCGCCGCTTAGCATCACCGCATCGGCGCCGTCAAGCACCGAGTTAGCTACGTCGTTTACTTCGGCACGTGTTGGGCGCGGGGTGGTAATCATCGATTCAAGCATCTGAGTTGCTACAATTACCGGTTTTGAAGCTTCACGACATTTGCGGGCTATCATTTTTTGTAAAAGCGGAACTTCTTCCAATGGCATTTCAACGCCCAGATCACCACGAGCAACCATAACGCCATCAGTTGCCGCAATAATTTCGTCAATATTATCTATAGCTTCGGGTTTCTCAACCTTTGCTATTACCTTAGCTGATTTACCGCTGCGGGCAATAATCTGTTTTAATTCCACAATATCCTGGCCCGTGCGTACAAAAGAAAGACCGATCCAATCTACATCCCAATCCAAAGCATATTTAAGGTTTACAAGGTCTTCCTCAGTTAAACTGGGGATAGATACCTTAGTATTTGGAAGATTAACTCCCTTGCGCGAGGTTAATATGCCGCCATGCATTATTTCGCAAACAACAGTATCCACCCTGTTGGTTTCAATAACCTTCATCTGTATCTTCCCGTCATCCAGCAAAATAATTTCATTTGGCTGTACATCCTGCGGAAAGGTTTCATAAGTTATATATATACGGTTATCGTCCCCAATACATTCATGCGTAGTTATATTAATACGTGTACCGTTTACCAGGTGAATTCCACCGTCTTTTACCAAGCCAATACGAATTTTAGGACCCTGTAAGTCTGCCAAAATCCCAACGTTGGTTTTGTATTGTTCATTAATTTCGCGGATTGTATCAATCACAGCTTTATGATCCTGAGCTTTTCCATGCGAAAAATTAAGACGGCAAATGTTAACGCCGGCCTTTATCATTTCTAATAAAACTTCTTTTTTAGCCGATGCCGGCCCCATTGTGGCAACAATTTTAGTTCTGTTATAATATAATTTCATAGTTATTTGTTAAAACGGGCTTGTTTTGGCTAAATATCGTGTATCGATAACACTTTTAAATTTTGCGCTAAAATAATAGATTTTCACGTGATTTTATTTTTTTAGGATCAATCTTTACTGCGGCTACGATTTCGGGTATTTTATTTAAGGTCAAAATGATGTTATCAAGGTCATTTTCATCAATATAATTCTTTATTAATAAAAAGTAATCTGCTTCCTTCATTTCGGGGATCAGATAACCTTCAGTGCCTTTATTGGCAATAAAATAAAAATCTGTTTCGGTAGTTTCCCAATTATAATGATATAATGAAAAAAGAATAGTGCTTGAATCTCTGTAAATATCAACAGCAAGATCAGGGATTTTTATAAAATTAAATTTTAAAAACTTGTTGATAAGATAACAAATACGGTAATCTTTCAATGAAGTTGTAACAGCAATTAAAACAAAATCAAGATCAATCTCAAACTTTAAAAATTTCCTGCTCAAAATCATTACTTTTGCGCGGTAAAATTACAAATCGAAACTCTTGCAATAAAATTTTGTTGCAGATAATACAAAAGTTTTTAGATTTGATATTTGACAGAATTTATTTTTCTTTGCACAAAATTTTTATTAATCATTAAACTATAAGACTATGTCTGATATCGCTTCAAGAGTAAAAGCTATTATCGTTGAAAAATTAGGTGTTGACGAAAGTGAAGTAACACCCGAAGCTAGCTTCACCAATGATCTTGGTGCTGACTCGTTAGACACCGTGGAATTAATCATGGAGTTTGAAAAAGAATTTAACGTAGCAATCCCTGATGACCAGGCTGAAACCATCGGCACCGTTGGACAGGCTGTTGCTTATCTTGAAAAAAACGTTAAGTAAAACTCCTTAAAGCTATTAAATGGAGTTTAAAAGAGTTGTAGTAAGCGGGCTTGGGGCACTTACTCCAATTGGTAACAGTGTTCCTGAATATTGGGAATCCTTAATCAATGGAGTAAGTGGCGCTGCTTTGATAAAGAGTTTTGATACCGAAAAATTCAAAACTAAATTTGCTTGTGAAGTAAAAAACTTTGATGCGGACGCGTTTTTGGGCAGGAAAGATGCACGAAAACTCGACCCATTTGTTCAATACGCATTATATTCGACAGAAGAAGCGGTAAAAGATGCAGGTTTAAACTTTGATAAGCTGGATACCAGCCGTATTGGCGTTATCTGGGGATCAGGTATAGGAGGTTTAAAAACATTTTTAGATGAAGTAGTGAACTTTGCCAAAGGCGATGGTTCACCACGTTTTAATCCTTTTTTTATCCCGAAAATGATCGCTGATATTGCTCCCGGGCATATTTCCATTAAATATGGTTTGCGCGGGCCCAATTTTTCGACCGTTTCAGCATGCGCTTCATCAAACAACGCGCTAATAGATGCCTTTAATTATATACGCTTAGGTAAAGCGAATATGTTTATAAGCGGCGGTTCAGAAGCTATTATTAATGAAGCGGGTATTGGTGGTTTTAACGCTATGCATGCTTTATCAACCCGTAATGACGATCCGGCAACGGCGTCGAGGCCATTTGATATGGACCGGGATGGATTTGTAGCTGGTGAAGGGGCAGGAACAATAATTTTAGAGGAGTTGGAACATGCCCTGGCACGCGGAGCTAAAATTTATGCAGAGATGGTTGGCGGAGGCATGAGTGCCGATGCATATCACATGACTGCACCGCACCCCGAAGGGCTTGGCGCTGCTTTAGTTATGAAAGCAGCACTTGATGATGCAGGCATGACTCCGGCAGATATTGATTATGTGAATGTACACGGAACATCGACACCAATTGGCGACCCTCAGGAAGTAAAAGCTATACAGGATGCTTTTGGTGAAAATATTTACCGTATAAATATAAGTTCAACCAAATCAATGACCGGGCATTTATTAGGAGCAGCGGGTGCTGTTGAAGCTATCGCGGCTATTTTAGCTTTAAAAAATGATATTGTTCCGCCAACAATTAATCACTTTACTGACGACCCGGCTTTTGATCCTAAAATAAATTTTACATTTAATAAGGCTCAAAAACGAGTGGTACGGGTTGCACAAAGTAATGGTTTTGGTTTTGGAGGCCATAATGCTTCAGTGATATTTAAAAAGTTCGAAGAATAATTTTATTGAATGCCCATAAGTCGTTTTTACAAGCTTTACCTCTCGCCCAACAGAAAATATGTTAAAGTTTTAAAGAATTTGCTCGGTTTTGTACCGGGCAATTTGTCTTTATACAAACTTGCATTTCGTCATAAATCTGTTGCCCAAAATGTAAAAAAAGGAGTTAAAAACAGTAATGAACGTCTTGAATTTTTGGGCGATGCCGTATTGGGTAGTGTAGTAGCCGAAGTTCTTTTTAAATTATACCCATATGAAGACGAAGGCTTTTTAACCGAATTGCGTTCAAAAATAGTAAGCCGCGTCAATTTAAATCAATTAGCCCGTAAACTTGGCTTTGATAAATTAATTGAGTATGATAACCGTATGCTTAATTCTTCAAGACAGGGATCACTACTCGGTGACGCGTTTGAAGCACTGATCGGTGCTGTTTATTTAGACAAGGGATATAATTTTACCAGAAGTTTTTTGGTAAACCATATCATCAAATCGCATATTGATATTCATACGCTTGAACAAACAGAAACTAATTTTAAAAGCAAGTTAATAGAGTGGTGCCAGCGCCATAGTAAAGATATTATTTTTGACGTGGTAAGTAACGAGGATGGTGAAAATACAAAGTTATTTACGGTACACGTTATAATTGATGGGGAGGCGATGGGTATGGGAAAAGAATTTAGTAAAAAGAACGCAGAAAAACTTGCTGCAGAAAAGGCCTGCGAAACATTAGGGATTTAATGACTTCCGGATTCGAGAGATACCTTATACATTTCAGATTTCTTATTCTTGGGATCTGTAAGAGCAGGTGTATCCTGTAACTTCATCCGAGTTTTATTTTTTTCGTAATATTCATATGATGATCTGACGTGATGTATCAAATCATAGTCATTCCATCCTTTCATTTCCTGGTATGTAGGGGTATAATAAGCCATAAATTTTTTCGCGGTACTATCTGTAGAATTGGTTACACGCATTATAAGAGCTACATTGTATCTTCTGTGAACCTCGGCGTATTCAGTTTCTTCTTTAGTATACGCTTTAAACCTGCGGGCCTCACCGGGGGTTTTCCCAAACAATTCGTATAAGCCCGTTATTGGAGACGATAAAAAGGATAATACCGGAGGCTTACCATCATAAAAAGTACCCTGCTTTCTGTAGTCATTCATTACATCCTGCAATTCCTGTTTTTTTGTTTGTCCTTGTATGGTAACTGTTGAGAGTTTAATCACCGGCTGCATATACACCGGAATATCACCTGGTCCGGCAATTACAATTTTTTGTTCAGTAAAATCAGTTTTGGTAAAAAGCAATGTATCGCCAACAGCCGCCTTAATGGAAAACCAGCCAAGCTCATCACTCATCATAATATCTTTACTTTGCAAATTACTGATCACAACCTGCGCCACCCTTTCTGCGCTTAGCTTTTTTGAAACAACGCCTTTTATAGTAAAGATTTGTTGTCCTGATACCTTTGCGGCCAGGCAAAAACACATCATAATTAATAAAAAACACTTATTACACATATCTTATTGCAAACTTAAAGATAGTAAACGAGAGAAAATGTGAAAAAGTGTTAAAGGGAGTGCGGGAGTCCGAAAGTCGGGAAAGTCGGAAAGTCCGTATATTGATCTTACAACTCCTTTTTCTTTTGTTCACCAATTTTACTTTCGGACTTTCGGACCTTCCCGACTTTCGGACTAAAAACATATCTTTGCGCATGATAAAATCCATGACAGGTTATGGAATTGCAAGTTTTGACTCGGGTAGTACAAAATATACCATTGAAATAAAATCCCTCAACAGCAAATTTCTGGAACTATCGCTCCGCCTGCCTAAAACTTTTGCGGAAAAAGAATTCCAATTACGTAACGATTGCAATAAGCTGATAGAGCGCGGCAAGGTAAGCTTATCCATAAATGTTGAAAAGGCAAATACTACAGTAAATGCTGCCGGCATAGATACTGCGCTGCTTAAGCACTATTATCAGCAATTAAAAGCAGTTAGCCTTGATCTTAATGAACCTTCAAATAATTTGTTACAATTGGCACTTGGCTTGCCTGAAGTGGTAAAATATGATGAAGAAACAGTTTCGGAAGAAGAATGGAAGGCTGTAGAAAATACATTTAAACAGGCTTTAACAGCATTTCAAAAATTCAGAACTGATGAGGGTAATGTACTTGAACAGGATATAAAATATAGAATAACTATTATTTTAAAAAACCTGGAGCTTATTGAGATAGAGGAACCCAAACGTGTGCCGGTGATAAGGGAACGGCTAAATCAATTTTTAGCTGAAGCTGTGAGCCGTGAAGCTATTGACCAAAACCGCTTTGAGCAGGAACTTATTTACTTTATTGATAAGCTTGATATTACTGAAGAAAAGATCCGCTTAAGGGCCCATTGCAATTATTTTATCGAAACTTTGAAAAATGATGATGCCAACGGCAAAAAACTAGGTTTTATTTCCCAGGAAATTGGCCGCGAAGTAAATACTATTGGCTCAAAAGCTAATGACGCCAATATCCAAAAACTGGTTGTAGGCATGAAAGAGGAGCTGGAAAAAATAAAAGAACAACTGCTTAATGTATTATAGTCATTGGTCATTAAGTCATTAGTCATTGATTGGCTTATGAATAAATGACCAAATGACTAATGACTTAATGACTAATGACCAAAGAAGGAAAACTCATCATATTTTCAGCCCCATCAGGTGCAGGTAAAACCACTATTGTACATCACCTGTTAAAAAAAATACCTAACCTTGAATTTTCTATTTCAGCTACCACAAGACCATCACGCGGAGATGAAAAAAATGGCAAAGACTATTATTTTATCAGTAATGAGGAGTTTTTGCACCGTATAGCTAAAAAACAATTTGTTGAATTTGAAGAGGTATATACAGGAACTTTTTATGGCACCTTGCGTACAGAAATTGAACGTATATGGCAAAAAGGTAAAACAGTAATATTTGATATTGATGTTGAAGGAGGGCTGCACCTTAAGCGCAAATATGACGGACAGGCACTTGCCATATTTGTACAGCCGCCATCCCTGGCGGTTCTTAAAGAACGCTTAACAGCAAGAGGGACTGATAGTATTGAAAAATTGAACGAACGCTTTATAAAAGCAGAAAAAGAATTGGATTACGCCCCTCAATTTGATATTATCCTAAAAAATTACGATCTTCAAACGGCATGTAAAGAGGCGGAGGAATTAGTGAGGAATTTCTTAGCCCCCTAACCCCTAAAGGGGGAATTAAAAAAAATGCTCCCCCTTTAGGGGGTTGGGGGGCTAAACTGCAAACTGATGAAAATAGGATTACTATTCGGTTCATTTAACCCTATACATGTTGGTCATTTAATTATAGCTAATTACATGGCAAACTATACTACGCTTGATAAGGTTTGGCTGGTTGTATCGCCACAAAATCCGTTAAAGAAATACGGCGACCTGATAAACACCTATGATCGCCTTGAAATGGCAAAGCTAGCTACTGATAATTCTATTAAAATTGAGGTAAGCGATGTAGAGCTAAAGTTACCGCAACCTTCTTATACTATTGATACGCTAACCCATTTAAAAGAAAAGTATCCTCAGCATGAATTTGCACTTATCATGGGTTCAGATAATTTAGTTTCTTTACCAAAATGGAAAAACTATAAACTGATTTTACGCGACTATCAAATTTATGTTTATCCCAGGCCAGGCTATGAAAACACCGATTTAGCTTCACATAAATCTGTCACCATAACCATGACACCACTTATGGAACTATCCGCAACGTTTATCAGAAATTCTATCGCTAAAAAAAAGAATGTGCAATATTTTGTTCCTGATGCTGTTTTAGAGTTTATTGACAGCAAGCATTTGTACAGGTAGTTGAATACGTTGGTTGGTTGATTGAGTGAGTAGTTGATTAGTTAAAACACAATTCAAACTTAATCAACCCAATCTATTCCCAACTTGCCAGGCAGCACTAATACCAAAACCTTTTACCATTCGCCTTTTACCTTTCACCTCAATACTTCTATCTTTGTTTTTGTGAGCGAAAAAACCATCTTGAAATTGCAGCTGCCAACTGACCCGCTTTGGGTGAAAAATGTAGTGGAAAGCAATATTGAAGAATTGTTAACCGATCATGCTTTTTGTGAGCAGAAAGCAGCCAGCAATGCCATTACGCTGATTGTTCAAAATCCCAACCTGTCCGACCTGGTACAGGAAATGATTATGCTGGTACAGGAAGAAATGGACCATTTTAAACGTGTTCATAATATAATTTTAGAGCGTGGATACGTACTTGGCCGCGAACGTAAGGATAATTATGTAAACGAGCTTCGCAAATTTATAATTATAGGCGGTGGCCGCACTGAACAACTGGTTGATCGTTTACTTTTTTCGGCCATGATAGAAGCCCGCAGTTGTGAGCGCTTTAAAGTATTGTCTGAAAATATCAATGATGAGCAGTTATCGTCCTTTTATCATGAATTAATGATAAGCGAGGCCACGCATTATTCTATGTTTATCCGCCTGGCTAAAAAATATGCCGGTGGTATTGATGTCGACAAACGCTGGAAACAGTATTTGGATTTTGAAGCGCAGGTGGTGAAGAATTACGGGAAAGCTGAAAGTATACATGGGTAAATTATCGATATAACGATGGGTTTGAAACCCATCGTTATTTGAAATAACAATATTATACTACAATCCGGATTTAGCGTTTTGTTTTATCTCTTTTAATTCATCACTAAACAATTTATCACGGTGGTGCTTTTCCTGGTTGTAAATATAATTACGAACTCTCTTTACATTATCAGGGCTAACACTAAATGCAGCGAAACCATCTTGCCAGGTAATATATTTATCGGGGTCCTCTTTAAAATATTCCCATGAATTTCCTTTTATAGTTTTAACAACATCAGCAACTGATTGGTCAGTGCGTAATCTTACTAATAAATGTACATGGTCTTCAACTCCGTTTATACAATCAAGATAAATTTCATGGTCGTTTGCAATTTCTTTAATTACTTTATAAACTTCTTGTTTTAGTGATGGGATAAGTATAGGCTCACGATTTTTAGTTGACCAGATTAGGTGAATCCATATTGAGGAATAACTATGGGGCATAGGTTTAAATTTCTCTCAATTTATGAAAATTAAATCATTTCCATAAATATAGCGATGGGTTTGAAACCCATCGCTATATGAAACCAATCCCCATTGCTATTTGAAACCCATTCCTATCACATTTCTCAAATAATTGTCCATCAAAACCATGTCAACCCTATCATTTATAAAGCCGATATGCATATCGGGCCGTACAATTATGGCTTTTTGCAGGTGCGGATCAACTTCAAACTCATTAAAAACATCCAGGTTTTTGCCTGAAGGAGGCAGATAAAAGAAATTTAGCATATTTGGATACTTCATAGTTATCCATCTCGCAATATTAAAGAGGAACAACTCATCAAATTTCCCAAAAACAATGAGTGTAAAACCAGGCTTGCTGCACCATTCGTGCAAGTCGGTTTCCTCTTGTTTTTTTTCATCAAATATTTTCAGATAGGGAAGCCTGTCGCCGGCTTTAACTTTTGTTGAAAGGCTTAAATTAAGATTTATGGTACTATCTCTGTAATTTATCCCTATTTGCGAAACGCGCTTAAAAAGGTTATTTCTTAAGTTTTCTTTACCCCATACCGTTTTCAGCAAGCCGGGTAAAACCCATTTCTTGAATAAACCAATAAACCAGTTGCGCGATGTAATGATAGTAAAAATACGGTCGGTTGTGCTTAACAGGTCTTTAGCAACCGGAATGCGCTCATTTTCGTAACTATCTAAAATGGACTCCTTTAATTGATTATTTACTACTCCGGCAAGCTTCCAGGCCAGGTTATAGGCATCCTGTAAGCCGGTGTTCATACCTTGCGCCCCAACTGGGGAGTGGATATGCGCAGCATCTCCAATTAGGAAGCATCGCTGCACTCTGAATTTATCAGCCATGCGATGATGAAGGTGATAAACGGTAAACCAATTGTTATGAACAGTATTTATTGAAAAACCTATAATTTCATTCAAATTTGGTAAAGCCTGTTCTAGCGCCAGATCTTCTTTTTGATCATACTCATCCGGCAAGCTGCCTACAATACGGTAGCAATTTGCCTCGGGCATCGGAAAAATTCCTGCGAAACCTTTTTTAGTCAAAAATAGCTGTACCTTATTTTCGTTTAACTCTGCATTATCTAATTCAAGGTCGGCGAGGTAAAAGTTATGTCCATACGTTTCGCCGCTAAAGGGGATTTGTAATTGTTTGCGTACAATACTGTGCGCGCCATCTGCTCCAATTAGCCAATCGCAGGTAATGTCTCTGATCTGATCACCTTGTTGTAATTGCAATTCGGCTCGCGATACGGTTTGTTTTAGCGATACTAAGGTTGTACACCAATAAACCGGGCAGCTGTTTTGGGTTAAAAAATCAAGCAGAAGCCTTTCATTTTTACTTTGCTGATAGAAAAGCACAAAAGGGAAAAGTGTTAGTCCTTCACCAATATTTGCAATTGGTAAGGTTGCTACTTCTTTTCCATCTTCATTAAATGATAACCCCGTTGCCTGTTTGCCTCCGTTAATAATAGGGTCTATTACCCCCATTTGCCGGTAAATCTCTAACGAGCGAGCCTGTACTCCCAATGCTTTTGAATGATTAGTAGGCCCTAGTTTACTATCAATAATAATTGGCTGAATTCCATAACGAAGCAATTGAGCGGCCATCATGAGGCCCGAAGGACCTGCTCCAACTATTAATACTTTGGTATGTTTTTCAGTTATCGTCAAACTATCTGTGATAAATTAAAAAAATTGTTGGACGCTTATGCAGATCAGGCACTTTCTTTTGCCATTCGGCGATGGTTTTAGTTTGTACAAATTCATTTGCCGATGTAAGGTCACAGGCGATGCAAAGCCGGGTTTTTGGATGGGCCGTTTTTAATATTTCTTCTAAAAGCGGATTATTACGAAATGGCGTTTCGATAAATATTTGTGTCTGGTCATTTCTTTCAGACAGGTTTTCCAGTTCTTTGATTCGTTTGCTGCGGTCAACCTTATCTATAGGCAGGTATCCATGAAAAGTAAAGCTTTGTCCGTTAAAACCAGACGCCATCAGCGCCAATAAAACAGAACTCGGCCCAACTAATGGTACAACTTTTATACCCATCCGATGTGCTTTTTCAACGATCCCTGCACCAGGGTCAGCAATTCCCGGGCAACCGGCCTCACTCATCAAACCGACATTCTTACCGGCTTGCAGACCTTTGAAAAAATCGACAGTACTGTTATCGCGATTGTGTTTGCTGTAATCGTGCATAATCAATTCGCTTTGAGGCGTTTTCAACCCGGCTTCCTTTAAAAACTTCCTTGCGGTTTTTTCATTCTCAACAATATATTCGTTTATCTCGTTTACAGTATTTGTTAAGTATGGAGTGAATGATTTTGCGGCTGCTTCATCAGCAAGCGGTACTGGTATTAAATAAAGTGTTCCTAAGGGCATTTTGCAAAATTGATCATTTTTGTTTAATTTAAGCTACTGAAAGGAAAATGTAAAAATGAAAGAATTAAGTATTAACTGGTTTATTGAAGGTTCTATTGATTTTGAATATAAAAAATATATTCTGCTGGACTATTTGCAGGAAATAAACCGCCATTTTGATAAGAGCAAACTGTACCCAAATCTTACAGACCTTATTTTTCATTTTAATAACCTTTTATATTTCAAGAAAAATAAAACCATGCTGCAGCAGGCCTTTCCCCAACGCTTAACCAAGGCTGATATAGAGGCAGTAAAGCTTACCTATCAAAAAATTGTTGATGATGATAGTTCCATGCAGGAGATAGAAATGATCATAACCTATGCCTTACAAAAAATGGATCCGGCTATACAAACCGGCAAAGAAATATATGATTTTGTGGAAAGTCATCTTAATATCGACCCAGTAGGCATTGTCCCTTTAATGCCTTATCATGGATATTTTTCTCTCAGAAATGGCAAGGAAAAAACTCATGGAATATATGAATATCAAATAACAATATTTGAAAGCAAGGATGATAAATACCGTGGCATAAATATTCACTTTGTGGAAACTTATGAGGAAAGTATAATTAAAACACCCGAAGCCATTAAATTGGACCTGATACACCGTAATAAATTTATGCCAAACCCGGCGGTTTATTATGTGCAAAGCGATATTACCTTCCCATTGGAGCAAACTTTGTTGCCTATAGCAAAAAGGAGCCTGGTGAAGTATATTTCGAGTGCGGCGTAAGCCTCACCTAAATCCTCTCCAAAGGAGAGGACTTTCAGAACCTCTATTACTTCAAAATTAATACGGGCCGGCTTGCATTCAGCGCCAGGGCATTTGTGATGCTCCGGTGCGTAAGGTTGTAAAAGAAACTGTATTTACCCGGAAGAGCTATAATAAGTTGCACATAATGTCTGTCTGCAAAGTCAAGTATGCCATGAACAGTGTTATTGTCTTTTGAATAATGAACATTATATTCATAACCTTCCAGTAATTCTACCAGCCCGGATGCCAGATGCTCATCACTTTCCTTATGTTTTTGCTTAGGGTCTATATTCAAAACCATTAAATGCGGATGCAACCATTTCGCCGGGTCGCGAAAAACTTTTAAAGCATTAAGACGCGAAATTGCCGAAAAATCAACGGGTACTAATGCTTTTTCTATTTTTTTATACTTTACAGCTGCCGGTACAATCATTACAGGTATTGGGCTGGTTTTGGCAATAGCAATAATCTGATCACCAATAAAACTTTCATCCAGGCTATTGTCATGCCCCATCATCAGCATATATGGCTGCTCATCAGCAATTAATTGGTGGATAGCCCGGATTAGCGGCAATTCGCTTACGGCCGTCTTTACGTGTATGGAAGGGTCACACTTTTTCAGCAGCTCATGGCCAAGTGTATTTAAATCTTCCGCCACTTTTTGCCTTTCCCCATCAATGTCTTCAGCGCTTAATTGCACAAAATCTGCCGATGGAAGTAATTGTGCATATATAGAAACATAAAAGCTTTTTAAAAGAATAATGCGTTCTATATGCGTATCACAGCTAAAATCCGCAGCATATTTAAGTACATTTTCAGTAGCAGCTGAAAAATCAATTGGTATTAATAATGTCTTCATGTTAATTTATTTATATAACTTATTTCTAAACAGCATAGTTCTTAAACATTCTAATTTACGATTCATGAAATTTATTTTAGCCTATGCCCAACCAAAAATTCTCACTATCGCAGCGATTAAAAATACAACTAACCAAAATAAAAAAGTAACGCTCACCTCTCTGCTAACAAACGAAGAAAGTTTTATCCATACTCTTTTAATAGTTTTCATAACTAAAATCCGTTATATCATTAATCACAATATAAACAATCAAGTATTTAACTTTCTTGTTAAAAATTTATGCTTTCTTCAAGTTGTTAATCATTTTATTGATAAGTAATAAGCTGCTTTGCAAGTCGTTAATATCTGCATCAACCGAGGCCATTTCGTAAACTTCAGCAACCCAGGGTTGAAGCTGTTCTCTTAAATCTTTCCCTTCTTTTGTCAAATAGATTAGTTTATTTCTTCTGTCATTTTCATCTTCTACCCTTTTTACCATCTTACGTTTTACCAGGTTATCCAGCAAATAGGTCATGCTTGATTTATCCCGTAAGGTAAAATCAGCTAATTCCTGTTGATTTATCCCATCCTGTTTCCAAAGACACCCCATCACTTCCAGCATCTCGAAGGTAATATTGATGGCATGCTCCCTTATTTTTACCTGGATAAATTGCCGGGTATAGTTTCTTAATTCCGACATGGAACGACCAAGTTCAAGGGCCAGCTCAGCTTTCGTTTTATTGATTGGTTGTGTTGCCATTGTTAACAAATTTAATAAAGTATTACCGTTATTAAGCTAATGTGAGTTCGATATAAGCCTATATTCGCCTCACCCCAGCCCTCTCCAAAGGAGAGGGAGCTTAAAGCATTCAAGTCCTCTCCTTTGGAGAGGATTTAGGTGAGGCGAACGAACTCACGTTAATGAGCAGCATCAGCAAGGCTGATTTTACTTTTTGCCTTTTTAATAAATATCAATACAACAGGAACAAATACAAGGAACATGATGCCAACCCATAAAAAGACATCCATGTATGATAGCAATGTGGCCTGTTTTGATACGGAGCCATCCAGCATAGCATAAGCCGTTTGCCGGGCTGTGATACTATCAATACCTGCGTGTTGCCGTACCCCCGCAGCCATTTGTGCTACTCTTTGCTGTACATTTAAATCATTTACACTTAAATGGCTAACCAGGGTATTTCTGTGTACCTGTGTTTGCCGGGAAACAAATGTTGAGATAAGCGCGACGCCAAATGAACCGCCCAATTGCCGCATCATCCCCGAAAAGGCAGCACCCTGACCAATCTCCTGGCCCTGTAATGTTGAAAGTGACATGGTACTTACCGGGACCGACAATAAACCCAAGCCAAAGCCCCGGATAATCAATATCCAGAAAAAGTCGCCGGCACTTGTATAGGGTGTAAGTACGGTAGAAGAAAGATAACTATAGATAAAAAAGATCAGCATCCCTGCGGCTATCAGGTGCTTTTGTGGAATTCCCCTTTGTATAAGTTGTGCCACTACAGGCATCATTACCGCTACGAACAACGTACTTGGCAGCATGAGCATGCCCGCCTGTTGTGCCGTCCAGCCGAGAAGGGATTGCGTATATAATGGAATAATAAAGGTAGAACCGAACAATCCAAAGCCCATAATAAAGGATAGCATAACGCCAATGCGCAGGTTGCCGTTTTTTAATACCCGCAGATTAACCACCGGAAACTTGTACTCCAATTCGCGCCAGATGAAGGATAAAATACCAAAAACCGCCACAACAGTTAATGCAATAATTAATTTACTGCTAAACCAGTCCTCTTCCTGGCCTTTCTCTAATACAAATTGTAAAGAAGCCACGCCTGCGGTTAATAAGCCTATTCCCAACCAATCCACCTGGCTGATTGGCCGTTTTTCTTCATATTTCGGACTTCTCACATATTGAAGGGTTAGCAGGGTAGCAATAATCCCAACGGGTATATTAATATAAAAAATAAAAGGCCATGAATAATGATCCACAATATAACCGCCCAATGGCGGGCCGAGCGTGGGGCCAACAATAACCCCAAGTGTATAAATGGCCTGAGCCATGGCCCTTTTTTCGGCCGGCCAGCTTTCTGTAATTATAGTTTGGGACGTTACCAGTAATGCGCCTCCGCCCATACCCTGGATAAACCTGAAAACAACCAGTTCCCAAATATTGGTTGCATTGCCGCATAAAAATGAACACACAGTAAAAATTATTACAGATGCCGCAAAATAATTGCGCCGTCCAAATTGCTGCGACAGCCAGCTGGTCATGGGTACAACAATTACATTGGCAAGGGAGTAAGCAGTAATAACCCAACTAATCTCATTTAGGGTAGCACCAAGGTTTCCGCGCATATCATTAATAGCCACGTTAACAATTGTGGTATCAATAATTTCGAGCAGAGCACAAAACACTGCCGTAACGGTAATGATGATACGCCGGGGGCCATACTCAACTAAAGAATTTGCTGATTGCATGCATAGGATAAATTACGCCATAAAGTTATATAATTGATAGTTAAGTATCAAACTAATTTTTAAATTATACGCTTTTATGATAACATTTATACTAAAACGCAACATGTTTAGTGATTGAAAAATAGCGAAAAGATGAAGGATAAGCACGATTTTTAATGTGCAGTGCGATTTCCTTCTCAAGGAGCAAACCGTAAAGAGTTTATAAAGTAGAGGGATTTTACTTAGTGCATGAAAGTCTGTTTGATGAAATACTGAAAGAACATAGTAAATAATCTTACCTTAGCTCAACCTTAACACAATGAAATTAAATACGTTTACTATAGCTGGAATATCATTGACTCTTTTAGGAATTGGTATGTTCTGTTTTGGCGTTTCAATATTTGTATATCAAGGCAAACCATTAAGCAATTTCATTAATGAAGCCGGAAAATATTCATTCATGCTTTGGTTACCAATGTTAATTATTGGGATAGCTTTCCTGTGTATTAGAAAAAATCCTGAAAAATAGTTTGTCCCAACTCGTATATCGTTACCCCTTGAAAGAGGTGAAGGAGTGTGTTAACAGCATGGTGTAGAACCCACCCCTGCCACTGCACTTGTCAACGCGCCCTCTCCAAGGAGGGGAACCAATCAAATATGAATTTAATTAATTTTCAACAAAAGCAAGCTCAATGTTTTTGTATGCCCGTTTTTGTAATTGCAATCGCATGTTCTTGAAAATCTTTAATGGGCCTTCTGTAGCAAACATATTAACCATCCAGGATGGAAGAGAACCAGCAGGATCAACATGAATAGTGTATTCAACTTTAATTTGATCGGTTCCTAATGGTGTGATGATCCATTTACCTTTAGAATCAGTGACCCTAACAACACCTTCTTTTACCGCAACCAAACCTGTTACAGCGGGGGCGTCAATAGTTACAACCTTGGTGTCCGGATTTTGGGTAACTGTTAAATGAGCCACAAAATCCCTGTTTGTTGCTGGCCAGGGTAAGTTGACTTCTGAATAATAATAAAGTTCTGAAGGTGAAACCTGTTTAACCAATATGGCTGACTTAACATGATATACCCAATCAGGAGAAGTCTTTACATCCATCAGCAAGGCAACCATCTGTGATGCTGATACATTAAAGTCAGCTTCCACTTTAATGGCTTTAACTTTTGAATCGCTCGCCTGCCTGGTATATATTTTTATTCCTTCTTTTTCAGTTTTTAATGTCCAGTCGTTCTGTGCTAATGCCGGATTAAGCTTCAATCCAAACAGAAGTGCTGTAAGTAATATCTTATACATTTTATTAAATGTTAATTGTTTTTCTTAATGCCTTACTGTTCATCGCTTGTCTTTTATCCGTTAAGCCATGTACAGCATCGGGTTGTTGAGTAATGCCAAAGAGCCGGGAGCTCTTTGGCATTATTATTAAAAGTTTGTAAAAAATTATTTCGTACCAAACGCATAAGCAACCCGTAAGGCAACGAAATTAACCTGGCTATTATCATTGCCGCTGGTGAACTTGCTTGAGCCTTCGTATCTTACTCCGGCATCAAGAAAGCTTTTGCCGCCTAAAGGGAATTGATAACCTATCTGCGGAGCATAAATAAAGGCCGCTGCATTATTGAAACCCACGCTTGATTTGTTTAAAGCAAATGCGGCACCCGCTTCGCCCTGTACGTAAAAGTTATTTACCGGGAAGAATTTTAAACCGGCTTTTACAGGTAATAACTGGATATTGGTAGCCGTAAGCCCGGTGCCAAAAGCATTACTTTTGCCCTGTATGCTGTTATACCCGGCATTAACAGTAACGAATAATTGATTCACAACAGGGATATCGGCCTGCACAGAACCGCCTATATTCCAATTATAACCATTGTTTAAATTCCCCGTAGGGATACCGGCATCAACGCCAACGCTTAAAATAACTCCATTTGAAGTAGTAGATTTACTTGTGGTAGTAGATGTGGTTTGTGCTTTTGCGCCCAATGCGAATCCGGCAAAAGCTAAAACTAAGGCTGAAATTTTTAATGTACTTTTCATGATTTTGTATGTTAATTTATTATTGTGTGTTTAAACACAGAACAAAGTAACATCACAAAACACATACACCGTTTCATCTAAATGTCACGATTATTCAATCGTTTGATTAATAGATAATTAATTTTGACTCTTAACAGATTTTAGTCAGGATAATGTCATGAAAAGTGCGTTAGCAGGTTGGAAATGAGGTTTTTCGTTTCCATGGATACAGAATCCATAATGATTATTTAATTGTTTGCTTTTATCACCAACCCTTGCTCAGGCACCCATTTATCATATTCCATCGTTGCTGCAACTCCCTGGGCATAAGGTCTGCCACGCAACTTTTCAACAAGATGTAAGGCGCCATCAATCCCGGCTGAGATCCCAGCCGTAGTAATTACATCACCATTATCAACAAAACGGATATTGGCTAAAACTTTTGTTTTTGGAAAAGCTTTTGCAAGATCGTTAATGGCTAAGTGATATGTAGTTGCAGTTAAATTATCTAAAATACCCGCTTTACCTAAAATAAATGCACCGGTGCAAACAGATAAATAATATTTTGGCTTTTGTTTCTTTATCCATGAAATTACTGTCGAATCAATAATCCCCGGCCCGGTATTGCCGCCAAGAACAACCAGTACGTCGGCAGGGGGCGCATCCTTTATGGTATAATCCGGGGTTATAAATAAAACACCCTGCGAGTGGATAGGATCGTACGTTTTGGATACGGTAAAATAATTAAATCCCGCAGCGCTGAATACCTCCATAGGACCGGCAAAATCCAAAACCTCGACGCCATCCTGCAGATAAAAACAAACGGTAACTGGTTTTAAGCTTAGTTGTTTTTTAAAATCACTAAGCGACATTTTTACCAATGCCATCGCGCAATGCGGACAAACGCCTGGTTTATCAAACTGTAACTCATCACAACTGCTGCCGCAAGGTGGACAAACATAAACAATGGAATCTTTTGAAGTGATGGGTTGGGAAAATGAAAAATGACTTCCAATTAAAAGCAGGATTATAAAGTATATTTTTTTCATCGGGATTTTAACTATTAGAGCGTCTGAATAACATATAGTTACAATCAGAAATTAATAAAAAAAGCGCCGTTGATTTTCATTCAACGACGCCCTTAATGAAAAGAACTTTTTCTTTTACTATGATTTATTAACCATCAACTATGAACTACTTAAGCTTCACTAATGCTTCCTTTATCCTCGGTATCATTTGCTCTATATCCTGCAAAGTACTAGCACCTACAGACGCCCTGAACCAGTTTACCTCTTCGCCGGTACCAAATGCGGAGAAAGGTACAAAAGCTACTTTGGCTTCTTTAATGAGATAAAAGTTAATATCTGTGGCTGTTTTTAATACAGTTCCGTCGGGTGTGGTTTTGCCGGAATAGTCAACCTTTACGGTGAGATAAATGGCGCCCATCGGTTCAATGGCATCTACATTAAAACCTTCGGCTTTTAATTGCTGAAAGCCCTGGTATAGCGTATTTAAACTGTTTTGAATGTTTTGTTTAAATTTACCCAAATAGCTATTCACCTTGTTATCCTGCTTCAAAAACTTCGCCATGGCTACCTGCTCCGCCTTTGGCGACCATGCGCCCATATGGCCTATTATGGCTTTCATATGGTCAATTATGGCTGCCGGGCCAAAACCCCAGCCAACACGTACACCGGTAGAGGCAAAACATTTCGAAGCGCCGTCAACAAAAATAACCACATCCTTTAATTCAGGACGAAGGCTAACCGGGTCATAATGCTGATGGCTGCCAAATGTTAATTGTGAATAGATCTGGTCGTATAAAATATAAAGCGGTTTTTCACCGGCTTTGCGTGTCTTGTTTTCGGCAATAACCAGGTCGCAAATTTCTTCCAGGTCTTTTTTAGTAAACATGGTCCCGGTAGGGTTCAGGGGAGAACATAAAGCTAGTAATGTTGCGCCTTTTATATGCGGAGCGATCTCATCAGCCGTCGGCATAAAATTATGCTCGGGCCTGGTTGGGATAATGATAGCTTCGGCGTTGGTTAAATCGCTATAGTGGTTATTGTTCCATGACGGTGCAGGGAAAACAACCTTATCGCCCGGATCAACCAATGCTAAAAATATAGAATATATTAAAGGCCTTGATCCGCCAGAAATTAATACCTGGTTAGATGCATAACTTAAATTATACCTGCTTTTTAAAAATGCGGATACGCTTTCGCGCAAGTCGAGCATGCCATCGGCTGGCGGATAATTGGTTTGATTGTTACCGTAAGCCTCAACAATATATTGTTTCAGTTCAGCAGGAATAGGATAAATATTTGAGTCGAAATCGCCTATAGTTAAATTGGCGATATTTTGTCCTTGTCTTTTTAACTCGTTGATCTCACCTGCGATTTTTATAATTTCGGACCCATGCAGATTTTGGGCTAATAAAGAAACACTCATGTTGGATGTGCAAATTTTGGATGTGCAAATGTGCGGATTTTAATTTGAAAATTTGAAGATGTGCTGATTTGAAAATGATGCTGTAACTGCCATTTATATGTAAAATGTTTAATGGAAAAATTGCATTTTTTGAGGCGAAAGGGTGAAAGTCAATTAGGAAGCTCCTCTGGAGCCCGAACCTGTACTTATTTAGGCCCTAATAGATAATGAGCGATAATCAAAAACCTAATAATTATATCATGCATTTGCAATAGGTGTTTTCACGGTATAAAATTGGGTGATTTAACTATATGAAATACTAGATAATTTAAGTCACTTTATAATGCTTAAACCTAAGCAAGAAGCGATTCAAATATATCCGGTTTAGACACTTAGCTTAGCCTTTTCCATAACACAAACCTACCTAAGTATTTAGTTTTGTTGCCGTTGCTTGCCCGCAATCAATGACAGGCTTTTATATGTAAAAAATAATTTCATGGACTACGTAAATAAACTTTGCAAAGCTTTGTTGTCCATTCAGGATAAATATTTTGATTTTTTTTCAAGGGAACAAAGAACGATTACGGATTATATCCATATTGACTGGAATTACCCGATAAGTATAATCTTTCATGATAATCCTACCCTACCTATTGAGATAAAGAACGACCTCGAAAAAGTTTTAAAATAACCCTTTCCCAATTGCGATGTCAATACCTTAAATTTCAATGCGTTTTTCTGGGCAAAAGGTGAATTTAATAATTAAGTAGAGCTCCAACCTTT
>JAQBOA010000060.1 GCA_028288305.1 Mucilaginibacter sp.
AAGGATGCTGGTGGAGCAGGAATATAAAAAGCAGATTAAGACATCGAATAAAGTATTGTCGGAACTTAAAAATGAATATAATTTAAGCAATGAACAGTAAAATAAAATACCGGCTTTTTAAAATTCTTATTTATATTTTAATAGGATTTTCAATCGCATTTATTTGGAGTAAAATAAAGAATAATTGATGAGTAAGATGGGGTAGAGTCCGAAAGTCGGGAAGTCCGAAAGTCCGGAAGATTTTTTGAAGTTGGAAGTCGGAAATCCTAAGAAGAAAACAATTCCGCAACCGGCATTCCGAATTCCGAAATACTTTAATTCCGAAATCCAAGATCTGACATCCGAAATTCAAGCCAAAATATGCTAATTTAAACCATTCTAACCTTATAGCCTTTTTAACTAAAATCAAAACCTTTTGATACAATTAAGTATTTACACGTTATGATTTTAAGTACACAAATAGCCTGGTTGTTTATTTTGGCTATTCCCATAGCCTGCATAGCATGGACGGTAACACACGAAGAAGTTTTCAGGGAACCGCGCGAGTATTGTTTAAAACGTTGCCATAACGGTAAAAACATTGCCGAACGTAAGTTTTTTTATTTGTTTACCTGCGAGTATTGTTTCAGCCATTATGTTACAGTGCTTATGCTGATCATCACTAATTATAAATTACTGTTTGATGATTGGCGGGGATATCTTATAGCTGGTTTTGCATTAATATTTGTGGCTAATGTATACATGAGTTTATTTGCTTTGATTAGAATTGATTTGAAGAAAGTACGGTTAGATACTGAAATTGTAGAAGTGGAGAAGCAGGAAATAAAAACAGATAAATAAGATTTTCAGATATCGCCAAAGATCATTAAACAACTAATTGCTGAAACAATCTTTCAAGGGTTTCCAGAGCATCTTCACAAAAACCCGGATGTACTTTTGATGTTTGTAAAACTGTGCTTCTTGTGGCAGTAAGCCAGCGAAACCGTGATGCCATATCAAGTTTGCCAATCGGACCTGCCGTTGGTTCCCCAATGCAAATCCGTTCAAAGGCACAAACATGATCTTTTAGTTCATTTAAATCCAAATCAGCTGAAAAAGCATGAAGACGTGTTTCATCCAAAAAGTATTTGGCTTGCAAAAACTGTTGTTTGGCGCAGTAAAGAATTACGCCGATGTTCAAAAATTCCTCGCGTTCCACTCGTGGTACCACACGAATAACGGCATATTCAAATAAGTGTTTCTGCTGCATTTTGTGCTTCTTTTATAAAAATTTCCGAATTTTCGATCCTGGTTAATAAAAATTGAACATATGCCTGCCGGTATTCCTCTGGCGATTTGAATGAAGGTTCGCCTGAAAGCCATTCATCGGGTATTAAAGCCACAATTGAACTGATGCGTTTTTCATTCAGAATTGAACGGAACTCAATATCCGCCTCTTCCAGTTTTGTAGCCTGGGGCAATAAAACATGCTCTTTTACCTGCACAAACGGCCGCTTAGCCTGTTGCTCCCAGTTATGCCATGAATGATGAAAGTATAATGATGCTCCATGATCAATAAGCCACAATTCCTTGTGCCAGGTAAGCATATTTGTATTTCGTGGGGTACGGTCAACATTGGTAAGCAGGCAATCCAGCCAAACAATACTTGATGCAAGTTTTGCATCGGTAATAGTAATTGCCGGATCAAACGTGATGGCGCCCGAAAGATAATGAAGTGCAAGATTTAACCCTGTACTTGCTTTTAACAGGTCCTGTATTTCCTCGTCAGGTTCTGTACGGCCAAAGCCTTCATCCAGGTTAGCAAAAACTATCTCCGGCACTTTTAAACCAATAGCACGGGCAATTTCACCACCAATTAACTCGGCAATGAGCGCTTTTATGCCTTGTCCGGCCCCACGGAATTTAAGCACATACAAAAAACCATCATCAGCTTCAGCTATTGCGGGCAGGGATCCCCCTTCGCGTAAAGGGGTAACATAACGTATAACATTAACAGTCCTTAGTAAAGGCAGGCTATCGTCCATAAACTATAAACTTTATGTTTAGATTTCTAAATTACATCAATAAAGAGGCGAATATGCAATTTTAACTGCAAATGATCATTTCAAATAATTTGTTAACAGACTGAAAAAGTTTAACTAATTTAAATTAATATGTTCTTAAACTTTAGCAGTAAAATAACTTTTTCTTTGTTGAATGTTACTATTGTATAATATGATTAATACATCATTACTGAAAGCTTAACAAATAATATCTATTGCTTATTGTGATGTTTTTTTTAAATATCAATTAGCATAACCTTAATTTAACGCATAATATTAATATTTCGTTAAAAAATTAATACGCATTTGGTAAATTTTAGTACATTGTCTCGATTTGATTATTTGATTAAAAGATAAGGTTATAGTAAAATTTCTACAATTTGTAATGAAGGTTTTTGTTATGTGCTTATTCCCTGCTTTCCTGGCAGGCTTCAATGTTAGTTTATATGCGCAAATAAAACCTTCTGCAGTTCAGGGCAGGGTTTTAACGGATAATTATATAACCGCCCAGGCGGTAACAATAGTTTTATTAAAATACCGCGACTCATCTATCGTAAACTCAACCATTACCAAAAAAGATGGACTGTTTCAATTTATTGGCGTATTACCTGATCGTTACCTGTTATTAGTTAGGGCGGTTGGCTTTAAAAAATCCTATTCGGGGCCATACCTTGTTGCAATTGGCCAAACAATTAATGCTGCTGATGTTGTTTTAATTCCTGACAACAAGCAGTTAAAGGAAGTATCTGTGACAAGTTCAAGGCCGGAAATTGAAGTAAAACCGGGGAAAGTTATATTGAATGTTCAAAATAATTTGTTGGCTGAAGGTAATTCGGCATTTGATATATTAAGGCAATCCCCGGGTGTCCGTGTAGATAATAGCAAATTCAGTATTAAAGGCAGATTAAGTGCTTTAATAACTATTGATGGTAAACCAACTAATTTATCCGGTGATGATCTGGCAGGTGTTTTAAAGGGCATGCAATCTAATACAATTGATTACATAGAGTTAATCACCAGTGAATCTGCCAAATATGATGCTTCGGGTGGTGGTATTATAAATATTGTATTAAAGAAAGGGAAAAACACCGGGGCAAATGGTACGGTTACCGGTACCGGCGGTTACGGAAAATATTATAAAAGTAATGCAGGTATAGTTTTCAATGATCGGACCGACAAATTCAATGTTTTTGGTAATTATAATTATACCGATGATAAAACATTCCACGACTTTGTGACAGACCGTAGCTTTAATTATAATATCTTAAGCGATTACCATGTAGACTATAATGGTGTTCAACAAAGTAATAACCATACTTTTAATTTGGGGACTGATTATTTTTTATCTGCTAATCATACCATTGGGTTTTTAATAAATGGCACGATAAGAACGGATAATATTTCAAAAGATAATAAATTAAAGATTTCTAATCAGGCTGTGCTGGATTCAACAATTAATGCAAACTCCAATCTTACCAGGCATACTAGTCGTGTAAATTATAATATTAATTATACCGGTAAACTCGATAACGCAGGAAAAACCATATCATCCGAATTTAATTACACTACTTATAACCGCACATCAGCAGAATATATTACGAATGATTTTTTTGACGCAGCGGGAAATACTTACCGCAATCCGCTAATGCTTCAAAACTTATCGCCATCAAACATTCATATCTGGCTTTCAAAAATTGATTTTACCGACCCGCTTTCAAAAACCTCAAAATTGGAAGCCGGGATTAAGTACAGTCACGTGATTAGTAATAATAACTTGGTTTTTGGCCCTCTTATCAATGGCCAATACCAGAGTGATCCCATGTTTAGTAATAATTTTTTATACAAAGAAAATGTAAATGCGGCTTATGTTAATTATCAAAACAAATTTGACAAGTTTGATCTAACAACCGGTTTGCGTGCTGAACAAACTATTGCAACAGGCAATTCGATAACTTTAGGTAAGCAGGTTAGCAGTAATTACCTTGATTTTTTCCCACAAGTGACGGTTACTTACAGTTATAATGATAAGCATGAATATTCATTAAGCTATAACCGTGGAATTAACAGGCCGCTCTATGAAGAGATTAATCCTTTTTTATATTATGTTGACCTTTATGATTACAGAGAAGGTAACTCTAATTTAAAACCTCAGTATTCTAATTCAATTGAATTATCGTATATCTATAATAAAACTTTTACAACCACTTTGTATAGCACCGTTGTTGGTAGCGCATATACATTCCCTTTTTATGAACAAAATGATATATCAAAGGTTAACATAACCACATTTAAAAACCTGGAAACGATCTATAATTATGGGATCAGAATTTTTGAACCAGTCGTGTTAACGAATTGGTGGAATACCGATTTTTTCTTGGATGCATCTTATCAGCGTTATGTAGCTTATGCTGAATACGGTAACCTGAATAAAGGAACACAGGATGTCATTTTTGATATTACTCAACACTTTGTAATTAGTAAAACTATTTCGGCAGAGTTTTTAGCTCATTATGAGTCGCCCACTTTTTATGGGGTTAACCAATTTAAAGCAAACTATTATATTAATGCAGGCATAAGTAAACAGCTATTTAATAAAAGAGGCAACTTAAAATTAAATGTGAGTGATATATTTAACACTTTACGTGACAGAAATTATACCAATTATCAAAATCTAAATTTGTCGATAACAGACAAAAGAGAAAGTCAGATAGCAAGGCTTACATTTACCTATCGTTTTGGTAAAACCACTGTTAAGGCTGTCTCAACCCATCATACAGGAAACGAAGAAGAACAAAAAAGAACCGGTTCTGCTAATTAATGTGAAAATATATTAACTCACCGAACTAAATTAACCCGCGTGTCCACTTATCGTACTCATAAAAATAATAAACAAAACCAGTAAGCTTATTCCCAGGTACATATAATCTTTTTCGAGCACAAAGCCAATCGCCGAAATTGTTACCCTAAGTATAGGTGTAGCAATTAATAGCATAATACCTAGTTGAATTATGGCTTGCCCTTTAAAATCAAATGCTCCATTAAAAAGACTATTTGTATGCTGTAAAAAACCGGGTATTCCAATAAACTTTCTATAATCGGCAATGGAGTGCCCGTGATTATATAAATAAATTACACCGCCCAAAAAAACAACACTGATAGAAATTACCGTTCCCGCACGCAGAACCCTGCCAAGAAGCAATTGCATATCCGTGTCTTTAAATTTTTTCATGATTGTTTTTTGTCCATAGGCCATAGTCAATAGTCCATAGCCTTTTGTTTATTTACATTAACACGTTGTGAACCAAAATTTGCTATGGCCCATCGATTATTGACCATGGGCTTTTTAAATCTCCCCTCTTATCCCGTTATAGATCATTTGTCCTGCTAAAAAAGTAACCACTATAGCAAATACCCATCTCAGCCATCTTGAAGATGAGGTATTCACCAATATTTTTGATCCGGTTAATGCACCAAGCAATACTCCTATCACAACCGGCATGGAAATGCCAGGATTTATATAACCGCGTTGCAGGTAAACCACTGCGCTGGCCGAGGCAGTTACTCCTATCATAAAATTGCTGGTAGTAGTTGATACTTTAAAAGGCACTTTCATTATTGTATCCATTGCAATTACCTTTAAAGCACCTGATCCAATACCCAACAGCCCCGAAATTACGCCTGCAAAAAGCATCATGGCAAAACCACCCCCAACATTACTTATGTTATATTTTACAGCTCCATTTGCGGTTGGGTAGGAACCGCTCAGCTTAAGTTTTTCCGCCAGATAGCTTTTTTTGTGCGTTATATGTTCGGCTTTTTTCCTTAAAGATATTAACGCCGAAAAAATTAAAATTACACCAAACAGTATGGCAATATAATGAGTGGGTATATAAATTGCCAAAATAGCACCACATAAAGCCCCGGTGGTTGTAGCTATCTCTAAAAACATGCCTATACGCAAATTGGTTATTCCTTCTTTTACATAGGCAGCTGCAGATCCGGAAGACGTTGCTATTACGGATACCAATGAAGCCCCAATGGCATAATGAATATCCACTTTCAGCAATAAGGTAAGCATTGGTATAATAACAACCCCGCCTCCCAAACCCGTCAATGAACCCAATAAACCGGCGAAATAAGAACCAATGAGTATAATAAAAGTAAATACCAATACCGACATGAATAAACAGCAATGTTGATGTCCCGCAAAAGTAAGAATAACTTTTTTGAAGAATTTACTTTAATGTTTGTCTATAGATTTAGTTAGGTAATTATCATGAAGTAATTAAAGAATTAAGCAGCCTGAATATTAATAATGTTACATTAAGCGATAATTCAAATTTGAGTACTTTTGACTTTTAAATCAGTTTATCTGCCGATGGGTTACTCAAGTTTACAAGCCTGCATTAATGATCTCGAAAAACACGGCCATTTAATCCGCATAAAAGAAGAAGTTGACCCATACCTGCAAATGGCTGCTATTCATTTACGTGTATTTGAAAATGAAGGCCCGGCTATTTTGTTCGAAAATGTAAAAGGCAGTAAATTTCCGGCATTATCTAATCTTTTTGGCACGCTTGACCGTTCCCGCTTTATTTTCAGGGATACACTGGATAAGATCAAAATTCTTGTCGATTTAAAATCTGATCCCATTAAAGCTATAAAGCACCCGTTTAAGTACGCTAATGTGGCACTAACCGCCTTGTCAGCATTGCCAATGAAAACAGGCAGGAATGCGCCGGTTAGTTTTGGACGTTGCCATATAAGCGACTTGCCACAGATTGTGAACTGGCCTAAAGATGGAGGTCCATTTTTTACTATGCCGCAAGTTTATACTGAAGATGCCGATAAACCGGGTATAATGAATGCCAATCTGGGCATGTACCGCATACAGATGGGGGGGAATGATTATATCACCGATAAAGAAATAGGACTGCATTATCAGCTGCATCGTGGTATAGGTGTACATCAAACTAAAGCAAACGCAAAGGGTCAGCCATTGAAGGTAAGTATATTTGTAGGTGGGCCTCCATCGCATCCGGTTGCTGCAGTTATGCCATTACCCGAAGGACTCTCGGAAATGACCTTTGCCGGGGCGTTGGGTAATCGCCGGTTTAGATATTTTTATG
>JAQBOA010000081.1 GCA_028288305.1 Mucilaginibacter sp.
AATCTATTAACTCGTTGATCTTGCGAAGAAGATTGTTTTTGGGAACGATCAGATCATATAATCCGGAAAATACACTAAATTGGATTTTTTGCTGTTAAGCTAACATCTTAAAGCATTGCTAAATCGAATTTAAGATAACGAAAATGGTGCAGAAAAACTATGCTTTTCTACTCCTTTTTTATCCTCTATTTCTAAAGGACTTTTTCAGTGCCCTCATCCATGATACAGCCTCTTTTTGTTGTATAAATCGGATAAATCCGTTTAATCCCGGTTCAGACAAAATTTTACTGTCCGCTGCCTACTTGCATTGGATTTACACCTGTCGACTGTCCGCGGGCAGCACCAGCAGCAACTTATTGCTTAAATACCTGGAACTTTGATGGCTCAGGCAGCTTACCCCAGTAATTATTAGTCTCGTCAATATCGCAGGTTTCGCGATATGGGTCTACCAATATCGAGGCTACTTCCTTATCCTGCACATAGAATTTTGATACATGCTTTTCGTTAAGGCGCCAGATCTGGGCAGGAATGCGATCAACCTGTTTAGTACCGTCTGTATAAGTAAATTGTACAATGATGGGCATTACCAGTCCGCCTTTATTGCTGAAATTCAGTTCATAGAAAAATTTATTGGCATATTTTGCTTTTTCCTCTTCGGTGAATGGTTCAGGGGTACGATCTGCTGTCATGTCTTTCGCTTTTGTAAAGTCCCTGAATTTTGAACTGTCAATGGACGCAAGCCCTCTGTCGTATTTCCAATAAAAATCGCGTACGGCAGTATCCCTGTCTACATAGAATTGGATTTTTTTATTCTCACGATTCCTTACTTTGGAAATATCGTCATAGCTGTTCACAATCGGAGCAGCTACTTTATTAGGATCGCTGCCAGCCGGCCCTCTGCTCTGATTAAATTGAGGAGGAAGGTTACCGTTCAGGTCGGCTTTGGCAACCTTTACCGAATCAAGAGCAATATCACATGGTTCGGTACCATAAAACCATCCTCTCCAAAACCAGTCCAGGTTTTCACCACTGGCATCTTCCATTGTCCTGAAAAAATCAGCAGGTGTAGGGTGTTTAAATTCCCAGCGCCTTGCATATTCTTTAAAGGCGAAATCAAATAGCTGGCGACCCATTATAGTTTCACGCAAAATATTAAGTGCTGTAGCAGGTTTAGTATAAGCATTTGGCCCAAACCTTACTATATTTTCAGAGTTGGTCATGATTGGCTCCAGCTCGTCCTTAGGCAATTTCATGTAATCAACCTGGGTATATGCCGCACCTTTTTTGCTTGGGAATTTATTGTCCCAAAGCTCTTCGGTAAGATATTCAACAAACGAGTTTAAACCTTCATCCATCCATGTCCACTGACGCTCATCACTGTTTACGATCATAGGGAAAAAGTTATGACCAACTTCGTGGATAATTACACCGATCATGCCGTTTTTCGTGCTTTCGCTGTAAGTGCCGTCAGGTTGAGTACGCCCGTAGTTAAAACAGATCATTGGGTATTCCATTCCATTTGAAGCCTCCACACTTTGTGCTACAGGATATGGATAAGGGAAGGTGAAGCTTGAATAAGTTTTAACAGTATGTGCTACAAGCCTCGTAGAATATTTGCTATACAAGCCATAAGCTTCTTTACCATAATAGCTCATACACATTACATTTTTGCCATCAACCATTTGCCCCATGCCATCCCATACAAATTTGCGTGACGATGTCCATGCAAAGTCGCGTACATTCGTAGCCTGGAAAACCCAGGTTTTTTTAGCTGTGCTTGGGTTAGCCTCGCGTTTTTTAGCTTCATTAAGGTTTACAATCTGTACCGGAATATTTGAAGTTTTTGCTTGGTTATACTTTGCTAATTCGCCGGGGGTTAATACAGTGGCATAATTAATACACTCACCTGTACCGCCAACCACATGATCAGCAGGAACGGTAATCTGTACCTTGAAATTACCGAAGGTTAGGGCAAACTCGCCCCTGCCGGCAAACTGGTGGTTTTGCCATCCCTGGAAATCGCTGTAAACGCATAAGCGCGGGTACCATTGAGTCATGGTAAATAAGTAATTGCCATCACCCGGAAAGTACTCATAACCACCGCGGCCGCCATAGGTAAGCCTGTCGGATATTTTGTAACTCCATTTTACATTAAACACAAAATGCTGACCCGGTTTTAAAGCCGCCGGCATATCAATACGCATCATAGTTTTATTGATTGTATAAGGCAGTTCTTTACCCAAAGCATCAGTAATGCTCAATATCTTATCACCATAACCATTATCTTCGGTTTTGATCTCTGCCTTTTCCAATACTGTTGTTCCGGCGACTTTTGGCATAACCGTGCTGCTCTGGAAATTGGCATTATTCAAATTGTTGTGCTGATTTTCATCCAGCTGCAGCCAGATATAATCCAGCGGATCAGGCGAGTTGTTGTAATAAGTAATGGTTTCTGCGCCCGTAAGTTTTTGGGTTTTTTCGTCGAGCGCGCATTTGATATCATAATCTGCACGTTGCTGCCAGTATTTCCCGCCGGGTGCACCACTGGCGGTACGCTGCTCATTAGGCGTTGGCAAAATAGTGCCCAACTGTTCAAACTTGTTACCGTGATTGCTGCCAGGATTATTCTGAATATCCTGAGCAACAGCAGCACCAATAAGGGTGCAAGTGGCAAATAGTGCAGTAAAAACTTTTTTCATTGTTATTATATTTTAAAGATCAGTTTTGTTTTATAGTCCGAAAGTCCGAAAAGTCCGAAAAGTCCGAAAGATTTGTTTTTCTGAACTTTACTTCTTTCAGCATTCAGCCCCCTCTAAATCTCACCCCGGTAGGGGAGACTTTTTTGAAATTCTTAAATTAAACATTCCGCATTCGAAATTTCGTAATCCGCATTCAAATAAATCCGAAATCGGACTTCCCGCCCCCTCTAAATCTCCCCCGGTAGGGGAGACTTTTTTTTGAAAATCTTAAATTAAAAACATTCCGCATTCATAAATCGTAAATCGTAAATCGTAAATCAAAAAGGCATTCTTTCCAAAGCCATTTTTATGGAAAGCGCGAATACGCCCGATGACAAGAAAAATATCCAGTCGCGCCTTTTTACTTTAAAACCGTTTAAGAACAATATGCCTACTATTAAAATTATAGCTACACAAAATATCTGTCCTGCCTCTAATCCTACATTAAAACCAAACAGTCCCCAGCCTATAGTTTGATCCTGGGCCAGCATAATACGGATAGCGTTTGCGAAACCCATACCATGTATTAAGCCAAAACATAAGGCAAGGTAATAATTTATCCTTGCACTTTTACCTTTCGAATCAATTTGAAATATATTGTTCAGCGCGGTAATAAAAATAGTACAGGATATTAAAAATTCCACCCATTTACTGCTGAAGCGGATAACATCATATACGCTTAAGGCCAGGGTTAATGAATGCCCGATGGTAAACGCTGTGACCATTATAAGTACACGCTTAATGTCCCAAATTGTATAAACACATGCCAGGGCGAGGATAAACAGCTGATGGTCTAACGCATCTTTGCTGATGATATGCTCCCAACCCATCTTAAAATAAAAAGCAAAGTCGGACATTGCGAACTAAAGGTTGAAAGCACTAATTTAGGACGTTTTTTTAACTATAAAAATCAGGACAAGCCATGGGCGCAATAATTTATCAACCGCTACTATATTGTTACATAATTTGGACTGCATTGCTCCCTGCAAAGCATGAATTTAAGGTATTGCACCCCATACATGTAAGCACCACCAATATTGAGTATAACAAGCAGGACAATAAGCTGGAAGTGATCTGCTCTATTTTTACTGATGACTTTGAAGCTGCGCTTGCCAAACAATCCCATGCCAAAACCGATCTCAATAAAGCTGAAATGCACGGTGCGATGGATGCTTTGGTTAAAAGTTATATTGCCACCAATTTGAATATTAAAGTTGGCGATATGCCTGAAAAATTAAATTACCTGGGCTTCGAAATTAACCGGGAGGCTACAGAAGTTTACTTGGAATCGGATAAAATACCGGCCGTTAAAAAGGTTGATGTAGAAGTAAGCCTGCTCTACAACTTGTTTGATGACCAGATAAATATTGTGCACATTATTGTAAACGGCGTAAGGAAAAGTGAAAAGGTGAATTATCCGGATAAGAGGGTGGGGCAGGTGTTTTAGGTTTTGACGGTACTGCCGATATCTGGGCTAATTTACAAATCAAATATAATCTGTACATGGCAGCTGAAAAGACTAAGGAACTTGATTTAAAACCATATTATTACCAGCATTCGGTTTAAAATTTTATCGGGGAAGTACGCTAACTGTGCCACCCTGTTCCACCCTGCACCGGGTGCATCACCCTATGTCACCCTGCGCAAGGTGAACCCAATCATTATCTGTCTTTCCCGAACTTTAAAATTTCCTTTTAAATAAACAAATCTAAACTCTATTTAATAATTTAATTAATAGAAAAATGCCACAAAAAAACAAAGAGACATATAACACCATGACAAAATTTTGCGTTAAGAAGTAACTAAAAATCTCAAACATGAAATTTATCAGATCAAGTTACACCTTTATTATTGTTCTATCAGCATTAATTGCATTGCAGGCATGTAAAGCAAAAAAACTTATTCAGAAGCCCGCCGCTCCGGCAGATACCGCGAAGGCTGCTGCTCCTGCTGCCCCGGTTCAGGAAACAAAACCTGAAACTCCTGCTCCACCACCTGCACCCCCTGTTGAAAAACCGGATTACAATTTCAGCAATATTCAATTTGAATTTGATTCGGGCATATTAAAAACTGATTCGTACCCGGCATTGGATAAAGCCGCATCAGCAATGAAGATGGATCCTTCGGTTAAATTTCTTTTAAATGGTTACGCTTCTGAGGAAGGAACCCCTGAGCATAATATGACCTTGTCGCAAGACAGGGCTAATTCAGTTAAGGAATATTTAGTTAACTCGGGAGTTAGTTCAGCTAATTTAACCGCTAAAGGTTATGGTACTGCTAACCCTGTTGCCGATAATAGCACCGACGCAGGAAAGGTATTAAACCGCAGGGTTGAAATACATAAGCAAAACTAATTTAAAGCTTTTGCAGTTCCCGGCGGATCTCGTTGAGTATCTGCGGGGACTGCCTTTTGTAAACTGTGAATTGTATAGAAGAAGTACGGGTTACTCAGCGCGCCGGTCTCCGCAGGACATACCAAATTGCCGGGGTGGTGTAAACTTTAAAAACTTTTATTGGGGTAAAGCCAAACTTCCAATAAAATTCCTGCGATAATATATCCATTATTTATAATTCCCTATTTCCCAACGTATTAAAACAAAACGCAGAAACTATTTTTCTTCTATCATCGTATTAAGCGGAAATATAAAAGCAAGATAACACTTGTTCTTAAAAAACTATTCTACCAATTAAAAATTCGCTGTAGTCAGAATACTTAATTTTAATTCATCATTATATTGCCGCAACAATCAATAAAATCAATGCCATGAAAAAACTGGGTGTACTTTTTTCTTCATTGGTACTGTGCTGCGCTGTTTGTTACGGACAAATAGAAGATATAAGGAAACTTCAGAAACATTTGCCTCTTATAAAAGATAGTTTGCAGTATGTTGACGCTTTGAACAGGCTGGGAATGCTTTTATATGAAAAAAATGTAGACAGTACATTTTATTTTACAGAGAAGGCCCGCAATATAGCCGACAGACTGCAATACGCTAAAGGAAAAGCCGATGCTGCTAATAACCTCGGCATTGTATACGATATGAAAGGTAACCTGCAACTGGCGCTTCGTTATTATAACGAAGCCGGTAACCGTTACCGTGCTATTAATGATACAGCCAACGTTGTACAGGCTATTATGAACATTGCTATGGTGTACCAGGAAATTGGTAAAGACCAAAAAGCAATAAACAGCTTTAAAAGTGCTATAGCAACAGGTAAAAATTTAAGCCGGGACTCTATAATGTCCCTGGTTTGGTACGACTATTTAATGCTCTACCCCAATAATTTTTCTGAAGATTCAACCCAATTTTATATAAATAAAGCCAAACACATTGCTTCAAAATATAATGATAAGCGGGTATTGCTGGCGATTGAGCAATTAACTGCTGATAATTATATTAAAAATAACCAGCGGGATAAGGGTATAGCTATGTTACAACAGACTATATCAAACGCCATAAAAAATAACCTCTATTTTTTAAGTTTGGACATAATTATGGATGTAGGTAACCAATTTGCTCTAATTGATTCGACAAAGGCGGTTCAATATTATAAACAGGGGCTTGTTATTACCGAACAAAAGAACTACAGGGTTTATACTGAACAGTTCTCAAAAAAATTATATGAATTTTATAAGGCAAAAAAAGATATTTCCAAAGCCTTTTATTACAGCCAGAAACTGATTGATCTTCGTGGCGAACAGGAAAAAATTGACAACAGCTCAGGAATTGATTATATAGAGTATGCCCTGAAAGACCAGCAACTGGAATCTGCGCAGGTACAGTCCAGGTTTGAACATAGGTTTTCATTCTTTGTCTTGTTTATTTGTGTGCTTACCATTGTTATACTGATCCTGTTATGGCGAAACTGGAAACAACTAAGAAAAACCTCCGTCGCGTTACGACTCCAGTTTGAGCAGTCAGAAAACACAACGGATGCCCTGGATGTGATGAATAAAAATTATGCCCGGCTGATTAAAGTTGTAGCACACGACTTGCGTAACCCGATCAGTGCCATTAGTACGATAAGCGGTATGCTGCAGCCTGATGAAAAGCTGCCATCTGAAATGAAAGAATTAATGAGCCTGGTACAGGTAAGCAGCAAAAACTGCCTTGACCTAATCAACGACTTGCTGGAAACTGATTTCGATCTGCAGCAAAACGTAAAAATGGAAGAACTTAACCCTGATGAATTGTTGGAACAGTGTGTAAGCTTGCTCAGCTTCAGGGCAAAAGATAAAGACCAGCAATTGATATTAACCAGCAATGTGCATGTGAAGATACATGGTGACCATGAAAAATTATGGCGTGTAATGAACAACCTGATTATTAATGCCATTAAATTTAGCCCGGTTGGTTCAGAAATCCACGTTAAAAGCAGGAAATTGAAAAACAAAGTAGTGATAATGGTAAAAGACACAGGGCTGGGCATACCTGATGATATTCATGATAAAATATTTGATCCATTTACAACAGCCCGGCGCAAAGGCACACAGGGCGAACAGCCATTTGGTTTGGGCTTATACATCAGCAAACAAATTATAGAAGCACATAATGGTAAAATATGGCTTGAGAGCGAGCCTGGTAAAGGAACAATATTTTATGTGGAATTGCCCATTTTGGAGAAATGAGTTTGACCCCAGCGTACCAATATATTTCAATAGCAATCATTTAACAACAAAAATCAGCAGTTCAGACATCAATTAAGGTTTCCATACGCCTGAGCAAAATGTGACTTATGGACCAGAATCGAATTAATGATTAAATTGTTACTCCATGTTTAGCCGGTATTTGATGTCATTAATTTTTGTTCTGTTAGCAACCTTCTCGTCATCTGTGCCCGATAAAATGGCATAAACATCTGTACTTACTTCGGGTACTTGTACAAAATAATCATGCTGTATGATTCGGCTTTGAATATTGCGGTCGTATTTGAAAGCGACATCAGTACAATCAATTAAGTAAACATGGCTTGGCAAAATATTAAGACTAACTGGGCCATCAGTACCCAGGCGTTTTAGCGGGTTTTCATATTTAGCAGAAAATTTTAAAGCCAGGTCGTTTCTATTAAAGTACACATGCATCCTCCTGCATAAATTATTGAGTAAATAGAAGGAAAGAGGATTTTCAAAAATATTATTGTCAACATCGGCGGCAGCTAAAATAACCTCTTCAAAAACATCATGAAATTTATTTCCATCCGCCCGTAATTTATCAAGCATGTTTTGAAGTACCCGGTTTCCCATGGAATGACAGATTAAATGAATTTTATTACCGCAAGGCAATAATTGGGGATTCGATCCTCCAAATGCTTCACTTAAAAATTCAGTGAATAATTGGAAACATCTTCCAATGGTAATTCCTGAGATGATAGCATCCTGCGCATCTGATTTATATTTTAATACCGAACCCTGTGAAGGCCATGAAAAAAGTAAGAGGTGCTTTATTTTTGAACCGTTGGGTTTTACAAAACATTTTTCAACGTTTCTAAGATCATCAATACCGCAAGCCCAGTCTACATTAAAACCATGTATTAAAACCAGCAGGTCACCACCTTCATCAGCTGCCATATCAGTTGCTAATTCGGTAAAAAATCGTTCAGAACCCGATTTTACAGGCTGGTTGGGATTAAAATAATAGGGTGATACTGCCTGAGGAGAAGGGGTACCAGGTGACGCAGTATCAAAAATGCTTTTATCTGGTATTAAAGTATAAGAATTTGGATTGCTATTACCGCTGTCAAATGTGGCAAACCGCAAACTGTCTGTACATAATCCATCATTTGTGGTATCGATTTGCTCCTGTCCCAATACAATTAAAATTTCCCGGTTAGTAACTATATAGTATTTCATAGTATGGAGATTTAGGTTAAAAAAATTTAGGCTTATAAAAATAATAAATTATTATCATAATTATTATTTTACTAAAACTCTGAAATGTTCAAATTAATTAACTGAGCACATGGTATGAAAATAAGTTTCAATGTGGTTTTCTCTCAAAAAACCATGGATAGGTGATAAGCATTATAATTAGGCATAAAGCTCATTCTTAAATCTTTTTGCCAGCAAACCAGTAGCCAGAGCAAGATCAATGTCTGCTACAATCACTCCTGTTTTTCCATAAGTTCCATGAACAATACAGGTCCCATCGGGGCCTATTAATGAACTGGCCGACTCGGGATATCGAAAACCGTAATTCGAGCTTGCAAAGTATATGGTATTTTCCATTGCCCGCATCATTATAGCCTTTTCGTAATAAGGATTTTCTTTGCTGCCCCATTCAGTAAGTAGTGTACCGTTGGTGTCGCTACCTGTACAATGCGGGTGAAAAACTATTTTGGCACCATGTTGGGCCGCCCATCTTACAGATTCAGGATAGCGGAAACCTTCATGGCAAATGGTGATCCCAAACTTTACACCATTCACCTCAAAAATACTGCGTTCGCTACCGGGGATCCATATATCGTCTTCTGTAGGGTCTAACTGGTTTTTTGTCTGATAACCGAGTATTTTGCCAGTAGCTGAAATAACATGAGTTAAATTTAAAAGCCCGACAGCATCGTACCAGTCCATGGGAATTATAACTGCTATTGAATTTTCAGCAGCTATTTTGCACACTTCATCCAGCGCTGATCGTAACTTTTCAGGGGAGCGTTCTTCAACATCAAACTCCATACCCGGATAGCCGGGAATATACGATTCGGGAAAACAAATTATCTCAGCGTGTTCCTTTACTGCATCTTTTATCAGTTTTTCAACCCAGCATAAGCCGTCGCTAATCGATTTTGGAAAGGGGGGTGAAGCTAATGCTATTTTCATAATGATAACTAAATTAAAAGTATATGGAGTTACTTCCAAATCTGGCATGCAAAATCCTGATAGATACTGTTTTTACAAGTAACATTATCATTAAAAACTTGCGGCTAAAAGACTTAGTTAGTACCTTGTAAGGCATTCTTATTCAAAAAGTTTCGATGATAAAAATTTGTAAACTATTATTTGTTTTTTCCTTTATATTAATTACCTGCCCGGGCTTTGCACAGCAAATAAAACTAAGCAACGAAGTGAAACAAGCATTAAACCAGGTTGATACCGCTCAAATTAAAGCGGATATTACTTACCTGGCCGATGATAAATTGAAAGGCCGCCTACCGGGAACCGAAGGCTACCAAATGGCGGTGGATTATGTAGTTTCGCAACTAAAAGCGCTTGGTGTTATGCCTGCAGGCGAAAATAATACCTGGCTGCAACAGCTTAGATTGCGCAAGGCTTTTGTGCATAATGCTGTGATGACTACAAATATTGGTGGAAATCAAGATACAGGAATACTCGCAGGCGGTTATGCTATTTATCCAAACCCAGCTTTGCCCGAAGTTAAAATAACAGCCGGTTTGGCCTTTGCGGGATATGGCATCAGCGAGCCAGGCCTTGGCTATGACGATTATACTGGATTGGATGTTAAAGGCAAAATTGTACTGGTTACCCGGGGAACACCGGACAAGTTTTCTTCTTCAGTTGCAGCCCATGTTATGAATTCGACCCAGGTTTTAAAGGTAGCGGCTGAGCATGGCGCTGTTGGTGTTATTGTCTGTTCAACGGATTCAACAGCCCGTTTACCTAATTTCAGCAGGGGAATTTACAGCGCATTGGACAAAGATGGAAATGTTGTTGTGTCGAGGATATATTATTCTGATCAAATTAAGGTATATGGGAGTATCAACTATCCCTTGTTTAACGGTTTTTTAAAGGACTTCGGGAAATCACTGACCACTATAATGGCTCAGCTTAAATCGGGACAGCCAAATTCGTTTTCTATAAATGCAGGTATCAATGTTTCTTATTTCTCAACTTACCAGGATATCACAAGCTATAATATTATTGGAAAAATAGAGGGGGCCGACCCTGAATTAAAAAACACCTATGTAGTGCATAGCGCCCATTTAGATCATCTGGGCATTAGCACACCTGTAAATGGAGATTCTATTTATAATGGCGCACATGATAATGCTTCGGGCGTGGCCAGTGTTTTGGGTATAGCTAAAATCTATAAAACCATAAAACGTAAACCTAAACGCTCTATCCTTATAGTATTGGTAACCGGCGAAGAGATGGGGGATCTGGGATCGGGTTATTTTGCAAAACATCCTACTGTGCCGGTTAAAAGTATGGTTGCCGATGTTAATACCGATATGCCGACAATTATTGCACCTTTACTATCTATTACCGCGTTGGGTGCCGAACATTCATCATTAATTAACCAAGTTAATGAGGCGGCAAGTTATTTGGATATCAGCGTTGAGCCAGACCCCGAACCCAAACAAGCCCGTTTTACACGTAGCGATCAATATAGCTTTGTTTTGGAAGGAATCCCGGCCCTGCATATTAAATATGGCAGCAAAACAGCAGATGGTAAAAATAACCTGAACGACTTTGTAGCAGTATGGCGTGCTAAATATTACCATAAACCACAGGATGATATTAATGGCATATTTGATTTTGCAGCCGGAAAAAAATATGCCCAGCTTAACTTTTTAATAGGTTACCTGGTAGCGCAAGATGCGGATAAGCCAACATGGAATGCAGGGAATATATTTGCGGGAAAGTAATTTTTAAAGTTCATAATCTTGCTAAAGGTAATTTAGAATATGGCTCTAAATAGAATCGGGCCTACCATAACATGTTCTAATTCCAACAACTAATCCACTTTGTCATTGCGAGCGAAGCGTGGCAATCGCGAACTATGCATAATGGTCATGCACAGTTCGCGATTGCTTCACTCGTTCCTCGTTCGCAATGACAAGGTTGGTATTACACCGCTACCGGCAAACTTACACTTTCAACATCCTCAGCTACCAGCGGGTTAATGCTTTCATCATCCTTTTCAACCCTCAGATTATTAACAATATGCAGTTGGCGGGCCGGTGTATTTTTACCCATAAAATATTCGAGCAGGCCTTTGATGTTGGCATCTTTAAGAATAACAGGATCAAGGCGGATATCTTTACCGATGAATAAACCAAACTCATCCGGCGATATTTCACCTAAACCTTTAAATCGGGTGATCTCGGGCTTTGTACCTAATTTAGCTATAGCGTTACGCCTTTCTTCGTCACTGTAGCAATAAATAGTTTCCTTTTTATTTCGCACCCTAAATAAAGGAGTTTGTAAGATAAAAACATGGCCTGCCTTTACCAAATCAGGGAAAAATTGGAGGAAGAAAGTCATTAGCAGCAACCTGATGTGCATACCATCCACATCGGCATCTGTAGCTATAACAATGTTGTTATATCTCAAATCATCCAACCCATCTTCAATATTTAGCGCATGTTGTAAAAGGTTAAACTCCTCATTTTCATAAACCACTTTTTTAGTTAGTCCATAGCAGTTAAGCGGTTTACCTTTCAGACTAAAAACCGCCTGCGTAGCCACATCCCGTGATTTGGTTATTGACCCGCTTGCCGAATCTCCTTCTGTAATAAACAAAGTAGTATCCTGGTGGCGTTCATGTTTTTCGTCAAAATGCACCTTGCAGTCGCGCAGTTTACGGTTATGGAGGGACGCCTTTTTTGCCCGCTCGTTTGCCAGTTTTTTAATACCGGCAATTTCTTTCCGTTCCCGTTCCGACTGCATAATGCGCTTTAATAGGGCGTCGGCTACGGCCGGATTTTTGTGCAGGTAATTGTCTAATTCTTTTTTTACAAAATCATTGATAAAGCCGCGTACTGATGGTCCTTCAAGTGCAATATTTTGAGATCCTAATTTTGTTTTTGTTTGCGATTCAAACACGGGCTCTTGCACTTTAATAGCAATTGCAGCTACGATAGATCCCCGCACATCAGCAGCATCAAATTCCTTTTTATAAAATTCACGGATGGTTTTCACTACAGCTTCACGAAAAGCTGCCTGGTGCGTACCTCCTTGCGTAGTATGCTGCCCGTTTACAAAAGAGTAATATTCTTCTCCATATTGCTGGCCATGGGTCATGGCTATTTCTATATCTTCCCCTTTTAAATGAATAATAGGATACCGCAAAGTTTCGGCATCGGTATTACGGGTAAGCAGGTCATAAAGGCCTTTTTCAGAAAAGTACTTCTTCCCGTTGAAATTTAATGTAAGTCCTGAGTTTAGGAACACATAGTTCCAGATCATGCTCTCTACAAATTCGGGTATAAAATGATAATGCCTGAAAATGGTATCGTCGGGTATAAAGTTTATAGCAGTTCCGTTGCGCTGCGTAGTTTCTTTTTCAGGCTCATCTTTAATTAATTCACCCTTTTCAAATTCAGCAGCTTTTGTACGGCCATCCCGGTAGGATTGTACAATAAAAGAGTTTGAAAGCGCGTTAACTGCCTTGGTTCCTACACCATTTAACCCTACTGATTTTTGAAATGCCTTACTATCGTACTTACCGCCGGTGTTTATTTTTGATACGCAATCTATAACCTTACCCAACGGTATGCCCCGGCCAAAATCACGTACGGATACTTTATGATCGGTCATGATTACTTCAATGGTTTTACCGGCACCCATCACAAACTCGTCTATTGAGTTATCTATAATCTCCTTCAGTAAAACATAAATGCCATCGTCATAAGCCGAGCCATCACCCAATTTGCCAATATACATCCCTGGCCGTAAACGGATATGTTCTTTCCAATCCAGTGAACGGATACTATCATCACTATATGCTGCAGGTTCTGCCATGTAAGTTTTTTATTAAAGAAAGTAGTTTTTATTAATACGTTTTATAATTGAGCAGGGTTATCTGCTTACCTATATGCCATTGCTCAGCGCCGGCAATATTCTCTGCTTATCCACCAGCAAAAATAATATTTAACCATTGAACTGATTAACCCAATGTCCTAACTTATTAACAATATGGGTCAGGGTTTAAATTTAAGGCAGTTACTTACGTTGTGAATGTTCTTAAAAAATTCAGGATCTTTTTCATTGGTAAAACAAATAGCGAGAATAGTTCCGGTATGAAATTTTTGAAGTGTGAACATCAGTGCATATTTATAATGCTTTGTTTCGGGCAGATCAAGCAAGGTTAAAAGGTACGACTTTCCTACGTCTGCATTATATGGCACAAGATATTCTGGGGGTATGTTTCTTACTAAAAAATTTCTGTCGCCTGTAAAAGCGATTGCATGTGCTGTCCCAATAGAAGCGTACAATGAATCCGGATTAGCTAATTGAGGTTTTTGATTATCCTGGGCCTTTATATAACTTGCCCAGTTTTCCTTTTCTGATTTTACTTGGAACCAAATCTCAAAATCTCCTCCCGGAAGTGCCATAGCATAATCAAAAGAAAAATCTTCATTATTGGGAGCCTTAATTTCTTTAAGTTCTTTTGGTAATAAAAACGTAATATTAGCTTGCGCAGTTAAACGATAAAATTCTTTGAGCTGATTGCTTAACCCTGCATGTTTTTCCCTGACAGCATTCAGGTGTCCTTTCTGGGCATAAGTTGAAGTAATACAAAGCGTAAGCGTTGTGGTAATTAATATTTGCTTAATTTGCTTCCAAATAGTTTCCATTACCGTGCAAAAAACAATATTAATCAACAAATTAGAGGGTTACCGGACAAAATTAGAATATAAATTTAAACAATTAGAAAAATAAATGAGCATAAAACCAAAACTAAACCGTTTTGACCTCACAATGATCGTTATCAGCCTGGTTATTGGTATGGGAATATTTGCAACGCCAAGCGAGGTAGCTATAAAAGCCGGAAATGCCTGGATATTTTTTGGCGCATGGATATTTGGAGGTCTTGTTACCTTGTGCGGAGCGCTTACCTTTGCGGAGATTGGCGCAAGGTATCCTGCAACCGGTGGTTTTTATAAGGTTTTTTCCTACTGCTATCATCCGGCAATTGCATTTATGATCAATTGGGTACTGGTTATCAGTAATGCCGCTTCGGTAGCCGCGGTGGCTCTTATCGGGTCTGATTATATCAGGCCTTTTTTATTGCCTGCTAATTTACAAAATGACCTCGGCACCAAAATTATAACCATCACATCGGTAATGGTATTATATGTCATTAACTTTTTGGGCATAAAAATGAGCGCCCGTGCGCAAAACCTGCTCATTATTTTTAAAATGGCTATGATCCTGCTTATTTGCTCTGCTGTTTTCAAAAATAATGTAACTCCGGTAGTTATAAATGCTGTACCTCATGTGGGTAACATGGTTACAGCCTTCGGCCTTAGCCTGGTCGCTGTATTTTTCACCTATGGCGGTTATCAGCAAACCATTAATTTTGGCGGTGATATTATTAATGCTAAAACAAATATTCCAAAGGCTGTCTTTTTTGGTATAACGGTGGTACTGATCCTGTATTTGTCCATTAATTACGCTTATTTTCATGTTTTGGGAATAGGCGGCTTGCAGCAAACACCTGCTTTAGCGGCAAAAATGGTAGGCGTAATATTTGGCAATACAGGGTATAAAATAACTTCTATAATGATATTTTTATCTGTATTGGCTTATGTAAACGTGAATGTAATGGCCAATCCAAGGGTGTATTATGCGATGGCCGAAGACGGTATTTTACCTCCAATATTTAAAAAAGTAAATCCTAAAACACAAGTGCAGGAATTTGGGATGAGCTTTTTTATAGCAGCCATTATTATTATACTATTCTTTGTGGCAAAGTTTAGTGAGATGCTTAAATACGTAATGTTTTTTGATACGATAGGACTTTCAATGGCGGCTGTGGCTATTTTTCTGTTGCGAAAGAAAACCAAAAACCTTGATGGGACAGGAATTTTTATGATCAAATGGTTTCCGCTTGTTCCGCTGATCTTTATTATTTCGTACTGGTTTGTAACCATTAATATTTTTATCACTTTCAAGGAAAACCCTTATGCTGCCCTAATCTGTCTTGCAACGTATGTGGTAGGTTTGGTTATATATTATGCCAGCACTTATAAAAAGAAACCAGTAACACCAATAACATAACATGGAATTGTCGTATATATTGAATGAATTAGGCGAGGAAAGAGAAAATTATTTTAATGCCGTTTCGCCACCCATAATTCAAACCAGCAATTTTACATTTAAAACCGTAGCTGATTTCAGGCAGGCTTTGGGTAATGAGTTTGATGCGATGCTCTATTCGCGTGGGCATAATCCAACACTCAACATATTACGCAAAAAACTGGCCGCATTGGATGGCGCTGAAGATGCCCTGGTTTTCAGCAGTGGTATAGCGGCAATAAGCGTACCCATTTTGGCCCTGCTGCAACAAGGCGACCACGCAGTTGTTGTGGAAAATCCCTATAGCTGGACCATAAAATTATTTAATGACTTTTTACCCAAGTTTGGCATCAGCGCCACTTTTGTTGATGGCTCCGAAGTTAAAAATATTGAAAATGCCATTCGTCCAAATACAAAGCTCATTTATCTTGAAAGTCCGAATACTTTTAGTTATGAACTGCAGGATTTGAAAGCAGTTTCAAACCTGGCTAAGTCAAAAGGTATTTTAACCATGATAGATAATAGCTATTGCGGCCCGCTTTACCAGCAACCCATCAGTTTAGGTATCGACCTGGTGGCACAATCGGCAACCAAATATTTAGGCGGACATTCGGATATAGTGGCGGGGGTATTAACAGGAAATAAAGAGCTGATTAATAAAATATTTGATAATGAATTTATGAATATCGGGCCTGCGCTTTCACCGCATTCCGCATGGCTGCTCATAAGGGGACTACGCACACTGCCTTTGCGGATGCAGCGAAGTTTTGAAACCGCCAAAATAGTCACAGCATGGCTGGAAAAACATCCTGCGATTGATAAAGTGTTGTGGCCATTTAGTCCTGGTTTCAAACAATCCCAATTAGCTCAAAAGCAAATGCAAGGCTGCGGCAGCATGTTCAGCTTTACCCTGAAAGATTCATCCATACAAAAAATAGAAACCTTTTGCGATAAGCTGCAGCACATACTAATGGCGGTATCATGGGGCGGACACGAGAGCTTGATCATCCCGTCAATAGCCGGCATTGCAAAAAAAGATTACGATAAAAGTAATATCCGGCACCAGTTAATAAGAATGTACGCCGGTTTAGAAGATGCGAATTATTTAATTAAAGATTTGGAGCAAGCGTTGGAATAGGTGGCTCTACAAAATATTTCAATGTTGAGAGAGTGAAGGCTAATGAATGTTCTTTAAATATGCTACTCTACTTTATAACGGTAAACCTGCCTGCCTAAATGGCCGTTTTCGTCAATACCTTCTATTACGATGCGATAGTTTCCTTTTGTTTCCGCATTAAAGAACTCAAATGCGGCATTGCTGTTTTTATCTGTAATGATATTGGGATTCCAGTAAACGGTTGTACGCAAGTCGGCAAATGAGGTATTTGGTTTTTGAAGATCATACCGGGGCGAATAAAAAACACGCGCTTTGTAATATCCGATGGGTGAATAATAAGCAAATTTTGGCTTAAAACTGCTTCCGTCTGGGATCATATCATCCCATCTTTTCGTTGTAATAATTATTGCACCGCCTCCACCTTGCACCCCGTATACTGCAGCAAGGCTCGCATCAGTTATAATTTCAACACTTGCAATATCGCTAGGCATAAGGGAATCCAATACATCTGCCTGTGATGACGACGCATATGGATTTTTTTGCATTTGACCATTTTTAAATATTAGGTTGCCAGGAATTTCTATGCCATCAAGCAAAACCAATGTAGGGAAAAAGCCATAATAGAAGTTGCCATTAAAATATTGAATACCATGAAGGTGACCAACAATGCAATCTTTAAAGACAGGACAACCAGGAGGTATCTGGTCTGCGGTGATAACATCATTGGCGTTTCCTGGGCCATTAAGATTTGATGAATGTTTTACATACTTCAGCTCTTTTTTTTCTTTTATTGTAACTTCTTTCAATATTATAGCATGTTTGCCTATTCCCTGTTTAAGTTGTTCCCGGTGAAAGTTATTACTGAAATCAAGGTAAACTATTGAGCTATCGCTTTCTTTAATATTTCCATCCGGGGCATTCTTGTTTTCACCTAATTTGGGTGGCCTTTCGTTCTCAATTTCAATTAAAGTATTTTTTCTTACCTGCTTGTCTGTCGCCTGTATAATATAGCGTATGCTGTCTATAACCGGAAAATGCTTAAAAGCAAATTTTCCATTCGCATCAGCTACCGTATCCAAAGAGAAAAAAGCTTTTGATACTGAAAGCAGCGATACTTTGCCATAGGGAATAGATTTACCTCCGGCAGTTTTTATTTTTCCTGACACAGTAATTCTTTCTTCAGGCTGGGAGAGAGCAGGGGGATATTTATCATTCAGTATTTGCTTCCATTCAAATCTGTGATACCCCTGGGTAAGCATTAATATATCCAAATCTGTATTGGCTTTATCGTTTTTAATGTTAAAGTAATAATTGGGTCTTTCAACATATCCCTTAAGGTCTAAAGTCAGCAGCAGGTTGGATAAAATTGTGCTTTCATTATCTTCATCTACAGGAACCCTGGTCTCATCAGTAACTGCTACTGAAAAGTTACCGGTTGAAGGTTCATAATCTTTATCGCTTGCTACAAGATTTATAGTAACCTTCTGACGAGGGTGGTAAATCGGTTTTTCAGTTACCAGTTTTAAATTAAGCTGATCAGGTTTACGGATAAATACAAGCCGTTCATTCATTGGCTCTCCATTTGCTGAAAATAGCGTGAACTGCACAATACCATCCGGAAACTTGTTTTTAGGAATAATAGCAGTAAAATTGTTATTTACAAGTTTTCCAGCTGTGTAAGAGTATATAATTCCACCTGATTGTGCAATGAGGTTTATTTGCTGCTGGTGGTTTTGTTTTCCTGCGATTATATGTATCCTCACATTGCGCGGGTCTGAATTCTCAAAATTCAAAGCATAGCCCTTATCATCTGCTTTAGGTAAATCGAAAACTTTTGTACTATCAATGCCGTTTATAGTTGCCTTATATATTTCCCCCGGAAGGGGTGTCAGAGTGATTATACCCATTCCAAGGTGCTGACTGGCAAAGCTGCATACCGTATGACCTTGTTCGTCAGTAACTGTTCCTTTTACATCAGCCCCAAGCCCGTTAGGGGTTATCACTTTAAATGCCATTTTTGAGGTAACGCCATTTACAAGATTTCCTCCCTCCGGAAAAAATTGGATATCAATTTTACCCGAAGCTGTTTTTGATTGAGATGATTCAGCCGTTTGTTTTTTATCACCCATGGCATGAGTTGTTTTGCCTGGCTGTGGTACTTTGGAAGGCGAATTAACGATGAATAAATATTGATCAAAAAAGTATTCTTCACCAGCATCACGCATTAGTTTAGTATATGCCCTTAACCTGTAATAGCCTTTTTTTAGCGTATCCGCCAGGGCGAAATCTCCTGCGGCTGAACCATCTTTTAATTTCAATTTGAGAGAGCCTGTTATCTTGTTATCGGGACTTATCAATTCAACGTTTAATATGCTGCTTAAGGCTGACGGTTGGAACAACGGATCAGTAACATAAGCTTTAAAATAAATAGTATCTCCAGCAGCGTAGTATGGCTTGTCGAAATGCAGATAGGCTTTTTCTATATAGTGTCCTGCTATATAGTCTTTCAGCGTGCCATCTATTTTTTTTACCAGGGTGCTGTCAACTGGAGGCTCAGTTTGCTGCGGCTCAAAATTTACCGGCAAAAGTTCAGCTACCCTTTTGTTTGCCCATACGCCTGCGTATGCTAAACTTTCCGGATTGATAATTAGTCCGCGACTATCAAAATAAGCAACCGAGGCATAAAAGATTACCAATGTGTTGGACGTATTATTTGGGGTATACAAATGGCCTAAAGAACTGGCTTTAAATTGGTGAGATTTATCGTATATCACGTAAAGTGCATCTTTACTGCAGGCGAAAGCATATAATCCTGGTTTATTTGTTTTCTCTATTATATCCTCTCCTGTTAAAACTACAGGAACCTGTTTAGGTAATAACCTGGGTAACTTTGATTTTTTTTCCCAAAAGGAAAGCGAATCACGGTATTCATGTTTGTCTTTTAATAAAGTGATTACCTTAATCCTTTGGTTGATTACGCTATCTGCCGGCCGTTCCGGATTTGTCAGAAAACGCAATACAAGAAAACCTTCCTGGCTCAATTGGTTATTTAGTCCCGCACGTAAAAAATGTGTGATTGAATTTGAATAAACGTCCTGTCTTCTTTCTTTCCACTGCTCTTTCTGCAAAGCTGTACCTTTTAATTCCTCAAAGAAAACAGAACCTTCGTATAAAAACTGTTTTGTATTCTGATCATAATTAAAATTTGATAAAAGGTATTTAATACGATAGCCCAGTGCCTTGTTTTCAATTATCAGAAAATCGATGGATTTGGCTGCAAGTACTTGAGTCTTTTCATCGTAACTCAAATCAAGCAGTTCAGGATTTACTACCTTAGATTCTTTAGCCAGGTCTGATGTGCCTAAAAATTCATTTTTAAACAGATCAAAATTTCTTTGCCACTCGGTATCCTCTTTAGGTTTTATTTTAACCTCATTTAATACAGTCACTCTAGGAGTTAAGTATATGTCGGGCAGTATACCATTGGCATTATTAACCGTAATGGTTTCGCCGTAAGTAAAAAAGCCAATAATGGAAATTGTAAGATCGTACTTGCCGGGTTTTACATTATGCAGCGTAAAAACGCCGTCAACCATCGTTTTATCCCCTATGGTAGTGTTATTTAAAAATACATTGACATTCGCGATCGGGCGGTTATCATCATGGTTTATTACTCTGCCCGAAATGTTAAATTGTGCAGCAACACTAAAGGGAAATAATAAGAAAAGAAAAATTAAGGTTTTGGTCATTATGGCTGAGTTAGAGTTCAAACCAAATATTTGATGTATTAAAGTTAATTAATTCTTTTTATAAGTAATGGTATTGCAATAAATAATTTTATCATTAAAGCTTGTGAAATATTAATAGCCCGAACTTAATCAGAAAGTCATATTTAATTAAAGGGATTGTTCTACAATAAAAGGAAGCTTTGTTTGTAGGGATTAACCCAGCACCGATATTAGTGAAAAAATTAGCAAATGATTCATGAATTCAATTTAAGGTATATTCGAGGTTTCAATTTTAATTTGAACCAGGGTATCTTTAATTAACACATTCTTATCCCTCAAGTTCATCAAGTGGCGAGTCCCTCGCATTTTCCCCTGTTTTTACTATATTTAGCGCTTTTAATAGCATCCTCTTAATTTAAACATGGATAAGTCTGCCAACGTATATATAAAAAGGAGTTTTTACGCTCTGCTTATTTTAATTTCATTGTCTTCATCTAAATGCGGCCGTACTTATAAAGTAATACAAGAAGAAAAGGCCCAAAAGGAAGCAGTAGTAAAAAGAACAAAAAACTTAATAGGCATAATTAAAGGAATAAGCTACACGGAAGTTAGCCGCAAATTTGACAATGGACTTTCATTTAGTCCGGTAGGGTATCAACTTGTACCTGAATGGAAAATATCATTTCCATCTGTTGATTCAGTAAATATTTACAGTCCCAAAAAGGGACGTTTTTTGAATGCGCCGGTAGTGTTCGATCATGATTCTATTTTTAATGTAGCCTGGGCATGGCTTAAATTAAAACAACTTAGTAAGGATAGTTTGAAATTTATGGTATTGCATGTAAAGGATAATATAATACAGGATGAAAAAGTTCATGTATTTATGTCGTTTTACTCCAATAGCTATATTAAGAATGTGTTGCACTCTGATACCACCAAACTTTGGGCGCCAGGTCCGAAGGATACATTATTTATAAAAACAAAGGCCTTACTGGCAAATAAAATACCCGACAGTGCTTTTGCCTGTACCGAGCCTGCGTTGCTGACGTCTAAAAATAAATTGGTCAGTGTAAAAAATGAAGCGCCCGCTGAAGCCGTTGATGGCGGTAAATCGTACGATTCCTATCTATCGCCTACGTATGATATTACGATCCATAAAGCCTACGACGACTTTTCTTATTCGTTTACCGCATGGGTTGACGACAAGGGAAACCTAACCTTTAGAAAATCCATAATCTCTTTAGTCTTTTTAGGCGCTGGGGGTAAGAAATCTTATATTAATACACTGAAGGCAATAACTGACGGCTACCTTAAGCTTTACCTGGATGTTAAACCCGGCAATACATTAGGCATTCCACATACCAGCATTATTTTTTTAAATGTTCAGGGATATAAGAAATAGGATTTAATTTAGATATTTAGTCTTATAAATCTAAAAACCATCCATGTTCAAAAAATTAACCCTTTCAGTGATCATTGTAATGGTATTAACCTCTTACAAAATTGCTGATGACCCCAATAAAAGTGCTCCCAATGACTACTTCGTAAAGCCATTATATGAAGAACTTCCTTTAGGCTCCATTAAACCGCAAGGTTGGCTGCATGATCAATTGGAAATTATGCGTGATGGTACCACCGGCCACCTGGATGAAGTATATGCAAAATTAAAAAATGACAACGGCTGGCTGGGAGGTAACGGAGATGGGTGGGAAGAGACACCTTACTGGCTGGATGGCGCGGTTCCGCTGGCTTATTTGCTCGATGATGCGGTATTAAAGACGAAAGTTTTAAAATATATCAATTGGACAATTGAACATCAGCGGCCATCAGGATATTTTGGTCCGATCACCAAAGCAGAACGGGATAGCGGTGCAGTAATTACGCTGGCCAATTGCGAAAAAGGGGAAGACTGGTGGCCGAAAATGGTAATGCTAAAAGCCTTGCAACAGTATTATACCGCTACTAATGACCTAAGAGTTATCGAATTTATGACCGCCTATTTTCATTACGAGCTAAAGGCGCTTAATAAATGCCCGATTAATAAATGGAGCGACTGGGCTGAGTCCCGCGGAAGCGAAAATATTTTAGTGGCCCAGTGGCTTTACGAAAAAACTAAAGATAAAAGTCTTTTACAATTAGCTGATCTGCTTGATAAAAAATGCTATGCATGGAGTAAATGGTTTGCCGAACGAAACTGGGTAATTAACGCGGCTGCTAACCAAAACGATTCGAACTGGATGCGCCGTCATGGTGTTAATGTAGCGATGGCCTTGAAAGCTCCTGCTTTAAATTATCAGCGCACGCATAACCCTATGTATTTAGCCTCATTAAAAACAGGCTTTAATGATATCATGACTTTACACGGTTTACCTGCCGGCATGTTTTCGGCTGATGAGGATTTGCATGGTAACTTACCCACTCAGGGAACAGAACTTTGTGCCGTAGTGGAATCTATGTTTTCACTGGAAGAGATTATTGCCATTACAGGGGATACGCATTACATGGATGCGCTGGAACGTATTACATTTAACGCCCTTCCCACCCAAACCACCGACGACTATAACAATAAGCAATATTTTCAAGTAGCCAACCAGGTAGAAATTGCAAGAGGCGTTTTTGATTTTTCACTGCCTTTTGGCCGTGAAATGAACAATGTGCTGGGCATGCGGAGTGGTTATACTTGTTGCCTTGCCAATATGCACCAGGGCTGGACAAAATATGCACAGCACCTCTGGTATAAAACACAGGACAATGGTTTGGCATCCTTAATTTATGGTCCTAACCATTTAAATACCAAGGTTGGAAAAAACAATACTGCTATCAGCGTAAATGAAGTTACCGATTACCCTTTCGGCGATGAGATAGGATTTGAAATATCAACCAAAAGCGCTGTGCAATTTCCCTGGCAATTAAGGATTCCATCATGGTGTGCTAATGCTATCATTAGTATAAATGGGAAAGTAAGCAACAGCGGTAAAGGCGGCCAATTGATAACAATTAACCGGGTTTGGAAAGATGGTGATAAGTTGACTTTGAAACTGCCCATGCAAGTAAGTACTTCTAATTGGGGGCGCAATTCAAGAGCGGTTGAGCGCGGGCCGCTGGTATATGCCTTAAAGTTGGGTGAGCGATGGGAAAAAGGCAATGATAAACATGAGGGAGATTATTTCAGCGTTTATCCGACTGAGGATTGGAACTATGGTTTGTCGGAGCAGATCGTAAGTGACCCTGTAAAAAATCTTGAAGTAAAAATAAAACCACTTAACGGCAAACTTGTATGGAACCAGCAGCACGCTCCTATTGAAATTACAGCCACCGGCAGACAGATCCCCAACTGGAAACTAACTGATGGTGTGGCAAACCAGCCGGTTACAGACCGTGACGGACAATACAGGGGTGTAGTGAGCGACACCATAACTCATTTTACGTTAATTCCCTATGGCTTTACAAAGGTGAGGATTGTAGCATTTCCGGTGGTGAAGAAATAAAATTTTATTTTACTTTTATCGAAAAATAAACAGACTAACTATCACAAATAAAATATTACTATTACCATGGAGATTTAAAGGGAATATGACCGCAACTAAAAACTCAAATCCCTTAACCGAAAGGCTGCTCTCACTTGATTTTCTGCGCGGGTTTATTATGGTATTGCTGGCCATAGAGTCGACTGGTATTTATGATTATTTATTTGAGCATACTCAAGGTGAACCTTTTAATTATTTCATCATACAATTTACACATCATCCCTGGCATGGCCTTCATTTCTGGGATTTAGTGCAGCCTGCGTTTATGTTTATGGCAGGCGTTGCCATGGCATTTTCCTTAAATAAACAATGGGCAAATGGCGTTACCTGGGGTCAGTCGTTTAAAAAAATATTAATACGTTGCGGGTGGCTATTCTTTTTGGGAGTTTGGGATTATGCTGTCCGCCCGAATGGTTTATCGTTTGAGTTATGGGATGTGCTCACCCAACTTTCTTTTACCACGTTGGTTGCATTCCTTATTTTCAGGTGGAGCAATGTTACACAAATAGGGGTATGCATCGCCTTGCTATTACTAACCGAAGCATTATACCGTTTTGCCAATATCCCCGGCTTTAACCAGCCATTTACGGATCAGCATAATTTTGGAAATTATGTAGATACGATCCTAATGCATAAAATTAATAAAGGCGGCTGGGTTGCTATTAACTGTATTCCTACAGCAGTTCACACCGTTGCCGGGGTGCTTGTAGGGAAATGGTTATTAAGCGGAAAGAATAAAATTGAAACATTGCTGCTTTGGGCATTCATATGTCTTATTATTGGTTATAGCCTGGACGGGTTTGGTGTAACTCCGATAATAAAAAGAATTGCCACTACCTCTTTTACGATAGCATCATTAGGGTATTGCTTATTGTTTATTGCTATTAGTTACTGGTGGGTAGATGTAAAAGACCACCGCAAACATTTAAGTTTCTTTACCATCGTAGGTATGAACTCTATTTTTATTTACCTGTTTTTCGAAATCGTTGGCAGTAGGTGGTTCAATGGTTATATCAGCAGTATTTCAAATGGCGTTTTAAGCTGGTTTAATGCAGGTGAGTTATTAAAAGCTATGATTGCTTCCATCTGTATTTTTGGTTTAGAGTGGTTGCTGTGTTATTTTTTATACAAGAAAAAAATATTTTTAAAGGTTTGATCAGAATCGAAAGCTAAAATGCGTTATGGCTTAATAATTGCCGATTTTGAATAATAAAAAATTATGAACAAATTATTATTTTTATTTACTGTTATACTCTTATCCAACAGAATTAATGCAAAACCCCAGCAAGACAGCACAGTTAAACATTCGACGGTTAAAACATTAACTGACCGGCAATATAACGCGCTGTTAAATGGTGAAGATTTGTATGGTATGGTTTTAGCTGCCAAATTAAACCATTATCCTTATCCTGTAGAAGTGATAAAATTTAAAGACGAGTTGAATCTTAGCCCAATCCAGGTAGATAAAATCACTGCGATTAATAAGGAATTGCACCGTAAGATATTGGAAATGGGTTTAATTATTATTCATAATGAGCGAACATTAGACAGCCTTTTTCGTACACACAGGGTAAATAATGGTTCGCTTATATTTTATACAAACAGGTACGGATTGTACCAGGGTGAGTTAAGAAACGCCATTTTACAGACTTGCCTTACTACCAGGGCTTTATTAACTCAACAACAAATAAATAAGTTTGAGGCTTTGCGAAAAGCTAAATAATAAAATACCATTTGATTTATTTAATTTAGCGCCCCTTATAAAGTGTATGAAGATAAGTTTTGATTTTGAAAAACCCCTTGCCGATTTGCAGTTGCAGATTGAAAAGGTAAAGCAGGTTGAAGATAAGAACAAGCTGGATATGTCTGCAACCCTTGCGGAGCTTGAAAATAAGTTTGAAGAAACTAAGCATGAAATATATACGCACCTTACCGGCTGGCAAAAAGTACAGATAGCCCGTCATCCCGAAAGACCCTACACCTTACAATATATTGAATTGATGTGCGATGATTTTATTGAGCTGCACGGTGACAGAACAGTAGGCGATGATAAAGCAATTGTAGGAGGCTTTGGCACTATAAATGGACAAACAGCCATGTTTATAGGTCATCAGAAAGGGCGCAACACCAAGGAACGGCAATATCGTAACTTTGGGATGCCAAATCCGGAAGGATACCGCAAAGCATTAAGACTGATGAAACTGGCTGAAAAATTTAATAAACCTGTAATCACGCTGATCGATACACCCGGAGCATTCCCGGGTTTGGAGGCTGAAGAGCGGGGGCAAGGTGAGGCTATAGCGCGGAATTTACTGGAAATGTCTATCCTCAAAGTGCCTGTTATATGTGTAGTCATTGGCGAAGGTGCATCGGGCGGCGCGTTGGGGTTAGCAATAGGGGATAAAGTAATGATGCTTGAAAACTCCTGGTATTCAGTAATCTCTCCCGAAAATTGTTCAACCATTCTTTTCAAAACCTGGGAGCAAAAGGAAAGGGCTGCGGAAATGTTAAAGCTTACCTCGTCAGATATGTATAAGAATAAGCTGATTGACGGTATTATAAAAGAACCGCTTGGCGGCGCCCATCAGGATCCGGTAGCCATGGCAGCTACGCTAAAAAAACAACTTTTAAAGGACCTTAAAATATTAAAAGAACGCAATATTGATGAACTGGTAACCGAGCGCATCAATAAATTCTGTACGATGGGAGTGGTGATTGAGGATTAAAAAGAGGTGAAAGGATAAAGGTAAAAAGGTAAAATTTTTTTTAGGTTATTTTTCCTTTACCCATTCAGCATCTTTACCACGCGTATTATAGGTGATTATCTTTTGGCTATTACCACTGGCATCTTTAATAAATTCAAATTTTAGCTGAGCTTCGCTGATATAGAACATAGTTTCACTTTCAGCATGTAATTCCACTTTAGGGAGCATATCTTTCGGATTGGAATCCTCAACAAACAATTTGCCACCATTAAAAGTAATTATTAACTGATGATCGGAATTAAAGCGATACACCCCGGCATATTGCTTTAATAGGGTTTTGTCGGCCCTAATTTTGGTATGTTTTTCATACGGTGAATAGGGTTTATCAAACAAAATGGCTGAAACGCCAGAAGTTAAGTCCCCTAGGCTGCCCCCGTAATTACCAAAATTGCACGGTAGGATAATGGTAACATCCATTTCCGGATAATACATAAAATTCGACATAAAACCAGGAAAACCGCCGCTGTGCATAACATATTTATTGCTATACAGCGTGTCTATCCACCAGCCATCGCCGTAATGGGCTAAATGCGGTGTAAAGGCTTGCTTCCACGAACTGTCAGATAGAATTTGATTCTCCGCAATTGCTTTTGCCCATTTATAAAGGTCGCCGGTTGTGCTGTAAATAGCACCGGCAGCATACGTTACTGTGGAATCGACTTTTGGAGCCTTTATATATTTATTCGAACCAATAGTTACATAAAATTCGGCCTTTGAGCTATCCTTTAGATTAATAAAATCAAACCCGGAATGATTCATTTTCAGCGGTTCGAAAATCAACTGTCTTACTGCCTGTTCATAAGATTTTCCGGTTAATTTTTCTATAATCATTCCCAATAAAAAATAATCCGAATTGCAGTATTCATACTTGCTCCCGGGCTTAAATGCCAGGTGTTTTTTTTCAAATACATCCAGTATTCTTTGTTTGCTTACCGGGTGACTAAAAATAGCCGAATCCTCTGGTCCGATAATATCTGTATAATTGTCTATCCCAGAGGTATGATCTAACATGTTTTGTATCGTGATCTTATCAGCATCTTTTTGTTCGGGTAAATATTTATATAGTCGGTCGTTTACCGATAATTTGCCTTCTTCCTGCAATTTTAATATTACCATCGCGGTAAAAGATTTGGTTAACGAACCTATCTGAGAAATGGTATTGGGACTATTTAATGTATGGTCAGAAAAATTTTTCCATCCGTATCCTTTCTGCAAAATGATCTCACCTTTTTTTGCAATTAGTACTGAGCCATTAAATTTTTCGGCGTTAGTTGCTGAAATAATATATTCATCTAATTTTTTAAATAATGCACTTGTGTCATTTTTTGACTGCGCTATAGACGAAAAACTAAGTAAAGAGAAGAAAAATACAAGAGTTGATTTGGAAAGGTTTTTCATGAGAAAATATTGTTGAAATTTAAGTATTTATTGGTTGAAGTTTGAGCAATTTGTTTTGCAATGGTTTAATCTTAAATAGTATAATCCTGTCAAATTAATTTTGTTAACTACTCTTGGTGACTTTTTAAAAATTACCCCACCCTTGTTGAAGTTGTCTCCAACAACTAACTTTATTTTAGCACATGGCTTATTTATTGCCCATACTTGTACCGCATCCAGGTTTTGTTGGACGACAACTCTAAAGGTGGTAACTAATGCAACAAAAAAGGGGCGATGCCCCTTTAGTTTATGTTCAATATTTGATGAATATTAATTTCCTGTATTATAAAAAAATTGTTGACTTACAATTTTTCCGTCTTTAACTTCATATACACACAATTCATCCATTTCAGTTCTGCCGTGTTCTTTATAAGTTGCATCTATTTTCATGATGCAGGCAAAAAAATTGTCGCTTACTAGCGGGTCCGAAATATAAGCGCTGTGTAGTTCCTGAACAGAATTGTACCACTGATTGGTGCTTTCCAAAATAGCCTGCTTACCAATACTTTCTTGCATTGGCGAACCTTTCGGTTCATGGCCCACGGCGTGATCATCGTACAATTCATTAATTGCTTCAACATTTTTACCTTCGCGGCAAAGCTGTACAAGCCTGTTTGCAACTTCCTGTGCATTCATTGTTTCAACTTGAGTACTCATGGCTTTAAATTTTTAAGTTACTTGGATGGGTTAATTATTAAAAAAAACAATATTTACGTTTAATGGTTTCATCAGTTTGGTTAAATTTTCGTTAAGAAATTAATAAACCTGTATGCAGTGCCAGCAGACAATGAGCTGATAAAATTATTTAACCGCTAAACTTTAAACCTACTCTCCGATAACTCGTCTATTCTTGCTGTTTTTACTCTTTTTACAAAAAGCTTTTGATAACTAAAAAATCGTCCTATATTTGCATTCCTTTTTGGATAGGATAACAATCCTAAGGATATTGCCTGATAGTATAATGGTAGTACGACGGTTTTTGGTACCGTTTGTCTAGGTTCGAATCCTGGTCGGGCAACAGTTAATGATTTCGGATTTCGGATTTTCAATTTCGGATTTAATCCGGTGTGAAAGATCGAAATCCGAAATTGTTTTTTATAATAATAGCTGGCAATACAAGTTCTTTAATTGACGATTTAACAATCCGAAATTAAAATTCCGAAATCCGAAATAAAAAATGCCTTTACAATTTAATCCGGTTAAATTATTTGCTGGCTCTGGTACAACCGTATTGGCGGCAAATATTGCTGCCCGGTATGGCAAAGAGTTAGGTGATGTTGCTCTTTCACGCTTTAGTGATGGTGAATTCCAGCCTCACTTTAATGAGTCGGTTCGTGGCTGTGATGTGTTTTTAATCCAGTCGACCAATCCGCCAACGGATAACCTGATGGAATTGCTGATGATGACCGATGCTGCACGCAGGGCTTCGGCACATTATGTAACGGCCGTTATTCCTTATTTTGGGCTGGCACGCCAGGACAGGAAGGACAAGCCACGTGTTGCCATAGGTTCAAAACTGGTTGCAAATATATTAGTAGCTGCAGGAATAAACCGTATTATGACTATGGATTTACATGCGGCACAGATACAGGGTTTTTTTGATATTCCGGTAGATCATCTTGATGCTTCGGTAATTTTTGTGCCTTATATAAAAAGCCTGAAATTGGGAAACATAACCATTGCTTCGCCGGATATGGGTGGATCGTACAGGGCACGTACTTTTGCTAAATACTTCAATGCAGAAGTTGTGATTTGCGATAAACGCCGTAAGCGTGCCAATGAAATTGAAGCTATGACCCTTATCGGGGATGTGACTGACCAGGATATAGTGCTGATTGATGATATATGTGATACTGCCGGAACATTATCAAAGGCAGCAGCATTAATTATGGATCGTGGGGCACGCAGTGTGCGTGCGGTTTGTACACACCCGGTTTTATCCGGTAAAGCGTACGAAACATTGGAAAACTCTGTTTTAGACGAACTGATTGTTACTGATACTATACCGTTGAAACAGCTTAGCAGTAAAATAAGAGTATTAAGTACTGCCGACTTGTTTGCCAAAGCGATAATGAATGTAAACGAACACGGGTCAATAAGCCAGTTGTTTAAGGTGGATTAATTTAGTCAATAGTCCATGGTCGATAGTCCATGGTCGATAGTCCATGGAGAATTTTTGAAACGAATACAAATAAAAACAATAATACCATGGTCTATGGACTATCGACCATGGGCTATTTAAATAAATAAATAAAAACAAAAATGAAATCAATTGCTATTAGCGGTTCTCCAAGAGAGAACGTAGGGAAAAGAGACGCTAAAGAACTGCGTTACCAGGCTCTGGTACCAGCAGTACTTTATGGTGGGAAAACCCAAACCCACTTTTCAGTGTCCGCAGCTGATTTGAAAGCCGTAGTTTATACGCCGGTTGTTCATTTCATCGACTTAGAGATTGCTGGTGTAAAATCACAGGCTATTATTAAAGATCTTCAGTTTCACCCGTTAACTGAACAGATTATCCACGCTGACTTTTTGTTGCTTGACGATAAAAAGCCTATCACCATCGAGATTCCTGTTAAATTGACCGGAACTTCACCAGGTGTTAAAACAGGCGGTAAACTGGTGCAAAAACTTAGAAAATTGCGTATCAAAGCGCTACCAAAAGATCATTTAGATGCTATTGAAGTAAGCATCGACACTTTAGAAGTTGGTAAATCTGTAAAGGTTGGTGATTTGAAATTAGGTAAACAAACTATTACTAATGCCAAGGAAGATACCATTGTATCGGTAACTACATCACGTGCATTACGCCAGGCCGAAAACGAAGCGGCTACTGGTAAAAAATAAGCCCACTAACCCCCTAAAGGGGGGATGAAGGACAAAAGGATTTTAACAGCGATAAGTTTATCTTATCGCTGTTTTTTGTTTACTTTGAAATCGAAACATAGCGATGGGTTTCAAACCCATCGCTATAGAAAATCACTAATCAAAAATTCCCCCTTTAGGGGGTTAGGGGCATGAAATATCTCATCGTTGGTTTAGGAAATATAGGGCCCGAATATGCTGATACACGGCATAATATAGGGTTTATGATATTGAATGAATTTGTAAAGCAGGAAAATGCAAAATTCTACAATATGCGCCTGGCTTATTATACCGAAATTAATTATAAAGCCCGAACGCTGCACCTGATAAAGCCAACTACTTACATGAACCTGAGCGGTAAGGCAGTTAGCTACTGGATGACAACATTAAAGATACCCATTGAAAACGTACTGATAATTGTTGACGATATTGCCTTACCCTTCGGTACTTTACGTTTAAAACCTAAAGGCAGTGCAGCTGGCCACAACGGATTAAAACATATAGAAGCAACACTCGGTAATAACGAATATGCCCGCCTGCGTTTTGGTGTAGGCAACGATTTCCCAAAAGGCCGACAGGTTGATTACGTTTTGGATGGCTTTGATAAAGATGAGCTTCCAGAACTTCCTGCTCTGATTGACCGCTCTATAGAAATGATAAAAAGCTTCACTACAATAGGTACTGAATTGACCATGACACGGTACAATAAGTAACATAATCGTTACAAACTAATTTTTTAGTTAAAATTTGTTAAATCTTCTTTTTATCTGTAACAGGTTGATAACTTGCAGTGTCTTTAACCAAAAACCACAATGAAAAAACTTTTACTAATAGCAATTTGCTGTTACCTTACAGCCACAGCGTTGGCCCAAACTGCAACACCAATATTAACAGTAAAAGGTACCGCCATTGATTCAGTTACCAATAAACCTTTAAGCTATGCTACTGTTGTATTACTGGACGCCAAAACTCAGCAACCTGTAAAAGGATCATTAACAAAAGATGACGGTAGTTTTGAACTAAAAAGTGTAACGGGTAAAGCATTACAGTTAACTATTGTATCAGTGGGTTATAAAAGCAAACTTGTGAACATTAGTGGTACAGATGCTGAGGTCAATGTTGGAAAAGTTTTCTTATCAGCATCAAGCAATGCATTAAAAGAAGTTTCTGTGACCGCGGTAAGGCCCATCTTGAAACAGGAAGTTGACCGTATCACCTACGATGTGCAAG
>JAQBOA010000083.1 GCA_028288305.1 Mucilaginibacter sp.
TGGCAAATTCAAGCCCCTGGTTTTGAACTGTAGCATCCAAATTGCCAAGTACTGTCGGAAGACCTGATTGTATAGGCAAAGGATAATTTGCCAACTGGTTGCCTTCCCTGTCTCTGTAATAAGTAGCATTAAATAAAAGGCGGTTGTTGAAAAAGCCAAGGTCCAGCGCTATGTTCAACGATTTTTTAGTTGCCCAGCTATAATCAGGATTGTAAAGGTTAGTTGGGAAGCTTGGTCTGATTCCCTGGAAATTGGGGAGATAATTAGGAAAACTTGCATATAAAGCCTGGTATTGATAGGCCGCTATACCGTCTGACCCGGAAGTTCCATAGCTTCCGGAGATCTTACCGTAACTCAATATGGAAGATGATTTTTTAAAGATCTTCTCTTCAGAAAATATCCACCCCGCACCAACAGAACCAAAATTACCAAACTGGCGCCCGGGGCCAAAATTGCTGGAGCCATCCCGCCTGCCGGTTAAGTTAATGATAAACTCACTGTCATAAATATAATTGAGCCGGGCAAAACCTGCACTATATTTATAAATGTTATATCCATCAATTGCAGCCACTTGCGGCGCGGCATTGATCGATCCGAGGAAGTTATCATTTGAATAGCCTTGCCCGGTAGTGTAAGTTGAATTGTTGGTATTCTTTTTATAAGTAGAACCTACTAAGGCGCTAAAAACACCTTTCCCAATATTTTTGTTGTAATTAATTTGCGGCTCTATATTAACCGTTTGAAAGGTGTTAGCAGAAAAATTGGCTTGCCTGTTAAGATATGCAGGGTTTTGTGCCACGCCCGGCTCTATGGAATGTTCATCGGTCGTATTCCGGTTATAACCAAGAGTAGCGCCAATTGATAACCCATCAAATAGTTTGTAGGAAATGTGAAATGCGGTGTTCAGGTTATAATTCTGAAGATTGGTAGGTTTCTTTAATGAACTATAAAAATTATAGGAGGTTAAATCCACCCCCTTATAGTTCCAAAGCAAATTACCGGAAGGGCCCAATAAGTCCGGCAAATTCGGAGGTAAAACTATATCCGTCCCGCCCCCAAATCCGGCGGAATTATTCTGGTCATAGCCAAAATCTGTTGTTAAATCCACTGATAACCTGTAATCCTGCGAGCTGTGGTGTATATTGGTATGAAGTGTATATCGCTGATCAGCAAAGTCACCCGGATAATTATAGCTTGACCGGTTATAGCCGGTTGAAATTAGAAAAGTATTGTTAGCGGTACCACCCGAAAGGCTGCCATGAACATTGGTATTGGTGGTGTTTTGGCCATAGAGTACCTTTTGCCAGTTGGTATATTTATTCTGATCGTAAATTGTAAGGTCAGGTGCATAACCGAGATAATTGTTCGGACTATTAGTTGGCGTTACCCCATCAGCAGCATAAGCATCTTTTCTCAATTGCAGATATTGCTGTGTGTTCAGCAATTGAACAGGGCGGCCAACCGAATTGAAACCTGTATTTACATTCAGGTCAAACGTGGTAGCGCCGGTTTTTCCTTTTTTAGTAGTGATCAAAATGACGCCGTTAGACCCTTGTGTTCCATAAATGGAAGTAGCGTCGGCATCTTTAAGAATACTGATGCTTTCAATATCAGCAGGATCAATATTGCCGAAAGGGCTGATACCCGCGGATGTTGGATTGATTCCACCCAAATTTGATTGTGCAGTCACCAGCGAGGCAAATTGATTCACATTGCTGTTTTGAGATGCAAACGGGACGCCATCCACTATAAATAAGGGCTGGTCATAGGGTTTCGTAGGGTTTTGATAGGGATTATCCTGATGCATATTTAGGGAATTCTGGCCCCTGACCTGTACTAACACCTGCGATCCGGGTATGCCGCTGGTGGCGGTTACGTTCAGCCCGGGTGCCTGCCCCTGCAGTGCGAGTAAAGGGTTGCTTACGGGCTGCTTTTCGATATCTGCAGCAGTCACGGTAGAAACAGAGCCAACGCTAAAACGCCTGGAATCGGTGCCATAGGCAATTACCCGTACCTGGTCAAGTGGAGAAATAGCCAAACGTAAGGCAAACGATAAGTGTTCGTATTTGCCGGTATTGGTAATACCGGTCTCTAATTTTTCATAACCTATATAGCTAACAACCAGCGTGTAGTTTCCCTGGGGCATGTTGGGGAAACTAAAGTTTCCTTTACTATCGGTTTGTGTGATCAAATTTTTACCCTTTATGGAGACAGTCGCGCCAACTAATGGATGGCCAAGCGTATCGGTCACGGTTCCGCCTATTTCTGTAGGTATATTAAGGACGGTTTTAACTTTATCTGATAATTGATGCAAGAAGGATACATCTTTTATAGATACCACTACAGATTTGTTTTCTATGGTATAATTCAGCGGCTGTCCCACGAATATTCTGTCTAATACTTCCTTCAGATCTACGTTTTTTACGTCGATGGTCACCGGCCTGGCAGCCTTTATCGTTGTGGTGGTGTAAGCGAAATCATAACCGGTCTGGTTTCGAATTTGCTCAAAGATTGTAGTTAACGATGCATTCCGTTCGGACAGGGTAACCTTTTGCGCAAGGGTGCTGGCGCTTACCTGCATAAAGGCTAAGAATAGCATCAGGGTGGTTAATTTCATGAACAACAAGAGTTTTTTTGTGAAGCCGGGTGGCAACACAAAGTGTTCTGAGTAAATTTTGTACATTTGTTTAGTTAGGGTTAAGCGTTTTGCCTTTAGTTTTCGAAGACGCAGAGGCGAACGCGGTGCTCAAATAGTTTAATTAATTGTTTGTACGATCCTTTCCGAAAGTCATCCGGTTACCGCCAGGTGACTTTTTTATTAGATCATGATTTTTGTAGTGATTATTCTATAACGGTTATCCTCCTTCCTTCAATTTTAAAGTGTACACCTTTGGTATTTTCAAGTATATGTAAGATTGCACTGATGTTTTTGCTGCGGCTGATCTGTGCATTGAAACCATCAGTTGGTATATTGCCTTTGTAGCTGATTTCGATATTATACCAACGCGAAAGCTGCCGCATAACGGTTTGGATAGAGTCGTCTTCAAAATAAAAGTCGCCGCTTTTCCAGGCCGTATATCTTTTAGTATTAACGGTTTTAATATGGTTGCCGTCGGTCTGTTGACCGGGTTCCAGCAGCATATCATTTACTTTAACTTTCCCTGCGACGAGCGTTGTTTTTGTAGCAGGCTCGTCAGCATAGGCATTCACGTTGAAAATAGTGCCGATATCCTCGATGGTTTGCTTTTGAGTTTGTACTTTGAAGGGTTGTTTGGCGTTATGTGATACTTCGAACAAGGCTTCTCCCGTAATTTTAACAATCCTTTCTTTTCCGTTAAATTTGGTTGGAAAGGTTATTGAGGACTGGGCATTCAACCATACTTTGGATCCATCCGGCAAAATCAGCGGATAAGGCGATTGCTCCCCATTTGTAGTAGATAGTGTATTAAAACTGATTGGCCCTACATCATCTTTTAAGCCAGTAGTATAAGTAATGCCATTATTAATTTTTATGGCTGTTGCTCCCTGTGTTAAATTCCTGTACAGCCCTTTAGTTAAAAGAATTTTCTGACCATTTGCTAAAGTTAAAGTTGCCTGGCTGTGACCGGGAGGAATATCATTTTTAGCAATAACCATAGTTGGGGCAATTGTATTTTTATGCCAGATAAAATACCCGCTTATAGAAACAAATAATAAAATGCTTGCCGCCGCAGCAATGCGAGGCCACAAACGTTTAACTTTATGTATCTGTTGCTGCTTTTCATGAATGTGTAACCACATGTCCTGACTAATCTCATCAAGGTCCGATTCTGTAAAAGTAATTGGTTCTTTCTGGTTCAATTGGTGAAGCCAGTACTTTGCAGCAGCTTCGTCTTCAGGAGTGTAATTTCCCGATTGAACTTTTTCCAGAATAGCTTTTATGTCTTTTTGTTGCATGTTAACATTCCGTATAACACGGATTCTGCAATAAAGACGATTAAGTGTGGTGTATGAGGTACACGAGATTAAAAAAAAGTTAATTAATTGTGTATTTTGTCACTTTATAGTTTTTAATGCACCATTTTTTATAGCTTATGGTGCATCGGTTTTTTTAGCCTTGCAGGCTGCATTGATCAATTATTCCGTTCGCAAACTATTAACCGGGTTTGTAACAGCCACCCTTATTGCATTGATAGCTTGAATAGTAACCATTGCTATAATTATGGCAATAAACCTGCCAGGGCAAATATCCACCATTGAATACTAGTCCGGCAAGTAAATTTTTAACGTCGGTGAAATAAATATCGTGGTCAAAACAGGTCTTTGTCAGGCCATCTCGTTGCCGGGTCATTGATCGCATTCCAGAGGATCCTATCAAAATCTAAGTGGGCCTGGTCATTTTGATAGCCGGTATTGGTAAGTATCGCCCAGGAATAACCGATCTGTGTGTGGGCCAGCAAGGTTGCCGTTCCCATGAGTTCTCCGAAATGGAACCAATTCAATCCTTTATAGGATGACAATGCCCATCCGCAGGCATAGTTTGGGTTGGCTTTCGACGGCGTAAGCATCTTTTTGACCATGGCGCTGTCCAGAATCGATTTCTTCAAATTTAATCCATCGGTACTTACCATTAGTCTTAACAGATCCGATGCCGTAGCGATCCAGCCGGCGCCGGCATCCATCCTGGAAAGATTGATCAGGTATGGCTCATCGCCCTCTTCATAATAAACCACTTCATTGGGCTTTCTGGCAGTTTTTGTGTTACCGCCGATTTGCATGTCCGTGATACCAGCGGGGCGCAATATGTTGGTATTCACATAGTGCTCATAACTTTGACCGGTCACCTTCTCGATCACTCTCCCCAAAAGGAAAAAGTTAAAATTGGAATAGGCAAAAGCCGTGCCCGGCGGTGTTTTCAAAGGCTGATGGCTGAGTACCCAGGTGATCAGCTGTGCTGCATTCAAAGACGGGTGGTTAAACGTAGGGTCATCCCTGGTGGGATCGTCTTCGTTCCTTGACCAGCCACTTGTATGATGTAATAGTTCATCAATGGTAATATTTTTGATATTGGAACCATCTGGCAAAATACCGTAATCATTTCCCAATATTCCTCCGGCTCCGAATACTTTGGAGTTGAGTGACAATTTCCCGTCCTGGATCAATTTCATAATCGCTATTGCAGTTACAGGTTTTGACACGCTGGCAAGCCGGAACAGGCTTTTGGTTGTCACTTTTTCCTGCGTTGTAACATCCGCATAGCCATAAGCCTTCACGTAAATTAATTTATCGTCTTTGGCAATCGCAACAGTAATGCCGGGAACATGGTACTTTTTCATATAGGCAATGACCGCATTATCCACCTGGGCAACCGAACCTGGTTCAGCCCTTTCCCGGGCAATCAGGCTTTCCCAACCCTGGTCGGTCTTCCAATGGGTATTGTGATGTTTGCATCCGTTTAAGGAGAGTATTAAAAGCATGATGATGATCAAACGAAACGGAGAAACCGTTTGGCGTTTTATCAAACCCATATTCCGATTTGCAGGACACATTTGAGCGGCGAAATTCTTTACATTCATGAAAGCCTGGGTTATAACCGACAAGTATATAAATACAATGCCAGCTTTATAAAACATTACAGTTAAGCAGCTTACGGGCTCAATGATCTAAAAACCCTGTACGGATCCGGAACTCAAATGGCCGGAAACGATACAATTAAATGCGCTTTAACAGGGGTGCAAATCACCGAAAAATGGGCTGATAGCATCCCGGATTGCCATTGATACGCTTGTGCCAGCTTCATGTCTTACGATAAAAGGGTGCATCAATAACTACAAAATGTGGTGTATCATAAACCAATGAGTGACATATTTCATCAGTTGACGCGACACTTTTGCACTAGTTTGTGCGACAATTATACCCAGCTAGTTATGTAGCAGTAATATTTCTTAAATTTGCTTTATGATTCAGCAGCATACATTAACAGCTTGTCCTTTAGTAGCTACATTATTGACCGGTAATAAGTCAAATAGCCAGTTCTTTTCGGCATTTAAAGTAGAAAATGTTCGTTCGGAGACTGCGAAGGAATCTGAGGTTTATGCCAGGCGGGATTTTTACAAAATTATCCTCACTACGGGACATGCCAAGTATTATTATGGCGATCGGCAGGAGCTGCTGGAGCCAGGACAGTCGGCACTGGTTTTTACCAACCGGGATGTACCTTATCGCTGGGAGGTGCATAGTGGGGTATGCGAAGGATATAGCTGCATATTTACCGATGATTTTTTGCCCTTGCATACTTACATGCGGCCCTCTGACTGGACCGTGTTCGATATTAATGGGCAATGCTTCTTCCGCCTTACACCGGAACAGGCCACATTATTTAAAGAATTATTCCAGAAAATGATACAGGAACAAACCTCAGCTTACCCACACAAGTATGAACTGCTTTTTTTGTATGTGTTGGAATGTATCCATGGTGCAATGAAACTGGAGCCTATCCTGGAATCTCCGGATATGTCAGCCGCTGCCCGGTTAACGGAAGCTTTCCGCAAACTGTTATCACGGCAGTTTCCTATTGCTTCCATGACACAGGGGACCCGGCTCCGTACAGCGCAGGATTTTGCTGACAGGCTGGCTGTACATGTCAATTACTTAAACAGGACGCTCAAAACATTGACCGGGAAGACCACCACACAACTGATCACTGAGCGTACTATTCAAGAAGCACGGGCCTTACTTCTCCATACGGACTATACCATTAGCGAGATAGGTTATGGCTTAGGCTTTGAAGAACCCACTCATTTTACCCAATTCTTCCATAAACACACGCAGATCACTCCTTCCAGTATACGTCAGGTTTGATTTACATCAGCTTTGGTTTGATTTCTGTTAACTCCCGCTTGACCGGTACCTGTACTTTTGTGAGATACAATTAGCAAATTAATTATTCTTATATGAAAACATGGTTTATTACCGGTACTTCGACCGGCCTGGGACGAATATTAACTGAAAAATTATTGGATCAGGGCCATCGTGTAGCAGCTACAGTGCGTAAGCCGGACGCGCTTACAGAACTTAAAGAACGTTATGGCGACCGCTTGTGGGTAGACATTTTAGATGTGACCGATACGCCGGCTATACGCAAAGTAGTTAACCGTGCCTTTGCCGATCTGGGCCGAATTGATGTAGTAGTAAACAATGCGGGATATTCCCTTTGGGGTGCAGCCGAGGAAGCTACCGATGAGGAGATCCGGCATCAGATTGACACCAACCTCATTGGATCCATCCAGGTGATACGGGCGACGCTGCCACATTTACGGGTACAGGGCGGTGGGCATATTCTACAGCTGTCCTCTTCGGCTGGTCAAACGGTATATCCGAACTGCAGCTATTATAGCGCTACCAAATGGGCGATAGAAGGTTTCTGCGACACGCTAGCCCTGGAAGTTGCACCATTTAACATCAATGTTACCATCGTAGAGCCGGGCGCCCATCCGACTTCTTTTGGAGCAGGTATGGTAACATCACCTGTCATGGAAGCTTACGAGCAAACGCTTGTTGGCGACCTGCGCCGCATGGTGGCGGCCGGAACTTTCACTATCCGGGGAGATGTAAACAAATCGACACAGGCTATGATCAATGTAGCGAATGTGAGCCCTGTACCAAGGCGACTTGCCTTAGGTGGTGACGCTTACCAGCATATACGGACGGCACTTGTTGAACGGTTGGAAGCACTGGATGCCCAAAAAGATATTGCCCTTGCGAGTGAATTGCCGGAGTAACTTTTTTTGATAGTATTATAGAAGGTAACTGTCCACATCCTACACTCAAAAGGAGGTGGACAGCTACACTTAGCTGACGCGGTCTGATTCACCATAACCATTGTCGATACAAATTTTTAGGAAACGCTGTCTTTTTCAATAGGAGACTGCGTTTTCTTTTTTATTTGGGGTTATGCCCAAATAAAATTAAGCAGTTCGGGCGGAAAACCTGTCGCCGGAAGTAAGGTGTGAACTGCGCGGCTCCTTGTCGCATGAACTATTGCAAAAAGTGTCGCGTCAAATAACGAAAATTACATTAATGAAAATAAATGTGTGAATTTATAGCTCATACTGAGACTATAATTATAATACTTGATGAGACTGTAAGCACTTCAGAAACCAATCAAGGCATAAATCGCAAAAAAAGCTCTCACAACGAGCTATCAAACCTGTCTCATCGTGAACTATAAATTCACAAAATGTCACTTATCGACTTTAAAAGTTTATTTAATAAGCGAATTTATAATGAAAAGCAAGTAAACATATGTTCCTAATCGAATGCGCAAATGCTTCAAGGCCCTTTTAAGTTGGGTTGAGACAGTATGTTCGGAAATTTCTAATTGCCCTGCGATGTCTTTTGTCGTATAAAATTGTTTGTGTTTCAATTCGAATATTTCGCGCATTCTGGGGGGCATAGTGGCAATTTCCTGGTCAACAAGAAGGGCAATGTCTTTTTCCCTAATGAGATAATCCGTTTGCGCATTATCGATGTTAATGTAATAAGCACCACTATCCACATATTTACTGATGATCTCATTATGCTTGAATATGTCGAACACTTTATTTAACACTGTCTTATATAAATAACCACATAGTGTAGTCTTGATGTTATAATCTCTATGGTTATCCCAAAGCCATGTAAAAACATCCTGCACTAAATCTTTTGCAAGTTCACGGTCTTGCAATTTTTTAAAGGCATACAAAAATAGAAGTTTGTTGTACCGCTTAAAAATTTCCTCAAACGCTGCATGATCCCCATCTTTTAATAAAAATGTTAATTCGTTATCCGTGAATTTACCGAATGCAGCCATCGTTAGTTTAAGACTGCAATTTACAGAAATTTAATTTGAAATAGAAAGTGACCTGATAAGCGTTATCTACATTAGCACCTTATCTTAAAACCACATCAATATTGGCGATACTTGCTCGTCGTCCTTTTTACCTGATCAATATCTTTTTTAAGGGGACGGCCAGTTTACTATCCCTGAGATGAAATTTTCATATAACTCTTAGGTCTGCCCGCTTTCATAAAATGAAAATTCCGCCGAAAACATCACTTCCAGTGAATTCAATTTCTTAAATAGGGTCCTGAGGGAATCAATAATCGTCGGATATCTACGTCATTATCGATGGTAAATGTTAATTCAGGAAGTGAGATAGCATTTTGCCCGGAATAAATGTTGATCACGATCCTTTTTTCGCGTAGGCCCAAACTCTCCATCATTTCGGTAAGAAAAATCTCCTGATCCCCATTAAATAAATGGTTGCCATCCTGCGCCTCCAATTTTTTTGTCGGCTCAATTCAATGATCTATACTCATTCGGAGTGTAACCAGTGCTCTTCTTAAATGCCCTTGTGAAATGATGCGGATACTTAAAACCCAAATCATAAGCTATTTCACTTATTGACCTGCTGGTACCTAAAATACGTTCTTTAGCCATATCTATTACCTTCAGATGAATATATTCCATTGCCGTTTTACCGGTTTCCTTTTTTACCATGTCACCAAAATAATTTGGCGACAAATGCAATTGGTCGGCACAGTAACTCACTGTAGGTATACCTATGGTTTGCGGTTTATCTGAATGGAAATAGTTTTTTAACAGGTTCTCGAACTTTTCTATATTACTGCGATTGACATCACCACGCGTAATGAATTGCCGCTCATAGAAACGCACACAGTAATTGAGGAACAATTCAATATTAGCGGCAATCAGGGTTTTACTATGATTGTCCATTCTTTGTTCAAGCTCATATTTGATCTTCTCGAAGCAATCCAGCACGATCTTCCTTTCTTTCTCTGATAAATGCAAGGCCTCCCGCGATTCATAAGAAAAAAAGGTATAATCATCTATGTGCTTGCCTAATGGTGTGCCATGGATAAGATCAGGATGAAAAAGGAGTGCGAAGCCCTGCGGCTTATAATCCTGGTCAATACTGACATTGATGACCTGACCGGGCGCAACAAAGACCAGCGTACGGTCTTGGTAATCGTAAGTATGGCGGCCATATTTGATATCACCGCAACGAACATCTTTCAGGTAAACTGCATAAAAGGCGAAAGTCATTTTAGAGGCATATACCTCCGGCGTAGTGCCTTCAAAATCAATGACGCTAACCAGAGGATGCAAATTCTCCTGGTGGTAAAATTTATCATGTTCGCTTACAGTATTTATCCTTAATACATTTTCCATCGCTTCTTAACTTTAAACTAATTCAAATTTAACAGTATTTCCCGCCGGATTCTATTCTTATGGCCGAACCTGTAAAAATGGTAGGTAAACCTGTATTCTGTGTTAGCATTATTTCTCACAAGCTCCTGACCTTTGCATCATAACAAATAAAATTACAGATCATGAAAATAATGGAAGGTAAAGTAGCACTGGTAACAGGTGCGGCATCAGGTCTGGGATTGGCAACCGCAAAAGCATTCGCAGAAGCCGGGGCAGCAGTAGCGATGGCTGATTGGAATGAAGAAGCAGTTAAGGCGGCGGCGGAAAAGCTGGCGACAGATGGACACCAAACACTGGCTATAAAATGTGACGTTTCTGATGACAAACAGGTAGAAGAAATGATTAATAAAACCGTTGCCACATTCGGCAGGCTCGATTACGCTTATAACAATGCTGGCGTACAAAACGAACTTGCCGAAGCAGCAGATCAGACCAGGGAAGATTTTGACAAAGTTACCAGTATTAACTATCAGGGTGTTTGGAGCTGCATGAAATATGAATTGCAGCACATGCGCAAGCAAGGCAGCGGCGCGATCGTAAACTGTTCTTCAATTGGGGGTATCCGGGCCGGTGCGCAGCGCGGTGTTTATCATGGCGCTAAACATGGCGTGATCGGGTTAACTGTAAGCGCTGCCGTTGAATATGCCGGACGTGGTATCCGGATCAACTGCGTTAGCCCGGGGCTTTTTCAAACTGCAATGTCCGATCAGATGATTGCCAGTGGCCAGAAAGAGGCATTGGATGGCATGCTGGCGATGGTACCAGCCGGGCGTTTAGGCCGCCCTGAAGAAATCGCCAGTGCCGTGTTGTTTTTATGCAGTGATGCTGCAAGCATGGTGGTTGGTCATAACCTGGTAGTAGATGGCGGTATTACCTTATAACAACGATTAACTCCTTTTTTATGAAAAAAATAACCATCATAACCATCGTCTCCATATGCCTGTTCCATCTGGCCAGCCGGGCACAAAATACTACTTCCGGGGCTATTTTTCCGAAAGGCACCCAGGCAACAGCTAACTTCACGGGAATAGTATGGGTGAAAACGCTGGTGCCCATCGATAGCACTTTTCGGTGCGTTGTGGGTACCGTAACATTTGAGCCGGGTGCCCGCAGTTACTGGCATACCCATAATGCCGGGCAGATATTACTGGTAACTGACGGTACAGGATATACGCAGGAAAAGGGAAAGCCTATCCGGGTTGTTCATAAAGGCGACACTATCATTTGCCCGCCAAACGTAGCGCACTGGCATGGCGCTGCACCGGGCAGTTCAATGACACATATTTCTATCATCCCGAACGCTGATAAAGGTGTGGTTACCTGGTTAAGGCCAGTAACGGATCAGGAATATAATGGCCCCAGGGGCAATAATTAAAAACAAAACCGATGAAGCCGTTATTTTCTTTCGTATTGATATTGACAGCCGCCTGTTTTCATACAGGTGCTAAAGCACAAAGCCTAATGGAAAACGATCATAATTTAGACAATAAGCAGCAAAGTATCGTCAGCATTTCTGCCTTAACTGCCACCGGAGATCTTGACCAACTGAAAATTCAACTTAATAAAGGGTTGGATGCCGGTTTGACCATCAATGAGATCAAAGAAGTGCTGGTACAACTTTATGCTTACTGTGGATTCCCCCGAAGTTTGAATGGCATTACCACCTTTATGGCTGTTATAGATGACCGTAAAGCAAAAGGCATAACCGATACGGAAGGTAAAGCCGCGTCGCCGGTCAACGATCCTGATAAATATCAAACCGGGAAAAAGACCCTGCAAACGCTGACCGGCCGTGAAGAAAAAACCCTCACCGGTGCCAATGCTTTCGCCCCAGCCATTGATACTTTCTTAAAGGAACATTTGTTCGCGGATATATTCAACCGTGATGTACTGACTTTCAAACAGCGGGAACTGGTAACCGTATCTGCTTTGGCCGCTATGAGCGGTGTAGCCGCACAATTACAGGCACATATCTTTATGGGTATGAATACCGGACTTACTGAACCACAGTTGTCAGAGGCTTTCCGGATCATCGATCAGATCATGGGTAAAAACCAGGGCGATATCGCAAGGGCGACACTGGAAAAGGTACTAACTTCGAAAAAACAGTAAATCCATTTTATATGAAAACACTTCATCCGTTTATTACAACTATCATTTTCAGCATCACCATGCTCACGATAAGTTCAAGCCACGTATCGGCACAGCAGACTGAAAGAAAAGTCAGGATCGCTAAGATCGAAATTTACGCCGCCTATCTCGATGAGTACAGGGTGGCACTTGCCGAGCACGCAAAAACAGCTGTCCGGGTTGAACCAGGCGTGCTTGCCTTGCAGGCAGTTTACGATAAAGCTCATCCGGCACAGGTTACCGTTTTTGAAGTGTACGCCAGCGAAGCTGCTTATCAGGAGCATTTAAAGACACCGCATTTTTTGAAATATAAAAGCCGGACATTCAAAATGGTGAAATCATTGGAGTTAATTGAGGTTGCGCCTATTGCGATGGAGATCAAACCAGAATTATCTGAAACTAAAAAAGAAAACCATGACTAATTTGCAAAACAAAAGGCCGGATAAAGTTGCAATTTCTCTATTTCTCTTAACAACGTTATTCTTTTGCAATAACAATTACGCTCAGTCAACTGCTGACCGTACCTGGTCAGTCTATAAAGCCGATGAAGGGAGTACAAACTACTCGCCTTTAACTCAAATCACTCCGGCAAATGTAAACCAGTTACAACTGGGATGGACATTTGCGTTGCAGGACAAAAAGCCTGGTACGCAACCGGCCAAAAGCGAATGTAATCCTATTATTGTTGATGGTGTTCCGTACGCTACCTCGGCAAATCAGGGGGCATATGCAATAAATGCCGCTACCGGAAAGCAGATCTGGTCATTCGACCCTCTGAACGGAAAAGATGGTACGGAAGTAAACAGGGGTTTAACTTACTGGGAGAACGGAAAGGACAAAAGGATACTGATGTCCGCTGATAACTACCTGATTGCGCTGGATGCCATTTCCGGTAAGCTCGTTTCTGGTTTTGGTAATGGCGGTAAGGTTGATCTGAAAGTAGGGCTAAGAGACGATAAAAAGAATAAAGAATTCTATGTATCACTAACCTCCCCCGGTGCCATTTATAAAAACTTAATTATTATAGGCTGCCGTGTACCGGATACCTATGGTTCACAACCAGGCTTCATCCGTGCGTATGATTGCCGTACCGGTAGATTGGTATGGACGTTCCATACCGTTCCTTATCCCGGTGAGCCCGGCTATGAAACCTGGTCTCCTGACGCATACAAAAAAGTAGGTGGTGTAAATGATTGGGCTGGTTTGAGCGTAGACAGCAAAAGAGGAATGGTATTTCTGGCGCTGGGTTCGCCTTCGTATGATTTTTATGGCGGAGATAGAAAAGGTGATAACCTTTACGGAAATTGTGTGCTGGCGCTGAATGCAGCCACCGGAAAACACATCTGGCATTTTCAAACCGTACATCATGATATGTGGGACTACGACCTTCCTGCACCGCCAGCGTTGATCACCATAACGAAAGATGGCAAACAGACGGACGCCGTTGCCCAGATCACCAAACAAGGATTTGTATTTGTTTTCAACCGGGAAACAGGTGCACCTTTATTTCCTATTGAAGAACGGAAAGTTCCACAGTCTCATATGCCTGGCGAAGTTTCATCTCCGACACAGCCGTTTCCGATAAAACCAAAACCATTTGCCCGTCAGTTGATCACCGAAGCCGACCTGAGCAATTACTCGCCAGCCGACCATGATTCGCTGGTCAAAAAGTTCAGATCGATGCGCTATGAAGGTTTGTTTTCGCCACCCGACCTAAAAGGCACAGTAGAAATACCAGGAACAAGAGGTGGCGGCGAATGGGGTGGAGCCGCATTTGACCCTGCAACTAATTTCTTCTACATTAAGTCGAGTGACGCGCCGGATTTAATTACCATAAAACGTGGATCAAAAAATGCTTCCGAAGAAGAAGCGCAAAGAAACGCTGCCAGCCAGTTCGCGGCAGACGACAAGGGCGCCAAACCAAACGAATTTGTAAACAGTACCGGTTATAAAACATGGAAAGACCCCAGCGGCAATCCGGCTATTACACCGCCATGGGGTACGTTGAGTGCCATTAATATGGCTACAGGAGATTATGCATGGCAATTACCGCTTGGCAACGATAGCACCCGGCAGGCAAAGGGTGCGCCTGAAACAGGCCAGGAGGGAAAGGCCGGCCCTATTGTTACCGCTGGTGGCGTCATCTTCATCAGCGGAACCGATGATAAAAAGCTAAGAGCATTCGATAAATCATCCGGAAAACTTTTGTGGCAGACTGTGCTGCCTGCGATGGCCAATGCTACTGCTTGTACCTACATGGCTAACGGGAAGCAATACGTCGCACTATCGGTAGGAGGTACTAAAGAAAACCCATCAGGCTTCATCATGGCTTTTGCACTTACTTTTAAATAAACTTTTATAAAAAAAAGGGATATGACCCTTGAGAAAATTTTAACAAAAAACTATTATAAAATGGAAGATCAAGAGCAAAAACATACGGCACCTAAAGGATTTGGTCCTGTTGCAGCACAATATTTCACCGGCACTGCCCGGTTAAAAATGCGGGTTGTCCCCGACGAAATCACCAACTGTGGTATTGGCGAGGTGATATTCGAACCCGGTTGCAGAAATACTTACCCATTCACCCTGGTGTCCTGTTTGATTTGTTCCAATGTCATTATTTTTTTGTTTTAAATTCTTACCTATTTGTCTTATGAAGAGGCTTTGGTAACCACAGCAAACTAATTAGCAGCGTGCATTCGGGCTACAGGCTTACTCAATTGTTTTAAAATAAAACTCGGGAAAAACCGACTCATAAATCTCAACTGACTGGATTGACCGGGACATATTTCAAATTTATCGTTCGAAAGTCCTTTAAAAAAACTTGCCACCATTGCCTGAACAGACATTACGGATACTCCTTTCCAATCCTCTTCATCAAAAGCGGTAAGCAACTCTGTTTTGGTTGCCGGAGGTGCTAATTCAAACACCTTTACATCCGTGTTCCTAAGTTGTTCTCTTAGTGATAAGGTATATGAATGCAGTGCTGCTTTGGAAGCACAATAAACCGGGGCAATTGCCAATGGGACAAATGCTAACGCTGATGATACGGTAACTGTTGCTGCATTTTTATTTTTCTTTAGTAAAGGAATAAACGCATCATTCATCCAAATGGTTCCCTTTACGTTAATATCAATTTCTTTGGTTAAATCTGTTGCAGATAATTGGTGTTTTTGCAAATTTATTTCGACCATAACGCCTGCATTATTAATTAAAACATTGAGGCTGGGATAATCTTTAGCGACATGCTCATAAAGTGCTTTAACATCATCCGGATTACTTACATCGCTTTTTATAGTAACCACACCTTTCAATTCATTTTTTACCTTTTGCAATTTTTGCTCGTCGCGTCCGGTAACAATAACCGTGTTTTTGTTTTTGATAAATTCTTTAGCCATTTCATAACCGATACCGCCTGTACCACCTGTTATTAAAATTGTGTTTCCGCTGAGTTTCATATTTTTTTTTACGTTTAATTACTTTTTAATTTCTCAAATTGTTCAGTCCGATCTGCCATCTAAAGCAATTTCCCCACCTACGCTTTAGTTTAACCCATTGTTCTCTTTAATCATTTTACCACTCCTTTCTCTTGCCATGGAACCTGGGACTAATGCATTCATAATTCTAAATTTTAAACCTGGAATAATAGTAACTTTATTTTTGCTTAATGCTAAAAGCGATTCGGTTACGCATTGCTTTACCGATATCGGTTTGACTGGTATGTTCCCTTTAGTAAAACCCAACTTATTCAACACTGGTGTTTCCGTGAAGGGGGTCATCAATATTGTAAGGTGCACGCCAAATTCTCTAAATTCTGTATGAAGGCTTTTCCCTAAACTATGAATGTACCCTTTAGTCCCTGCTTCGTTTGCCATATATGGAAGACCATTTGCTGCGCCCATTGCTCCCGTTAATAGAATTCCTCCTTTTCTTCGCTTTGACATTTTTCTTCCGAAGAAATGCACAAGACTCAAGTGTGATATAGCATTAAGCTGTATGGTGTATTTTAGTTCAGATTCTTCAAACTCGAAAAATTTTCCTGGCTTACCAGTGCCCGCATTTGAAATTAAAAGACCAATTTCAATATCGTCAGTAGCTTCGGTAATTT
>JAQBOA010000104.1 GCA_028288305.1 Mucilaginibacter sp.
TGATGCAAAGTTAAGAAGAATAGTTTTTTAATTTTATTTGTTTTTTATGATAGTACCTCGCGCCAGGATCGAGGGGAAATTTTAGGATAGGATGCAAAGGCTTTTTTTTAAAAATATATTGATTAAATAGTCTAAAATTTCAAAAAAAAAATTAACTTTAACCTACTTATATCCTTATACACTATTAAAAAAATTTCATGGCTGTATATCACAATAGCAACTATTTGACACAAAGCACCGAAGATGCCTTTACTGTAGACTATAATCCCGGCTCTCAACCACCACATTCGGGAATATATCGATGCATGGGCTGTGGTCGTGAAGTTGTTGCAGAACAAAACCGGCAGCTCCCCCCACAAAACCATCATCAGCATACAGCATCACAAGGACATATTAGATGGAGAATGATAGTATTTGCAGATCATCGGGAAAAGTAATCATTCTTCCCTTTCTTGATATCTATAATTCGCTTGCAGTTCGCTGTAAAGCTATTCGTTATGCGTGTTTAATAATCAATAATAAATGACCGTCAAAGAGATAATTGATCTGCTTTCTGATGATTCTAAAAGTTTGACAACTCCCTTGTTAAAAACCCAGGTTTTGGCAAGCAGGATAGGCAATGACGATTTATATGAATGGGTATCGAAGGAATTAAATGGTTTTGGTAATAATGATCCGCTGCCAGAGCATCGAATTGCAAAAACAAACCCGATGGGAACGTTGACAACCGGGTATTATTCCGAGGAGAACGCTGCGCTACCCGTTAGTGTTTTCGGAGATAAAATAGCGGAGTGGCTAATTAAGTTTAGAATTGATAGCGGTATTAAATCAATCGAAGAAGTGGCAACTGGTAAATATGGTGATACAATTGTGAAGCCATTGCCTGCAGATTTCTGTGCGATGCTCACGCAAGAGGCAAAAAAGAATGGCTACAATTTGAGAATTACTGACGGAAGAGTGTTGGTTCATTTAACGGAATATGTAAACGCGTTAGGTAAGATAAGAGCTACGCTTTTAGACCTTATTCTAAAAGTTGAAAAGCAGTTTCCTGATATTGACACCATTATTGATGATAATAATTTAGAGGAAAAATCGAAAGTTAATCGTACAATTACACATATTATGACTCAAATTAATGTGCATTCATCTGGTAGCGGAAATGTCGTTACCACAGGTGACAATAATAATGTTACTGCTAACATTAACATCGGCAAAGATGATTTAGATGGCCTGCGCAATGAACTGCTGAAACATCACATTAATGTTGAAGATGTTAATGAGATAATAGACATTGTGCAACATGAAACCCCTATTCAAAATGAGTTTGGTCAAAACGTAAAGAATTGGTTATCCAAGATGGTAAATAAGTCCATAAATGGCGGTTGGGAAATTGGAGTTGCAACGGCTGGTGGCCTACTTGTAGAAATATTAAAAAAATATTATGGCTTGTAGTTAGTTATCATGACAAACCGGTTCTGCGAAGGGGAATTTTTCTCATGCCAAAATTGCAATCTTTTGTGCCTAACATTAATCAATCCTCCTTCTTCCCACTATCCTCATCCCAAATTTTAATCACTATCACATTGGGGTTATCTGCCTCGGGTTGCAGGCTTTTGGTTTTGTTGATATAAAGCGCATCATTTTCATCGGCCCATAGCTCGTACTCCAGTTCGCCGGGTATTACGCCGGTGAGCACGGTGCCGGGTGGTATTTCAAAGTACCGCATAATCATCAGGATAAAGCGTTCGGTCTCCTTCATATCGTAAAACGTTTTTTCCGCTTTCGCTTTAGCGGCTTGCACCGTGCGGTAATAGCTTATTATGGCATCTACTTCGCTTAAACTGGTTTGCCCGCAATAAAGCGGCGCATTGTCCAACAGGTTTTTAAGGTGTTCTTCGCGTTTTGAAAGCAGCTTTGTGAGTTCGTAGTAACGGTTGCAATAGGCTGTAAATTCGCCGGTTATTTGGTCATTGGTCATTGGTCATTGGGTCATTAGTCATTGGTCATTGGTCATTGGTCATTGGGTCATTTTCTAGTGTGTCATTGGCAGGTTCTCCAACCATGTACGCAAAGGCACGACGCCAATGCACTGGCGCAAAATGCATGTCGTTCAGGCCAGCCCACATGGTTCGAGTGCCTCACCATGACACCCTTTTAGTAAGGTGCTTTTGAACATTCCACTCCCCAATCCACCTATCTCCCATATCTGCGCCGGTTGCGCGTTCTTCATCTGTTGCTGTTCGTTCCATTTCGTCGTGCACGGCAAAGGTGGCGGTTGGTATTTTAAGGTTCAGGGAGCGGGCGCAGGCCTTCCAGTAACTGTAAGCGCCTACATCGGGGAAAAGCAGTACCGTACGGCTTTTTAGCGCCTGGCATTTGTCCTCGTCCAGGCCATGCAGGCTGCCGGCTGCCAGCCAGATAAAGTCGGGCATCATAATGCTGGCGATTATGGCGGTTTTTTCGCTTTCGGTTATGCCAACTATCGCCGTTGTATCTTCCCAAAGCAGGTGTTCGCCGAAGAAACATTGTTGTAGTTTGTAGTCCGAAAGTCGGGAAGTCCGGGAGTCCGAAAGATGATTTGCAGCTTCTTTCGGACTTTTCCGACTTTCGGACTTCCCGACTAAACTATGCACCCATGCAATATGGTTAAAGGGCTGATTTACGCGCTTGCCGGTGCTGCTGTCATACAGCATAATTTTGCCCGTACGTACGCGGCCCCTGGTATCCACCTGCCAAAAAACCGTAGCGCCGTGCCAGTGTTTTGAGGTGCCTATTTTGTACCGTTCGGCAGCTTGCAAGGCTGTTTCCCAACCAAAAATTTCAGCCAGAAAAAGTATAAAATTATTATGGATGCAGGCCTTTTGCATCATGCTATCCTTCACCAAACCGGTGGGCAGGTGGTTAAATAAATCGTTTACGGGCATAGCATCGCATGTCTTTATTTGCGGTACGCGCACATCGTAGGGGTTTCCGCCAAAGTATTGGCGCGGGGTATAGTGGTAGCCGCATTTATCTGCCCGGTCGCAGCGGCCTACGTTATCGTCTAAATAACTATCGTTTTCCAGGTCGATGTAGCGGCTAAAAGTTTTATTGCGGTGCTGGCATTTGGGGCAGCGAAAGCGGCTGCCCGGCCCGCAATAGGGTTGCAGGATGAAGCGGTGTTCGTTCATTAGTCATTAGGTCATTAGGTCATTTTTTAGGGTGTCATGGTGAGGCACTCGAACCATGTGCGGAGGGCCTGAACGATATGCATTAGCGCCAATGCATTGGCGACGTGCCTTTGCGCACGTGGTTCGAGTGCCTCACCATGACATCCCCCTGGCGGATCGCAATGAAAAAATTTTTTAGGTGTTTTGTCCGTTTGTTTGAGGGGTACGGCACTCCCAAACAGACGGACAAAATCAGGCTTTGGCAGTGCTGGCTTTGATAAGGCGGTCTACCTTCTGAAAGGATATGTCCATTACCTTGCCTATTTCGCGCAGGGTTTTGCCTTCCAGTTTCAGTTGTGCCGCCTGTTCCATTTGGCCCTCATTAAGGCGTTCGCTGGCTTTGCGCAAATGGTCTATTTCGTTACCATAGCCTACAAATTCAAATTGTAAAAAGTTTATTGGCTTGTTTACCCTGCAAAGGCAAATATTATTGTACCCATATACTTGCTCGGTATTGCGCTGTTTTATCTGTTTTAGGTAACGCAATTCGTTATCTGTGCTGCTTTGTCCAATGGTAAAGGCGCTGTCGCAAAAGTTCATCAGCATTTTGCTGCCCTGCAAATCATTCCCGGTGATTTGCTGGCTAAGGTCGCGTTTAGGGGTATGTGCCAACGCCAACATGCTAAGGCCGTAGCGATTTTTCAGTGCTTTTAAGTGCTTCATCAGGCTTAAAGCGTTTTTGGCCTGTTCGGTTTCGTTGCGCAGGTAGGTAAGGTTATCAACTATAATCACTTTTACACCGGTTTGTACAATGGTACGCTCCAGCGAAGCGATAAGGTATTCATCAAAATTGGCAAAGCCTTTGGGCACTTCGCTGCCGGGGTTAAGTTCGGCACGGTAAAAGTCATCGCGAAAAGCATAATGGTTTTGATAATCATCGGAGTACCGGCTTTCGAATTGCTTATCAGTCAACTCAAAATCGCAATACAATATCGGCTGTGGTTGCGACTCAACTACAAACGGATACATTGGTATACCGGTATTGATGCTGTTGCCGATTTGTACTGCAAGGATAGATTTGCCCAGGTTGCTATCAGCAAATAAAATACACAATTCGCCTTCGAACCAAAACTTGCCGAACAGCATTTTTGGTACAGGCCTTTCGCTTGCTTGTCGCAGCCAATGGTTTGCGGTGTTAACGTTGAACAGGTCTTCAGGCTGCTCTAATTCGGCATCAAGGATTGATACTGGTTTTTGTGGCTCTTGAAATTGGATGTGAGCGCCAATAGGTGGGTTAAAAGTCATGGTTGTATGGTGGATTTTAAATTGAAAATTTAAAAAATACTCCCCCTTAACCCCTTCTTAAGGGATTATATTCTCCTGTGCAACGAGGAGAAATGTCCTGCACGTGCGGGATTTCTTGTTTTGTCCGTCCGTTTAAAGGTAAGGCTACTTGTAAACGGACGGACAAGATTTGGCGGGTTTAAAAACCCTTGGGGATGATGTTTAATACAAAGATAAAAGGGTGGAATGAAAAAGATGGTGACGCTGTTTTGTCAGTGCTGATATTGAGGTGATTTGGGCATCATGCAGCGCAGGGTCCCTTGCAGGAGACCCTGCGGGAACGGAAAAATCAACCGTTATTCCCAAATTAAGTCATCGTATAAAAGATATACAGCAAAACGTGTTTTGCTGTGAAAATGTTAACTTTAATGGTTCCAATCGAATCCTGAAACGTCAAATTCAATTACCTTGTCAACTTCGTCGTAAAACGCGGCTTGAATTAATATCACTTTTGCTTGTTTCACTTTTGTTATAAATCTTTTATCGGCATCAATATATATCTCGTCGCTTTGGCCCGACGGCATATTTCCACATCTAAACATTTTCGGTTTTTTATCATCAAATTTAATTGTAATGTTCATGCCATTTTCACCGGTAGCAAATTGTCCTTTAGTCACGGAAAGTAAAACCTGATTGTGTCCGTTAATGTTATCGACTTCTATAATGCCGGCTTGCCCTCCATCGTAAGGAAATTTGAAATTTAATTTATTTGACGATGTTAGTGTTGCAACGTAAATAGACTTGGAAGTCTTTTGGTCAATATGTTCACTATATTTCCAAACGCTTTGAGCTCGACAAAATATCGGAAGTAACAAAATGGAAAGTGAGAGAAATTTCATTTGTGATAGTTTGGTTTTCATAGAACAAAAATAATATATCAGCTTAAATATTCCAAGGTTAGTTCAGCAAATAATTTTCTTTGCTCGTTTGGCGTTTGTTGGTGTTTTCACCAACAAATCGCCATGCCAATACGGCGCGGAAAATGTTAAACAGCATAGTGGCATCGAACAAACAGAGGTACATCCGGTACTTGTTGGTGATAACAGGCTGACCGAGAATTATTTTGCAGAGTAACTTGGATCGGGCTAATATTTCGAGAAGCCGAGGTTTCAGTTATCATAACTCTATGAATTTTTCTTCATAAACGACATTGATAAGTCAATTAAGCCCTAAGTGGCTTGTTTTATAGCCAATATTTCAGGCTGCTTTTGGGTTTCTTGCTTTATGGATTTTGTCTATATTATGTGCTATACATAACAGTATAAACTCTGTATTTGTCTTTTCTTTACCACCTAATCTGAAGAATTGAAACCCTTTATTAAACTTCAAATTCCCCCAGATAGGCTCTATGGTACTCATTCGTGTTTTATACTTGGCTTTGCCTTCAGGGCTATCCAAACGCTGTCTCATTTGCTCTTTAAGCGGCTCGCGTAATTCTTGTTCTATTGTTCTGGCTTTCCCCTTTGTACACAGCTCTTTCACAGGGCATTCGGCACAAGCTGTCCCTTTATATATCCTTGACTGGCGCTTTCTCTTTTTACTTTTGTATACATTATCAAATATCAACACTTGATTTTTAGGGCAGCTATAAGTGTCGCTGGCCGGGTTGTAGGTAAAATAAAATTTGTGATAGGGATCATCAGGTAAGTCCTTTTTTCCGTAATCCTGATCCGGAATATATCCTTCTTTACCTTGTTTTTCCAGATCTTCATAGTTATCAAAAGAAGCATAACCACTGTCTGCTAAAACAATCTTGATTTCCTGTGCCGTATTAGCCTCCGCCTGCTTAATAACAGGGAACAACTGCTCTTTATCACTGGCTGCATTGCTCACATAGGCTGCTACAATAACTCCATCCTCGCTTACTGCTCCCTGGCAATTATAATTGCACTTGATTTGTCCCTTTGATTTGACCTTTTTAGCATCAGCATCTGTCAGGTTGATCGTTTCTTCATCATCTTTTAGTTGAGTAAGCACTTGCTGTATCTTTGCTTTTAACCGTTGTTTCTTTTGCAATTCTTTAGGCAACTCATCTCCGCGTTTCCCTCCCAAAGCTTTATCTTCTTGTGCTTCTGTTTGTTCAACCTGTTGTAGAATATTACTAATTTGTTCATCAAGTGCTTTTAGCCATTTTTCATAACCTGCCCTATCTTTTGTTCTGCTTATAGATGCGCTGGCGCTGATCTTAGTACCATCAATGCTGATCGTACCAACTTTTGCCATACCCAGTTTTTGGCAAACTTTTACAACATCTACAAAATATAGTTTGAATTGCTCGATATGATCTTTTCTAAAATCATTAATAGTTCGAAAGTCTGGACGATACATGCCAGCCATGTACATGAACGCGGTGTCGCTTTCACATTTCATTGCTATTTTCCTTCCTGAGAATACGCCAGTGGAATAACCGTAAATCAAAAGCTTGATTAGTATCTTTGGGTGATAGCTTTTTTGTCCTCGGAAATGATACTGATTCTCAATGGTTTTAGTATCTAACGCTTCTACTACTTCATCGATTACTCTTGCTAAATGCCCCTCTGGTACAAAATCCTCAATGCTAGGTGGCAGAATAAATAACTGGCTTTTATTTAATGGTTTAAACTTGCTTGGCATACCCCTAATTTAAGAATTTTAAGGATCTATTCCAATTCTCGGTCAGCCTGATAACACCAACAAGGGCGGAAAAACTACAACAGACTTACGAAGTTTTTAAAACTTCGTAAGTCTAACAAGTCTAATATTTATTTTGCCACCCAAATCACATCAATAAACCACTCCTTATTATCAAAAAAACGGTTAAGAGGTTTAAAAGAATTATTTACTGCCATCTGGTCCGTTTGTTCAACAGTAAACTTTTGTGATATTTCCATATAAATAACCTCATCTTTTAAAAAATGAACGGCTTCCATATTATTAATAGTCACTTTTTGATCAGCAAGGCTAACAAGATAACTTTTACAGGCACCTATTTCAGGGTCGTAAGTAGGATAATGATCAAATTGTTTTAAGTCGAAATTGCCATTAAGTTCACGGTTTATACGTTCCAACAAGTTTAAGTTAAACCGTTTTGTTATTCCCCCTTTATCATTATAAGCAGCTAATATTGTTTTTGGATTTTTCTTAAGATCAAATCCCACCAAAAGCATGTCCCCTTCCGATAAATGATTACGCAAAGCCCGGCAAAAACCGTCGGCTTCATTAACAGGCATATTCCCTATGTTTGAACCTAAAAACATTACAACTTTGCGTTTGTTAGAAATTGATGCTGCTTTTTCCAGCATTTCAAAATATTCACCATTGAGGCCGGTTATTTGGAGGCCCGCCAAGGTTACGGGTAATGTTATATTAAGATAGGAAATCACATTAGCTGATATATCAATAGGTAAATAAGTGAAATCGGCTTTTTTATCCAGAAGATATTTTAAAAGATAAGTTGATTTCATGGCATCGCCGGCACCCAGTTCGATCAGGTCAAATGCATCTCCATCACCAATAATGGCATTACATATCTCCGCAGTTTTTTCAGAAAATATTTCCAGTTCGCATTTGGTAGGATAATACTCTTCACAGTTCATCAAGTCCTGAAAAAGCTTATCTCCATTGGCATCATAAAAATATTTTGAATTTAAGCGCTTAGGGGTTTGTTTCAACCCGGCTGTCACATCATCATAAAACTGCGTTGTTTTAGATGATCTTACTTCAATTTGAGTTGTTGCTGTTTCCATGTTTTTGATTTGGAATTATTTTTACTTAGCAAGCCTGATGCCAGTAAATTGCCACCTTAAATGAGTTTGAAAAAAGTTACGGTAAGTAATACGGCTATGCCCCGGAGATGTAACTTCCGAAGCACCGCGCAATACTTTTTGGTTTACCATAAATTTGCCATTGTATTCGCCTATTGCACCAGGTGCTTTTGTAAATCCCGGATAAGGTAAGTAGGAGCTTTCTGTCCATTCCCAGCTTTTCCCCCAGGTAAATTGAGGAGCTGCTGCTTCCCATTCAAACTCCGTTGGCAATCTTAAGCCTTTCCAGGATGCATAGGCATAAGCCTCAAAATAGCTAATATGACAAACTGGTTCTTTTAAGTTCAAAAGCTCCAGTCCGTGATAGGTATAGTGGTGCCATTCATCATCAATTAAATGCCAATATAACGGAGCCTCAATTTTATTTGTCTTTACCCAATCCCAGCCTTCCGCATGCCAATGCCTGAAATCGTGATAACCATTACTATTAATAAATTCCAGGTATTCGGCATTGGTAACCAGGTTTGGGCTTATTTCGAAAGTGTTCAGATAAACTTTATGCGGGTTTAATTCATTATCAAAACAAAAGCCATTTCCCTTAAAACCTATTTCGTAAATGCCTTCCTTTAGTTTGATGAATGTTTCATTTGATTTTTTAACCTTTGGTGAAATATAATCCTTTGAATAGGCAGGAAACAGGGGATTATGACCTAAAATGTATTTAATATCTGTATACAAAAGTTCCTGGTGCTGTTCTTCATGGTTTAAACCTAATATGATCAATTCTTTAATATCGTCCGTAGGTTCTTCACATAAAAAACCGGCCATTGCATTGTCAACATATTCCCTGTAAAGGTTAATTTCAATAACCGTGGGGCGGCTTAAGTTACCCCTGTCGGTTCGGATTACGCGGTTGCCTACAGTTTCGTAATAGCTGTTAAATACATAATTATATTCAGGATTGTGTTCCTGATAACCCATAAAATAAGGTTTCAGGATAAAAGTTTCAAAAAACCAGGTGGTATGCCCGATATGCCATTTAGGCGGACTTACATCAACCACGGGCTGCACCACATAATCTTCAGTTTGTAACGGACTGCAGATTTGCTCGGTGCGTTTTCGAACGTTTATATAACAATCAATGATGTCCATAGAGCTACTTACTTTCCAAATATCGTTTGAGGTTTGAAATTGTTTTAATGTCTAAACTATTTGCCTGTTTTTTTCGCATCATTAAAGCATACGCATTATTAAAGCCAATTGGTTTTAGCCATTTGATATTATATTTTTTTTGAAACTCGCTTTGCACATAATTGTAAGTTTCATCCCTGCTTCGGGTTACCGAATCAATAGTTTTTGCTGACGGCTGCAAAATTGCCAGTAATCCCGTGCCGGTATATTCCGGGTAAAAATCAATCTGATCATTAGTCAGCGCATCAAAACATATTTTTGTACCACCTAAGCCTGTTTTAGTAGAAACGTCATAATTTGTATATCCCTTTATCAGCATACTGTACATATTAGCCAGTATGTATTGCTCACCAAAAATCTTGGAACCAATGCGTACAACCTCCCCGTTACTGTCACGTGCCGGTTTCCATAACTTTTTCGAAACAAGAAAATCCTTTGCTACTTTTTCGGGGCTTTGGTGAAGATAATCAGTCCGGTAATTAAGTGCAGTCATGATGCTGTCATTTATCTTGCCCGACAATAAATTTAAGATGTTTTCTAACTCTGGAAATTTTTTTAAAGCTTCGTCCCTTACAATGGGCGCCGCATAATACGGCGGAAAAATCCCTTTATCATCTTTTAAAACAACCAGGTTATAAGCCTCAAGCCTTCCGTCGGTTGAATAGCCGCTGATTACATCCAGTTGTTTTTCATAAGCCGCTTTATACATTACCGCGTCGCTGATCACCACGGTGCGAATCTTTAGGCCGTATTTAGTTTGCAGACCGAGATTGCCGTCCTGCCTTCCCATAAATTCGGGCGTGAAACCTGCCTTAAGTTTGCTGCCATAAGCAGATGGGATAAAATATAGGGAAGCAAGTAATATAATTAGCACTGGAAAGGTTGCTGCAGCAGTTTTTACTTTTTTGAGGTTTAGCTTTTGTAATCGTGCTAACAAAAAATCAAATAAAATTGCAAGCAAGGCTGCCGGAATAGCACCTGCGAGTATCATATTGGTGTTATTGAGCGAAATACCACCGAAGATAAACTCCCCTAAACCACCAGCTGCAATATAAGAGGCCAGCGTAGCCACACCTACGGTTATAACCGTAGCCGTACGTATACCTGCGAAAATAACCGGCATGGCTAAAGGAAGTTCTACTTTAAATAACACCTGCCATTTGTTCATCCCCATGGCAACAGCAGCTTCTTTAACCGCGGAGTCGACACCTTCAATGCCTGTATAAGTATTGCGAATGATAGGCAATAATGCATACAACAAAAGGGCAGCAATGGCGGGTTTAGCACCAATACCTAACACCGGGATCATGAAACCCAATAAGGCTATGCTCGGTATGGTTTGTAAAACGCCGGCAATTCCCAATACAGGTCCTGAAAATTGTTTTTGACGGGTGATAAATATGCCTAAAGGCAAACCGATAAGCACGGCAATAAAAAGTGAAATAAAGGTTAGGCCAACATGCTGAATGGTTTGTTCACCCAGTTTGCCTGACTGCTGCTGCATAAAATCCCATAAGCTTTGTTGCTGTTCATTCATGTGCCTGCTGTTTGTATTGATAAAACGCCGACATCAGCTGCTCAAAATTTACTGATTTCACCTCGTGGCCTTCTTTATGACTGATATTTATAGTTTCGGATTTGCCAAATTTGAAATGCTCCAATCCCGACCAAAAATCCACGTCAGATGATAAACCTCGTTGGACTTCCATTTTCTCATTACTTTGAAAATCAGAAGCTCCCCCTTTAGGGGGCCGGGGGGCCAACCATTTCCATAAATCGTATAAGCGGATAGTTTTAAATTCCAATTGCAGGCGTTGCTCCTGTAAAAAGTCTTTAACAAAATCATTAACCGGTTTAAACAATAATTCGTATGGAGTTCCATCCTGTATAATTTTTCCGGCATCCATCAGGCAAATACGGTCACCAAGCTCAAAAGCTTCCTGAACATCATGGGTAACCATAATAATGGTTTTCTTTTTCAGTTCGTCCAGGGCTTTAAATTCGGCATGGATTTTTTGGCGGGTCACATTATCCAAAGCGCCAAAAGGCTCATCCATCAATAAAACCGGCGGATCAGCAACCAAAGCCCTGGCCAGGCCTATGCGTTGTTGCTGCCCACCGCTCAACTCATTGGGATAAACGTTAAGATAATCGGCAGATAAATGCAGTTTTTCCAGCAGTTCCAAAGCTCTTTTCTCTGTTCGCTTTTTATCCCAATTTAACAATTGAGGAACGATGGCAATATTTTCGGCAACAGTATAGTGCGGAAAAAGGCCGTTATTTTGTAAGACATAACCGATGCCCCGCCTTAAAATTTCCGGTGATTGCTCAGAGATGTTTTTCCCGTCAATAAAAACAGTACCATGGGTAGGTTCAATAAGCCGGTTGATCATTTTAAGGGTAGTTGTTTTTCCGCAACCGCTTGTACCTAGCAATATGAGATTTTCATGCTCCTTTACTTCGAAAGAGATTTCATTAACGGCCTTGAGTTTGCCAAAGTGCTTACTTAATTGTTCAACCTTTATCATACATGGGCTAACTTTCCAGTGCCATAAATAAGTTATTTAATGATTCGGCGTAAAGCGGATGCGCAAAAACAAAATAACGTATCTGCTCATAAGTAATACCTCCCATCATGGCCATTTGTAAAATCGTCATGATTTCACCGCCTTCGGGGCCCAAGACGGTTGCGCCTAATATCTGTTTTGTATCAGCGTCAACAATGGCTTTCATAAAGCCACGGGTGTCCCCGGTTTCAATTGCACGGGCAACACGCGTCATAGGCAATTTTGCAACTTTAATATTTAGTTTTAATTTTTTAGCTTCGTTTTCACTTAAACCAACATGACCAAGTTGCGGGTCGGTGAACATGCAATAGGGGACTAGCCTGTCTTTTGTTGTTAAATTTTCGTTTTTTACCAGGTTGCGATAAACTATTGTATAATCATTATAAGAGATATGTGTAAAAGCCGAGCCGCCTTTTACATCGCCCAAAGCATAAATACCGGGTACATTGGTTTCGAGCTTGTCGTTCACTTTAATGTTGCCATGCTCATCCGTCTCAACCCCGGTTTCGGATAAATTTAAAGCTTTGGTTTGTGGTGTACGGCCAACGGCTACCAAAACATGCGAACATTTTATCTTTTCCTCTTTGCCATCCTTTATAATAATAGCCGTTATTTTTCCGCTTTTCTTTTTTTTAAATCCGGTAGTTATTGTATTGGTATGGATAGTAATATCTTCATCTTTCAATATTTTGGTCAGCTCTTCTGAAACATCCTCGTCCTCATGAGATACAATCCTCCCTGATTTTTCTATTACTGTTATCTTACTCCCAAAACGTCGGAACATCTGACCAAACTCTAAACCAATATAATTACCACCCAATATCAATAAATGTTCAGGAACATAATCCAAATCAAGTATAGTGGTTGAATTTAAATAATCAATATCATTAAGTCCTTCAATTTCCGGAATAAAGGGCTTGGCGCCTGTATTAATGAAAAACAAATCAGCCCCAAGCTCTTCTATGCCGCCATCATTTAACGTTACAGAAATTGTTTTTTCTCTGGTAAAAGCAGCTTCGCCAAACAGCAGATCGAGGTTTTTGGTTTCTTCCAAACCTTTTCGGCTGCCATCCCTAAATTGGTGTACAACTTCGTCCTTGCGCTTTTTAATCACCGGCATGTTTACCGAATAACCTTTTATTTTAACACCAAGCAGAGCGCTATGTGCAGCCATATAAGCAGCCTTAGCCGATGCCACCATTGTTTTGGTTGGTGTACAGCCATCGTTTACGCAAGTGCCGCCGATCCATCTTTTTTCAATCAGCGCCGTTTTTTTACCTGCGAGGGCTAGCTTTTTTGCCAAAGGGCCGCCGGCCTGACCTGATCCTATTACAATGGCATCGTACTGCTTCATATTAGTTATTGGGTTACTTTTACGCCCTTCCAAAAAGCAATATAATCTGTAATGTTAGCTGCCGCAGGTTTTGGGTCTGGATAATACCAGGCGGCATCGAGGTTGTTCATGCCGTTTACATCAAGACTATAATAAGAAGCCAGGCCTTTCCACGGGCAGGTAGTATGGGTATCAGAAGGTTTAAGATATTCGGCTTTAACGCTGTCTTTTGGGAAATAATGGTTGTTTTCAACTACTACAGTATCATTGCTTTCAGCAATAACCTGGTTGTTCCAAATTGCTTTCATATAAATAGTATTAGTATTTGGTATAAATATAATCGGATAACTAACAGGTTTAAAGTATAAAGATGTTGTTTTTGTTTGAGGAATGTAAAAAGTGGGGAGAAGTCGGGAAAGTCCGAAAGTCAGTAAAGTCCGAAAGAAGCTTCACTGTGTCATTAAGTCGGAAAAGCCATAGTGGTTAAAAAGAAACTAATTGTTTTATGGGTACCAAAAGAAAAGAGTTAAACAAATCAAGCTTTCGGACTTTACTGACTTTCGGACTTTTCCGACTTCTCACAAAAATTTCAAACTTTATTTTTAATTTCTCTTTAAAGCTATATCTTTGCAATCCCGAAAAAGGGAGTCAAAAGTCCTTAGTTATAAGTCCTGAGTCATATTCCGACTTAAGACTACAAGCTCAAGACTTCTGACTTAAAAAGAAGGCCCGTTCGTCTAGGGGTTAGGACGTTAGATTTTCATTCTAGAAACAGGGGTTCGATTCCCCTACGGGCTACTAACCAAGTCAAAAGCCTTAAGTCGCGAGTCTTAAGGCTTTTTTATTGGACAGTGTTCACGTTCATTTCACATGAACACATAAGAAAATATCCATTAACAGCTGACTACCAAGGTGTTTGAAATTATTTAGCTTGTAAGTCATTGTAAATCAATAAGTTCAATTATTTACAGAAAAACGGCATTTTTTTGCAGGCTATTACAAAAAACAACAACTTTTTGCAGCTTTTTGCAGTCTTTTTAACGCAATATTAGGGCTTGAGCGTCATTTTTTTGCTGAAATTGCCGAATAGTGTTCATTTACGTTCAGGTGAACGCATAAATGAACACTGGCTAGTCTGAAATAGGTTGACACACGGTCTTGGTTTGTTGTGCCGAAGATTACATTTATTCATGGTCTCAAATTATGCCGGTTTGGATTAGGTTATTGATGGTGATTGTTTGTTTTATGTAATGTAGTCAGAGACTACTGGCATAATCGTCCGAAGTTATCAAACTTCGGACAGCGGAGATTGACTCCGCAACCTCTAAAAACTTGAATAAGCGTTTTAAGAATTTCCCTTTTGGGCTACGAAGCCGCTTTACAAAAGTAAGGCGGCTTTTTTGTTTTGTTGCCCGACGGAGCAGCCGGTAAAATTTTAATGACAGACAACCTATTTACTACTACTATCGTAGATTTGGTAAAACACCATTAAGAAATTAAAACTATCTGCCATGATCAAGAAATATTATTGCATGTCTTTTTTAACTTTCAGCTTTTCGCTCCTAACAGCCCTTCCTGGTTTTGCCCAATCGAAGATGTTGGCAAAAGGAGATGTAGCGCCTGTATTTACCACCCAGGCCAGCCTGGCCGGTAGTGAATTTAATTTTTCATTAAAAAAATCACTTGCTAAAGGGCCGGTTGTGGTCTACTTCTATCCTGCTGCCTATACCGGCGGCTGTGATGCGGAAGCCCATGCCTTTGCTGAAATGAAGGATAAATTTACAGCGGCCGGAGCTACTATTATCGGAGTATCCGGAGACGATATTAAACGACTAAATGCATTTTCTGCTGATCCAAATTACTGTGCAGGCAAGTTCGCGGTCGCGTCCGACGCTGAAGGCAAAATTGCAGCGACATACGGCCTGGTAATAAATGCACCGAAGGTTGGAATGAAAGACGTGCGTGGTATGGAGCTTAACCACGGTTTCATCCCGCGAACCACTTATGTTATTGGTAAAGACGGTAAAATTATAGCTGTTTTTTCATCAGAAACCGATCACATTTCACCTACCGACCATGTCGAAAAATCACTGGCGATTGTAAAAGGACTATAATTACGAAATTGAATTAAATATTTGTCTTGCTCCGCTACCGAAGAGGACGGAATTTAAGACAAGAAACGCCTTAAATCAATGAGAAATTTTTTCGACAATTTTCTCCTAATGGCTACGAAGCCGCTTTACGAAAGTAGGGCGGTTTTTTTTATATTTAATCGATTTGGCTGGTTTTGGCCAATAGTGGAGACAGAGTCTCCAGGCATAGTTGCCCGTAGTTTGGAAACTACGGACAGCGGGCGGGGCAAAAGAACATCAAATAAGGACGGACAACTCTTTAAGGGAAGGAAAGCCCATTTGTAACACATAGGTTGCAACCCACACATTAAGCGGTTGCTTAAAGAAAGATGTTGATTGTTTGTTTTGTGCACTGTAGTCAGAGGTACAAGCGTAGTTTATCCGAAGTTATCAAACTTCGGACAGCGTGGGTATAATATAAAGTTTAGTTTTATTTTTACTTTCAAAAATTAATAGGCAAAGCGGTCTCTATACCATTGTAATAGTCACATCAATTGCAATAGAAGTGAAAATTGCTAACTTTAGCTTACTATGGACCTTAAACCGTTGCTGTCTGACAGTCAGTCTACCAAAATTGAGACAATAATTGTCCGTCTCCAAAACTCTATTACTACAATTCGAATAGTTAATTGGTTAAATAATTTTCAACAAAATGAATGGGATACAGCCTTAACAGTGCTTGATGCCTTAATGTACTATACAAACTACCAAATAATTGCAGAATATGAAGGAGGCGTAAAATCTATTATTAGTCAATTACCATTAGACCAAAAAATATTTATACATGGTTATGGTGATTTGGGCAAAAGTGGTAGTACAATGTTATACTTTTTCAAACAAACTCCCACTTATAAATCCAATCCTCAAAAGTTTGTCATCTTAGAGCATGTTCATAAATTACAAACACAAGGCTTAAGAGATGGAGGTGTTCTTATCCTATTAGATGATATAATTGGTTCTGGGAAAACGTTAAAAACCTATTTTCAACATAATATTAAACATCAATTATTAAAAGAAAAGTATAGTATAAACGTATTTGTTCTGTGTGTTGCGTACATGAATGAATCTTTTACTTTATTATCTTCTTCTATAGAAAATATTACAATTATTGGATCGGGATATAATAAAGCATTTTGTTCTACGGGGTCAGTCTTTGGTTATCGACCTAAAATGTTACCTATAAGAGAATTTTGTTTTAGATATGGGATGCCGCTTTTTTGGTTATATGATAGGGAACAAAAAAATGATATACCTCATCCATTGGGATTTAATAACTCACAAGCACTTATAATATTTTCTCATTCTGTACCAAACAACACACTTCCCATTTTTTGGTCAAATAAAAATGGATGGTTTCCATTATATCCAAGGTCTGGGCAAGGAAAGATATCTACTGCAAAAGATTTTAAAAACGAAAACTATTACTGGCTTAATTTAGCGTATAAAATGAAGATACTTAACAAATCTAATGGAAATACTTTTCAATATAATGCCAGGATGGATTTCGGATTAATGGCAGTGTTACGCCTTAAAAGACAAGGTAGTAATACTTCCAAAATCTTTCAAACCCTTGGGATTAGTGTAAATGAATTGGAAGAAATATTGTCAGAAGGTAAAAAAAAGAACTTTTTCGATGTAGAAGATAATATTACAGAGAAGGGTAATAACGCATATGATGCTATTTCAAAGAATATTAAGATAAATAATCTGCAGATACAACGCAAAACAGTTATATTTAACGAACCTAAAATGTATATCCCAAAACATTTCAAAGGTATGACATAGCTGATTAGCTGTTCTCCTCGGAGATAACTTGCTTCTTGAGCAAGGCTAATTTTAAAGCTACTTTACTTTAATATATGTGCAACACGGCACCACACAGCCCAACACTGTTGCACATATATCACTAATCGTGATATTTCATCCAAAAAAGAGTAATCAGTCTATGTCATTTAATGTCGAAGAATACATACACAAAGCAGAAAGCTGTGGTAGGACAAGTGAATTTATAGCAAAAACAGTTGAGTATGCAGAAAACTTAATCGGAAAGGGCCTACCCGTAATTTTTAGCACAAATCATCTAAGTGAATATGTAGGAATACCATATGGCGATTTAAAGTATATTATAAATAATAGGGATAAGTTTTATAAATTTTATGAAATAAAAAAAAGAACTGGTGGTCTTCGTCAAATTGTTGTTCCCCACCTAAATCTAAGAATGGTACAGCAATTTATAAACTTGGAAATATTACAAAAGGTGCCGATAAATCGCAATGCGCATGGATTTATAAACAAGAAATCAATACGCACAAATGCGGTGCAACACATTGATAAAGAAGCTATTTTAAATCTTGACTTGTTGAAATTCTTTGATAGCATTAGTGAGCGCAGAGTTTATGGCATATTTAAATCATTGGGATATACTAATAATCTATCTATTGATTTAGCTAAATTATCAACAGTTGTACTACCAAATGATTATTATAATAAGTTTTCTGAATGTCAATTAAAGCTTTATCGAGAATTAGTCCCAGAAAATACGGCAGTAATGCCACAAGGAGCATCTACAAGTCCTGCATTATCCAACATAATTTTAAGAAGATTAGATCATAGATTTGACAAACTTTCTCAAAAATTAAACGTGTCATATACAAGATATGCAGACGATATTACCTTTTCTGGAAATTTTAATGCTTTACCATCTATAAAACTCTTAAAGCATATCATTAAAACTGAAGGATTTTTCATTAATTGGGATAAGGTTGGCATATATAAAAAGGGAAGGAGGCAAATAGTAACTGGTCTAACTGTTTCCAATGGAGTGCATGTTCATCGTAATTTTAAAAAAGAAATCAAAAAACACATTTATTGTTGTAGGGTCTTTGGAGTTCAAGAACATTTGAAATATTGTAAATTAGATGATAAGGGCCTTTATAAGGAATGGCTATTAGGGAAAATTTATTATATAAATTCAATTGAACCCAAAGCCGCAGAAAAATTTTTGCAAGACTTTTTTACTATTGAATGGCCAATATAAGTGTGGCTAGTTAGGTAGGCTAACTATTTATTTTTTGTTATCTTAGATTCCCTATGGCATTCCGTGACTTTCCTAAAATTGACAAAGCATCCGTTAATAGCGACAAATCTGACACTGCGGTGCTTGGCATACTAAGCCAAGCCAATGGCTTCATATGCCGCCGGGATGTACCGGACAAGGGCTGTGACCTGGATGCTGAATTGATCATTGCGGGAACCAATGCTTCTAATTGGCGATTCGGTATTCAGCTCAAAAGCGTGGAACAACTGACATTGGTGGCAGATGGCACCATGATCTCCTATGCTTTTGAGACTTCCCGGCTGGGTTATCTCTTAAACCGGCCGATCGGATCTGGAATGGTGGTGATTTATGATGTGCAAAACGGGCAATTGTATTATGACTATGCTGAAAAAATTTATATGCGCTTGATCCGGGAACGTCAATCTGACGATTGGCTCGACAATGATAGTGTGAATATCCATTTTCCTATCATTAATTCGCTGAATGATGCCACGGCAAAACATATCCATGAAAAGTTTACCGACAACTTTAAAAAGGCTTCGTTGATCCTCGCTTCCCAAGGGCCAAGGTACGATTATCCGGCCATTCCTTTACAAGAAACACAGTTCGATTTAAATAACCCAGAAAACGTCACCAAATTATTATTGGAATTTGGGTTTTCCCTGATGCGCACACACGATATTAATCTTTTGTATGGTTTGATCATAACGATCCCATCGGCCACAATAGATCAGCACCCGGAATTGATGGTAATGGCGGCGGTTGTGTACGGAGAGGTCGGGAAGCGCTATGATTCCGAGCATTACATTCACAAATTGACCCGGCGCGGCAAAATACCGAATGAGCATCGTCAGCTGATCGGTTTCACACATCTTAAAAATCAATTGGCGCTGAATCAGATGGACATACCTGAATTTATTCAGGCGGCAAAATTGTTGAGAAAAGACGCCTTAACACTCCAAAATGAGGTATTGCTTGATCTAAATATCATTTTCTATGAACTGCTGGTTCCCAAGTTTTATCATTTATTGCCGGAAGGAATCCACGAAAGGATAAAAGAAACATTCGAAAAGATTCAACAGCTCAAAACGGATGACCAGGGCAAGCGACTACTGGAGGTATGGAATGCAGAAAATCTAGCCTCGCTCATCGGCTACTATCGGTTAAAGCAATTAAATCAATTGGCGATCCAGCGAGCAATGGGTATGAAAAATAAATCGTCTGAATTGGTTCGCGAGTCGAATATGCTTGCAGACCTGCAGCAGGAATTATATACCGGCCTTGAACGCCTATATAACATAGGAAAAGATACGGAAGACAAATTATTACAGGCCTACAGTGTCGTTGTGCGCTCGCGCTATGTGCTTACTCAGGAACTTGATCTGATCTCCCAAATGCCCATACTTTCGGATGTCCGGTTTCATAACGAAACTATGTTTATCAACTCCATCGCTTTGTGCTTATCCGCTACTGATGTCTTCAGGGAATTCAATTACCACGAAACAGCCTACCAGTGCCTTTGCTACGGGCTGGAATTAATTAATGTATCACGAAGCTTTTATCATTATGCAGATCAATTTAGCCTCGACCATTTAAACCATATCAAATCACAAATGGAGGCTTCACGGGACGTGCAAGTCTATGAAATGTTAATTCCCGAACTACTGGCCAGGATAGAACGTGAGAATAAGGAAAATATTGAAAGACCCATGTTTGTTGTTAAAAACTTAGATGATGAACAAATCAAGAACATGGCCTACAACTTTAGTGAGGCCTTAAGTTTACCAAAGGAATATTTGACCAATATTATTGCAGAACTAAAAGGATACAGAACGTTTTATCAAAGGTGTAACAACAACTACGAAATCATAGAAGCCCCGAAGCATCCGAGGTTGGAGCTGTCTTACAGACAGCCGACCAAGTTTATAATTCGGGATAAAGTGACTGGAATTTCGTCGTTACCTGTTCAAAACGTCGATGCGTTCTTAAACTCGTGGGGAATTTAATGTGAAACGACGCAACCTCGCTGCCGCTTATACATTTGGATAAATATGCGCATATGCTACGTCTACACTAACATAAAAACAATTCATCCACCCTCTCAAAACGACCAACACTTAACAAAAAATTCGCAGCACGATAGCGTTTTTCACCTGGAAAATAAGTAAATCCAATTAGGTCTTATACTTTTTCCAACCCACCCGGGCAAGTGTCCACACTTGACCGATTTCTTGATGATGAGCGTCCACGCTCATCATCAAGAAATATCCTAAGCGGCCTTTGAGAATGAGCATTATTCAGGTTTGTCAGTTATAAACTTGGGTCAAATTCCACTATCCATTCTATGCCATATTTATCCCTGAACATGCCGGCGTATGTACCCCAGGGGCTGTCGCCAATGGGCCCTTCAACACTTCCGCCTGCTGATAACCCGTTAAAAATTTTGTCTGCTTCGTCGCGGCTTTCGGCACTAACGGCTATTTTCGACCGGTTTTCGTTTTCGCTTACCCGCCCCATAAATTCGGGAACGTCATTGGCTATTAGTACATTATTTTTACCGATGGGCAAAGCAATGTGCATGAGCTTGTTTGCTTCCTTTTCGTCTACTGGGAATTCGGCGGTTGCTATGTCCTTAAAACGGACGATCTTTGCGAACTCGCCGCCAAAAACTGATTTGTAAAAAGAGAATGCTTCTTCGGCATTGCCATTGAAATTGATCCAGGGATTAATTGCTCTCATGATTTTTTTATTTTAAAGTGTTTAATTTTTCTGTTTATTATTTCTGTTATAAAGTGGCAAACAGGTTGTCGAGGTTTTCTAACATTGCTGTATATCCTGTTCTGAATCCGTCAGCTAAACTTTGCATCCGTTCAACCGACTCGTTATAAATGGAAATATTTACTGTTGTTATACCATTTTGTTCGCTGAAGCTGTGGTCCCATTCGGAGCCGATGGGGTCGGGGTTTTCGTCTTTGTCGGCAAAGGCGTTATATAGTTTAAAGTTCGTTTTTGGCGTAACGGAGGTATATTCCTGCAGTACCCAGCGCTCTTGTCCTTCCGGATTTATCATTGCGTAAAACCTTTTCCCGCCAACTTTAAAATCCAGGTATTTGGTTTCGCAGCGCATGGGTGCGGGCGCGGCCCACCGGTCCAGTAATTCTTTTTTGGTAAAGGCGTCCCATACCAGCGACTGCCGGGCGTTAAATTCCCTTGTTATCAAAATCGTTTTCGCTGCTTTGTCAACGGTAAAATCAAATAGCAAATTATTGTTCATTTTCTTCGTCTTTTAGTGTTAATAATACGTCGTCAAGCTGGTTAAACTGGGTTTCCCAATTCCGCCTTAATTGAGCCAGCCAATGGTCAAATTCCTGCATTTTTTTTACGTTAAAATGGTAATAAATTTCTCTCCCGGAATGTTGGGGCTTAATCAATTCGCATTCCTGCAATACTTTAATATGTTTTGATACTGCCTGCCGGCTCATATCAAATTTAGTGGACATTGCATTTGGCGTTAATGCCTGAATAGCAATTAAAGCTAAAATTGCCCTGCGTGTTGGGTCGGCTATGGCCTGGAATATGTCGTGTTTCATTTTACTAATGTTTAATTAAGCAACCTGCAGGTTGCAAATATATATGCAACTTTTAAGTTGCGCAAATTTATTTTCAATTATTTTTTTGGGGATAAAATTGAGATTTATTGAGTTAATGAAATCGCAATGAAGCACGACCGATTGGAGAACGGACGGACACCTGAATTTCATCCGCTAAAACCATTATTACCAAGCCATGACCCCCATGGCGCGCCAGGATGTTTACATTTGCTGGCATAATTAAGTTAATGATGAAAAAAATCGGATTTTTATCATTCGGTCATTGGTCAAACCATCCCGCGTATCAAACCCGTACTGCGGGCGATACTTTGCTGCAGTCGATTGATTTGGCTGTTGCCGCGGAGGAAATAGGGTTGGACGGCGCCTATTTCCGGGTTCATCATTTTGCGCGCCAATTGGCTTCGCCATTTCCGTTGCTTTCGGCTATTGGAGCAAAGACCAATAAAATAGAGATTGGCACTGGTGTAATTGATATGCGCTATGAAAACCCCTTATATATGGTGGAAGATGCCGGTGCTGCTGATCTTATTTCCGACGGACGTTTACAATTAGGCATCAGTCGTGGTTCGCCGGAGCAAGTAATTGAGGGCTGGCGTTATTTCGGTTATGCACCTACTGAGGGCGAAACCGACGCAGATATGGGACGGCGAAAGGCTCTGGAATTTTTGGATAAATTAAAAGGTGTGGGATTTGCCCAGCCTAACCCTTATCCGATGTTCCCGAATCCGCCAGGATTGTTACGGCTGGAGCCGCACTCAGACGGATTGCGGGAACGCATCTGGTGGGGAGCTGCATCCAATGCCACCGCAGTTTGGGCGGCTGAAAATGGCATGTACCTGCAAAGTTCTACATTGAAATTTGACGAAAGCGGCAAACCTTTTCATATCCAGCAGGCCGAACAGATCAGGATGTACAAAGAAGCCTGGAAAAAAGCCGGGCACCAGCGGGAGCCACGGGTTTCGGTAAGCCGCTCCATTTTTGCACTGGTAACTGAGCAGGACAGATATTACTTTGGACAGCAAGCAAATGGGGCCGATAGCTTTG
>JAQBOA010000002.1 GCA_028288305.1 Mucilaginibacter sp.
GCGAAACGCTTGAAGTACGTTACCGAGGTAAATCAATCAGTGATGTGCTGGATATGAGTATAGAGGATGCTACGCCATTTTTTGAGCATATTCCGGCTATCTACCGTAAGGTAAAAACTTTGAACGATGTAGGTTTGGGCTATATCACTTTAGGACAATCATCTACCACTTTATCCGGCGGCGAAGCACAGCGGGTTAAACTAGCTACAGAGCTCTCCAAAAAAGATACCGGCAATACTTTCTATATCCTTGATGAACCAACAACAGGCTTGCATTTTGAAGATATAAATGTACTGCTGGGTGTATTAAACCAACTGGTAGATAAGGGAAATACAGTATTAGTCATTGAACATAATCTTGATGTAATAAAGGTGGTTGATCATGTAATCGATCTCGGCCCGGAAGGAGGATCTGGTGGCGGCAAAATTTTATTTTCCGGTACACCGGAAGGTCTATGTAAAGTTAAAGAAAGCTTTACCGGGCAGTTTTTGAAAAAAGAAATGAAAGTGAAATAAGGGAAGAAAATTGTTACATTACCTGTCGAAACCAATTGAATATGACTTATTTAGATAAGCTACAGCAAATAGACAATCTTCAGGCTAATATACTGGAACAGGGACCTATACCTATTGAACTTCTAAATAAAATCAACTACAAATTAAGGCTCGAATGGAACTTTACATCTAATAGCATGGAAGGTAATACCTTGACTAAGCGTGAGACACGTACAGTTATGGTTGGTGTAATTGATATTAATGATAAGCCTATAAAGGATGTAATAGAAATTAGAAATCATGATAAGGTGATTAGCACCATCATGAAAATAGGTAAAGGAGAATTAAATGTTTCCGAAGCGCGCATTAAAGAGATACATAAAGGAATTATGTATGAGGAAGATCCTGAAAAACTAAAATATATTGGTCAGTGGAAAAATACTGATAATTATATGATTAACTTTCAGGGTGAGCGTTATGATTTTGTTCCCCATACGGAAGTAAAGGAACGTATGCATGAATTAATCAATTGGTTGAATACCGAAAAAGAAAAAATAAATCAAAAAAAAAAGAACGCTGCTCATCCTGTATTATTAGCTCTTAAATTTCACCTGGATTACTTGACAATCCATCCATTTTATGATGGTAATGGTCGTACAGCTCGTATTCTATCCAACCTGATACTGATTTCATATGGGTTTCCTCCACTTTATATTAAGGAAAATGAAAAAGAGAAATATTACCAATATCTTACCGATATACAAAGTTATGGTGGTGAACCGGATCTGTTTTACAATTTTATGGCAAATTTGCTACTTCGTTCTTTAAGTCTTATTTCTGACACATTAGCTGGCAACGAAATAGAAGAGGAGGAGGATGTTGACAAAGATATAGCATTATTCAAACTAAGCCTGGATAAAAGTCTTGAACGTAAAGAGACAAGAAATTGGGTAAATATTTCGAAAGTTATAAAAGATTCTGGTGTGCCATTATTTCAAAAATTCATTAATAAGCTTTCGCAATTTGATGAACTTTTTCAAAGTCACGAGTACAGAATTATTTTTAATACTGATAAGTCAAAAGGGTACAATTTAGAATCAAGAAGCGGAGGGTACATGTTATCAGCATCTAACTTTCCAGAAACATTATTGACTTGGCTTAATAAACCAAATGATATTAATGGCAATGTCATAAGCTTTGGTATGGAATATTTTTTTAAAGCTTATAAATTTTCACGACCATTTAATTTACCTGTATTTATACATTTTTCATTTGAAGAATATTTGTACAGTATTAATTTTATGATTATAAGTGGTCATCAAGAACATTACAATATTGAAAAGAATTATGATCAATTAATGGACGATGACGATATAAATAACATTGTTAAAGAAGTAGCAAAACGTGCCCTTGAAATTATTAAAGGAGAGATAGTATAAATCTTTTTTAGTTCATTTTAATCATTCACTTAAGTGTATCCTTTTCTAAATAAATGCGTGGGCAGTTAAAAAGATACATTCGTCTAAATATGCCCATTTCAAGCAATGAACTTGGAGAAATAGTAAGATAAAAATTACTTGCAAACAAATTATGCAATCGTAACTTTAAGGTATATGCTCCCACTCCTTACATCCTCCCAAATACGCGAAGCTGATGCTTATACTATAGCTCATGAGCCTATTGCTTCCATTGACCTGATGGAGCGCGCTTCAAAAGCATTTGTAGGCTGGTTTATTAATCGTTTTCCGGATAAAAAACAATTAATTAGCATTTATTGCGGCACAGGCAATAACGGAGGCGACGGACTTGCTATCGCCCGTATACTGGATGATCATCAATATAAAAAATTGAATGTTAAAATAACCCGTTTTTCTGACAAAGCGTCTGAAGGCTTTAATATCAATTTGCAAAGGCTTAAACAGACTTCAGTCCCATTATTAGAAATTGAACCGGGTGAAGATCTTCCATCCGAAGATAGTGAGGTCATTATCGGCGCTTTATTAGGCTCGGGCTTAAACAAACCGCTTGATGGTGATTATAAAAGATTGGTTAGTTATATTAACAGCTTGCATAAAATAGTGGTTTCAGTTGATGTGCCAACCGGTCTTTTAACAGATGGCGAAGTGCCGCCAGATGCTGTTGTTTTAAAAAGCGACCTGGTGATTACCTTTCAGCAGCCCAAAATTAATTTTTTACTGCCCGAATCAGCTCCATATATCAGATGCTGGGAAGCGTTGAATATCGGAATTAATGAAAAATTTATACAGTCGCTCAATTCGCCATATCAATTAACTGAAGAAAAAGATATTCGTACAATGCTAAAACCGCGTCATCGTTTTAGCAATAAAGGAACTTACGGGCACGCACTTATTGTTGCAGGCGAGCCAGAAACAATGGGCGCAGCCATGCTTTGCGCTTCCGCCTGCGTTTATGCAGGCTCAGGCTTAACTACTGCCTGTGTACCCGGAGCTGGGCTTACGGCATTAAATAGTTATATGCCCGAAATTATGGCTATAGTGCGGCAAGGTTTTGAATTACCAAAATTTGATTGGAAAAAATTTAATACAATAGGCATTGGCCCTGGATTAGGAAAAGGTGATGAAGCCCTTGACCTGCTGACTGATATTTTAGCAAACTATAATAAACCAATAGTTTTTGATGCTGATGCACTTAATTTATTGGCTGCTCACAGGGAGCTTTGGCATGAAATCCCAGAAAATAGTATCTTAACACCTCATATGAAGGAGTTTGACCGGCTTTTTGGTGACCATAAAAACTGGTGGCAGCGTATGCAGGCAGGTATTCAAAAAGCTCGCGAGCATAAGCTTTATATCCTGTTAAAAAACGATTATACATTAATTATAACACCGCAAGGCAAAGTATACTTTAATTCAACCGGTAATCCGGCTATGGCAAGCGGTGGCATGGGCGATGTACTTACAGGAATAATTACCGGCTTGTTAGCTCAGCAATATTCATCTGAAGAGGCTTGCATTATTGGCACTTATATACATGGCAAAGCCGGTGATGAGCTTGCTTTACCAAACAGAATGAATGTAATTCTGCCCAGCCAGGTTGCGGGGCGCATACCGGTTACTATGGCAAAATTAATGGCATAAAAAAGCAGTTACAAGTATTTGTGTAACCGCTTTTTTTACTATTAACTGATCTATAAAGAACTAAATACTCAAATTTTTCATGGTTTCATACAAAAAAACTGTTGGTGGATCTTTTATCCTTGCCCCTTGGTTTAATTGTAGGACGCGCAAACCCTACTTTTATTACAAAAAATGAAGAAAATGGTTTTGTTTTACTGTAAAATTCTGGTGACTGGTAATTTGATCAGATTTGCTTTGAGAATTGATTAAGAACATCTTCACAAAAAAAGCTACCCGCGCTAACCTTCGCTAATTTCTAATGACTTTATTCAACAAATGATTCAACTGACGGATATCTAAACCAACGGACGAAACTCTACAACAAAAAGAGGCAGCTTACGTACAAAGGGCATTAATAAAAACTAATAAATGCTACTATTAAAAGCTGATATTGAGAACTTTATTCTTGATAGGGGCTAAGTCAAATAACTTGGGAGTATCCGTTATAATGAAATGTAGAAAATATTTTTTCACTATTTGTTTGCTGGTAGTGTCCTCCTGTTTGTTTGCACAAAAACAGCAATTACATTTCGACCATCTTGGTACAGCAAACGGCCTTTCGGAACTTAATCCCAATGCCATATTACAGGATAGCCATGGGTTTATCTGGATAGCTACTAACGATGGGTTAAACAGGTATGATGGTTACAAATTTAAGATATACAGAAATGATATTAAGGATACTACCAGTGTTGGTAATAATTACATACAGGATATAAAGGAAGATAAGGACGGGAATATATGGATAGCTTCAGTAGGAAACGGTTTAAATAAATTCGACAGGAAAACCAATCGTTTCTACCGTTATATTCATAATGGAAACGATAGCAGAAGCATTTCAAGTAATTTGGTAAGCAGAATTGTCATTGAGAGTTCGGGGAAAATATGGGTCGGCACCCAACAGAACGGCTTAGATCTCTTTGATCCAAAAACAGGTACCTGCATGCATTATCTGCACGATAATAATAACCCAAAAAGCATTAACGGAAATGAGATAGCGACCGTTTATAATGACAGTCAAAATAATATATGGGTAGGAACGGTTAATAGCGGCCTCAGTTTGTTTGATCGTAAAAACAACAGCTTCACCAATTTTAAGCACCTTGAAAATGATAAGGAGTCCATTTCCGGGAATAAGATAACTGCTATTTTTGAAGATAGCATGCACCAATTATGGATAGGAACACAGGAAGCTGGATTGAACCTTTACAATAAAAATACAGATATTTTCAGGCATTTTATCAATGACCCGTATAATAGCAATTCCCTGGTGCATAATAGTATCCAAAGCATTGCCGAGGATGATGATCATAATTTATGGATAGGAACGGAAAACGGGGGCTTAAGTATCTATAATCCCTCTTTTAATCAGTTTTTTAATTATTTCCACGACGATGTGGATAACAGTAGTTTAAGCGGAAACTCGGTTGATGTTATATTGAAGGATAAGACAGGTAACATGTGGATTGGCACTTTTGGCGGCGGTATTAATTTGTATAAGAAAAACAAAAGTAACTTTATGCATTACAAGCACAGTTCTTTACCCAATAGCCTTTCAAATGATTTTGTACTCAGCTTTTTTGAGGACGATAATTATAATATATGGGTAGGGACTGATGGTGGCGGATTGGACATGTTTAATTTAAAGTCTGGAAATTTTACCACATATAAACATCAGGATTCCAATAAAAATAGCATTTCCGGCGACAATATACTGGAGATCAAAGAAGACGACCAGAAGAATTTATGGATAGGGACGTGGGGTAATGGTATTAGTATAATGAACCTGAAGACCCGGACTTTCAAGTCATTTAAACATAATCCATCCGATGTTACCAGCCTGAGTGGAAATAATATATACGCCATCGCGCAAACTCCTGATAAAAAAATATGGCTTGGAACATTTGGCGACGGGCTTGATCAGTATCAGCCTGCCACCCATACTTTTATTCATCACCGTTATAATTCCATTGATTCAAAAAGCCTAAGTAGCGACAGGATCAATAAGCTATTGAGCGATAGTAAAGGAAATTTATGGATTGGTACCGACGATGCAGGCTTAAACCTTTATAACCCCACAACTAATACTTTTACGCATTTTAAGCACAAGGATAATGATAATAGCTTAAGCAATAATACTATTCTTGATCTTTATGAAGATCATAAAGGTAAAATTTGGATTTGTACATTAGCAGGGCTTAATTTATTTGATCCTCTTACCCATCATTTTACCGTTTTTAAAACTAAAGATGGATTACCAAACGACTATACACAAGCCATTTTGGAAGATAATAACGGCCACTTTTGGATAACCACCAATAATGGCCTGGCAATGTATGATCCCAAAACAAATAAATTTAAAAACTTTACAACCGAAGATGGCTTGCAGGGTGACGAGTTTAAGCAGCATGCTGCAATTAAAAGCCATACTGGTGCTTTATACATTGGTGGGGTAAACGGGTTTAATTCATTTTTTTCTGATAAAATATTTCAGGCTCCTTATAACCCTCCTTTGGTTTTAACAAACTTACAGATATTCAATAAAACTGTCGAAGTTGCAAAAAACAGTGATGATCCCTCTCCGTTAAAGCAGGATATCTCAGTAACCAGGTCTGTCACACTATCGCATGATCAATCTGTTATATCGCTTGAATACGCTTCATTAGATTATTTGTCACCCTCTAAAAAGAGGTATGCTTATATATTGGAAGTTTTTGATAAAAGCTGGAATTATGTAGAGGATAAAAATACAGCAGTTTATACTAATATCCCTCCCGGCAATTATATTTTTAAGGTTAAAAGTCAAAATAGCGCAGGGGTATGGTCACCCAATATTTTAAGTTTAGAAGTTATCGTTGTTCCGCCATTTTGGTTAACCTGGTGGTTTGAATTACTAGTGGCGGCGTTTGTTACCGGCAGTGTTTATGCCGGCTACCGTTACAAGGTCAACAGTATAGTTAAGCAAAAAGCGATATTGGAGCATGAGGTGAAGGAGCGCACTGAAGAGGTGATGCACCAATCGAACGAATTGCAGGCAATAAATGAAGAGCTGCAGGCACAATCCGAAGAACTGCAGGCTTTAAATGAAGAATTGCAGGTCCAATCAGAAGAATTAGAGGAACAAAAGAACCAGGAATTCCTCGCGCGCCAGGAAGCGGATAAAGCCAACCAGGCCAAAAGCATTTTTCTTGCTACTATGAGCCATGAAATAAGAACGCCCATGAATGGCGTAATTGGTATGGCTTCCCTGCTTTCTGAAACTAAATTGAACGATGAGCAGCGCGATTATACACAAACTATTATCAGCTGCGGCGATAGCCTGGTGAATGTGATCAATGACATATTGGATTTTTCAAAAATAGAATCCGGGAAAATGGATATTGAAGAAGAGGATTTCGATCTGCGCCAAAGCATTGAAGAAATAATGGACATGTTCGCCCAACAAGCGGCCGAGCAACGCCTGGATTTAATCTACCAGATCGATTTTAACCTTCCCCGTTATGTAACTGGAGATAGCCTTCGTCTTAAACAGGTAATTATAAATCTTATTAACAATGCCATAAAGTTTACTTCAAAGGGCGAAGTGTTCATTAAGGTTTTCATGTCTGAGACAATTTCTAATGGGGAATTGGAGTTAGGCTTTAGTGTAATGGATACTGGAATTGGCATACCTGCTGATAAGCTTTCAAGCTTGTTCAAAGCGTTTTCGCAAGTCGATTCCTCTACAACCCGTAAATATGGAGGCACAGGCCTGGGCCTGATTATCAGCGAGCGGCTTGTTAAACTAATGAACGGAAATTTATGGGTTGAAAGCCGTGTTGGCGAAGGCTCAACTTTTAATTTTACAATAAAAGTAAAAACAAGCAATAAAGTACAGTCAGTAAATACGCTTTTACCAGGCATTGCAAACCTGGAGGGTAAAAAAGTTTTGCTTGTTGATAATAACAAAACAAATCTTATTGTTTTAAAATCTCAACTGGAGCAGTGGAAAATTGCACCCGTAACCTGCTTATCTGCAGAAGAAGCTTTGAAAATTTTAGCGGATGATAAGAATTTCAGTCTGGTAATTTCTGACATACAGATGTCAGGTATGGGTGGTGTTGGTTTAGCGGAGGCCCTTAAAAATATGCCAAAGCCTGTTCCGGTTATTCTTTTAAGTTCAATAGGTGATGCCAGCCGGAAAAAATACCAGGGATTGTTTTCGGCAGTGCTGGTCAAGCCGGTTAAACAGCATCAGCTATTGAAGAGTATATGTGCCGAACTGGGAGACCGAAAGGAAATACTACAGGTTGAAGAAAAACAAAATAATCTTCTTGATCCCGGTTTCGCTATGCTGTATCCAATGGATATTCTAATAGCCGAGGATAACCCCATAAACCAAAAATTGATTGAGCGGATATTAGTTAAATTAGGATACCATGCTATTGTTACTCAAAACGGATACGAGGTTTTACAGAAGATCAGTGAAAAGCGGTATGATGTAATATTAATGGATATACAAATGCCCGAAATGGATGGACTGGAAACCACCAGAAACATCCGCAAGCTCAACATAAAGCAACCATTTATTGTAGCAATGACAGCAAACGCCCTTTCAGAAGACCGGGATATTTGTATAAGCCAGGGTATGGATAGTTATATCTCAAAGCCCATGAAGCTGGAAACTTTAGTAGCTATTTTAAAAGAGGCATACATCTATAAAAACAAGCCTGTACGATTTAAAAGAAGCAAACAGAAGGTAGGATAATAGCTGTTTTATGCTCAAAATTTACCTATAACCATCATTTCGTCCATAGTTGGGGCGGGGCTTCCGCCACGTGGTTCAAGGGTAACGGCAAAATTATCGGCTAAAGCAATTGATTTCATTTCCTTCATATCCGTAATGTCTGCGTTTTTATCAAACACTCCAAGATCAACGGGTTTGCCCTTCACCAATGCCCAAAGCTGGTATTGGTGTTCTTTATCATTCACCGGCATTTTCATCGACCGCATATCAATCCAAACTTTCTTCTTTGCCGGGCTCCAGGCAACTGTAACCTGCGATTGAGGTGCTTTGGGTGTTCCCTGTAATTTAAGAAACTTAAAAGAAGCATCCTGTAGTACCTCTAATTCGCCTTCTTTAAGGCTAACCGCATTTGCAAAACGCTGTTTGTCTGATTGTAAAGCTGCAATTTGAATATTTGATTGCTGCAGGCGATTATATAGGGATATCAAAGCAATTACACTGACAAGCAACAATGTAAGACATGCTGCAAATGCATATTGGTAAAAATTGCTTGTTTTTGCAGCAGGCATCGCTACAATGTTATTCTTATACTGTTCTGAGTTTGTAGTAAAGGTGCTGTCGTCTCCAAAGTTAGTAAGTATGCTGTTTAATACCCGGTCGCGCAAATGTGCAGGCGGCTCAACTGCATTATCTTCAGCAAATAATTCCATTGACCGCTCAATTTCATCCAGCTCAGCTTTGATAGCAGAATGTTTTGATGCCATCATCTCTACCTGCAACTTTTCTTCGGGGGTTATATCCCCCAGAACGTAAAGTTCAAGTATACCTGATTCAATATATGCTTTAATATCTTCCACTTCAATTAAAATATTTTCGGAGTTGCTGAATAGCCATTCTCAACCTGGTTTTAATAGTCCCAAGCGGAATGCCCAATTCATCGGCTGCTTCCACATGTGTGTACCCTTTAAAATATACCAGTTCAAGAATCGACTTTTGTTCTGGCTTCAGTGTTTCTACTAATTCTTTGATACCCAACAATTCAGGCTTGTAAGTTGTATTCCTTTGCTCGTCAATAAAAGCTACGTTATTTTCAAGTTCCTGGTTTTTATTCTGATTCTTAAAGTCTTTAGATCGTAATTTATCTATTGCAAGATTACGGGCTATATTAACCATCCAGGTAAATAAACGACCTTTCTCAGTGCTGTAGCTGGAAAAAGAATGCCATATTTTTACAAAAGTTTCCTGCAAAACATCTTCAGCCGTAGCAGTGTCAGTTATAACCCGCGAAATAACGCCATATAAAGAGGACGAATACATATCGTACAACGCTTCTATCGCAACTTTTTCATGATTCCTTAATGCAAGCACTAATTCATCTTCCGATAGCGATATTTTTCGTTTTTTGCTCAATTGGCAGAAGATATATATGGATTCTCAGATTTCAAACAAATGTTTTTCAGCATGATAGGATGAACGGACTAATGGCCCGCTTTCAACATACCTAAAACCCATATTTAACCCAAATTGTTTGTACCGGTTAAATTGATCGGGGTGTATCCAATCAATAACTGGATGATGGCTGCGTGTTGGTTGTAAATACTGCCCTAAAGTTAATATTTGCACACCAGCTTTCAGCATATCTTCCATGGATTCTAAAACCTCATCTTCCTTTTCTCCAAGTCCAAGCATTAATCCGGATTTGGTTCTTAGCCCAGCCTGTGATATATGTTTTAAACACTCAAGACTGCGGTCATACTTCGCTTGTATGCGTACTTCGCGGGTTAAGCGCCTCACTGTTTCCAGGTTATGCGAAACAACTTCGGGCCTGGTCGCCAGTACATTTTCAAGGTTTTCCCATAATCCTCTAAAATCGGGGATCAAAGTTTCCAGTGTAGTTTCAGGGCTTTCCCTGCGTATGGCATTTATTGTTTCGGCCCAAATAATCGAGCCTCCGTCTTTCAGGTCATCACGGTCAACCGAGGTAATAACGCAATGTTTTACCTGCATCAGTTTAACAGAATTTGCCACACGGTTAGGTTCGTCAACATCTACTGCCAGAGGCTTGCCGGTGGCCACTGCGCAAAATGAACAGGACCGCGTACAAATATTGCCTAATATCATAAACGTGGCAGTACCTGCTCCCCAGCATTCACCCATATTAGGGCAATTACCACTTTCGCAAATGGTATGTAATTTATGTGTATCAACTAAACCGCGCACATGCGCATACTCCTTACCTACAGGAAGTTTTACTCTCAGCCAGTCGGGCTTTTGTGGTTTTTGGTTGGCTTGGACTACAGGCAAATCAATCATAGTTCAAAAGTAGGTAAAAAGGTTGTAATTGTTGAAAGAGTTGCAACAGTTGAAAAATGTTTACGTTGGAGTAACATGAAGTTATTAGGTCTTTATTATAAGCTGGTGATGAATTGCACAAAATTTTGTAACTTTAAATAAATTAAGCGCAATGGAAACTTTATTAGTTAAAGTAAGTGAAAGGCAAAAGGCTAATATGCTTGTTGAATTACTTAAATCAATGGATTTTATAGAATCTGTTGACTACATGGATGATTTAAAATCATTTAAAGAGGCATTTGATAATATAAATGAAATCGCATCATCTACAGATCTGAAGGACATGACCATGGAGGATATTAATAAAGAAATAAAAGAATACAGGCTTGAAAAACGATCTCGCAGTAATTGATACAAACATCTTCGTATCTTCTTTAATTAGTACAATCGGTTATTCAAAAAAGATATTTGAAGATTTAATACTTACCGGTAAGATAAAAATATGTATTTCAAACGATGTATTTGATGAATATTCGGAAGTTTTACTGCGAGATAGATTTAAAAAATATCCGGGCTTTGCTAATGCTTCAATTATTTTATTAGATAGGATTAAAAAACATGGCTTATGGTTTGAGCCAAAATTGAAGATAGACGTACTTGATGATAAAGATGATAACAAATTTATTGAGTTAGCAGTTGAAGCCCAGGCTGCCTATATAGTAACCGGAAATAGCAATGATTTCATTTTAAAAAGTTACGAAGGTATTTCCATTTGTTCACCTAAAGAATTTTATGAATTCCAGTCTATGGTTTGATGCCTGCAGTCTGTCTCAGAATTGGCTATGCTTAGACTACAGGCATGATGCATCCGAGGCTGCCTTTTAGACACCAGGGTTTATTTTATACAGTATTAGCACAGTTCATTACCTGTCTTCGGAGCACGAGAACTCCTGCTTAGGCCGTCGCGGCATTCGCGCCAGAGGGAGTTATTCTCAACCAGAAATAATTAGAAATATGAAAATTAAATTCCAAATCAAAGAGCCAATAATCTCTCAAAAGATACTCACGAAAGAATTCTTTTATTTTTAAATGATTCAGGTTATAGAATTGTGCAAAATGCACAGCAACATATCTCATTTGATGACGAAATAGATACCAAGTGGAAACCTCGATCAAATTTGAGATATTATAAATTGACGGAAGGGAAATTTGATTTTACCCTGGACAAGAGCATCAATACCTTACGTTTGGTTTATGATTTGGATATGACATTTGAAATGTTATTTTTTTTGATATCATTATTTTGTGGAATTTGCGTTGATCATATTTATTTGTTAGCATCGTTATTTATCATATTAAGTTTGCTTGCAAAATTTTATTTTTTGCGAAATGAAGGTGAAGATATGATGAAAAGTATTCTAAAATAAAATTAATCCTGCTCACAAGTTTGTAGCTCGTGATAAAGTGAGGTGAAGTGTAATGATCTTTGAATCCAGGTAATTTGAAATTGCGGTTTATTTTTACTTGTTTCTTTTTTCAAAAAACATATTTACATCTTCATACCCCCCATACTCTTATCACCCCCATTTTTAAAAATATATTCGCTGTTCAATAAATACACTCCATTTGTAACTACAATATTCCCCGCGCTTAAGCCGAAAAGCACAGGCACATAACTTTGATTCCCTGCGCCGGTTTTGATCATTCTTGGCGAAAAACTGCCATCGGGGTTCTTAATCCATACTTTACTTCCTTTTCCATCAGTTAAGATGGCTGAAGATGGGACGGCTAAAACATGTTGGTTGCCGCTAGCTATTGAGATATAAGCAAGCATGCCTGGTTGTATTAAACCTTGTGGATTTGGAATACTGATCCTGATCAAGTCCACTTTAGAAGCATCTGATAATTCAGGATTGATAAATTCTACTTTACCTTTAATAACCTTGCCGCCCAAATCGCGAAAAGAAACATTAACCTGGTCATTTTCTTTATAATTTTTAGTTTCACCAGCATAGATTTGAGCTTCAACCCACAAATTATTTAAGGCTTGTGTTTTCAGGATGGCCATACCTTCAGTTACATAATCCCCTTCATGAACGGCTATATCACTTACTGTTCCGTTAACTTTACTTAATATAGTTGTAGTGGCTGATACTTTTCCTGAAGATGCTAAGTTGCTGATTTGTGAGTGCGATAAACCCCATAATTGCAGCTTGTTTTCGGCAGCGCTGATCAGTTGCTGGTAATCCACGTCCGGGTTATGCAGCATTTTTTGTTGCTGTTTAGCTAGCAGGTATTCTTTTTCTGCTTCTTGCAAATCTTCGCTGTAAAGGGAATAAACAGGTTGCCCAATAATAATTTTTTCACCGGTAGTCCTTACAAATAATTGCTGTACGCGGCCAGCTATTCCTGCACTTAATTCCTCTGATTTATTTTCATCTGTCGTAACTGTTCCGGTCAATGTTTTTTCACTTCCTGTATTTTCTTCGCGGATTGTATCCGTTTGAATATTTGCCAGCTGGAGCTGGGTGGCTGTAAGGGAAATGTTGTCCGATGTCTTATTCATAGCACCGGTAAGTTCCACTTTTATCAGTTTCATACCGCAGATCGGACAATTTCCCGGATGGTCCTCATGTATCTGTGGGTGCATGGAACAGGTGTAATAAGCTTTACTTTGTACTTTGCTTACCTGTTGTGGCTTCTGTCTGCAAGAGATAAAAAGTGCAGCTATCAATAATATAAAGAATAAGAACCCAATTGTTCTTAGCTCTAAAAAAATTTTGCTAATGTTATTCATTGCCTTGCGTTTTAATAAAACTTTCACTGTCTGTTAAATATTGAGCATTGGATGCCAGGCTATCGGTAACAGACAACCCCTTAGTAATTTCTATCTCATTGCCATTAATTGAGCCTGAACTTACCTGTTGAGCATGATATGCCGATCCCTTTTTTAACCATACTACTTGTTTCTGGCCTAAATCAATCATTGCAGATCGTGGTATCCATAAACCATTTATTTTCCCGGTTTGTATAACTGCTTTGACCAGGCTGTTTACTTTTAGGTTGTGATCCATATTATCAAGATACACCCGGATACTTGTTGTCTTATCGCCGTTTTGTAAAGCCGGCTCAATGAAATTTATCCTTCCATAAAGTATCTTGCCAGGTACATCAGGCATAGTAATTTTAACCGGCTGGTTTAATCTTAAAGCGGAAACCTCTGATGGGGCAATTTTAATAATAGCCCATAAATGGTGCGGATTAACTACATTAAATAATGTTTGCCCTTTTTCCACATACATGCCTTCTTTGATGGATAAGGGAATATTATTAGCAAATTCCGATGGAGCTTTTGTATCAGCAGCACCTGTCATTTGACTATGCGGCATATCATGTACATGGCCCTCATATGGGCTATAAACCGGGAGGCTGTAAAACGGTTTGCCAGTCTTAATAACTTCGCTTACTTGCGTGGATGTCATGCCAAGCAGTAATAATTTTTGCCGGGCGGCATTTATTAATCCTGTTTCCTGGGCAGAATTTTTTGTTAAATAGATCAAGTCCTGTTGGGCATTTACCATATCAGGACTGTAAATATCAAAAATACGCTGACCCTGGTGGATTTCCTGGAAAGCATATTTAATATAAAGTTTTTCTATGCGACCTGAAAATCGCGAAGCAATGTTATTAAACGTTCGCGTATCAAAATCTAAATATCCATCTGCTGAAATTTCTGTTGGCATTTCCTTTTGTTCAGGAGTGATGGCATCAATATTTGATATAACAGATGAATTAACCGGTTGTAAAACAGTATTCAAACTTATACCTGCACCTTCACTCGCCTGGCCGGACTTTTTAACTAATGCCATGCCGCATATGGGGCAGCTACCCGGATGATCTTCCATAATTTGCGGATGCATTGGGCAGGTATATCTTACGTTATCCTTTAGTTGTGCGGTGTTGGGTGGCTGCTTTGGGTTAGAGCAAGCGCTGAAAAAAAACAAAGCAATAAAGCAGCTAATTGTTAGATGCTTAACCAAGGACATCGCTTTAAAAAACAAGCAGAAGCTCTTTTCATAGCAATGGGTTTCAAACGAAGGGTGTTCGAAACATGGAGTTGCAGCTAAATTCCCTCCTATGGAAGGGGTGCGGCTGGATGTGCGCAATGGCAGGGAGGGGCTTATACGCTTGAAAGGCGGGCGGCCAAACCCCTCCCTCCCCCTCCCAAGGGAAGGAATCACACAGCCGCTTTTCCTTTTTGCCAGGTTTCGAACACTCAGGGTTTCAAACGAAGAATGTTCGAAACATGGAGTTGCAGCTAAATTCCCTCCTACGGGAGGGGTGCGGCTGAATGTGCGCAATGGCAGGGAGGGGTTTATACGCTTGATAAGCAGGCGGCCAAACCCCTCCCTCCCCCTCCCAAGGGAGGGAATCGCACAACCTATTCCTTTTGCGAGTTTCCCTGCGTGTTTAATACCTCTCATTTTCTTTTTCATAAGCCATCTGTAAGTTTAAAACTTCTTGTAACCGGTCTAATGCTTCCATCCTCTTTGTTTGCAAATCCTTAATACCTTCTAATACCGAAGGCAGGTCGCCGGTATTTTGCTCATAAGCCTGTAATGATGTTTTATAATTATTTTGTAAAGCAGGGATAATGTTTTGCTGATAGTTTTTAAGCTGTCTTTTTTTGCTGCTCATATCGGTTCTTAAACTAACCAATTGTCCTTCAGCCTGGTTGAGGATATCCAGTTTTTTCTGTTTCAAGTCTTCCATCTCATAGCGGATGCCCTTCAGGTTGGCTTTGTATTCTTTTGATGCCCAGGGTGCTATCGGTATAGTAACAGAAGCCATTAGAATATATTGGTTTGGATAGCCTCCGTAACTGATCATATGAGAAGCCTGGATACCAAAGTCAGGTTTACGTTTGCTGTATTCCATTTGAGCATTTAATCGCTGCAATTCAATATTTCGGTTTATCCCTTTTATATCGCTTCGGGCATTTACAAGAGTTGAGGTATCTGTAATACTTGTTTCATAATCTTTTAGTACAATCGTTGTATCTACTGTAAAAGCCGTTTGCTTATCCCGGTCCATCAGGGTATTAAGCATGATATTTTTTTGACTGATCTCATTGTTCAGTTGTTCGCGGGTATTATCCAGTTCATACAGGTCTGCTTTAGCTTTGTAAATATTGCCCAGTTTTTCTTTGCCATACGTTAGCCGGATGTTTGCATCCTTCAGCATATATTCAAATAAGTCCTGCGTGTTTTGCAATAAGTTTAGTTTCTTTTCTAAAACAACCCGTTCGTAATAGTATTGCTTTGCCTGGGCTATAAGTTGATTTTTCAGGTAGTTCTTATCTTCGGCAGTTACTTTGGACATTCCTTTCATATAATCCTCCTTGGCGCGGAGTTTAGCCGGGTTGGTAAACATTTGCTCGCCACTGATCATAAAAGAGCCCATATTCGGGTTAAGCTGATAAGGCGTTTGGTATTGACCTGCGCTTATCTTTGGCGCATCCAAATTTTTTGCTCCATTAGCATAAGCATCCTGCGCGCTAATTCTGGCATCATAAGCCTGCAACGCCGGATTAGTTGTAACACGTGCTAAAACGCTGTCTAAGGGCAGGCGGTGTTCCTGAGCCTTCACAGTTGTTATACCTGTAAGGCAAAGGAGCATTGCATATATAATTTGATATGTTGTTTTCATGTTCATTATTCCTTTACATCCAAAACTTCCAGCTTGCCATATTTTTTTAATTCATACTCTTTAACCATTAAAAAAATGAGCGGAGTAACCAGTAAAATATGGGTGGAAGAAGTTAAAACACCACCGATCATCGGCAATACAATGGGCAGCATCACATCACTGCCTGTACCGGTTGCCCACAGCACTGGCACCAATCCGAACAGGGCCACAGAAACAGTCATTAATTTAGGACGTAAGCGTTTTACGGCGCCGTTCATCACGTAAACCCGGAGATCTTCTTTTGTAATGGTTTCCTTAGAGTTGCCCTTTAATGCCACCAGTTGCTGCATGGCATCATTCAAATAAATCACCATAACAATACCCGTTTCTACCGCTATCCCAAAAAGAGCGATAAAACCGACCGCAACCGCAACCGATAAATGCACACCGAAGAAATACACCATGTAAGCTCCGCCAATTAAGGCAAACGGAATAGAAATAAGGCTGAAAAAAGCCTCCCTTATAGAGTGAAAAGCAAAATACAAGCACATAAAAATGATGATTAATACAATGGGTAAAATCAGTTTTAAAGTATGCTCGGCCCTTATCAAATTCTCATACTGTCCGCTCCATTCGATGTAATAGCCTTTTGGCAAAGTCTTCACCATGTCATTCAGCCTGTCTTGCGCTTCTTTTACAGTACTGCCCAAGTCGCGGTTACGTACATTAAACAGGACAGCACCACGCAGTAAGGCATTTTCTGACTGGATCATAGCCGGACCATCACTGATTTTTATATCAGCAACTGATGACAAGGGAACAGGTCCGTAAGAAGGTGTTTGTACCAGCGTCCTTTTGATCTCATCCAAATTATTACGGTAATCCTGGGCCAAACGCAGGTTTACACTAAATCTTCGCCGACCCTCAATCGTAGGCGTTAAGTTCATTCCGCCCAAAGCACTTTCCACCACCTCGTTTACATCATCCACACTTAAACCATATCTTCCAATGGCATCTTTATTTACCTGAATATTCAGATATTTACCGCCTGTTATGGGGTCAACATATAAGTCCTTTACACCATTGACACCCTGCAATGCCTGTTTCATTTGGTTGGATAAGGCATAAATGGTATCTAAATTTTGGCCATAAATTTTTAAACCTACGTCTGTACGGATACCAGTGGATAACATATTGATGCGGTTGATGATCGGTTGAGTCCAGCCATTTACTACACCGGGTATTTGCAGTTTGGCATTTAGTTCATTTACAATGTCTTCCTTTTTAATTCCTTTACGCCATTCATCCTTTGGCTTTAACAGGATAATGGTCTCTACCATGCTGATAGGTGAATTATCTGTTGCCGTATTTGCCCGGCCTGCCTTACCCAAAACGTTTTTTACTTCAGGTACGCTTTTAATGATCCTATCTTGCACCTGTAAAAGCTGTTTGGCTTCGGAGTTTGATATATCCGGCATCGTAACCGGCATAAACAATATGGTTCCTTCGTCCAAAGGGGGCATAAACTCACTGCCCAGGCTCAATAATAGTGGTATGCTGATTAACAATGCAACTATATTGACAACAAGTGTAGTTTTACGCCAGGTTACACACCAGTCTAAAACAGGTCTGTATATCTTTTCTAATCCGCGGTTTAATGGGTTGTGATCGTCTGTTCTTAATTTTCCTTTCAAAAAGAAGGAGATCAGCACCGGTGCCAGTGTTACCGCGAGGATAGCATCTATTGCCAGTATAAATGTTTTTGTCCAGGCCAGCGGGCCGAACAGTTTACCTTCCTGTCCTTCCAGTAAAAATACCGGGAGGAATGAAGCCACTATGATGAGGGTAGAGAAAAACACGCCACGCCCAACCTGCTTACAGGATGCTTCTATGATTTTTATTCTTTCTGCTGTGGTCATGATTTTTCTTTTTGTTGTGCTATGGATATATTCCGGTGGGAGTTTTCAACCATCACAATTCCATTATCTACAATTACCCCGATAGCCAAAGCTATACCCGTTAAAGACATGATATTAGAGCTGATACCAAAAGCATTAAGTAAAATAAAGCTGGCTGCTATGGTAATTGGTATTTGTATAATAATGCTTAGTGCGCTGCGCCAGCTGAACAGAAACAGGATAACAATAATAGATACCGTGATCATTTCCTCTATCAGTGTATGTTTAACAGAATTAACCGCGTTTTCAATCAGTTCGCTGCGGTCATAGGCAATCTTAAAAGTAACATCAGGTGGTAAGCCTTTTTGTATATCATTCATTTTATCCTTTACCGCATGAATTACATTATCGGCATTTTCTCCATAGCGCATAACTACTATACCTCCAACCGCTTCACCGGTGCCGTTCTGGTCAAATATGCCGAGACGTTCATCACCACCCATTTGAACTGTAGCTATATCTTTTATCTTTACAGGGATAGTGTTGATCACTCCAATCGGTATATTCTCCACATCCTGCAAACTCTTAATATAACCAAGGCCCCGAACGATATAACCCGTGCCATTCATTTCAAACTTACGGCCGCCCACATCATTGTTATTGCTTTTAACTGCTTTAAGTACCTGGGATAAGGGTATATTATAATAATTGAGTTTATGCGGATCGACATTAATCTGGTATTGTTTTTCAAATCCACCGAATGATGCTACTTCGCTAACACCGGGCACAGTTTGTAGTCCTAATTTTATATACCAGTCCTGTAAAGCCCGCTGTTCCCCAAGGTCAATGCCTTTCGCATCCAGTGTGTACCACAGGATATGGCCTACTCCGGTACCATCCGGCCCGAGTGTCGGGGTAATGCCTTGCGGTAATAAACGCTGTGCATAATTTAATCGTTCTAATACGCGGCTGCGTGCCCAATACACATCTGTTTTATCGTCAAAAACTATGTAAACAAAGCTCATCCCGAACATGGAGGTTGCACGTATGGCTTTTACTTTGGGAATACCTTGTAGATTGCTCACCAGGGGGTAGGTCACCTGGTCTTCCATAATTTGGGGACTGCGACCCTGCCATTCGGTAAAGACAATGACCTGGTTATCCGACAGATCAGGAATGGCATCAATTGGGTTTTCGCGGACCGCATAAGCTCCCCATACAAAAAGGGCAACGGCGATCAGCAAAACGATATACCTGTTTTTTAAAGACAGGGAAATAAGTTGATTAATCATCTTAATGTTTTTAATAAGCAGTTTCTAAGCCCTAAGTCAGAAGTTCTGAGTCCCAAGTCTTGAGCACTAAGTCTTATATCAAGTTAAATTTGACTTACGACTCAGAACTTCGGACTCAAGACTTAGAGAGAATTACATTTTCATTGTTGCAGGCTTCTTTTTCAGATCTGTCTTTTTAACCATCGTCATACCGCAATTCGGTTTTGGGCATTTACCAGGTTTGTAGCTAATTACATCCGTGTGCATTGGACAGGTGTACACTACTTTGGCAGGTTTTGCTTTTTTCGCAGTATCAGCTACAGCTTTAACAGAGTGAAGACCAGCAGCAAAAACAGTTGCAACAGAAAACATTATGGCTACAGCCATCAGCATTACTTTTTTCATGAGTTTTTAAAATTAAAGATGAATAAATGGTATAAAGCAAAGCCCTATACATGGATTATAAATTAAGATGATGGATTAAATTTAATAGATAGCCGTTACTGATCGTAAGGCTATAAAAAAGTACAGATCAGATTCTGTAAGTACAGTTGAGGGTATAAACAGGAATATCAGAATGCCCGGGGGGAGCATTTCCTATATAGGCCACTTTAGTATGCAGCAGGTTGACAATGTTTTCATTATCAAGATGTGTAAAAGATGGTATTAAAGCAGGTACCGGGTTATTTAAAGAAAAGAAGGTTATGTTGAAATGGTTATCCTTTACCTTAAAATTTTGTTGTTCGTGCTTGCAGCAATTTTTGCCTGTTTGCTTGTTGGTATTATTTTCTTTACCATAAGCCAATGTAACCGAGGCCAGCTTACCGCAGCAATAAAAATGACTGATGCCTATACCCACGCAGGATACAAGATAAATCGCTGTTAATAATAGGAGTGCGGTACGTTTCACGATTCAAAGATATTAATTATCATCGAAAAAATTTATTTATTAACTTTTAGCAAACTAGCATTAATAGCCACCACTACCGTACTAACTGTCATTAAAACAGCACCGGCCGCAGGACTTAACAACAGCCCCTGCTTATAAAGTATACCTGCCGCTAATGGCAAAGCAATCACATTATAACCTGTAGCCCATGCTAGATTTTGAATCATCTTCCGGTAGGTTGCTTTTCCAAACAGAATTAAACTGACGATATCTTTAGGGTTGCTGTTCACCAGAACAATGCCTGCGGTCTCTGCAGCTATGTCACTGCCGGAACCTACCGCAATACCAATATCTGCTTGGGCAAGCGCTGGGGCATCATTAACACCGTCGCCTGTCATCGCAACAAACTCACCCTTATGTTGCAATTCTTTGATCTTTTCTAACTTCTGATGCGGCA
>JAQBOA010000004.1 GCA_028288305.1 Mucilaginibacter sp.
GACGGTGTTCTACCCGATTCCATACGCCTTTGCCTGATTGTGGCTGCTGGGCGTAAATCTCAGTCATGTAGTGAACATTGAAGCGTAAAAAGTCAATAAATTCACAAGCTGAATCAATTTCGGCCTGCAGTCGGAGAAATAAAATGCCAGGTTGGCCGCAATACATGTGTGCGTATAATACTACCATCAGCCATAGCCTGGTCTATCGCTACATCGGTCGTATTTTGCAAGCGAAGGCCAATAGCCCATTTGGCACCCGCGTAATCCTGTGCTTGTATCGCAACCATCCATTTTACAATATCTTGCGGATCTTTGAATGTTTGGTTGGCAATGTGCTGATTATAAATCCGTTGTTGTGCAATATCCAGGCTGGTCATTTATCTGTTTAATTTGATATTCAAATTAACAACTCATTAATGACAACAGCTTGTCAGCAGATAAATTTATTTAAAACAATCTTTAAAAAAATCAGCAGCCAGTTGGGTGACATCTTCATGTATCTCGCGCCTGTTTACCGACGGATCATCAGTAAAAAATATCGGGGCATCCTTTTTAACATCATCAATGGCTTCACTCAAAAACACATAATGTCCAACCTTGCCTTTGATTAATTTGAATTTTGATTTATTTATAAGTTCATAATAATGCCATGCGTTTGTTTTTACAGGTGCAATGCTATCGCTTTCTGCGCCTACAATGTAAACTGGATTATTTATTGTTGCAAATTGACTTTTAGTGGTAAATCCCTGTCCGACTGCAGGGCAAATAGCAAAAAACGCTTTGATCCTGTTATCTTTTAACGGAGGACAGTTTTCAAAAGATCTGGTTACTGATTCTTCATTAAAAGCATCAGCAAGACCGGGAAACTCGGGTATATTTAACTCTTTTTTACCTCTTTCGGTTTTAAAATAAGCTCTTATAGCATTCAAATCAAACTTAGCGCCGGCAAGCGTAATAACAGTATAACCGCCAAGTGAAAATCCCGCAGCACCTATTCGCAGGGTATCAATCCGACTGCCAAACAGGGTATCTTTCAATAATGCAGCTAATACATAACTAATATCCTGTGGCCTCCGCCAGGGCTCTACAAAATCTTCCACTTTTTTATTATCATAAGTATTGCCGAAGTGGTCAACAGCAGCAACCATAAATCCCTTTTGTACTAATCCATCAGCAAGCCATTCAAGGGTTAAACGCCCTCCTCCGGTACCATGTGATATTAATATTAGTGGCATTTTTTTGCCGGGCACTTTCCCATTCTTTACGGTTTGAATGCGAATAAAAGGAGAAAAATGTTTGTCTTTTTCAGTTAAAGTATCAGTTGTTGGATACCAGATCTCTGTTGTAACAGGCCGGTTCCGGGCCTCATCTTTAAAAAATAAAGTTCGTTGCCCAATGTTTTGGCTGGTGCCGGTTTGAGCAATGGAAGAAAATTTAGATAGAAAGATTATTGCGATTATTAAAATTGATCTGTTCATATTAAAGCTATTATTTAACCTTACAAAGCAATCTATAATCCCCGATAATAAAATTGACAAAAGTCAATAAAAGTCTTGAAGAGTCCGGAAGTTAGAAAGATGTTTTTATTGGGTTCATCAGAGCTATTTTTGCGTTCGCTACTGACTTACCAATTTCTAACATTCGAACTTTCCCGACTTTCGGACTTCCTTACTTTTCAACCGGCTCAAAGTTTCCTGTGAAATACCCAGGTAGTCTGCTATTATTTTGCCAGGTAACCGTTGTATCAGCTTTGGGTTCTCTTCCATCAAAATATTATAGCGTTCTTTTGAATCCATGCTGATTAAACTTTCTATCCGCAGAATTGACTCAATATAAGCCTTCTCCAGAATAATGCGGTACATTTTTTCCCATCCTGGAATCTTTTCCAGTAAAGTTTGAAAGTCCTGGTAACTAATTTGAAGTAAGTTTGATGCTTCAATACTCTGAATGGCTGCAGCTGATGGTTGCCTAAGTACAAAACTTGGGAAAGCTGTTCCAAAAGTTCCTTCAAATATCAGCATCCTGGTGGATTCCTGGCCGTCATCGTTAACCAGGAAAATCCTTAAACAACCTTTAACCACAAAGTATATATACTGACCAGTCTTTTCTTTTTCTAGCAATATTTCGTTCCTTTTGGTTACTTTAGGTTTAAAATGCCTTAAAACAAATGTCCACTGCTCACCCGTTAAGCTTATATAATTGGCAAGGCTACTTTTTAAAATTTCGTGCATTTGTTTGTTTTTTCTTTCCTTCCCATTAAATTCATCATTTTTATTAAAAGCATTATAGCTTTATAAATATATACCTTTGACACTTAAGATAAACACTATGGCACAAAAAGTAATTACTGTAAATATTAACGTTTATGAGCAGTCGGTAACTAACCGTCATTCTGCATATGAAATAAGCTATGTAAATAAATACCTGGATGAAGGATGGGTGATAAAAGAAACCATCCATAATGTAATATCCTCGGCAACCTGGACCAATATTACTTTTATTTTGGAGAAGTAACAGTCCAAGTTTAAACAGTATTACTGCCAATGCCATCGATGTAGAAGGATATAAAATTTAAACAATCTGAATTTACATTAAAACCAATCCTTATTTCCCGCAATATTTTGCAATTTTTATATAAACATTAAAAAAATGTATAATCTTTAATAAAATAAACACAGTATAATTCAATTTTCATATATTTAAGCAATGAATTGCAGGCGATATCGGTTAGTTGGATTGTTATTTGTGTTTTTTGCCGTTTTTTTATACGGTGAAGAAGCGTATTGTACTTCAAATACTGGAAAAAATCGAAACAGTTCTTCATTTAATCTAAAAACAAGCCATAATAATTATTGGAATGTAATTAGCGGCGGTGAATCTTCCCAACTCCTTGTACCACAGCTATACAAAACTGTAAATTTTATTAAGGGAGCATTTATGGCTCCAAAAAGTTTTGTATTGTGTTTAAAGTTTTTAAACTTTTTTTCGGGAGGCGGCAAAAAAGGTCAGCCTAATTCCCAAAAACTTCTCTTGTTTCCATTTCACGTTTTTTGGTGATCCATTAAAGCGTCCTCATCTTATAAAATTATAATGTTGTCTCTTCTGTCTTGACCAGGGGTGTTTCATTTATTGTTCTATTTTTTGGCAGATTTAATTATCCGGCTATGAACAATAATGTGTTATTTTTTTAATAAAACGTTAACACCTCACGTCATTTCCCGGGTATTTCGAAGATAAAGGCTATGGGCTGTTTATATCCTGGTATAGGTATGTAAGCTTTGCTATGCCACTATCAATCAACATTTATAATTAACTCTTATCACCATAACTATTAAGATTATAGTTATTCATCGCTTATTGTTTTTATTCTATTAAATGCTATAAAACTATTATTCAAATGAAAAAATTCATACCCTTTACTGTGTTGATTATTATTGCAGCGCTTGCACTCATTTTTCCATCGGTCGATACCGTAACTATTCCGGGTAACAAGATTGATTCAGGTGATACAGCCTGGATGCTTACCGCAACTGCTTTAGTTTTAATTATGACACCCGGCCTGGCTTTTTTTTATGGCGGAATGGTAAGCAAAAAAAATGTGCTTTCAACCATGCTGCAAAGCTTTGTTTGTATGGGTGTAATAACTATAATATGGGTAATATTTGGATTTAGCCTTGCTTTTGGCGATTCAATTGGTGGTATAATTGGTAATCCTTCAACCTTTTTTATGATGAAAGGTATGTTGGGTAATGCTACATGGAAACTGGCACCAACAATACCGCTTGTTTTGTTTGCTATGTTCCAGTTAAAATTTGCTGTTATTACGCCAGCTTTAATAACAGGTGCCTTTGCTGAAAGGATCCGGTTTAATTCCTACCTCATTTTTTTGTGCCTGTTTTTGATATTTATTTATGCTCCTCTTGCGCATAGCACATGGCACCCTGATGGTTTAATGTTCAAGTTTGGCGTACTTGATTTTGCAGGCGGCACTGTGGTGCATATGTCTGCAGGGTGGGCAGCGCTGGCATCCGCCCTTTATCTCAAACAACGTAAAACACAATCACATTCTCCGGCGCGTATCAGCTACATATTATTGGGTACCGGCTTGCTATGGTTTGGCTGGTTTGGCTTTAATGCCGGTTCTGCCCTCGGTTCGGGTGTCCTTGCAGCAACTGCTTTGGCTACAACCACTACGGCTTCTGCTGCAGCCGCTATAGCCTGGATATTTATTGATATGGCTAATGGTAAAAAACCATCAGTAATGGGAGCTTGTATTGGTGCAGTTGTGGGGTTGGTAGCTATCACGCCTGCTGCAGGTTTTGTCAGTATACCGCATGCACTTATTGTTGGCATTGTTGCAGCTGCCGTGAGTAACCTGGTAGTAGCATGGCGCACACGTACATCAATTGACGATACGCTTGATGTTTTTCCTTGTCATGGGGTTGGTGGCATGGTTGGTATGTTATTGACCGGAGTATTTGCCAGCCAGAATGTAAATAGTGGCAACACTACTGGGAATGGCTTATATTTTGGCCAAACCCATTTGTTCTTTGTTCAATTAATTGCATTAGTATGTGTTTCGGTATTTGCGTTTTTCGGATCATTGATTTTGTTGAAAATTACAGATTTGATCAGTCCGCTTCGTGTATCAGAACAAGATGAAATTGCAGGTCTTGATATTAGCCAACACGGCGAGGAGCTTTGATGTCCTTACCGTCAAATTTATGTCTCTATTAAAAATCGCTTATGGAAACACAATGTTTGGTTATCACTGATCCAGTGGTTTTTTTAATGTGTTAACATGCTAAGTTGATTATTGGCAGATCTCTTTTTCATTGGAGAGGTCTGCCGGTAGAGATGATATAATGGAAGCGAACTTTAATATTTTTTTAAGGCTATTGCTACTATGCTGTTACATTTCCTGAAGTTCAAAATAAGTTTGTAAATTCCGCTGATAATACATCTTTTATAAAACCCAACTATTAAATTATGAAAACTTATTTATTTTTACTTTCTGCATTATTGTATTCCGGCTTTTCTTTTGCCCAGGATATTCCTGCAAGATGGGATGAGCTTGTTGCCAGTGATTTTCCAAAGGCATTAGAAAAATCTTCACATACCTGTATATTTCCTATAGGCATATTGGAGAAACATGGTCCGCATTCACCAATAGGAACCGATTTGATTCATGTTCGCGAATGGGCAGCACATGCTGTAAAGGAAGAATACGCGGTAGTTTTCCCTGATTATTTTTATGGGCAGATCAATGAGGCCAGGCATCAGCCAGGCACTTTTGCCCTTCCAAGTAAATTGATATGGGATTTACTGGAAGCCACCTGTGATGAAATAGCCCGGAACGGCTTTGATAAAATTATTATACTTAACGGTCATGGTGGGAATCCGGAATTTTTAGAATTCTTTATGCAGTCGCTGTTGAACAAGCGGCACAATTATGCGGTTTATTTTTACAGGCCGCAAAATGATGCTGAATATACCGCCGCGTTCAGTAAAATGCATAAATCTGATTTGGGAGGAGACCAGCATGCAGGGGAGAGCGAAACCTCAACACTTTTATATTACCGACCGGATTTGATGCGTATGGACCGTGCAACCGACCAAAGCGGTGCCAATCAAAAACGTTCAAATTTACCAAATTTATATACACCCATCTGGTGGTACTCATCTTACCCTAATCATTATGCCGGCGAAGGCGGTAAGGCAACTAAAGAGTTCGGTAAATTTATAACTGATCATGAAATAGCTTCATTTGTTAAAGCATTAAAAGAAGTAAAAGCAGATACAAAAACTTTGCAACTTCAAAATGAATTTTATGACCGGGTGGATAACCTTAATAAATAAACGGATAAAATGTGCAGATGTGCAAATTTGAAATCTGCACATTCGCACATCTGCACATGTTTAAAATTTCTTTTACTTTTCAAAAATAAAGCGAAATTGACCGATACTGCTATTAACGACATTGTTTCAAGATTCAGGGTGCAGGGTGAAATTGTTTCATGCAAGCCTTTTGGTTCAGGGAATATTAATGATACTTATCGCATTGTCACCAATACAGGTAATGAGTATTTGCTGCAAAAGATAAATCATTTTGTTTTTAAGGATGTACCAGGTTTGATGAATAACCTGGTGAAGGTAACACAGCATTTAAAAAAAAAATTAAGTAACATACCAAGCGCCAATCCCGAAAAGGAAACACTAACATTAATTGAAAATAATGATAACGGATTTTTTATTAAAGATGAAGCCGGTGCTTACTGGCGAATATTTCTTTTTTTGAAAAATACAAAAAGCTATGACCAGGTAGTAACCGAAAAGCAGGCGTTTGAAGGCGGTAAGGCGTTTGGACGCTTTCAATTTTTATTGGCAGATTTGGATACCAATCTTATTGTTGATACCATTCCATACTTTCATAATATTGAATACCGGCTAGTAAATCTTGATAAAGCTATTGCTGCGGACAGTGTAAAAAGAGCAAACACAGTAAGACCTGAAATTGAGTTTATTGAACAACGCAGAGAACAAATGGGCCAGATATTGCGATTGGGTCGTAATGGAACAATACCCCAAAGGATTATCCATAACGATACTAAATTTAACAATGTACTACTGGACGAATTTGATAAAGCACAGTGTGTAATTGACCTTGATACGGTAATGCCTGGTTACGTAGCCTATGATTTTGGTGATGCAGTGCGGACAATAATTAATACCGCTCCCGAAGATGAGCCTGATCTTAATCTTATCAAACTAAATATCCCTTTATTTACTGCTTATATAAATGGATATTTGCAGCAAACAGTCAACTTTTTAACGGTGGCTGAAATAAATTCGCTGATTGAAGGCGCATTGCTTTTACCTTATATACAGGCGGTGCGTTTTTTAACAGATTATCTTGAAGGCGACAAATATTTTAAAATCCGTTCTCCCCTGCATAATTTACAACGTACAAAAGCACAGTTTCAATTGGTTAAACAATTAGAAGAAGTTAAGATGGTATTGAATGATATCATCTTACAAACCTGGCATAATTATAAAAATGGGCAGGGAAATCGCTTTTAAAATATTTTGATAATCGTTGAGGGATGGTTATATTTACGATATGAATGATTAAGGTCAAAAAAATGACCATTTCATTTTCATCCCAAAAACCCCACCCGGTATTTTCCAACTTTTTTTCAAACTTGAAAGATCCTCGCAGAACTCAAAAAGGCCATCATCTATATACGCTTGATGAAATTCTTTTCCCGTTTATAGCTTCTTATCACTCAATATGTAGGTATTTTCCAGACCATTAATCTTCACAAAGCCATGCCTTTCAAGTATTTGGATGGATCGCAGATTCACAGGGTCTGTATCGGCCATAATCGCCTGCAAACCTAACCGACCAAAACCATAAGCTAATACATGGGTTATTGCTTCGTGCATGAAGCCTTGACCCTGGTGATCGGGGTGCAATTCATAGCCTATTTCGGCCTGGTATTGTTCCGGTCCGAAATTCCGCAAGCCAATAGCACCCAATAGCTTATCTTCGTTTTTGCGGGTAATTACCCAATAAAGGCCCTCGTTGTCATGCGTAATTTGGTTTACCTTTGCAATGAACTCCCG
>JAQBOA010000034.1 GCA_028288305.1 Mucilaginibacter sp.
TACTTCAATAATAGAACTTGACGCTTCATTGATAACCGCTTCATGATATTTTACCGGTATCGCCGGGTTGTCGATAACTGCCGTCCCGGCGTTATTCTTAACAAGCAAAAAAAGTTTTTCGAACATAAATTATGTTATTTTTTTAACAATTAACAAAATGATGAAAAATTGCTGTTTTATTTATCAGCAACACAAATATATTAAATATTTATTTTGAATTTCAAAGTAAACTTTAAAATATTTTGAAAATTTAATAATTTGACACGTGTAAAACAAACACTAAGTGCTAGTGTTAAAATAACACTAATGGGGCTAAGTTTTAAATTTAACGCAGGCCTAAATTATTAAATGTTATTTTTGTAAAAACAATTCAATTATGTTGCCAAACATCGATTTTACTACCACCAGGGCCTATAAATACTTAACCGACCATTATATTGATATCGTATCAAAAAGCTTAAAACAGTTATTTGAAATTGACAATCAGCGGTTTACTAAATTTTCATTGCAATTTGAAGATATCCTCCTTGATTATTCAAAAAACAGGATTGATGAGCAAACTATAGCACTGTTGATACAATTAGCCAAAGAGTGTTCACTAAACAAGGCAATTGACGATATGTTTTCGGGCGAAAAAATTAATGCGACCGAGGGCCGCCCTGTTTTGCACATTGCTTTACGTAACCGGAGCAATAAACCTATTTATGTAGAAGGTAAAGATGTTATGCCTGATGTAAACCGGGTGCTTGAACAAATGAAAACTTTCAGTGAGAATATAATCTCCGGGAGTTGGAAAGGTTTTACCGGAAAAACAATAACTGATGTTGTGAACATAGGTATCGGAGGCTCAGACCTTGGCCCGGTTATGGTAACTGAAGCATTAAAAGCTTATAAAAATCATCTGAATATGCACTTTGTTTCCAATGTGGATGCAACGCATATTGTAGAAACTTTAAAAGGGTTAAACCCCGAAACGACGCTATTTCTCGTCGCATCCAAAACTTTCACTACCCAGGAAACCATGGCTAACGCTCATAGCGCCCGCAACTGGTTTTTAGCCGGAGGTGGTAAAGAAAGCGAAGTGGCAAAACATTTCGCAGCCTTATCAACCAATACAGAGGGTGTTCAAAAATTCGGTATCGATACCAAAAACATGTTTGAGTTTTGGGACTGGGTAGGAGGCCGTTATTCTTTATGGAGCGCTATTGGTTTGTCAATTGTTTTAAGCATCGGGTTTGAAAACTTTACAGAGCTTTTAGCCGGTGCGCATGCAATGGACGAGCATTTTAGAACAACAGAACTTGAACAGAACTTACCGGTTGCCTTAGCGCTTGTTGGCATTTGGTACAATAACTTTTTTGAAGCCGAAACTAATGCCATATTACCTTATGATCAGTATATGCACCGCTTCGCTGCGTACTTTCAACAGGGCGATATGGAAAGCAATGGAAAACATGTCGACCGTAACGGAAACGAAGTAGATTACCAAACAGGCCCAATAATATGGGGTGAACCAGGCACCAACGGGCAGCATGCATTTTATCAGCTTATTCACCAGGGTACTAAACTGATCCCATGTGATTTCATTGCTCCTGCACAAACACATAACCCCCTGGGCGAGCATCATAATATGTTATTATCAAACTTTTTTGCCCAAACAGAAGCTTTAATGAACGGCAAAACACAAGATGAGGTTGTTGCAGAGTTAAAAAAGGCAGGTAAAACTGATGAGGAAATTAAAAAACTTGCTCCTTTTAAAACTTTTGAAGGCAACAGGCCAACAAATTCTATCCTGCTTAAAAAAATAACTCCGCGCAGTTTAGGTTCATTAATAGCCATGTATGAGCATAAAATATTTGTGCAAGGCATTATATGGAATATTTACAGTTTTGACCAATGGGGCGTTGAACTGGGCAAGCAACTGGCAGGTAAAATATTACCAGAGTTAAAGGATAATAACGAAGTTAGCACACATGATTCATCAACTAATGGGTTGATTAATCAATATAAGGCATGGAGGTAAGTTCGGCTAAAGCCGGATTTCTTCCTTTTTTGCCCGTTGGCTGAAGCCAACGGCAATGAATAGATTTAGGCAAACAGAAAACCTATTGCTGTCCTATATTATTCATTGGCTGAAGCCAATGGTAATACCGCGTTATCGAAAGTAAAAAATTCATTGCCGCCCCATTTATGGGACGGAATAATTATATTTATTCAAAAAGGCTTTAGCCACACAACCGCCATGTCGTATGTAAGAATTTGGGTTCATTTAGTTTTTGCTACAAAAAATCGGGAACCACTGCTCAAGAATGAATTCAGATACGATATACATAAGCATATTATGGAAAATTGTGTAGAAAAGGAAATATTTTTACAATCTATAAATGGCTATACAGATCACTTACATTGCCTGATTTCATTGGGAAAAGATCAGACTATTGCTAAAATAACTCAACTTATTAAAGGAGAATCTTCATTCTGGATTAACCAAAATAAATTAATCCCGGATAAATTTAGCTGGCAGGATGATTATTTCGCAGTTTCCGTTAGTGAATCGCAAAGACAAACAGTCACCAATTACATAAAAAATCAGGAAAAACATCATTCAAAAAAATCATTCGATGATGAAGTTAATGAGTTTATGAAAAAGCATGGATGGGAATTAATTAAAGACTAATTAGTGTAGATTGTTTGGCTATAACTGCTTCTATAAGATATGACATCGATATTTTGGCTAAAGCCAAATTCCTTATTTATCTATATCCGTTGGCTAAAGCCAACGGCAATGATTTAGGGAGGGTAAAATTCATTGCCGTCCCATTTATGGGGCGGATAACAAATTCTTAGACAAAAAATGGCTTTAGCCAAACTAATAAAAGTTCCGGTTTATTGCAAATGGTGTAATCAATGTTACTCTGAAGGTCGCTATAGTCTGAATTCAGTACAATAACTGCAAACTATCTACTGAAAAACTGCAAACTGATTACTATTTCTTCATAAACTCAACCTGATATAAATGCGGCCATTTTTTTCCGGTAATAAAAATCCTTTTTCCTTGTGCGTCATAGGCTATACCGTTAAGTACATCTGCGCCAGGCGCTCTTTTATCCTCGGGATACAGGTTTTTTAAATCTATTCTTTCTAAAACTGCACCTGTTTTAGGGTTTATAGCAATAATAGTATCCGTTTTCCAAATATTGGCATATAATTTACCATCAATATATTCCAGTTCATTTACTTCGTTAACAGCCCCTTTATCATCATACACATCTATATAGCCAATTTGACGGTAGTTGTTTTTATCCAAAAACCAAATGCGATTAGTACTGTCATCCATATACAGTTTAGTGCCATCAAAGCACATGCCCCAACCTTCAACACCTACATTATTAGTGAAGGTACTTAATAGTTTAAATGAATCTTTATCATAAACATATCCAATCTTTTCTTTCCAGGTTAACTGAATGATTTTATTGTCTACAATGGATATGCCTTCACCAAATACTTTAGGATCTAACATAACTTTTTGCAATACTTTACCTGAAGCTAAATCCTCTTTTCGCAAACTGGACTGTCCATCATTAACTTGCCCCGCTGGAGGATCTAAATAACCTCCACCACTTTCGTACAAATAACCATCTTGATAAAGTAGCCCTTCGGTATAGCAACTCGTATCATGCGGAAAAACTTTTACCACTTTATAGGTGTATTCTTCAGGCGCTTTAGCAGGCAATAAAACAATATTAGTTGATATTTCCTGACTTTTCCCACCTTGAAAAACTTTAGCAGTGATTACCCTTGGGCCCAATGGCATTGTATCGGTCTTTAAAGAAAAGACTGAAGAATCTTTTATTGAGCCAACTTTTACCGAATCAACCAGGTAAACAACAGAGTCGGGTTTCATGGTAGCAGGGTAATGAGCCTTTACAGCAACCTGGTCACCCGATTTATAGGTAGTACCCGCTTCCGGACTAATGCTGATGTTGTTTTCCTGTTGATTATTGTTGTGACAGCTAAAAGCCAGTAATGCTAATGCTGCTAAAAGAAATTTAAATTTATTTTTCATGTGATATTTACAGGGTTGTAGGCCAAAACGCGTCTTCAATATGTTTTAGTATGTAATTATTTTTTTGATCGAACAAAACCGATATAATATCAAACCGCACTTCCCCCTGGTGGTTCATCAGGTAAATATATTCATCTGCGGCTTCAACCAGTAACTTTTGTTTTCGGGCATCTACAAAATCCTCCGGTTCACCAAAGCTATTTCCGCTGCGTGTTTTAACTTCTGTAAAAATAATGACCTTGTTTTTATATGCAATCAAGTCTACTTCTAATTTGCCATGTGTCCAGTTCTCATCCAAAATCTCATAACCCGAAACTTCCAAATGTGTTTTTGCTAAACTTTCGCCTCTGCGGCCCAGATCAAGATGTTTAGCCACTATTTTAAAATTACTGAACCTAAATAATCGGATATTGTTTTCTCAACTTTTTTCATGTGCATATATTGGTTTAGCAATATTTCCTGATCAGCTTCACTGGGTGTCTTTTGCAATTCCGAGCGCAAGCCTTCCAAAATCTTTCCGACTTTTTGTTTTTTAAGATGAAAAATAGCTCCTAAAATTGTGGCTTTCATATTCACCTGCTCGTCAGGCACCATTATCTTGTGCATTTCGTACCAGTTTTCGCTCAGCGTATATTTTGTCGCAATTAAGGTTACTGTTAAATCCACTATTTCCTTTTCGGGATAGTGGATAAAATGCTGCTCTTCAGGCAATATTCCATTTTCTACTTCTGTCCTGTAAAGTTCTACGAATTTTTTACACGCCGGATTTTCAAATTCAACATCACTTAATTCAGCAATCATAAAAGGACCGACGTATGTATTGGCAATGCCATCCCAATCAATCATGCGGTTGCCATATAACAGCAGTAACCTTACAATCTCTCTTTCCTGACTGGCATCTTCTCTCGCTTCTTTTATAGTTGACTCGTCCAGCAGCGTTTCTTCAACGGGTACCGGCCTCGAAATTTGCTGCTGCGAATCCTTTTTCGCTTTTGCCAGCCGCATCTTGTTAAGCTCGGAAAGCAGGGCGCGTTCATCTATCTTCAATAAGTGGCTGCACTCTTTTATAAAAACAGACGCCTTTATAGAATCCGGTATTTTAGCAACGCTTTCAACAATTTCCCTTATAATTTCCGCTTTTTTTAGTGGGTCATTACCTGCTTCTTTCAGTAGAATATCGGTTTTAAAAAGGATAAAATCTTTTTTATTGTCCTCTATGTGCTTTTTAAAACCACTTGTGCCAAAGTTCCTCACATACGAGTCGGGGTCGTGCCCATCCGGGAACAGTACTACTTTTACATTAAGCCCTTCCTCAAGTATCATATCCAGACCACGCAGGGAAGCTTTTATACCTGCCGCATCCCCATCATACAGGATGGTAATATTTTTTGTAAAACGGCCAATCAGCCTGATCTGCTCCACGGTCAACGAGGTGCCAGATGAGGCTACAACATTTTCAATGCCGGCCTGGTGAACTGACAATACATCAGCATAGCCTTCTACTAAGAAGCAATTATCCTCGTCGCGGATAGCTTTTTTAGCGAAGTACAGCCCGTAAAGGACATTAGATTTATGATAAATCTCTGATTCGGGAGAGTTTACATATTTGGGAACATTCTTATCACTTTTAAGGGTTCGCCCTCCAAAGGCAATAACCCTTCCCGTAAAGCTATGTATCGGGAACATCACCCTCCCACGATAACGATCATATAATGATCCATTATCCCGTTTAACCGATAGCCCGCTTTCTTCTAAAAACTCCTGCTGATAACCATCCTTTAGCGCTTGTCCGGTAAATGCCTCCCATTGATCGGGTGAATAGCCCAATTCAAATTTGCGGATCGTATCATTATTAAATCCACGTTCTTTGAAATAACTTAGACCAATGCTTTTCCCCTCATCAGTTTCCAGTAAACTTTCATGGAAAAATTTGGCGGCATAAGCAGTGACGATCATCAGGCTTTCGCGACGATTTTCTTCTTCCTTGTTTTCAATGGTTTCAACCGTTTCCTCCACCTCTATTCCGTACTTTTTAGCCAGCCATCTTAAAGCTTCGGGATAGGTGAACTTTTCCAGCTCCATTAAAAAGGTTATAGCAGAGCCGCCTTTTCCTGATGAAAAATCTTTAAATATGCCTTTGGCGGGAGAAACCGTAAATGATGGGGTACGCTCATTGGCGAAAGGAGATAAACCCACATAGTTTGCCCCACGCTTTTTTAATTGCACAAACTCGCCAATCACCTCCACAATGTCGGTGGCTTCCATTATACGGTCGATGGTGGATTTGGTGATCATACGCTAAACGCAAATGTAGGGCAATTCAAATTACCCTTATTCACAAAAGTTAATTTACAACTTTATTTATTGATTTCTTCGGCTTTAAAAAAGTAATAGCAATCCCCGCTAAAATTATAACACTCCCTATTATTTCTTTCAACTCTAATCTTTCATTCAAAAATAATATCGCCCAAAAACCTGCTAAAACGGTTTGCCCCAATAAGGCTATCGCAACCTTGGTAGATGGCAAAAAACGAATGCTATGGTTAATGGTAATCCAGCCGGTTAATTGGCAAATTAATCCCATGCCGAAAAGGCATAACCATGTATTTATAGAAAAGCTAAACAAATTATTATTTTGAAACACACTGATTGTCAGTAAAAAGATACTTGCCGCCAGCATATTATAAAACATGAATGTTAGTGTACTTATTTTTTGTAAGATGCCTTTTGTTAGAATTATATAAATAGCATAAAAAAAACTGGCTAACACAGCCAAAAGTATCCCCACATTAAATTGAAGTTTAATTATATTTTGAAAACCAACTAAAACAACCATTCCCAAAATAGCGACACAGGTACCAATCCAAAATAATTTTCCGGAAAGTTTCTTAAAAAATAAAAAACTCATTAAGCCAACCCAAACCGGGGCCAAATTAGCAAGAAGGGTAGAGATTGTAGCTGATATTTTAAAAAGGGAAAAATTCCAAACGGCAATATCTGCACCAAAAACTACTCCGCCTACTAAAGCAACTATTAAATCTTTCCGGCCAATTTTTAAATTACCTTTTGCAATACAATATGGTGCAAGGAATAGCCATGCAATAAAAATGCGGTAAAATCCGGATGTGATCGGTGGAGCGCCCGCAAGCCTTACAAAAATGGGAGAAAAGGAAATACATAAGATGCCAATAATAAGGCTTACTTTAGGGTTCATACTACAAGGCGAAATTTCTCCAACACTTATTTTGACTTTATTTGTCCGCAAAGTAGCATTTTGGAAATTTGAAACGTAATAGAATCAGCTAAATTAATCAACCATGAGAAGATATACCTTTTTATTTATCATTACATTAATGCTTTCATTTGCAGCATGCAAAAAAGATAAACAGGTAGCTGCTAATGGAATATCAGCCAAAAAAGGCACTATCAACTGGAATACAAGTAATTTAAATACAGGCTTTAAACCGTTAGCCACAAAAGATACACTTTTTATTGTAGCTCAAAATGGCGAGGAAGATTTAGTATTAGCAATAAAGCAAAAGGGTGCGGCTACTTACCAGCCTGATGAGTTTAAGGCTTATTATTATACTACTGTTGGACTTGATGCGGTTGCAAGTAAATATCACTTGATAAATGATCCGGCTAACACTATTACTATAACTAACTATGATGAAACAACACATGTTGTAAACGTCACATTTAATCTGACTTTAATAAATAATAACAGTTCCATTTCTGATAAAATAACATTCACTAATGGCAAGATAAATGCACAGTTATCCGATGTCTTTATCGATCCGTTCAAATAAACCTTTTTGCGCCAATCAACATAAATCAAATAATTGTATTTTTGCCGCTCAAAAATATATGATATGAGCCAGCGCACAAAAATCAAAGCATTACTGGAAAGCGAACAAACCGATGTTAGCGTTATTGTTAAAGGATGGGTGCGTACCTTCCGTAATAACCAGTTTATTGCCTTGAATGATGGCTCAACCAATAACAATTTACAGGTTGTTATAGATTTTGAAAATACTGATCCCGCATTTTTAAAAAGGATTACTACCGGTGCAGCAATCAGTGTTTCCGGTACACTTGTAGCCTCATTGGGTAAAGGTCAAAAAGTAGAGGTTAAAGCAAAAGAAATAGAAATTTTAGGAGATTGCGATCCTGAAAAATATCCTTTACAGCTAAAAAATCGTCCAAGTCTTGAGTTTTTGCGCGAAATTGCACACCTACGTTTCCGTACCAATACTTTTGGTGCGATATTCCGTGTTCGCAACAGTCTTTCGTTCGCTATACATCAGTTTTTCCAGGAGCGCGGCTTTGTTTATTTACATACGCCAATTATCACTGCTTCGGATGCTGAAGGTGCGGGTGAAACTTTTCACGTTACCAATTTCGACCTGGCTAATCCGCCTAAAACGGAAAACGGAGAAATCGATTTCAAGGAAGATTTTTTTGGCAGAGCTACTAATTTAACCGTTTCCGGGCAGCTGGAAGGTGAGCTTGCCGCGATGGCTTTGAGCGATATTTATACCTTCGGACCAACTTTTCGCGCTGAAAATTCAAATACTACCCGTCACCTTGCTGAGTTTTGGATGATAGAGCCCGAAATGGCATTCTATGATCTTAACGACAACATGGACCTTGCAGAAGCGCTTCTTAAATATGTTATCAAATATGCTTTGGAAAAAAACGCAGAGGATATTGAGTTTTTAACGCAACGCCTGCAGGAAGAAGAAAAGCAAAAGCCACAGAACGAGCGGTCGGATATGAGCCTTGTAGAAAAACTGCAATTTTGCCTTGATCATGATTTTGAACGGTTAACCTATACTGAGGCTATCGAAATATTAAAAGAATCGACTCCCAATAAGAAAAAGAAATTTCAATACCCTGTTGAGGGCTGGGGCACCGACCTGCAATCGGAACATGAACGTTACCTGGTTGAAAAGCATTTTAAAAAGCCGGTAATATTAACCGATTACCCTAAAGAAATAAAAGCTTTTTACATGCGCCAAAATGACGACGGCAAAACCGTTCGTGCTATGGATGTCCTTTTCCCAGGCATAGGGGAAATGGTGGGTGGTTCACAACGTGAAGAACGCCTTGATAAACTGGAACAGCGCATGGACGAGATGGGCATACCCAAAGATGAATTGTGGTGGTACTTGGATACCCGCCGTTTTGGCGCTTGTCCACATGCAGGCTTCGGATTAGGTTTTGAACGTTTGGTGCTTTTTGTTACCGGGATGGGTAATATCCGGGATGTAATTCCTTTCCCGCGGTATCCTAAGAATGCAGAATTCTGATCGCTGATTTTTGCTGATTTTTTTGATTACGCTGATTCTTTTTCCAATGAAGTTTTCGTCAATATATGATTTAGTTATACCTCTTTGGGGCGATGAAATTGATATATCTGATTACAAGATCGAAAAAATTACATCCAATAACCCTGACGGTAAAACTTATGATTGGCTTTCTAAATCTTCGAAGAATTTATCACAGAAATGGAACGAAGCAGAAAAAATAATTGGATTAGATAATCCATATGCAGACCTAATGGTTTGGACAATGTATCAGGTATTTCACAAAGTCTCTGAAAAATTATTTATTGAAAATAATTATAAGCTGTTCCCAAGGAAATAAATAAAATATCAATTGAAGAACAATACTTCAAAAATCTTAATGATGGTGAATGGATAGAAGAATTAAAAGGATATGTTAATGATATTCTTTAATTTCCACATCCATGACCAAAATAGAATTATCTACCCACATCAATGCACCAATTGAGATTTGTTTTGACCTTGCCCGAAGCATCGATCTTCATCTTAAATCAATGGATCAAACCGGAGAAAAAGCAATTGGAGGCCGAATAAGTGGGCTGATAGAATTAGGTGAAACGGTTACCTGGCGTGCAAAACACTTTGGTATTTGGCAAACACTCACATCAAAAATAACAGAATATGATTATCCCAATCATTTCACCGATATAATGATAAAAGGTGCATTTAAGAGTTTTAGGCATGAGCACCTTTTTTATTCTGTAAATCACCAAACAATAATGAAGGATATATTCATATTCGAATCACCTTTTGGAACAATCGGCGAGATATTTAATTACATTTTTCTTGGTCGGTACATGGAGAATCTTTTGAAAGAACGGAATATCGTTATAAAAGAAGCTGCCGAATCTGAGAGCTCATCTAAATAGCTATTGTAATTAATTTTTTGATTTTGCTTATCCTCTTTTAGGTTGTTAAAGGATTATTTTGATATTGTTGGTTAAAATCTGTGAAATCATGAGAATCAGTACTATCTATGATTTTCTTTCACTATTTTAGTTGCCTAAATACTTTCATCACATGAAAAAACTGCTACTTACCGTAATTATTGCTGGTTCTTTTTTTATCCGTGTACGCGCGCAGGAGCATTTGCTTTTTATGCAGCAACCGGCTATCTCGCCTGATGGTAATTGGATAGCATTTGAATATAAAGGCAATATTTTTAAAGTTGCCGCAAGTGGGGGCACAGCAATGCCGTTAACCATAAACAGTTCCTATAACGGGCATCCGGTTTGGAGCCATGATGGTAAATCAATAGCGTTCGCTTCAGACAGGTATGGTAACTTTGATGTGTTTATTATGCCAGCCAATGGTGGCAATGCCATAAGGCTAACCTATAATTCGACCAGAGATGTCCCTTATGACTTCTCTCCTGATAATCAAACAGTTTATTTTGGAACAGGGCGATATGATGTAGCTACATCTATAAGATTTCCCCTCGACTTTTATTTTACAAAACTGTATAAAGTGCCTGCTAAGGGCGGCCGCAGTTTGATGGTTAGCTCGGCTGGTACTGAAGATGTACATTTTAATAAAACAGGTGATAAGTTTATCTTCCAGGATAGAAAGGGTTATGAAAATGAGTACAGAAAACACCATACTTCAGCCGTAACACGCGATATATGGATATATGACACTAAAAATAAAAGCTATACAAAGGTTTCAACTTTTGAAGGTGAAGACCGCGAGCCCGTTTGGGGCGATGGTGATAAATTTTATTACCTGAGCGAACGTAATGGCAACCAAAATCTTTATGGATCATCTGAAGCTGATATAAATAAAATTACACAACTAACTAACTTTGAAAAAAATCCAGTGCGTGATCTTTCAAGGTCGGATAACGGAACTTTTGCATTTACACAAGGTGGTGATATATATACGCTGAAGGAAGGGCAGCAACCGCAAAAAGTTATCATAACTGCAACTGCCGACTTTGACGGCGACCACATAAAAACTATTCCTGTAACAGGAGATGCTACCGAAATGGCAGTATCTCCCGATGCCAAGGAAGTTGCTTTTGTTTACCGCGGAGAAATATTTGCTACCTCAGCTGATGGAAGTGTTACTAAAAGAATCACCAATACCCCATACCAGGAAAGAATGATCCAATTCAGCCCTGATGGCCGCAGCATTTTATATTCTGTGGAGAAGGACGGTTCATGGGATATCTGCAAGGTATCTATAGCTAACAAAAACGAACCTTATTTTTACGCTTCTACAACGCTAACTACTGAGCCGGTAATTGCTACCCCTAAAGACGAGTTCCAGGGTGTTTACTCACCCGACGGTAAAAAGATTGTCTATTTGGAGGAAAGAAATATTATTAAAGTATTTGATATAGCCAGTAAGACCTCGAAAACGCTTGTACCTGAAGGAGTGAATTTTTCTTATCAAGACGGTGATCAGTATTTTGCGTGGTCTCCTGACGGGAAGTACCTGCTAGCACAATCAAACGAAGGTAGATTTCTTAGCAGTCAAATAATATTATTTAAGACTGACGGAAGCGGCGATCGTATAAACCTAACCCAGAGCGGATTCAATAACGGTGAGCCGCAATGGGGCATGGGTGGTAAAATGATGTATTATTCCTCTGATAAAAAAGGGATGAAAAACCTGAGCCGGGGTAGCCAATCGGATGTGTTCGGTGTCTTTTTCGACCAGGCTACCTGGGATAAATACCAGTTAAATAAAGACGATCTTACCTTAAAAAATGAACAGGATAAAAGAGATTCTGCAGAAATAAAAAAGAAAGAAGAAAAAATCAAAAAAAATAAAAAGGACACCACAAAGGCAAAAACTCCTGAATTTATACCAAACGTTGATAACCTTGATACCCGTACCCAACGCTTAACCATTAATTCGGCTGATATTGCTGATGCCAAACTTTCATTAGATGGTGAAAAGCTCTATTATCTTGCCAAATATGATAAAGGATACAATCTTTGGGTAACCATGCCGCGCACAAATGAAACCAAGGTACTTGCAGAATTAAATGCGCCTAATGGCTCCTTAGTTTTGAGCAATGATGGTAAAATATTATTTGTAATGGCCGGGAATAGTATTATGAAAGTTGGTGTGGACGATGGCAAGGTAACCCCGGTGAAAATCAATACCAGTATGGAATTGAATATTGCTGCTGAAAGGGATTATATGTTTGATCACGTATACAAGCAAGTGCAAAAGAAATTTTTTGATCCTAAACTGCAAGGTGTAGATTGGAAATATTACCATGACACCTATGCTAAATTTTTACCCCACATAAATAACAATTATGATTTCTCGGTTCTTTTAAGTGAGTTTTTGGGCGAATTGAATGCATCACATACCGGCAGCGGGTATGTTCCTAACTTCCCCGATGGCGACCAAACTGCCTCCCTGGGCTTGCTTTACGATTATTTTGCAGGTGGAAATGGCCTTAAAGTAGAGGACATTATTGCGGGGGGCCCATTTGATAATGGAAAAACCAAATTAAAAAAAGGTTACATTATTGATAAAATTGATGGTGTTGCCATAACGGATAACGAAGACTGGGCTAAATTATTAAACCATAAGGCTGGTAAATATACACAGATCAACTTCCATAGTCCTAAGACAAACGAAGAGTTCCAGGAGGTTGTAAAACCAGTTGAACCTGCTATGGAAAGTTTTAATTTACGCTACAATGCATGGATCAAGCGCATGGAACATTTAACCGACAGCCTGTCAAAAGGTGAGGTGGGTTATGTTCATGTGCAAAGCATGGATGATCCCAGTTATAGAGTTACTTTTGATAAAGTATTGGGCAAAAACATCAATAAAAAGGCGCTTATAGTAGATACCCGCTTTAACGGTGGCGGCTGGCTGCACGATGATCTTGCCACATTTTTAAGCGGTAAAGAATATTTAACACTTCGCCCCCAAAGCAATAAAACTTCGGGCGGCGAATCACTTAATAAGTGGACCAGGCCGAGCTGTGTGTTAATGGGCGAATGTAATTACTCTGACGCTTTTATATTTCCATACATTTATAAGGAGCTTAACATTGGAAAACTGATTGGTATGCCGGTCGCCGGTACAGGTACCGCTGTTTGGTGGGAAACTCAAATAGATAATACCATTTATTTTGGTATACCAATGGTGTCAACCTATGGAATGAATGAAACGCACCCAACGGAAAATCACCAGTTAGAACCTGATATTAAAGTTAATAATGATTATAACGCAATGTTAGCCGGAGAAGATCAGCAGTTGGAGGTTGCGGTAAAGGAGATGCTTAAGGCTGTTAAATAGGTCTGCAACAATAATAACTGATTACTTGATTTTATGCTTTCACAGCCACAATCTGCGAAAGCATAAATCAAGGGTTAAAAAGATTGACCTAAGCCAATATAAATACCGCTTTCCCTTTTTTCACCGGCAGGCTTTTCTCCAACTCCATAGTCTATACGTACGCTCAAGCCTTTTTCAACATCAAAAAAGTAACGTATACCACCTCCGTAATTTGGTTTTAACTCAGGCAAACTAAATGTCGAGTGAAATACCTCTCCAGTACCTACAAATCCAACTATTCCGAAACTTTTATCAACACGATATCTTAATTCTGCCTGTCCTGCAATATAATTGCGATCACGGTAACGGCCGCTATAATATCCTCTCATTAGCTCATCACTTCCCATTTGCGGTAATAAATAAAATGGCGAGCTACCACCAAACAAACTTTGCTCCTGTGCATCAAGTCCTAAAACAATTTTTTTGCTTAAAGAAAAAAACTGGGAATATTCAAGATTAAATAAGCTTCCTTCGTAATTTTTGTTATCATAAACACCTTGCATCAAGTTTAAATAGCTTTTTATGATCAGGCCTTTAGTAGTATACGTGTTATTATTTCTGTTGTCAAAAATAAAGCTCGGACCAATATAAATACTGGAACCTCCATATCTGCTTTGTATGCTGGGATCAGTGTAAAGCAGCCCCTTTGGATTGTTATCGGTAAAATGATAATGAAATGCGCCAAATACATATCCAACATAAAAATTATTACCTAAAAGCTTTTCGCCGTCAAAGTTTAACTTATACCGTGTTTCATTAATGTGGTCAGTATTGGCTAAACGAGTATTGTTACCAATGCCATAAAAATCGAAAGGGAAATTTATATAACTTATAGCAGCAGTATAATGAAATTTATTTTGCGGTAACCAATAGCTTGTACTTAAACTTAACCTGTTTTGTCCCTTTGTGGTTATCGTTGCATATCCAAAAATATTTGAAACCCGCGTATTGCGGTAGGTAGTATCAGAATAAAATGAAAATAAACCGGCTCCGCCAACTTCAATACCTGTTTCAGGAGCGGAACTAAGGACCGGCAATAATACAAAACTATTTCGTTTGCTGGTATCCTCATTAAAATACATCCTTCTAACAAACTTTGGCAAAAAGTTCATTTGCGCATGCAGCGATTGAAAACTAACAAGAATTACAAATAGTGCGACAAGTCGTTTCATATGATTAGGGGGCGTGCTAAAGTAAATAATTTTGCCTTTTACCATGTTAACAAAATGTTATTAGATCATAATTCCTTAAAATAGCTACTTTTGCGGCTGATTTTAACGACACATAATGAGCACTACAAGAGGACCCATATCGCAGTTTATTGAAAAAAATTACCTGCACTTTAATGCAGCAGCATTGGTTGATGCAGCTAAAGGTTATGAAACGCACCTTGCTGAAGGAGGCAAAATGATGGTTACACTGGCCGGGGCAATGAGTACTGCAGAATTAGGGATTTCATTGGCTGAGATGATAAGACAGGATAAGATTGCAATTATATCATGTACAGGCGCTAATCTTGAAGAGGATATTATGAATCTGGTAGCACATTCACACTATAAACGTGTACCTAATTACCGCGACCTTAGTCCGCAGGATGAATGGGATTTGCTCGAAAATCATTACAACCGGGTTACCGATACCTGCATACCTGAAGAAGAAGCTTTCAGGAGATTGCAAAAGCATATTTATAAAATTTGGAAGGATGCTGATAACGCAGGGGAAAGGTTTTTCCCGCATGAATACATGTATAAAATATTATTGAGCGGTGAGTTGGAGCAATATTATGAAATTGACCCTAAAAACTCATGGATGCTGGCTGCCGCCGAAAAGAATCTGCCTATAGTTGTACCGGGTTGGGAAGACTCAACCATGGGCAATATCTTTGCTTCTTATGTGATAAAAGGTGAAATAAAGCCCGGTACCATGAAAAGCGGTATTGAATATATGGCATGGCTGGCAAACTGGTATATTCAAAATTCAGCAGGCAAGGGAATCGGCTTTTTCCAGATTGGCGGTGGTATTGCCGGCGATTTTCCGATTTGCGTAGTTCCTATGCTTTACCAGGATATGGAAATGCATGAAATACCTTTCTGGAGTTATTTTTGCCAGATATCGGATTCCACTACATCTTATGGTTCTTATTCAGGAGCTGTACCAAATGAAAAAATAACCTGGGGCAAGCTGGACATACACACACCTAAATTTATTGTAGAATCGGATGCTACAATAGTAGCGCCGTTAATATTTGCATGGATATTGGGACAGTGATTTGATTTGGGATTTTAGAATTAAGAGTTACGATTTTAAAGCACACCTCGCCACAAACAACATGGAAAGGTTTTAAAGTCCTCTCCTTTGGAGAGGATTGAGCTGAGGCAACGTTAAATTTTGTTAAACCCCGATCTCTTTTTATCGTAAACAATAATAATAACAGATAAACTTTTACCTTTAGGCTTAGGTTTCTTATTTTCGCAAAATAAGAGTGCTTGGTTGTATTGTAAAAATCAATAATAACTAGTGACCCAATGACTAATGACCAACCAAATGGAAGAATTTGAAGCAAGCGCATCGGCAAAAAAAACCAAAGCAATATATATATCAACCGTGTTTGGTATTGCAATGGTATTATCCATGATCGGGCTGCTCGGCCTTATAATGGTTGAGGCGAACAATTTGTCGCGTTATGTAAAGGAAAATATTGTTCTGAATATTTTTGTTGATGATGCCGCACATGAAACTGACATTTTGCAACTGCAGAAACAAATAGAAGCTTACCCTATGGTTAAGCAAAGCCAATATGTAAGTAAAGAACTGGCAGCTCGTAACCTGCAAAAAGACTTAGGCGAAGATTTTGTAAAATTCCTTGGATACAATCCTTTATCACAGTCACTGGATGTTTACCTGAAGGCAGAATATGCTAACAACACAGATATTTCAAAGTTTAAAGCCGATTTGCTTAAAAACCCATTGGTGAAAGAGGTAAAATACCAGGAATCGTTAGTGGACCAAATGAACCAGAACCTTGCTACAATAAGCCTGGTGATCCTTGTTTTTGCTGCAATATTTGTAATACTTTCAGTGGCATTGATAAATAACACCATCAGGATCGCAATATATTCGCAACGTTTTCTCATAAAATCAATGCAGTTAGTTGGCGCTACCAAAGGGTTTATCCGTAAACCGTTCCTATTATATGGCATATGGCACGGGCTATTGGGTGGTCTTATCGCGATTATAATTTTATTGGGTACACTCTCCCTCGCCTATAAAGAAATTCCCGATCTGATCATACTCAGAAATTATACAGAATTTGGGATCATATTTGTATTTATAATAGGTTTAGGAATATTTATTTCAGGGTTCAGCACATTCCTTGCGGTAAACAAGTTTTTACGTTTAAAATTATATGACCTTTATCGGTAAGAGAGGTAAAAGGATAAAGGCGAAAGCTGAAAGCTTTAGAAAGAAAATTAAATCAGTAATTCAATAAATCACTAATTAAAAGACATGGCACAAAAAATAGTTAAACCAGCCACACCGGTTAAATCTTCAAGTGCGGCGCGGCCAACTGTAAAATCAACAGAAACCTCTTCTGTACACTTTGTTTTCGATAAATCTAACTACCGTTTATTAATTATCAGCATTGCTATCGTAGCATTTGGTTTTATATTAATGTCGGGGTCAACTGATATTTACAGTGACACCAAAATCGTTATTGCACCAATAGTTGTTTTAGCAGGCTTTGCAGTAGGATTTTTTGCAATATTTAAAAAACCAGTGAATGGTTGATTAGGAGAATGGTTGATTACATATTCTTAATAGTAATATTATATCATTAAGAATACAGGTAGTCTTTCTTCATTAAAACTTAATTAACTTAATCCAACCCAATCAACTTAATCACTACTTAACCAATCACATGAATATTATCCAGGTTATTGTCCTTGCAATTATTGAAGGATTGACTGAATTTTTGCCGGTTTCATCTACGGGACATATGGTTATTACCAGCTCATTAATGGGCATCAGCAAAGATGAATTTGTTAAGCTTTTTGAAATTGTTATCCAATTAGGTGCAATACTCGCTGTAGTTGTGCTTTACTTTAAACGATTTTTCCGCTCGGTGGATTTTTATGTCAAATTAGTTATAGGCGTTATTCCAGCTGTAATTTTAGGTCTCTTACTTAAAAAGCACATTGACAAATTATTGGAAAGCCCGCTTGTTGTAGCTATTGCATTTGTGGTTGGCGGTGTAATCCTGCTTTTTGTTGACGACTGGTTTAATAAGCCGAAAATTAATGATGAAAAGGAAATAAATTATATCACAGCATTAAAAATTGGCTTTTTTCAGTGCCTTGCTATGGTACCAGGTGTATCCCGCTCGGCTGCGTCAATTGTTGGCGGTATGTCGCAAAAGTTGAGCCGTACTGCTGCCGCTGAGTTTTCTTTCTTCTTAGCTGTGCCAACCATGTTTGGAGCAACTGTAAAAGATCTTTGGGATTTTCATAAAAACAGTAATCTTACTGCACCTGAATTACACCACGATATTCAATTTTTAATTATAGGGAGTGTGATCGCCTTTGTTGTTGCCTTACTAGCTATAAAAAGCTTTATTACATTCTTAGAAAAGAGAGGCTTTAAGCTATTTGGTGTTTATCGTATTATAGCAGGATTAGTAATAATTGTGTTGTATTTTACTACAAACGCATTGCATAACGCGTAAAGAAAATTAAACTTTGTCATTGCGAGGCGCGAAGCAATCTCCGTTGTGCATTACCGTAATGCATAGTTCGCGATTGCTTCGTGCCTCGCAATGACAAATAGGAAATAAGAATGATCAGTATAACAATTGATCATACGGATATCTTTCCGTATGCAGCGCTTTTACTTCCTCATAAAGCAGCGATCTAAATTCCTCTAGGTTTTCCTTTTTAGTTGCCGATATAAATACCGCAGGACTGTTGTTTTTTGCCATCCAGCTATGCTTAAAATCATCCAAGGTTAGCGGTTTCGCCTGTTGGTCAATTTGATGTTGTGTCGGCTTAAATTCATCAATCTTATTAAAAACAGTAATTACCCGTTTATTTAAAGCACCTAGGTCTTTCAATGTTTCATTTACCACAGTAATCTGGTCTTCAAAATTAGGGTGTGAAATATCAACAACATGGATCAATATATCCGCTTCACGTACCTCATCAAGGGTCGATTTAAAACATTCTACCAAATGATGTGGTAGTTTACGGATAAAACCAACGGTATCTAAAAGCAAAAAAGGAACATTTTCTATTATCACTTTTCTAACTGTAGTATCCAATGTTGCAAAAAGCTTGTTTTCAGCAAATACTTCCGATTTGGAGATCATGTTCATAATGGTTGATTTACCCACGTTGGTATAACCTACCAATGCAACCCTGATCAACTGGTTCCTGTTTTTACGCTGTGTTTCGTTCTGCCGGTCTATATGTTTTAACTTCTCCTTTAACAGGGATATTTTATTCAATATCAAACGCCTGTCCGTTTCAATTTGCGATTCACCGGGTCCTCTCATACCAATACCACCCTTTTGCCTTTCAAGGTGGGTCCATAAGCGGGTAAGTCGAGGCAATAAATATTGTAATTGCGCCAATTCAACCTGCGATTTTGCTTGCGCGGTTTGCGCTCTTCCAGCGAAAATGTCAAGTATTAGATTATTGCGGTCGAGTATTTTTACCTGTAATTCATTTTCAATGTTTCGTAGTTGCGATGGGGTAAGCTCGTCATCAAAAACCACCATATCAATTTCTTCTTCTGTCACAAAGGCCTTAATATCTTCCAGCCTGCCTGAACCCACAAAAGTGGCCCTGTCAGGACGCTGTAGTTTTTGGGTAAAGCTTTTTACAGTTTCAGCGCCGGCAGTTGAAACTAAAAATTCAAGTTCTTCTAAATATTCTTTTGCTTGCTCATCCGTTTCACCCTGTGTTATTACACCAACCAGCACAGCTCTCTCCTGCTTCACAGCAGTATCATAAAATTTTTGTTTCATTCAATAATGATTTAACAATACGAGTGCCAATTTAGTAAAATGGCAGATTACTAACTACATTGTGGTAATTATTAGGCTAAAGCCGATTGATTTATTGCTTTTATCCGTTGGCTGAAGCCAGCGGCAATGAAAAAATATACAATAGCGGCTTCCTCATTGCCGTCACATAACGGGTAAAATAAAAAGGAGTAAAGGCTTTAGCCAAATTTTCTCTATTTAGATTGTTAATATGCTTGTTATTTGCTATTCATTTTCATATAATCTACCGTTAAGTTGCACATAGCTTTAACACCTAATGGAAATGAGCTTTCATCAATATAAAAATCGGCCGAATGGTTTACGGCAACCGTCTTTGAGTCAGATCCTTTGGGCATGCCACCCAGAAAGATAAAAAGGCCCGGCACTTTTTTCGAATAAAAGCTAAAATCTTCGGAAACCGCTAAAGCAGGTCCGGAGGCTACGTTAGCTGCACCAGCCGTCTGCTGTAGAGTTGGCAGCATTGCAGTGGTTAATGCCGGGTTATTGTAAGTTACCGGGTAATGTATGCTATAAGGTATTGTTACTTCTGCAAGCGCTCCTTCAGCTTCTGCGGTTTTAGTAGCTATTTGTTTGACCCTTGTAATCAGCGTTTTTTCATCTTCCGGAGAAAACGCACGCAGGGTACCCAGCATTTCAACCGTTTCAGGAATAACATTTGAGCGGTTACCCCCATTAATAGCTCCTACACTTACAACAGCAGGGTTTTCGGTAAGGTTTATATTCCTGCTAACAATAGTTTGCAGGTTATTGATAATCTGGGCCGAAATCACAATGGGATCTACACCAGACCAGGGAGCTGCTCCGTGTGATGATTTCCCTTTCACAACGATCTTCATATCGTTTACAGATGCCATCGCTCCACCGGGATGAGAAGTAATTGTGCCTACCGGGATAAAGGAAAAAATATGCATACCAAAAATGACATCAACTTTAGGATTTTCCAGTACGCCTTCCTTTACCATTTCTTCGGCTCCGTACATTTCTCCCGCTGGGCCGCCTTCTTCAGCAGGCTGAAAAATAAATTTAACTGTGCCATGCAGCTCGTTTTTCATAGATGACAATATTTCAGCAACAGCCATAAGCATAGCCATGTGAGAATCGTGGCCGCAGGCATGCATCACACCAACTTCCTGGCCGTTATAGGTGCTTTTAACTTTTGATGCGAAAGGGACCGGGGTGCGTTCAGTTACAGGTAGTGCATCCAGTTCGGAACGTAAGGCTACAACCGGACCGGGCTTACCGCCTCTCAATATGCCAATTACCCCAGTAGTTGCTATACCTGTTTTTACCTCCAGCCCGAGCGATTGCAAGTATTTGGCAACAATTGCAGCTGTACGGAACTCATGGTTGCTCAATTCAGGGTGTTCATGAAAATCACGCCGCCATGTCACAACCTGGCTTTGGAGGGAATCAGCTTTTCTGCTGATTTCAGTTTTAATTTTAGTGGTTTGTGCAAATAATGGTATAGAATAAAGGAAAAGGATTAGTGCATATAACTTTTTCATAATCAGTTATTTTACAACTAATATAGCACAAAGATTAATCAATAGAATCACTTTTAGGACTTTATTTAAAAAACTTATTAATGCTTAACATATTGAGCAATAATACTTTAAAAATCAAAAAAAATTGTCATTTCGATACGAGGAACGAGTGAGAAAACTTATAGAACTGTCCTAAACGCGCGTAAAAGTTTTCTCCTTTGGTCGAAATGACAGGCAGGTTAAATAATTATATAAGATGCTGTGCCGTTAAATACTTATTGATCTCAAGAATTCATCTGTATCAGCAAATTCCCCAGTTTCTCCTTCTTGTATTGCTTCAGCCAAACCAATATCTTCCTTATTCATAATTTAGACTTTATACCGTTGTTTTTATCTTCAACTCATTCATCTGTGCCTCAGAAATAGTTGATGGTGTATCAATCATCACATCCCGGCCGGAATTGTTTTTTGGGAAAGCAATAACATCACGGATAGAATCCAAGCCTGCAAAAATAGATACCAACCTGTCTAAACCGAAAGCTAATCCGCCGTGAGGTGGCGCCCCATATTCAAAAGCATCCAGCAAAAAGCCAAATTGTTTCTGTGCCTCTTCCGGCGAGAAGCCTAAGTGTTTAAACATAAGAGATTGTAAAGCACGATCATGGATACGAATGGAACCTCCGCCTATTTCCGTTCCATTGATTACCAGATCATATGCATTGGCCCTAACTTCTCCCGGTGCTGTGTCAAGCATGTTAATATCCTCTGGTTTTGGAGAAGTGAAAGGATGGTGCATGGCATGATAACGGCCCGACTCCTCATCCCACTCCAATAAAGGAAAATCAAGCACCCATAATGGGGCAAATGTGTTTTTATCGCGTAAGCCTAAACGGTTGCCCATTTCCAGGCGAAGCTCATTTAACTGTTTGCGTACTTTTTCTGTTTTACCGGCAAGCACAAGCATCAAGTCGCCAGGTTCTGCTTCAAAAGCAGCAGCCCAGTTGGTTAGCTCATCTTCACTATAAAATTTATCAACAGAGGATTTTAGATCACCTTCCGTATTATATCGGCAATAGATCATGCCGGTAACGCCAATTTGCGGACGTTTTAGCCATTCTGTCAGCTCATCTATTTGTTTGCGGGTATAGTTTGCGCAGCCTTTTGCGTTTATGCCAACAACCAACTCAGCGTTATCAAAAATGCTGAATCCTTTTCCTTTAACGACATCATTTAACTCTACAAATTGCATCCCGAAACGGATATCCGGTTTATCTGATCCATATAAACGCATGGCGTCCGAATAATCCATCCGGGGAACGATGCCAATGTCAATGCCTTTTACTGCCTTAAATAAATGACGGGTAAGCCCTTCAAAAATATTTAAAACATCTTCCTGGGTAATAAACGACATTTCACAATCTATCTGGGTAAACTCAGGCTGACGGTCTGCGCGCAGGTCTTCATCCCTGAAACACTTTACAAGCTGAAAATAACGGTCGAACCCACTCACCATCAGCAATTGTTTAAAGGTTTGCGGTGATTGTGGTAATGCATAAAACTCGCCGGGGTTCATCCGGCTTGGTACAACAAAGTCGCGTGCACCTTCGGGTGTTGATTTGATCAAAACCGGGGTTTCCACCTCGATAAATCCATGTCCATCGAGGTACTTGCGCACTTCTTGCGACATTTTATGGCGTAGCACCAGGTTATTTCGGATAGGGTTACGGCGCAAATCCAGATAACGATATTTAGCCCTTAATTCCTCGCCGCCGTCTGTTTCATCCTCAATCAAAAACGGAGGGAGTTTGGCTTCATTCAATATTTCGATGCCCGATACGGCGATCTCAATTTCGCCGGTGGACATTTTAGGATTCTTATTTGAACGCTCCAGCACCTTGCCTGTTACTCTTATCACAAACTCGCGGCCCAGGCCACGGCTTGTTTCACGAAGTGCGGCATCGGTATCGGTATTAAAAACCAGTTGGGTTAAGCCATAACGATCGCGGATATCAATAAATGTAGTACCACCCAGGTCGCGTGATTTTTGCACCCAGCCGCATAAGGTTACTGTTTCGCCTAAATGTTTGATATTTAATTCGCCGCAAGTATGTGTTCTTAGCATAGCTCTGATTTATAAAGTTTGCAAAAGTAGGGTTTTAGTCGGAAAGCAGAAAGGAAAATTGAGGTGAAAGGAGAAAGGAAAATGCTGAAAGGTTTTGTCACCCATACAACTCGTCGCAAAAACAACCTCACGGACGTTATCGATTTTTCCTATTAGGCTAATAGATGCGCTGTTAGTTTATTTCCAACAAGCTTCGTTGTTCGTGTATAGGGATAATAGGTTACAATGATGAGCGGCCCTGATTGACTATGAAGTTTATTGATTCCGAATAAAAATAGATGTTGCCATAGTGTTCTGTGGTACTGGCGTCGGCAAATTAATAAGCGCACCATTAAGCCAATAAACAGGACTTGGATAAGCCGTAAAGTTGCTGAAAGACAAAGTTGTCCCAACAACATACATATCGTTACCTGAAAATGCAATTCCGGTTGCCGTGGCATTTGTCGCAAGTATTGTTTCTACCCCATTTTTCCAATATGCTGCGGACAATATCCCATTTGCCGCATCAATTCCGGCGGTGTACACATCACTACCGTTTAGTAGTATTGAGATATTGTTCGGATAAGGATGTGAAGGTAACGGATTTGAAATAAAAGTGCCGTTTTTCCAGTAACCTAAATAATCGTTACCGTATGCCACACCTACTGATCCAGAAACATACATATCACTTCCCTGGAACGTTATTCCATAGCCTGTTGACACCGTATCTGTCCCGGTTTTTATATTTGGAGTGGTAAGAACTGTGGCCGTTCCGTCTGCTCTCCATATCGTTGCGGCTCCGAAACCGTTGGGATTAAATGATGTCCCCGTAATATAAATGGTATTATTACTTATAGTAATTGCAAAAGCCGTAGACGAACTTACCACGGCGCAGCATGAAAGTGGGTTTGTTAATGGTATAGCCACGTCGTTTTTCCACAAAGTAGCAATTATATTATCCGATTGATCGTAAGTCTCAATATATCCTACGGCGTATACATCGCTACCTAATACCGCTATCGCATTTACTATGCCGTTTTTCTGTATAGTATGCGGTACCCCATTCTTCCAATAACCACCAAATCCATTGCCACCTATTTGAATATTACCTCCTACGTAAACGTCGTTATTTTGTATAAAAATACTGTTGGTTGTGCCAAGTCCCGATAAATTTGAGGCAACCCCGTTTCTCCAATACATTGGCTGGTCGCCGGAAGATCCATATGCCCATCCAGTTATATAGACACTTGGTAAAACTTTAAACGATGTCGTGACAGACCCGGCAGTAAACGATCCTGTTCCCTCCTGCATTGCGGTTATAGTAACAGTGCCTGCGCTATTAATCTGTATACTATCTCCTTTTATGCTGGCTATGGCAGCATTGCTACTTGAGTAAGTAAACGCACCGGGACTATTACTTGCCGCCGGGGAGATAAGAAAAGTAGCATCCCCTACGTATTTTGTCGGTATATTAAAGCCTGAGATTTCCGGCGTTGCCTTCGGTGTGGGATTAGGTGCAGGATTGTTTTTCTTGCAGGAAACTATAAAAAAGATAAAAAATGATATTGTTAAGGCTATTTTGAAAGGCATAAGGTTTACAACTTTTAAGCACTCTAATATAGGTAAACTTTATGTCTGCTTATAACATCGCATTTAACAAAAATAGAGTTAAAATCACTATTAAAAAAGAGAAGCCTTCCTGTCGCAAAAAAACAAATCCGAAATCGAACATCCGAAATCAAAACCTATCTAAGAAAAATAATTCTCGAAGGTGCCTTGCTTTGAAAGACAGGCTGAGGTATTTATTCTTTTTTCTTTTAAACTTCCAAAGTTTCCGGTTTAATTTCTTTATGTTTTGTCTTAAAAACTTTATTGAAGTAATTACGTGCCGGTATCTCTGCAAAACGGTAAATCATCGCCGCTATCACTATAGTAAGTGTTAAAAGCACAATGCACATTATTATGCCAAAAGTATAATTAGGTTTTCCTGAAATTAAATTTGCAAAACTACTGAATAATGAAGGCTTTTTATAAACACTAAAAGCTGTGAATGAAAAGATGATTGGGACATGCACCATATAAATAGAGAAAGACCAGTCACCTAAACGTTGCAATACTTTGGTATCTAAAATGCTTTTAACACGTGTTTGGTTATATGCTGCAGCTATTAATATAAAGGGGAAAAAGCCAACAATAATAATGTCCATTATATTAAAATGCATAGCAGCTACTAAACCCAAAACACTTAGTACAAAAAACCAATCTTGTTTAATAATCTTATAACCTGTGCCTTGCTGATAAAAAGTAAATAGAAGCATCCCTGTAAAAAAACCGGCAAGGCAACGCAAAAGTCCGAAATCTGTCATTATATTGAGTGTTGGGCCGGGTTTGAAATAAGTTGATGGTCCGAATACATATCTTAATACAATATAAAATGCAATTATCAATATTGCAGTTAATAATTTACCAGGCTTTTTAAGCCTTGTAAAATAGGGCACAAATAAAGGGAACAACATATATACCCACCATTCAGTACTTAATGACCATGAGGGCGTATTTAGTGGTGGAGTAAAATAAAGGTGCAAGCTCTGAATGAGGAGTAAGCAGTCTGGCAAAGCTTTGGGATTAAAAATCTCTGCAAAAAAAGGGTCGAGATGGGTAGAGAAATGAACAATACAAACAACGCAGACAAAAGCCCAAATGGTGGTAATAAAATGAAGGGGATATACTCTTGCAAATCGTGCACCTAAGTATTTTTTGTAGGAATCCTTAGTGATACCATTATTAAAATATTTACCATAAGCATAACACATAATAAATCCGCTCAAAACAAAAAAGAAATCAACCCATAACCATCCGTTATCTAAAAAATGAGTGTAACCCGGAGGCAAAAACGGAATAAACATTAAATTACTATGATAAATAACGACAAGCAACGCTGCGATGCCCCGCAAAGGGGTTAGCGTGGTGAGATAAGGTTGTGATTTGGTTTGCATAGGTTTAGTTTTTTAATTATGACAGGTTAATATATGTAAATATATTTATGAATATGCAGAAAATCAAATACTTATAAGTATTTGATTTTTTTATTAACGATTCAGTTATAATAATATTTAGCAGCGCCTATTTATCCATAGAATATAGTAGCAGACAGCAAACCCATTTGTTGAAAACGTTCTTTAAAATAAGTAGTTTAAAGTCTCCCCAACCCGATAAAATTTAGCGGAGGTCATTTTTGTTGATAATCTCCGTTTGAATATTTCCCTGATTCTGCCCAACTTCGCAGCCAAATTTGTATATGAATATCCATCATAAGAAAATAGCCGCAGAGCTTTCCATTGCCGAAAAACAAGTAAGCGCTACCGTTGAATTGCTTGATGAAGGTGCCACTGTTCCTTTTATTTCCCGTTACCGTAAAGAACTTACCGGAACTTTAGATGAAGTGCAGGTTACCAGCATTCGTGACCGCGTACTGCAACTGCGCGACCTGGATAAACGCAGGGAGGCCATACTAAAATCGCTTACCGATATGGGCAAGCTCACACCTGAACTGGAAAAACAGATCAATGAGGCTGAAACGATGGTTAGTTTGGAAGACATTTACCTGCCTTACCGTCCTAAACGTAAAACACGTGCCACTACTGCCCGCGAAAAAGGCCTACAGCCCTTAGCTGATTTGCTGATGGAGCAAAAGAGAATAGATATTGAGCTGGAAGCTATTAAATTTATAGATGAAGAAAAAGGTGTTAAAAGCCTTGAAGAAGCATTAGGCGGGGCAAGGGACATTATTGCTGAGTTTATAAGTGAAAATGCTGAAATACGCACCCAAATGCGTAGCCTGTTTATAGAAAAAGGAACATTTCAGTCGAAAGTTATTGAAGGTAAAGAGCAGGAAGGTATAAAGTATAAAGATTATTTCGACTGGACAGAGTCTGTAAAATCCGTTCCATCCCACCGCATTCTGGCTATGCGCCGGGGCGAAAAAGAAGAAATTTTGTGGCTGGATATAAAACCTGCTGAAGAAGAAGCAATAGAACTGCTTGAAAAAGCTTTTGTTATTGGTAATAATCCATCAGCCGACCAGGTAAAACAAGCTATTACCGATGGATATAAACGGTTGCTTAAGCCAACGATGGAAACTGAAGTGCGCTTGTTTACTAAAAAGAAAGCAGACGAAGAAGCAATCCGTGTATTTGCAGAAAACGCGCGGCAGCTTTTGTTGGGCGCGCCGCTTGGCCAAAAGCGAACTATGGCGATAGACCCTGGTTTCCGGACCGGATGCAAAGTGGTTTGTTTAGACGAACAGGGGAAACTGTTGGAATACACAGCAATATTTCCGCACACAGGTGTCGGACAGGCAAAGGAAGCTGAGAAAACCACCTTGCATCTTTTTGAAAAATATAATATTGAAGCAATAGCTATCGGTAACGGAACAGCCGGTCGTGAAACAGAATTATTTATCCGCAATCTGAACCTGCCAAATGTGGCCATAGTTATGGTGAACGAGAGCGGCGCATCTATTTATTCAGCATCCGATGTTGCACGTGAAGAATTTCCGGATAAAGATATAACCGTACGTGGCGCTGTATCAATAGGCCGCAGGTTAATGGATCCGTTGGCTGAATTGGTAAAAATAGATCCAAAATCTATTGGGGTTGGACAATATCAACACGATGTGGATCAAACCAAACTACAAACTTCATTGGATGATACTGTGATGAGCTGTGTAAACGCTGTTGGGGTGGAATTGAATACCGCATCAAAACAAATATTAGCCTATGTATCAGGCCTGGGGCCGCAGTTGGCTCAAAACATTGTGGAATACCGCGATCAGAATGGTGCTTTTAAACGCCGCGATCAGTTAAAGAAAGTACCACGGCTAGGCGACAAAGCTTTTGAACAGGCTGCCGGCTTTCTCCGGATTCATCATGCAGAAAATCTTTTAGATACAAGCGCGGTTCATCCCGAAAGGTACGCCCTTGTTGAACAAATGGCAAAAGACCTTAAATGTTCAGTAAAAGAACTGATGACCGACGATAAATTGCGCAAAAGTATACCATTGCTTAAATACACTTCTGAAACTGTTGGATTACCTACACTTAATGATATCATAGCTGAATTGGCAAAACCCGGCCGTGACCCGCGAGAGCAATTCGAGGCTTTCAGCTTTACGGAAGGTGTAAATGCTATTACAGATTTAAAAATTGGCATGAAACTGCCGGGCATAGTAACTAACATCACCAACTTTGGAGCTTTTGTGGATATTGGTGTTCACCAGGATGGGCTGGTGCATTTAAGCCAGATCACAAACCGCTTTATTAAAGATGCCAACGAGGTATTGAAAGTGCATCAAAAGGTGGAAGTTACAGTTACTGATATAGATATAAACCGAAAACGTATAGCCCTGTCTATGAAAGAAAATGAACCAAAGCCCGCTGAAAGGGAAAGACGTGAACCAGCAAATAATCAAAGGCCAGTGCAAAAGCCCGCTTCAACTAAAAAACCAGAGCTACAACCCGAAAGTGACTTGCAAATTAAACTGGCAGCTTTGAAGGATAAGTTCAGGTAGGTACAATTTGCGTAGAGACGCCTCGGACATATCGGGACGTCTCTACATTTACATGACAAGAGTTTTTGTAAAAGTTTTATTCCAAAGTAATCTGTCTCCTTATACTTTCTTCTAAAGATATAAACGTTTCTGTTCTTTGAATACCCTTTACACCTTGTATCTGCTCATTTAAAACTTCGCGCAGATGAGTAGTATCATGGCATACAATTTTTGCGAAAATACTGTAGCTTCCTGTAGTGTAATGCAGTTCAACAATTTCCTTTACGGTTTTTAACTGCTTTACAGCTTCATTATACTGCGAACCCTTTTCGAGAAATATTCCCAGGAACGCAGTAATATCATACCCTAATTTTTGAGGATCCACTTCCAAACTGGCACCTTTTATAACACCCATCTCTTCCAACTTTTTCATCCTTACGTGTATGGTTCCGCCGGAAACGATCAACTCTTTGGCAATCTCCGTATAGGGAGTGGTCGCATTTTTCATTAATATCGATAAAATTTGTATATCGAGATTATCAATTTCTAAATTTTGAGCTTTTCTGTGGGACATAAATTCGAAAATTTTTATTATTATACAAGAATAATTAAAATCTGATAAAAATAAAAATATTCTATTGAAATATTTGCAACAAATTGATAGTCCTGTTAGATTTGTATTAAGCAAATGACAAAAGCTGTACGTTCTTTCAAATAAAAAAAATTGTTGGGTGGTGAAATTTTAGGCAGACACACCTCCTTGTCCCGGTGGCGGAGAATTTGGAAAACCCGAAGCGGGCTAACCACTCTGTGAAGGTTCGAATCCTTCCCCAACAGCTTTAAGTTCTAAGTCGAAAGCCTTAAGTCAAAAGTCAAACAAGACTTCAGACTAAAGACTGTAAACTGAAGACTTAATACAGATACTGTAGGATGGTGAAATTTTAGGCAGACACACCTCCTTGTCGCGGTGGCGAAGAGTATGGGAAACTCTCAGCAATGAGAATAACCACTTCGTGGAGGTTCGACTCCTTCTCCTACAGCCTCTTCTCATAATTTAGGTTTATAATTGGTTAGCAAAGGCCCCTGCCCATCAGGGGCTTTGCTTATTTTAAGGGGTTCTAATATAGAAACCTACAAGCCAAAGTTATAAGCTACACGTAAACCAATCAAACCATAGCTATTATTTTCGCCAGCAAAAGTTTTAGAACTGCTGAAGTTTTCATAACGCAGCCCAAAATCCCATGATTTTGTCGCATATCCTAACCCGGGAGATAGTATCAATTTGGTGCTTTTTGGTATTCCGTTATCTAAATTTGGATTAACACCAAAGTTTTGTAATTCAAACCCTGCCCCGGCCTCACCGCTGAAATAAAACCCGGGGACTACAAAAAATTTAAACCCGAGTTTAACAGGGATCATACCCATTGAGTTGTGATAGGTGTTTCCCAGGAAGTTATAATAACCAGACGTTAAGGTTAATGAGAAGTTTTTGGAAACCCCGTATTGTAAGCGCGCTGTTCCCCCAACATACACATTAGAGGCATAATTCATAGCGCCTGTTGTGATACCGCTTTCTGCGCCTAATCCAAAACGAAAGGCATTAACCGGTATTGTTTGTGCTTTTACATCGCCAGCAAAAAAGCCAGTCGCAACAACCGTGGCTGCAATAATTAATTTTAATAATTGTTTCATGATTTAAAGTTTTGTGAAAGTTTAAAAATTATTTTATGCACATGAAACTGATAATCAGTCACTTTATTTCAGTAAAGCTTACTCTTTAACCTAAATTAACAATTGAATGCAACCATTTGTCAAATACCAAACCGTAAGCATCAACTATATTAGTTTGCAAGAGCAATCAAAAATGACTTTAGCGTTTGCTATTGTATATCTTTTTACTACTTTTGCCATCCGCAAAAACGACATTAACATAATTTTGCGAAAAAAAAAGGGGGATTAGCTCAGCTGGCTAGAGCGTTTGCATGGCATGCAAGAGGTCATCGGTTCGACTCCGATATTCTCCACTCAGACACTTAATGTACCTGGTGTTCAGCTATTTAGCAACACACCAGGTACTAACTCTGCCAAAACATGCCAATGTCAGCGGCATGGAAAGCGCAGAAATCACCTACACAACACCCCGTTTAGAGCTCATCCAATTAGTCATGATACCCAACAAGGAAACTTACGACAAGTTGAAAACAGGCAAGGACGATAAACTGTCAAGCCATTATAACAATATGGTAAGCAGTGTATTTGATTATGCTATGACCAGCCAAACACAACAGGAAGCCACGACAAAGGGAACATTGTTTGGTGCCTATAATGCAGTGACCGGGTACTATCAAAATGTACGCAACTATCGGGATGATGAAAGCAAGTTTAAATCCATCATGTACGGAATTTTAAAATATGCCGACCGGTCATTATAATTTTTTTATTATATTTGCACCGTGAAACGGAAAATCTATAGAGAAGACATTGTGAAAGCAGGCATTGAACTCATGCATCTGCATGGGTATGCGGCCACCGGAATCAAAGACATTACTGATAAGGTAAAGATTCCTAAGGGTTCATTTTACAACCATTTTAAAAGCAAAGAAGAATTTGGGTTGGAAGTTATCGATTTTTACATGTTGAGAGCGGTGGCACATCTCACTAAGATGTTGCACGATAAAAAAATAAAACCACTTAAAAGAATAAAATTAGCATTGGAGTCTGATGTGAGCTACCAAAAAAATATGAATGAATACAAATTGGGTTGTATGTTAGGAAATTTTTGTCAGGAACTGGGTGATGTTGACGATGCATTCAATAAAGCTATTTCTAACGGTTTCTCCGAAATGAGATCAGGCTATCAGAATTGTGTTCAAGAGGCAATAGATAATAAAGATATTTATTCAGAATACAATTCAGGGGAATTAGGCGATTATATCCTAAATGGATGGCAGGGAGCCTTGTTACGAATGAAAGCTGAGAGAAATACCAAATCATTGGAACTTTTCATCAAAGTTCTTTTTGATAAAATATTAGTGTAAAAAAATTTGCCCATATATAATGACGAACGGTCAGCATATTATAATAAATAACACAATTCAAAAATCAATAACAATCTAAAAACGATAATGGAAAGACTACAAAATAAAACAGCAGTAATTACTGGTGGTAACAGTGGTATTGGCTTTGCTACAGCTAAAGAATTAATTGCGCAAGGCGCAAAAGTTATAATTACCGGGCGAAAACAAAACTTAGTTGACAGCGCAGCAAAAGAGATTGGAGCCACAGGCATCGTGTCCGACCAATCAAACCTTAAAGACATAGATACGCTCGTGGCAGAAACAAAAAGTCAATTTGGTAACGTCGATATTCTGTTTATCAATGCAGGTATAGCTGCATTTGCTCCAATAGGTGCCATTGAAGAGGAGCAGTTCGATTCCATTATAGGAATTAATTTTAAAGGAGCGCTTTTTACGCTTCAAAAATTTCTTCCATTGCTGAAAGAGGGGTCTTCGGTAATCTTTCTTTCTTCAGCTAATGCATATTCCGCTATGCCAAACAGGGCTGTTTATACTGCAAGTAAAGCCGCATTAAATTCGTTAATGCGTACCGCTGCCTACGAGTTATCCGCTAAAGGAATACGAGTAAATGCAGTATGCCCTGGCCCTGTAAAGACGGCCCTACATGGTAAATCCGGGTTGTCTGAAGAGGCTCTTCAAAAAATTGCGGGAGCTATGCAACAACGTGTTCCGTTAAAGAAATTCGCGACATCTGAAGACGTTGCAAAATTGGTGGCATTTATTTCTTCTGACGATGCTTCGCTTATAACCGGTTCCGAATACGTGATTGACGGTGGATTGAGCTTGAATTCGGTAGTAGGATAAAAAATAAATACAATTTATGACAATTACATTGACAGGTTCCCTAGGAACATCGGTAAACCCCTCGCAGATATACATTATGATCGAAGGACGTCAAAAACTTTGGACAACACAAAATTGGCAGATTTTGCCAACGTATACAATAGCTAATTTCAAACTAAAAGCCATTAAAAAACGAATTATATGAAAAAGGGTGAATCTATTAAAGAAGTATCCACATTATTATGGTTCAAAAGAAATCCAAAAAAATGAAAAGATTAATTGATAAAAATAAGTTTGGCCCTTGGGCTATCATCACTGGTGCATCATCAGGTATCGGAGAAGAATTTGCAAAACAACTTGCGGCAGACGGGTTTAATTTGGTGCTTGTTGCAAGGAGATCAAACTTACTTGAAGCTATTGGCCTACAACTTGCAAAAGAACACAATATCAAATACCGTTTAGTAATAGCCGATTTAGCAACAGAAGGTGCAATAAAACAAATTACTGAAGCCACTGACGATATTGAAATTGGTCTTTTAATTTCGAATGCGGGCACTGGTAAGGCAGGAAAATTTTTGGAGTTTGAAGAATCTGAACTAAAATACACCATACAGCTTAACGCTATATCACACTTGAGTCTTGTGCATTTTTTTGGAAGAAAAATGGCAAAGCGCAGAAGAGGAGGAATTCTATTAACAGGAGCAATGGGCGCAAATAACGGCCTTCCATATATGGCAAATGAAGCAGGGACTAAAGGCTACATTCATAGTTTAGGGAAAAGCCTTCATACAGAATTTAGAGAATTTGGCGTGCACCTTACAATTTTGATGACCCCCTTCACGGAAACACCAGTGTTGAATAAGTTGGGTTTTACTAAAGAGAACATACCTGTCAAACCGATATCAGTAAAGCAATGCGTAACCGAATCGCTTTTAGCATTAAGCAAAAATAAAGTTACTGTCATTCCAGGTTTAAAATTTAGAATCATGAATGCGTTAGTCCCAGGTTCTATGGCAAGAGAAAGGAGTGGTAAAATAATTAAAAAGAACAATGGGTTAAACTAAAGAGTAGGTGGGGAAATTGCATTAGAAGGCAGATCGGACTGAACAATTCGAGAAGTTACAAAGAAATTAAACATAAAAAAACAAACTATGAAACTCAGCGGAAACACAATTTTAATAACAGGCGGTACGAGCGGTATCGGTTATGAAATGGCTAAAGAATTTATCAAAAACAAAAACACGGTTATTGTTACCGGTCGCAACGAGCAAAAATTTCAAAAGGTAAAAAATGATTTGAAAGGTGTGGTTGCTATAAAAAGCGATGTAAGTAATCCGGATGATGTTAAAGCACTTTATGAGCATATCGCTAAAGATTATCCCAGCCTCAATGTTTTAATTAACAATGCAGGTGTTATGACCGAAATAAATTTGCAAAAACACCAATTATCTGCAACAGATTTAACCAAAGAAATTGATATCAGCGTAAAAGGAACCATTTGGATGAATGATGCGTTTATTCCTTTACTAAAGAAAAATAGAAATGCAGCAACAGTTACCGTATCATCGGCGTTAGCATTTGTTCCATTGGCGATTACCCCGGTTTATTGTGCTGCCAAAGCAGCACTGCATTCATATACCTTATCTCTAAGAGAGCAACTTAGGAACACGGATGTGAAAGTGTTTGAATTAGCACCTCCGGCAACCGAAACAGAGTTGCTTACCGTTTTTAATGAAGAAGATAAGAAAGGATTATCAGTAATGTCTGTTCAGGCAATGGTGGCAAGTTTTTTTAAAGGACTTTCGAACGATAAATTTGAAATATGTCCCGGTCAATCCAGTATGTTGAGATTTATGAGCCGGTTTTTTCCGAGTTTTATTTTAAAACAATTGAGTAAGTCTGTAACCCGAATGCAAGCTGCTAATTAGTTGCTGTGGTTACGAATGCCTCTTCATAAGACAAATAGGTAAGAATTTAAAACAAAAGAATAATGACATTGGAACAAATCAAACAGAACATCCAGGGCGAATGGGTAAGTATTGCGCCCGAAATCCGGCCGAGCGCCGCAAAAAATCCCGATGGAAGCGCCAAACCGTTTTACCTGAAGCGGGAATTTAAATACATTGAAGGGGACAAATTCCAACTGAATATAATAAATTCAGCCGACGCTTATGGCAAAGTACCACTTGTGAAAATTGATATAAAAGGCCACATCGCCTGGCAGGGGGAACATCCGATTGCAGCGGGAGCCCAGAAAGTGAAATTCGCAGCAGACGAAGTTTATGAGGTCACCCCTTTGATCCAGGGTTTCGCAGATGTCGTTAACCAGGTTGCGGGCAAAGGGTTTGATAAGTGGGAAGTAAACGAAACGCAAAGCATACAAGGTAAGGCTTTCCAGCTTTTTGGCCTTGCAGAAGGGCAGATCTTTACAGAGTACGATTTAATATATTTTTTTAACGACTTGCTTTTTTGGGGTGCGAGAAATGTAGATGGACGTGGTTTTGATACCGAGGAAAACCGCCCAACCAATTTACAGATTCCTTTGATAAGAGTAAAACAATAGACTGGATACGCGCAATAGATGCTTCAAAATAGTCCCCTTGTCGTGGTTTGTTTGTTTTCACTAAAAAGCCCTTCGCTCTACACAGAGGAGCCCCAAAAAGAAAAAGAGCATCCGTGACCAGATGCTCTTCGCCCTAATTAAACTTACAATTAAATTATTAAAGCGACCTGCCGCCGTCTATGACGATTGACTGGCCGGTAAGAAATGGAGATCTGTTGGAGCCAACGTATAGAATGGCATTTGCAACTTCTTCGGGGTTGCCAAAGCGCTGAAAAGGCACCTTGGCTTTTGTCCGCCCTTTACTGTCCTCGTTTCCCGCAAAACGGCTAAGCATATCGGTATCAATCGGGCCCGGCGCCACGGCGTTAACACGAATACCCAATGAGGCCACCTCCAGGGCGGCCGATTTGGTTAATCCTTCAACAGCATGTTTACTTGCTGAATAAACTGAAGCCCCGGAACCGCCTCTTATTCCCAGGGTGGACGAGACGTTCACAATGCTCCCGTAGCCCTGCGCTTTCATAACCAGCAATTCATGCTTCATTGATAACAATACGCCAAGCACATTGGTGTCAAAGGTCGCGGCATAACTTTCAGCTGTCTGCTCGGTAATCGGCCCTGGTTTCCCTTCTGTTCCTGCATTGTTCACCGCGATATCCAGCCGCCCAAACCGCTCGACTGTCAGTTCTATAAGGTGCTCCAGGTCTTTGTCATGACGGACATCGGCGTAAATGAATTCAGCCTCGGCTCCCATATGTACAAGTTCCGCTTCTAATTCAGCTCCTTCCGTGACCCGGCGTCCGGATACAACGACCCTCGATCCCGCATTTGCAAAGGCAAGCGCTG
>JAQBOA010000054.1 GCA_028288305.1 Mucilaginibacter sp.
GTACTTTTTTGCTTCATATCCGCGGGAAGCTGCGGCTTTAAAAATGAAGGGGTTTCGACCAGCACGCCAGCCTCCTGTCTTAAAAAGGCTGCGGCCGCTATCCAGATCATCATTATTGCTAAAAGTAGATACAAAGGATAATAAGCATGTATACTTAATTGGTGATGGTAGTAAAAATAGTCTGCGACTGTAAAAGGTATCCACAATAGCCATAACAAGGCAAAACCTTTCAATAGGTTATGCAGCCACCGCAATTCGTACCGGTACCGATCATTCCCATTAAATTTTAGCCGTTGATAAAAGCGTTCTATTAGCCTAAAAGACCAATACAAGTAGATGATAACCGATATAAACACCGCCATGTGTAATAGCGGGCTCAGCCGTTGAAAGGTTAGCGTATCATAAGTAGCCGCACCTGTCCTTATGCTCTCCTTAATCTCCAATACCAGAACGCCCTGTTGCAACAACAAGGGGCTGAAATGCAGCAGATCCTTCCACCGGAGTTTATATTCCGGCCGGGTCATTTTAAGCACATAAAAATAAATCAGGGGGCCCAATGCCAGGGAAAATTGCAGCGGCAGCCAGCTCCAGCGGGGAAAGTAGGTCCCCAGCCCGATGTCAATGCCCAATACCCAGGCCATCCACAAAACAACAGAGCACAGCGTCAGGCCAAGAAAGCGGTTTGCCGCGCGATCATTTCTTTTGGTGAATAACAAAAGCAGGGCAAAAGTCAGCCCGATAAATATCGCTCCAAGGAAGACCAGGTCATACAGGTTAATATGGAATGTGTATGGATTCATGTAAAGTAAATAACTTAATCATTGTTCCAAATTACTAATATCTTAACAAATAGAAAAATAGAGTTTACGTTCTGTGAAGATTGCAACAAAAGCGAGCATTTGGCCGTTCGGTTTTGGATTGCCAATTAATGAATTTGCCCCCTCCTGGAATAGTCATACATTATTGGAAGAATTGTAACGAAATCCTTAGGGGAGTTTATTGTGACTGGAGACAACAGTTTATTGAGCCGGGGTTTATGAAAATCGTAAAAGACCGAGATTGATAAAAAATATACGTGGGCTTCAATATAACGCCTAAATCAACAGAAATCGGATGCCGGTAGAAAGGGTAATATGCTGTGTTTAAGTCTTAAGTCAATTTTGTACTTTTCTGACTCAAGACTCCTGACTTTCAACTCAGGACTAAACGTCAATTCATAATTGACACAACACTAGCTCCAAACTGCCTTACAAAACAGGCAATCATTACCTCAAATAGAAAATTTTAATTAAAAGCAATTCGCAGCACATGTAGTTCTCACTTCGTCTAAAGAAGATCCGGATATCCGATTATGTTACGAACTGGGTGTAAATGCTTATGTAGTTAAACCTGTTGGGTTTGAAAATTTCAGCAAAGCAGTCTCCGAAGTAGGATTATTTTGGATGTTGGTCAACGAAGTACCGTATAAAGAATAAAATAATGGGGTATACCTAAAAACATGATTTTTACTGTTAAAAGCTCAATCAGATATGAGTTAAATATTGACTATTCAACAAAGTGCATGGATCGCAGAATTAGACACAAATTTCAAAGGTTTGAATTGGTACTATGAAGCTTCCGGTATAATACCGGGAATTGACCGGTGTGCTTTTTAAAATAGTTGCTGAAATGGGCCGACTCAGCAAAACCTAAACGGTATGCAACTTCCTTTATGGAGATCGGGGAATTCTGTAATAAGGATTTGGCTTCGGCGATCGTTTTTTCTGATATCCAGGTGCCAATTGCTTTTCCGGTTTTGCTTTTAATTACACTACTTAAGTAGTTAGGATGCAGGTTTTGCACATCTGCATATTCCTGGACATGGAAAATGCGCTCTACTGTGCCATTGCTTAGGTCCCGGTAATGCTTTTCGAGCATTCTTTTAAAATTCTTAACAATAAGGGAACCCCGGTTACCTTCATAAATAGGATTGTAATCCTTCCAGAAATATTCTTTTATTTTGAGCAACAGTACCACAAACAGGTTGCCGATAATTCTGTCCTTGTAGGGAGAATGTGCAAAATATTCTTTATGTATTTGACGATACAACCGTTCAAACTCCGCAAATGCATCCGCATCCAAAATGCGCGGCCGTACGGTTTCAGAGAGCAAAAATGGGAACTGCTCAAAAATGTCCGGATGAACATTTTCCTTCAAAAAAGATTCACTTAAGGTGATTAAACATACTTCTTCAATATCAAACCATTCATGGGATTTATAATGCCCGGGATTGGTGAAGTAAATTGTTCCCGGGGAGGTATCAAAATGAAGCTCATCGTTGGTATATTTTCCGTGTCCGTTCTTAACAAATACGAAGGAAAAGAAATTAGCTCTGTAAACAGGAGATTTAAAAGGCAAAGCTTTATGTATCTCCTTTAAATAATGAACGGTAAAATCTGTTCTGGTGTCAATATCATCAATGGGTAACCCAAAATTCCGGTATTGTTCCTGAAGCTTATTAAAAACTAAAACCCTTTCTTCCTTTTTCATTATACAGGGATAACCAAATATATGATTGGTATAAATAAAGTTATCACAAAATTCAAATATAATAGCTTATGCCTGTTATTCAGATGGAAGTAAATCAATTTCAGGAACAAAAATTGAGTCATTTTTGTTTAAACTGCGGATATTGAAAATAGATAAGTAGCAGATTCATTATCAAAAAGGGCAGTTCGACAAGGGCGCCTTTCAGGTTTCCAAGAGAAACTTGTACCCAGAAAATCAGAAAGATAGTAGTTGCCAGGACAACGTTACCCAACAAAAAGGTGTAAGGGAACAAAATGAACAAACTCCCTATTATCGTGATTATCCCGAATACCCTGATCTGGGCGTTTGTCCATGCCCATTTATCAAGTATTTCAGGGTCTTCAACTTTCCTGGAAACCATAGCCCATCCATGCCTGACACCCATATAGACCACTAATACCATTAGTAGCGTATAGAGCGTTCTTATTATCATTTTTATCGTATTAAAAACGATTAACGATTGGTATTGTAATGCAACCGTTAATCGTCCTGTTTTTACTTGTGTTTAGTTAGTGGCGCCACCATTAACTAAAAGGTGTTGCCCTGATACAAAGGATGAAAGATCACTGGCAAAGAATTCAGCTGCATTTGCCACATCCTCAACCTCAGCAAGTCTGCCCATAGGGCAACTGTCCAATAATTGCTTTCTTAACGCCGGATAGCTGCCAGGTTCTGCAAAGATGCCCGAATGGTCAACCGCGAACGGGATGATAGAGTTAACGGTAACGCCCTTGTGCCCTATTTCTTTTGACAGGATATCGACCAGGTACCGTGGAGTAGTTTTACTTCCGCCGTAAACCGCCATTCCGGGGACAGGGAACGAAGTGGTGCTGGAAGCGATATAGATGATCCTGCCATTATTTTCAACATGTTTTGCAGCCTGCTGCATGGTGAAGTAAGTACCTTTGGTATTGATTGAGAAAACCCGGTCAAATTGTTCCTCGGTAAAAGCAACTACTGGTGTTTCTACCAGCTCAATACCGGCATTAGCAACCACAATATCTATTTTTCCAAATGCTTGTTTAGCTTCGGTAAATAGTCGTTCAAGGTCTGCCACTTTGCTCACATCCGCCTGAACGGATATTACCTTAACCCCCATAGCCTGAATATTACTTACCACTTCATCCGCTGATGATTTGTCCCTTGAATAATTGATAACGATATCGGCTCCTAATGCCGCATAACGTTCTGCTATGGCCTTACCCAAACCTCTGGCCGACCCAGTAATTAATGCTACTTTATTAACTAATGATTTCATGATTTTTATTTTTAAATTTTCGTCGAATTAATGAATTGTTTGTTTTGATAGCTTTTCTTTCTGCTGAATTCTGGTTAAGCCATACCGCCGTTAATGCCGATGTTTTGAGCGCTGATCCATTTGGCTTCATCGCTGGCTAAGAACACGACAACCTTTGCGATGTCTTCCGGCTCGCCGATGCGGTTAAAAGCAGATAATGAGGCCAGGCGGTCAATAACTTCCTGTGGTTTACCTTTAGTAAACAGTTCGGTATTGGTAGGACCTGGAGATACAGAGTTTACATTGATACCTCTTGCGCCTACTTCTTTAGCAAATACGCGGGTTAACTGTTCAACCGCTGCTTTGGTGGCTACGTAGGTACTGTAGGTAGGCAGCATTATCCGGTTCACCGAAGTGGAGAAGTTGATGATGCTACCATTGTCTGCCAAACGGGTTGCTGCTTCACGTAAAGTGTTGAATGTGCCGCGAACGTTGACATCAAACTGACGGGTAAAATCTTCGTCGGTAGTATCTTTAAGCAGTTTGGTGATCATAATCCCTGCATTGTTCACCAGCACGTCAATTCTGCCGTAATGAGCAATAGCTCCGTCAAACAGGTTTTTAACATCGTCAGCTTTGCTTACGTCGGCTTGCAGGGCGATAGCTTCACCACCATTTTGCCTGATCGTGTTAACCGTTTGCTCAGCGGCCTCCTGGCCACCTGCATAATTGATAATTACTTTAGCCCCGGCATCAGCCAGTTTCTGGGCTATGGCAGCACCGATACCTCTTGAGGCACCGGTAACTAAAATTACTTTTTCTGATAAAGTGTTCATATTTCCTTTGTTTTAAATGATATAACAAAGGTGAAATATTGACTATCCGGAAAAATGCATGGATCATAGCATTACATGTAAATTTCAAAGGTGTGTTGTTGAAATGTGTCGTGTAGTGGATATTAGATTATTCCGCTTGTGGTCGGTGTTTTCCGAATCATCAACGTACAGAAAAACTAAAGCGAAAAAAAGGCCTACGGACGTGCGGGGCTTTGCCGCCTTATTGAAAACTGCCAATTGGGCCATGCTATTTAATTTCTCCGTCGGAATCACTTTAAAATATTGAATATTAATTGGTTATGTCACTTAATTATTTAAATTTGATTAACCAATTAAAAACCTAAAGAAATGAAACTTTCAACCTTCGCAATGATCGTTACGATCCTGGCAGCTGTCTTTGGACTCGCATTTATACTTATACCCGCCCAGGTGGCGACATTTTATGGTGTCAGCCAGGTTCCCGCCGGTCTCTGGGTGACACGGTATTTCGGCGCCTCGCTGCTGTTTATCGCTATGATATACTGGTCATACAGCCATGTTTCGCCGGCTGCAAAATCATGGCCCAAATTGTTAATATTCAGCATTATTTACGACGCAATTCAATTAATTTTAACCACAATGGCACTTTTAAGCGGAGTTGGAAACTCCAACGGCTGGTCATCCGTCGTTTTATATGCGCTGCTGATAATAGGTTCATTGTACTTTCTTGGAGAGTGCAAAAAAGCCCGGGCAAATTAATTCAGTTTGTGGTAGGTGTCCCGATGGCTATCGGGATTACCAACATTTAAAATACAAAATCTAAAGCGTAAAAAATCCCGCATGTCTGCGGCGGAGATTCGCTCTCCATACTGGATGGAATTCGAACCATTTTCTTAATCAAATGTGCATTTTGAATTACGGCTGATTGATGACACCAAGACAGGGTAAATTTCGAACCATTTAAGTTACAGCCCCTTTGAACTTAGTATAAGCGTAAGTTCTGGCATATGAAGGCTTAATTTCTGATAATCAAACACTTTCGTATATTTGTTTTCGCCTACTTATCATACAGCCCAATTAAACATAACCTAATGCCAGCTTACCCACATAAATTATTAAGAAACCCACATGGAATTGTCAATCATTTTGACGCCACACGGGGCTTTGAAGATAAAGAAGACGATGATGACAAAGAAGAGCCGGAAAAAAATTACACTCAGCAAAAAGCAGTGCTTAGCCAGGCTTATTCCGCCTTTGGACAAAATTTAACGGCTAAATATGCCAGCCGGAAATTGGCACCTGCTTTCTCGATCGACTACGTCAGAATTGACTTCCTAGTTACTTTCGCTAACACAATCGAATACAACACCAAAGACACCTTTGAAAAACAATATGGCCTGCATCCGATCCGCTTTTATAATTTTAACAAATCTGTGCTTTTTGAAATAGCTGATGTCGCTAAGTTTAAAAACCTACAGGTTCTGTTATTGCAATTCATCAATAGCGACGATGCCATTTCACCTGAAGGAAAGCCATACAATATCGTAACACTGATCCAGAACTTTCGTTTATTAACGGCCAGCGAATTGTTTCGAGAATCGCTCGACAATACCACAGGCTCCCTCGCGCTCCAGCTCACCCTTCAAACCGAATCGACATACCGAGAACAAAAACTCGCCTTACAAAGACAGCTGAACTCTTACATACAGCAAACCGCAACTAACCACCGCAACGTCAGTTACCTCTTCGAAGACCGGTTCTTAATGATCAACGGCCTTAACAATCAAGAACTGCTGACAATCTTTGAAAATTTCGATATCATTGCATCCGCCCAAAGCATACGTGTACCAAGAACGATTCCCGGCTTACATCCACCGGCATCCCGAGCCTACGACTTTAATATCATCGGCGGCAATGCCCATCTGCCAAAGGTAGTCGTTATTGATACCGGTATTAGTCAATCAACACCCTTACAACCCATCCTCGCTAATCCTATATATACCTTTGATCCTATCTATCCGCCTTACCGTCCTATAAACTACCATGGTACTGCGGTCGGCGCCATAACTGCGGTCGGCGAACAATTTTTTGATACGGGCACTAGGGTATTAGTAGCACATTGCATGTTAACCGCTTATCGCCTTTTTGAAGATAATGGTGGCTCGATCGACCTGATCGCATTCGAACAAAATATTAGAGATGCTGCAAGCCAAGGCGTAAGGCTGTTCAATCTTTCCATCAATGTCAATACCAAAGCTTATAACGGAAATTATTCTTTCTTCGCTTACCTGCTGGATAAACTGAGTTATGAACTCAACATCTTGTTTTTCATTTCGGCAGGCAACCTTGACGGAACTCACCTGGAAAATATTTACCAGCAGATGCAGCTTCCTGGGTATCCAGATATATTTGATTACCCTGGTCACTTTTTCTCTCCCGAAGAAGGCTCTTTGGATCACAGCTGCGAGGCGACAAACCTAAAGGAACCAGCCGAATCGCTGAATAACCTCACCATAGGAGCGCTGGCGGATAATATGAATCCAGATTCAACAATAGATATGTCGCTGGATAAAATTACCCCAGCCTATTATACCAGTAAATATCACGTCAGTCCATTTCATAAAGTCAATGGTGGGCGCCTGAAAGGCAAACATATCAACTTTCGGCTCTTTAAACCTGATATCGTTTTCCCCGGCGGTGATTACGGTGCGGAATCGGCAGGCATACAATTAGTTGGTACCGGAACAGGCATAGATTTGTACCGGCAGGATTGCGGCACCAGCTTCGCTACGCCATTCGCCACCAACCTAGCTGCCAGGATCGCCCACAAATACCCTGATATTACTGCCCAATCCATCAAAGCATTGATCATTAACTCATCGACGCCGACTGCTCCATCGAGCTTTTTGGAAGCCCATCTGAACCGGCTGAAAGATAAATTCTCTATGCAAGAGTTTGGCAAAGCACAAGCCACGTTGAATCGCTCCGAAAAACTAAAGATCAACAAATGGTTTCACAGTGAAGACCTGCTGCATCGATTAATGGGTCACGGCAAACCAGACCCGGTGAAGGCCTTAAGTTCAGACCGGAAAACAATAACTGTGATACTTGAAGACAGCATAGGGCTGAATAAGCACAAGGCGATACCGATTCATATTCCCAAATATCTGAATGCATTTGGTAAAGCCTCGACGCTTATTTCTGTCGAAGCGACCTTATGTTTCAAGTTCTTACCCGACTTCTATGAACAAATGGGCTACAACCCGTTGCACATCAGCTTTAATTTTATAAAAAGCTTTGCTGACCCAGACTTTACCGCCAAGGTGGCGGCCTACCGCAGCGACGAAGAGCCGGGAATGCACTTTTATGCCAACTTATATAATGGGATCACAGACTCTAAGGAAAAGAATAAAGCCAGGAATATCGAATTGGGCGTTAAAACCAATATCGATACGTGGTCAGACGATTTCTATCCAAATACCCGTCAGTTCTCCAACAGCCAAAAGCTGAAGCTAAAGATCAATATCAATGACCTTGCAAAAACCAATAATGAGATTTCGCTCATTGTCCGTTGCACCGGCAAATCGGATGCACCCTACGAGGTAAAAAATTACTTGAATGAACAGCATCCATTTTCCATTGTGCTGACTTTCTCAGAACTCGGCAAAAAAGATTTTGCAAGCGTTGATTTCTACGAAAAATTTACCGATATCAACGTTACAGCAGATATCGTCGCTGATATTGACGCAGAAGCTGATGACTTGGATGCTGAACTATAAGATCAAGCAGACGCACCCGGCTCTTTTTTTACCAGAGCGACCTTTTCACTATTGATCAGGTCGGCCCATACTTTGATGTCCAGCTCTTGTACGTGGTTATATATGAAAGACTTTTTCATAGCGTTGCTCAGCGTCTTTTGAATGCTATAGTAGGAAAGGCCATCACATTTTGGCATTAATTTAGCAACTTGGTGATCATCAAACTTGAACTTGCTTTGCAACAAGGTCTTATGAACCAATTCATCGACCTGCGAGCGGTTTGGTCTATCTAATTTTACGATCAAATCAAAACGCCTCAGTAAAGCCTCGTCCAGCATATTGACCTGATTCGTTGCAGCGATGACCAGCGTATCTTGTGGCAAGTAATCAAACAGTTGCAATATGGTGTTCACTACCCTTTTCATTTCGCCATGGTCCTGGCTGTAGTCACGTATTTTGCCCAAGCTGTCAAATTCATCAAAGAAGATGATACAGTCTTCCCGGGCCGCTTTTTTAAATATCTTACTGATATTTTTACTAGTCTCGCCTAGCTTAGATGAAACGATCGCACCGAGGTTAACGACATAGATCAGTTTATTGAGCTCTCCAGCTAAAATATAAGCAGCTAAAGTTTTTCCGCAACCTGAGGGTCCGTGAAACAGTATTTTATTCGATATAGGCAATTCTAATTGACGAATCACAGGGGCAAGCTGATGTTCTTTGATAAAAAAAGACAAGTCCTTCCGAACCTCATCGGTGCAAATGATCTGTTCGAAAGAATAATCAGAAGTGACCTTATCTAGGATAAATTCCCTGATCTCTCGCTCATCCTCCCGGTCATAATAGTTATTTGATTCCACCTTGATCAGGCCCGAGAATTTTTGCTCCTTTAATGACTCCTTTAAAATTGACTGGAGCTGTAGCGCAAAATTTAACTTCTTGGTTTTTTTGGAATGCTCGATGAGGTCACCTAAGGTTTTAAGCAACTTTTCCTGGTCATTTTCAAGACCATATTTGGCAATCTCCTTGACGAAATCGAACTGTGTAGACATGCTTTTCTTTACGCTAATATGCGCTTTTTATTTTGTTTTGTACGAAAATACAGATGACAGGTTATTAACAAAATATAGGCCTGATGAATAAATGGCGAAGATATTAATAGCGGCTATATAATTTATCAAAAAACTGTGGAGAAATTCTTCGCTGCAAATTACTAAAAATATTAGTAATTTGCAATTTATTTAATCTAGATGTTTGCTTTTTATGTCGAGGAAGAACAATTTCAGCCTGGTCGATGTTATCACCAACTCACTAATATACAGCAAGATTATAACAAAAAAGCCCCGCACGCGGGGCTTTGCTCCTGATCCCGTACATACGGCTCGAACCAGCGCCCTCTGATTAACAAAACAATTCTATATATCACCAACATCTTACCCTCTACGCCGAAGCTTTTTTATGCTTCCGCAAACTCTGGTAATCGATATAGTATAATATCTTCAGAGAGAAATTATTGTTTTTGGGCACATGAAGTGTGTTTTCGAAATTGTTGATGTAATTTTGGCGGGCCTGGTCATTATCAATAAGTGATGAATTTTTCAAATCGACGCTCAGTACACTTCCGGGCGATAGTTCCCACACGTACAGCATATCGATGTTCCAATCGTTATAATTCATGTTATTATCTCTTTTGAAATGCAAGGAGGCAAGCGGATCAAGCGTACCG
>JAQBOA010000070.1 GCA_028288305.1 Mucilaginibacter sp.
AAAATCGCACTCACTTTGCTCAAAAGAGATATGTCTTTAAACAAAAGCATCAAGATCAAAAGAAAGCGCGCTGGTTGGGACAGAGATTATCTCATTAAAATATTAAATTTTTAATGCGTCTGCCCTGGTTAATTCCCCCCAACGCCCTTAACTATTAAAAACAAATTCCTATTTTCGGGAGTTTTATCACCAATACAAAATCACCTATGGCCACAATAGAAAATGAGTTTTTAAAAGTTGAAATAAGCACAAAGGGGGCGCAGCTTACTTCGGTTTATAACAAAGAAAACAAAACAGAACATTTGTGGCAGGGCGACGCTAATATATGGGGATACCATGCGCCAAATTTGTTCCCGGTAATTGGCGGCCTCATCAACGACGAATTACTGGTCGACGGTAAAACCTACCATATGGGCAGGCATGGTTTCGCCCGGCAGTCGGAATTTATTTTGCTGGAGAATGATAATGTGAGTGCCATCTATTCGCTTCCCGGCAGCGAAAAAACATTGGCCGAATATCCTTATAAATTTGATTTCCAGGTTTTATATAACCTCATTGATAACGCGCTTCGGGTAACCTACAAACTGATAAACCTGGATAAAAAAACCATTTATTTTTCCGTCGGCGGTCACCCGGCATTTAACGTGCCTTTTTACAAAGGAGAAAAGTACGAGGATTATTACCTGGAGTTTGAAACAGAAGAAAAGCTGACAACTCATCTGCTATCGCCCGATGGTTTTTTTAATGGCGAAACCCACCCGGTGCCAACACCCGGCAACAAGCTTTATTTAAAAAAAGATTTATTCGATCACGACGCGCTGGTATTTAAAAACTTAAAGTCGAGAGAGGTCTGCATAAAAAGCGACAAGCACGATAAGTCTATCTCTGTTGAATTTCCGCACTTTAATTATTTGGGCATCTGGGCAAAAGGCGGCGGCGACTTTGTTTGTATTGAGCCCTGGCTGGGTTGCGCCGATACAGCAGGCAGGCACGTTGATATCAGCCAGAAAGAAGATATCCAAAGCTTAAAAGTGGGTCATGTTTTTGAAGCGGCGTTTTTTATAAGCGTTTAGTAGGAAGAGTCAAGATGCAAGAACCAGGAATCAAGAAAACCCCGCATTCTCTTCTCCTGACTCTTGGTTCTTGATTCTCGACTCTTGGTTCCTCAATTAACTAACTCTAACTGTAATTTGTTTATTAAGATGAGGTTATCAACCGCCGTATAATAAGAGGGTTGTATGTTTGAGAATTCAATGTTTAGCCCACGGCATAGATTCATCAAAGTTCTGAAATATTGTACTTCAATTGAATCAATAATGCCCAGGTATAGCAAAATGGCGCAATCTCTTTCCAAGGTTCGCCTGGTTGATTTAATAGCAGCTTTGTAGGCTTCGAAGCCGATTACTCTTATCGCCAGGATTTTCTTTTCGTTGTAAGTTTCGTTCGTTGAAATAAACACCTTGGTCAGGTCATCTATTTGCTTCTGGTTATCTTTTGAATAATGCTCAAGCTAGGATTAACGTTTTATTAGTTGCAAAGCTTTTTAATTCGGGCAGGATAGTGAGCAGGTGATGTTTGCTGCTGCAAACTATATTCAGGTGTTCTAAAAAGATGCCCCTACGTATAGAAGCGGCGCGGAGAGAAGGCATGAGGAACGGCTTTAGGATAACATGTATCTGTTACTTAAGCAAGTTACAACCTATATATCATAATACGCAATGTTTTGAAAGTTATTTTCTTATCAATTAATTTAATTAAATTCACGCAGACGGGAATGCCGTTGGAAGCTTAATAATAGTGGATTTTTGAAGTACTAAAATAGTACCGGCTTATTTCTTTTTCAGGATAGCTTTTTTTTCCTGGTATTCTTTAACCCCTATTTGCCCTTTTGCCAAGCGATTTTTCAATAAAAAAAGAATGCCTTCCTTAGGCATTTTATTATTCGGAACCTCATTTGGTATGATAAACCAAATCACTAGTAATAGCAAAAACAGCCACAAGCCCCAGTGTGTGGCCAAGTAATAAATATGGTGATAGTGCCACATAACTTTATAAGTTTTACTATGAACAACCTTTTAAATCAAAAAATGTTTCAATTTTTTTAATTATTAAGAAATGCTTAAAACTTAACATACTTTTTTCTAAAGAAATTTACATATGCCGAAAACAGGGCGGCGAGAAAAAAACAGACAGAAGTAAGGGTATCAACCAATGAAGCACTAACCGGTTTTCCGCTTATTTTGTCGGCATAATATTTTATAAAGGAGCCAGGCAGATTAGTTTCGCCAAGCTCTTCTTTTATATGCCATTCCCAATCGGTTATGGGGCAATAACCAATTCCGAACCATATGCCCAATATGAACCAGCAGCCTGCGGTTATTAAAATACAAATAAAATGTGCCTTGCGGGTTGGTTTCCATATCCACCCAAAAAGGTTAAAGCTGATAATAGCAAAATGCAACAGCGTTAATAACAGGTCAAGTGTCTTGAGCCACATGGATCAAATCATTTCACAATTAATAATCATCAAAACAACCCCAATTGACCTGTATCATCTATATCTATATCATCAGGATTTGTAATTTCAAAGTCTATATTTTTAGGAGGGGATTGCACCGGTTCAGAAGATGATTCCTCTGATTTTTCCGGAGATTGTGTTGCCGGAGTTGTTGGATCTGTTAAATCCGGTTCAATCGGCTCATTCGGATCGTTACCATCATTACCAGCTTCATTATCTTCTTCCGGATCGTTTTCAGCAATCAGTTCCACCTTTTTTATGGGATGTTGCGAAAGACGGTTACCCATAGCTTTCATCCCTTTAACATCTATCACCTCAGCAAGATCGGCTTCAATTGTTTCAGGCGTTTGTTCTTTCCCTTTCAGGTGTTCAATTTTAACAATGGCTTGCGCCGCACCCGAAATAAGTACCAGCTTTGAACCGCTTTCTTCACTTATAATACAGGTTTGTTTTCCTATTGCTGTGTTTTCAAACATAAACCGTTTTACAAGGTGATTTTTCAATTTACCATCAATATGCACCACCGAATAAATCTTCTCCGGATGATATTTTTCGATGAGGATCATTTTATCATCAAAATGATTATTCAAATCGAAGCTGGTCAGTTCATAAATGCCAGTACTTAAAACAGTTAATATCCGGTCGTCCCCGTCAAATTCACCTAAATATTTGCCACGTCCGTCAGCATTTAAGCGTTTTAAAACATCATCATACCATATTTTCCGGCCTGAAAGTGTTGATACTCCCTTACTTTTCAGCGCAATTTTCTTTACAGGATATTTGGTGACCACATTCCCTATAGAACTCCGGCCTTTAATTGCCAGCGCAGCAAAATCTTCGTCAAACTGCACCTTTTTAAGTCGGCTTTGTGGTTTCAGCTGAATATTAACCACTTCGGCCTCCCCGTTCGGGTTTGCTGTGAAATACAACACCCTGGTACCTTTGGTGCCTTTAGTAAGATCATATTCTTTATCGCGCGTAACGCCAACTACCGAAAAACGCTTAATAAAACTCACGCCGCTTTCACCATCTTTATAAATCATATTATAAACGGTGCGCTCATCGTTCTTTTTAAAAACCGCAACATGGATAACTTCTTTGCCTACAAAAACTTTGTCCTGTACTTTTGTGATCAAACAACGGCCATCGGCCCTAAAAACAATTATCTCATCAATATCCGAACAATCGCAAACAAATTCATCCTTTTTTAAACCTGTTCCAATAAAGCCGTCTGTCCTGTTAACATATAATTTCACATTGGCCAGTGCAACCTGTGCGGCTTCTACCCTATCAAAAGTTCTTAATTCTGTTTTTCGCTCGCGTCCTTTGCCATATTTCTCCTTCAGTTTCTGGAACCAGGAAATGGTATAATCAGTTAAATGTTTAAGGTGATGTTTTACTTCTTTTATCTCATTTTCTAAAGCCTTTATCTGCTCATCCGTTTTTTTAACATCAAAACGGGTAATGCTGCTCATAGGTTTATCTATGAGTTTTTTATAGTCTTCGGATATAATGGTACGATAGAATTGAGCGAAAAACGGCTCAAACAAACGGTTCAAAACATCAACAACCGTATCCAGGTTTCCAGAGCTTTCATAATCAGGATGCTTGTACATGCCTTCCTGGATAAATATTTTTAGCAATGAGTTAAAAAATATCTTTTCCATCAACTCTTTAAGCCTAATCTCCAACTCCATTTTCAGCAGTCTGCGTGTATTATGCGTACTCTCGGTAAGCATATCATTTACACTCATAAACCGCGGCTTATCATCCTGTATCACACAGGTATTAGGCGATATGGAAACCTCGCAATCAGTAAAGGCAAACAATGCATCGATTGTTACATCAGGTGAGATACCCGGTGCAAGGTGCACTATGATTTCTACACTACTGGCTGTATTATCTTCAATCTTCCTGATCTTGATTTTGCCCTTTTCATTGGCAGCCACAATGCTTTCCATTAAGCCGCCGGTGGTGGTACTAAAAGGTATTTCGGTTATGGCCAGTGTTTTTTTATCACGTTCTACAATCTTTGCACGAACTCTTACCCTACCTCCGCGCTGGCCATCATTATAAGCTGAGGCATCCGCCATGCCACCTGTTGGGAAATCAGGCATGAGGTTGGGCAAATTACCTTTAAGCACCTCAATGGATGCATCAATTAACTCTATAAAATTGTGCGGTAATATTTTGGTAGCCAAACCTACAGCAATACCTTCGGCGCCCTGAGCAAGCAGCAATGGGAATTTAACAGGAAGGGTTATTGGTTCACGGTTACGGCCATCATAGCTGGCCTGCCAGTCAGTAGTATCAGCATTGAAAACAACTTCAATCGCGAATTTAGAAAGCCGCGCTTCAATATAACGCGGCGCGGCAGCAGAGTCGCCGGTAACGGGATCTCCCCAGTTTCCCTGGCACTCTATCAGCAGGTTTTTTTGTCCTATCTGCACCATGGCATCACCAATGGAGGCATCACCATGCGGGTGATACTTCATGGTGTTACCAATAACGTTGGCTGCCTTGTTAAAACGCCCGTCGTCCATCTCCTTTAAAGAGTGCAGTATACGACGCTGTACAGGTTTTAAACCATCATTAATATGCGGAACGGCACGGTCCAGAATTACATAAGAGGCATAATCCAGAAACCAGTTTTCATACAACCCACCGAGTGAAGTGATGTTGTGCAGTTTATTGTCGTCGTTTGCAGATGTATCGTTTTTGCTTATATCTTCACTCATTCTTAGCTAAACTTTAGGTCGGTAAAGATAATTATAATGTGCAGATGTGCAGATTTTGGAGGTGCAGATTTTATGAACAATAAAACACATTGTAAAATTGAACAAAAATTTATTCATATCGTGCGCATAAAAATAAAATATGCGTATATTTGTTTTATGAAGAGCCGTTTAAATTTAACGATAGATGAAAGCATATTAAATAATGTAAAAGTATATGCTGAAGAACACCGTACAAGTATCTCGGAACTTGTTGAAGGCTATTTTGAGGAGTTAACAAAGCCTGTAAAACGAAAAACCTTTGTTGATATAGTTAAAGAATTGGGTAAAAATGACATTGATCCTAAAGCAGATCTGAAAAAATTATATTATCAGGACCCAAAGCATGGCGGTTAAAATATTTCTGGATGCTAACATATTGCTTGATTACGCGCTAAACCGCGAACATTATACCGAAGCAGAAAAAGTTTTAGACCTGGTTGTAAATAAAAAGGTTCATGCATTTATAACCTCATCAGTTCTGCATATCACCTGTTACTGGGTATCAAAAGTATACGGCAATATAAAAACAAAAAACTTACTTATAAGTTTCCTCGCAGATATTTCAATTATAGACATTCCTCATGAAATTGCTTTAGCTGCCTTAAATTCAAGGATTGATGATATTGAAGATGCCTTGCAATATTATACAGCGATCCACCATAAATTAGACTATTTTATTTCAAGGGACAAACAATTACAAAAGGACAGCATCCCCATTTTACCTGTATTTACGCCTCACGAGTTTATGAGATATTTCTTATAAAATAGTCAACATACTTATTATATTAGTAATTTTGATAATATGGCAACACTGACAGTAGAAATAGATAAAGAACGGGGCTTGCCAGTTTTGCAGGCTCTATTAACCCGTATGGGATTAGAATTCGAGATTGAAGATGATACGGACGATTGGGGCGATCTTCCCGAAGCCGCAATTGAGGGTATAAAAGCGGGACTGGCAGACGTAGAAGCCGGTCGGACACATTCCCACGAGTATGTGATGGCTGAAATGAATAAAAAAATAGCCGAGTTCCGAAAAAAAAATGGCAAATAAAAGTCTAAGGTGGTCTGACAAGGCCTTGGAAGAAAACAGAAAACTTTTAGATTATTTATTAAATGAGTGGGGTGATGAAATTACTTCGAGGGTTAATGAACAAATAGAAAAAACGGCAAATAGAATTCGTCAAACACCATATCAATTTCCTGTGTTTTTAAAGCGGAAAAACGTGCATCGTTGTGTCCCCTCAAACATCTATCTTCTTTAAAAATTAATAAAAATGAAATCGTGATTGTTTCACTTTTTTTTTCGATAACAGGCAAAGTCCTAAAAAGAGGAAATTATAAATTAATCATATCTATTGATCCGCACATCCAAATCCCCACCTCAAACCTCCTTCTTCATCTCCCTCATCATTTGTCCGTAATTCCATTTTCGCAACATGGCATTAACCGTATTAATAATTCGTTTGGCTCTTGTTTCGTTAGTTTTTGCACCGTTTATCCAATTTATAAAATAATCCCGGTGAGATTTTGGCAAGCCGTTAAAAAAATCCAGGGCTTCGGGTTCAAAGTCAAAGCATTCCTGCAGGTCATCAGGTACTTCTACTTTATAATCTGCATCCTCTTCTATCCTTACTTGCAACATAGCCCCGGCATTTTTATGGATAGCTTTCCTGATCTCTGCTTTTAACGCCATAATAAAATTTCCATCGCCCATTGGCATTAAGGCCATGCCTTTAACTGCAAGCCCATCAAGCATTCCTCTTATTCTGAAAGATTTTTTATTGCCAGGTTTTATCTGTTGGGCCAGGTCGGCAGGAACTTCAATATAACTCCAGCCTGTCTTTTCTCCCTGTTCAGCAAATTGTAAAATAATAGTATTAAACTCAATCATTTATTCGCATTTATTTAGCACCTGGTTCCAATTGTTAAATGTTTGTTAAATAGGCTAAAATAAAGCAATTACTTGTAACTACCGAATAATACCAGGCGTCTTATAGACACAGACAAAGAATCAATACTTAACTTAATTATACAATTATGAAAACTTTAAAATCAATTGTGCTGAGTTTAGTTTTATTAGTGGTTTTTATAGGTACAAAAGCGGCAGCCAGCACTCCGTCCCTAGCCCTAAACAAAGACGCTGTAATTAATATCTATCTAAATGCTATCGTTCATGGAAAGCTCAATGGGATTGACGATGCCATTGATGATGATGCCCATTTTAATATGATACGAGGGCAAGTTGTAAATACATTAAATAAAAATCAAATACTTAACTATTTAAAAGCTATTGGAAATACCGAACAGAATTGCACATTTACCACCGATGTAATTAAGGAAAGGGACAATGTCATCATCATAAAAGTTGAAATGAAATATAATGAACTTACACGTACGGATATTGTTACCGAAGTAGGTTCAGGAAATGAATGGAAAATTACGAAGGTTGACACCTCATTTAAATAACCATGTTTATAATTTGTTAAAGGCCCTGATTTTCGGGGCTTTTTTATTTTACGTACGGTTCCAGCACTTTCTGCCACTTGTCATACCCTTTACTGTTAAGGTGTAAATAATCGCCCTTGAATAAGGAAGAATCCGGAATGAAAGAACTGTCTTTTAAAATAACAGTACCCATGTCAATATAAGTACTATTGGGTTTGTTTGCAAGGTACGCTTTAATAAGTTGGTTAGCTTTGGTCATGTCATCAAAATATTTTGCACGGCTCGGACTTGGCTTTATAGACATATAATAAATTTGCGCACCAGGTAATTGCAGGTGTGTCATTTCCCAAAGTTTTTGAAACTCATCGGCTACAAACTGAGCACTTTTGCCGCCTGCTATATCATTCTCACCGGCATATATAAAAACTTTGCGTGGCTTGTAGGGGAATAATATATAGGTAGTATAATAATCCACCAGTTGCCAAAGCTCACAACCGCCAACACCACGTTTTATAATTGGTTTACCAGGAAAACGCTGTTCCAGGTCGCTCCATAAGCGGATAGATGAGCTGCCAATAAACAGGATACCATTTTTAGGCGGAAAATTGATACTGTCCTGGTGTTTAAATGCTCTGATCTCATCAGCAAAAGGAAATCCCTGTTGGGCATGTACTTTATTACCAATAGCAAAAGTCAGTAGGAGTAGGAATAATAATTTTATTTTCATGATATTAACCTGTTTTCGAAAAATAGAAATGGAAGAAAGCTTTCAACGCCTTCCATTACCCAAACCGGGCCGTTATTGCAAAATAGAAAAATTTCTATAGGCTTATTATACATTTTCTCATATTCTGCCAAAACTTGCAGGCATGCTCCACAGGATGTAACGGGTTGTAAAATTTCAAACTCATCCGAATGGGCTGTTACAGCAATCGCTTCAATCGGGTCATCAGGGTGATTAGCGCCCCAATGGAACAGTGCTACACGCTCTGCACATAATCCGGAAGGATAAGCTGCATTTTCCTGGTTGCTGCCATAAATAATTTTTCCGCTTTGCAGTCTTAATGCAGCCCCTACACGGAATTTGGAATAAGGAGAATGTGAATTTTTCATCGCCTTTACCGCTTCGGCGCACAGGTCATAGTTTGGTTTATCCAGTTCTTTTAAAGTGTTGTATTCTTTAAAGTTTATTTTTATTTCGTGACTAATCATAATTAGCCCTTCATATTAAAGAAGGGTGAACAAGATAAGGATTTTTTTATCACTATATAAAATAACCATTTAATACATACAACCCTTTCCGGCTCATAACTTTATTTTGCAAAGTAATATCATATTGAAATTAAATAGTTTAAGTATGTTAAGTCTAATAAGATTATTAACATAAATATAATATTGAATTAATTCTTTGTTAATGTACCTTTGAATCTTTATTATATACCATGAAAAATAGTGATCTTAAAAGCCAGGTTAAATCCGCCCGGAAATCTGCTGCCAGCGACATTGAAGAAAGTTTGACAACTGCACTAAAAAAAGTGGCGGCCAAACTTGGACAAAACTCTAAACATTTCACAAAAGAGATAGAAAAAGGCTCAAAGCGGCTGGCAAAAAAACTTTCAAAAGAAATGGAATTTGCTGAACAGGCTGTATCTGAAGCAAGTACAACCAATAAAAATGTAAATGGTGTAGAAAAGCCTAAGCCAAGCCTTAAAAGCGATGAAAAACCTGTGACCCTGGTTAAAGCTGAGCCTGCAGGTAAGAAAGCTACTGTTAAATCAAATGGTACCTCAAAACCAATTAACAAGGATAATAAGCCAGTTTAAATAGAGCCAATAAAAATTGCCTCATAGTCCGTTCTACCCACGACATGTTTGTTGATCTTAACCAGAGAAAGGATGCCATGGTGAGGCACTCGAACCATGTGCAAAGGCCTTCAGCCATGTATTGACGCCTCGCCTGTTTAAAAATCGCACACACATTGTAGATCCGTCCCCCCGTGCACGTACTTCGAGAGCCTTATAATGACAGTGCTCTTTTGTCATTTCTCCTTCAGAAAATATAATCCCATTTTACTCATTAAACTAATCCGTTCCCAAATCTTTTTAAAGTAAAATAAAACCTGCTGCCTTCTCCTAATTCACTTTCAACACCTATTTTACCGGCCTGAGCCTCAATAAAGTCTTTCGCTATTGCTAATCCCAGGCCGGTGCCGGTTTGCTCAGTGGAAGAGCCCGGCACTTTGAAATACCTGTCAAATATCCTGGATAAATATTTTTGATCGATTCCTTGTCCATGATCTTGTACGGAAAATTCTATTTCGTCAGTTTTATACTTTTTTACGATCAAATCAACTGCAGATTTTTCATGACTATATTTTATAGCATTAGTAAGAAGGTTGATCAGCACCCAGGTTGTTTTATCCAGATCAGCTCTTACATCAGGAAGGCTTTCATCACATTTTATATTTAAGGCTACTTGTTTTTGATCTGCGGTGGTTTTTAATGCCTTAACGGCATAGTCCACAATATTTTTCGGATGTGTACTTCCAAAGTTAAGCTGCAGTTTCCCGGTTTCAACCTGTGCCATATCCAATAATTCACCTGTTATTTGCAGCAGTCTGCGGGCATCTTCATCAATATTTTCCAATAGTTGCCTTTGCTCGGTGTTTACCTCACCAATCCGGTTATCTTCTAATAACTTCAGACTCATTTTTATGGAAGATATTGGTGTTTTTAATTCATGTGATATGGTAGCAATAAAGTTTGTTTTCGCATCATTAAGCTGCTGATATTCGGTGATGTTTTTGAGTATGATCACGTTTCCTATAACCTTCTCATTACTGCTTACCGGAAATACTTCTTTCGTATAATAACTTTCACGGTTATCAGCATATATTTTCATTTTATGTTGATCATTAACCAGCAGGTTACGCAGCAAATCATTTTCTAAAGCAATGTCGGGAGCATATTTTCCTGTCAGGCTCTGTTCGGGTAACCCGATTAATATACTTGCTACTTTATTGGCAAAAATGATGAAAGATTTTTCGTCGAGGCCAATAATGGCGTCATGCATCGAATTAATAATGGTCTCTATCCGTTTTTTTTCAAATAATATACTTGCCAGGTTGCTGTGCTCATATTCATCCAGCTTGCGGGTCATGTTATTAAATGCCTGGCCTAATTCACCAAACTCATCATTTGATTTAAAATCAAGCTGCTGGTGATAATTACGCTTTGAGACCTCTTTTATGCGTTCTGTTAATTCTTTTATGGGGTTGGCAATATAACCCGGAAAGTTTACAACAAAACTAAACGCCACCAAAAACAGGAACGATCCCACAAAAGCGACAAGCAAGGTAGCTTTATTTGCAGTTGCCGTAGCAACAGCATTCTTGCGGTCAATGGCGCTCATGTTTAGCTGCATTATGCCATAAAGCAGATGTCTTATATCGTTACGTAACAATGCGGTTTTTTCTGGATTATTCTGCTGCAATTTAAGCTGTTCATATTTTGAACGTAAAGAATCTGTTAGCCGCTGTTCACCGCGTTCGGTAACATTATGTTCCTGTTTAACAAGGTTATCTTCAATCAGGTTAACTTGCTCCTTGTTCAAACTGCCTGTACCTGCATCTATGGCAACCGCTATATTTTTCATATACTGAACAGTTTTATAGTTGTCCTTCAGTATGTTTTTGGCATCGCCTGATAGGCGGGTAAGGTAAAAGATGGATAATCCACAGCACAATAGCGCCAGTAAAAACAAAAAGCTTATACCGGCGCGAAGTTTATTTTTAATAGTCATTATGATAGTATTACGAGGTCAATATGTGTTTGTGACATTTTATTAAGTAATTGAGTGAATACAGCCGTTTTCATAACCAATTGATAAAATTTAAAGTGCGGTTTTCCCAAGCAAATCGTTGTGATATCATATTTTTCAGCTGTTTCCCATATTGTTTTAGCAATGTTATTGTTTTTAACCTTTAAAACTTCACCACCTAACTGAGTAGCTAATTTAAAGTTGTTGATCAGGTGCCGTTGCGAGGCAAGGTTTATTTTATCACTGCTTTCATTTGAGGTCTGAACATATAATAGGTACCATTTTGAACGGTAATAGGAAGCCAGCCTTGCTGTTTTCCTGATGATGATTTTTGCCGACTCTTCGTTAGTACTTATACAAGCCAAAAACAATTCGGGCTGCAACTTTATGTTTTTAGGTACTTCAATATCTATTTTACGTTCTAATTGGTGAGCAACTTCCCTTAAAGCCAATTCCCGCAACTGTAATATCCGCTCTGTTTGAAAAAAATTATTTAATGCCTGCTGTATCTTTTGCTCATCGTAAATTTTCCCCTCCTTTAAGCGTTCAACAAGTTCATCGGCGGTGAGGTCAATGTTCACCACTTCATCTGCCATCTGTAAAACTTTATCAGGGATACGTTCATTGATTACTGTACCTGTTATCTTTTCAACCTCTTCGTTAAGACTTTCAATATGTTGGATATTAATAGCACTAATCACATTAATACCGGCATTTAAAATGTCCATTACATCCTGCCAGCGTTTTTCATTTTTGCTGCCTTCAATATTAGTATGCGCCAGTTCATCAACCACAACCACTTCGGGCCGCAGGTTGATGATGGCGTTAAGGTCCATTTCTTCTAATTCCTTGCCTTTATAAAAGAGCTTGCGACGCGGAATAACAGGCAAACCATCAATTAATGCTTCTGTTTCTTTACGCTTATGGGTTTCAATATAACCGATTTTTACATCAATGCCATTGCGCAGCAATGTACGTGCTTCCTGCAGCATACGGTAAGTTTTACCCACACCGGCGCTCATGCCGATATAAATCTTAAACTTACCCCGCCTTGAACGTTTTATCAGTTCAAGGAAGTGTTCAACCGATTGCTCTTTATTTTCTTCGTTCATAATTTATTTACAGTTGAAAGTTGTTATAAAGGTTGTAGAAGTTTAAAAGCTTTAATTTACAACCCTTATAACATTTGCAACTCTTACAACATTTGTAACTCACTACCAACAAACTTACAAAAGGGGATGCGAACATCCCCTTTTTCCACGCGAATCTCAATCAAACCAAACTTATAATTAACAAACAATAATTAATTATAAAAAAAATAATCCGCGCTTATCTTAACAGGCTCTGATTTTTTTCATTTAGCCTGTACAAATCGTTATTTTAAACTTTCAGTATATAATTCCTTTATTTTATACTCATCGGATCCATTATCATAAGCATCAAGCTTTATGTCTGATTTTGCAGCTACTTCAACCATATACCTGAATTTAGCATTTTTGGGGAAAGCCATTGCTATATTTTCGGAGGTAAGAGACAATATTTCGCCATCAATTTTTTTACTGAAATAAGAAACCTTAGTTGGTCTTGGACCCTTACCTGGCATTTGAGATGCCAATTTTTCGTGACTGTAAATGTAAAAGCCGGTTGTATCATCAATCTGATAGGCTAAATTGTTATAAAACCTATAGTCATGGTTATTGTCATGATATCCAAATATTTCACTTTTAGAAATTAATTGCTTTTTGCCATTAGTGATAACAGTTACACTTTTCTTTCCGATAAATTCATGGATATTAATTATATTCTTACTTGGATTATCTGCATCTGCACTATAACTTAATTTATGATTTAAATAATCGTTGGAGGTTAAATACAATCCCTTCAATTGTTTTTGGGCATTTGATTGTTGAATTAATCCAAATGTCAGGATGATAACCATGATCACCGGTAATCTAAACTTTTTCATTTTTCATTTAATTTATTGTGGGGTAATAGCGGTTACAATTAACAACCGCACATTTATTTTTAAAATCTAACAATTAAGTCCATAGCAGCAGTGTACTGATCTTTTTTAGTGCCGTTATCATAAGGTGTTACACCATTTGCATAGGCAGTTTCGTACCTGATCTCAGGGCGTATCCTGATATAGTTATTAAAATAGTGAACAAAACCTAGCGTATGGCTTGAATACAATGTTGCATAACCAGTTCTGCCTGCCTGCGGGTCATTTAAAAAATCGTTTCGGAGTGAAAAATAGTTTTTTGGATTAACCAGCATCTGGAAATAGTTAACCAGGCCTACTGCGTTCTCTGTTCCGGGTATAAGCATACCTGGGCCTACTCCGGTTAAAAATGGCTGTGCCGGGCCGTTAATTACCGTACCGCCTGTAAGCGCATGGTATTGCCACATATAATAAGCTTCGGTCATCATGTGGAAAGTTTCATTAAACTTATGTCCCCAGGTCATAACAACCATTTGCAGGTTATCGTGCTGGTTGGTATAATTACCATTACCCAGCGAGTTGATACCACCGTACAGGGAGTTATTATTATTATGAGATACCCAGCGGGCCATTAATAATCCATTTATCTGAGCCGAATTACTCCATGGCGCCATGTCATTACCTGCATGTACTGCCGCTTCTATCTGCCAGTATGAGCCAAGTTTAAATGTTGCCTGTACTCCTGTAAAGGTATAAGGGTCAACCGTGAACATTAACGAATGCGAATACAGGTAGTTATCGGTTGCCCATTGTGCTTCGATATCTGCCGGTGAAATAAAACGACCTACTTTTAACAGCAAACCATCTGCCACCTTAGGAAAATATATCAATCCATAAATTTCAGCCGGGTCGACACCATATTTATTGTTATGACTTAGCAATTGACTGCTGAAGTAACCTTTACCAGTTGTGTACCTGTAATCTGTTCCGAATATTGTAGTTGATAAAAAGCCAAAAGAGATGTGATCTGTTTGAATTGTATTCGGTTGCATATCAATCTTTAAACCTAACTGGTCGAGGGCCACCGAGTTTGGTATTAAATCATATGAAGTAGGGGCATTTGAATGTTTGGATGAACTGATATTGCCGCCAACATCGGCCCAACCGTATATTTTTACCCTGCTTTTGGTTAATCCCAACAATTTAGTCAAAGGATAATTAGGAGCGGTTGCATCTACACCAACCAATGGTGCTCCATCCCAATCCGAAGTAGGAAATGGAGGCGAAGGAAGTGGTGATGGCAATGAGCGGGCCACAGTGTCTTTTTTTATTTTAGTTTTAGTCTTAGATGTATCTTGCTGTGCATGTACATTAAGTGCAATAGTTGCCAAAGCCACTATTGTTAGTAGTTGTTTTTTCATTTTTATACGTGTTATTTTATAGGGGTATTAAATAGTCTTGAGTCAGTAGTCTTAAGTAAAAAAAGAACGATTGAGCTGGTGACTTACGACTCAAGACTTTTGACTTATTTTTTCAGTTCATCCAAAGCCACATTGAGTTTTAAAACATTAACCCTTGGTGGACCGAATAAACCGAATAAAGGTTGTTCAGTATTATCATTAATTAATTTAGCGACCTGTGCTGCAGAGATGTTGCGTATTTTAGCAATACGTGGTATCTGTACATTTGCACCGGCAGGGGAGAGGTCAGGATCTAAACCACTGCCTGATGCTGTTACCAGTTCAGCAGGGATTTCTTCACGCTTTACGTCCGGATTGTGTTTCAAAAAAGTATCAATACGGGCACTAACGTCTTTTAAATAATCAGGGTTTGATGGCCCCTTATTTGAACCGGCCCCTGCATCTGCCTGGTAATTGGCAGCTGACGGGCGTGACCAGAAATACTGATCTTTGGTAAATTTTTGGCCTATATTGGCATAACCAACCACACGGCCTTTGTATTCTACAGTTTCACCTTCGCCATGTCCGGGTGTGAATTTTCCGATGCCTGCTATCACTAAAGGATACAACCCTGATAATAGCACTAACAATATTATTGATATTTTTAATGAAGGCAATAAATACGTTTTCATTTTATTTGTATTAGCGTTAATTATATTAAAATGCCGACCACAAGGTCGATTAATTTGATACCTATGAAAGGGATAAGAATACCACCCAAACCATAGATCAGCAGGTTACGGCGCAGTAAAGCGCTTGCTCCAATTGGTTTATATTCAACTCCTTTTAAAGCCAATGGAATTAACATTGGGATGATTATAGCGTTAAATATTACTGCTGATAATATAGCCGATTGTGGACTGTGCAGGTCCATAATATTCAATGCCCTCAATGCAGGTATTGAAACCATGAACAAGGCCGGAACGATAGCGAAATATTTGGCCACATCATTGGCTATAGAAAAAGTGGTTAACGTACCGCGGGTCATCAGCAATTGTTTACCGATCTCCACAATTTCAATAAGCTTGGTAGGATCATTATCAAGGTCAACCATGTTACCGGCTTCTTTTGCCGCCTGTGTTCCGCTGTTCATAGCTACACCTACATCGGCCTGTGCAAGGGCAGGGGCATCGTTTGTACCGTCGCCCATCATGGCTACCAGCTTACCGCCTTGCTGTTCTTTTTTAATGTAGTTCATTTTATCCTCAGGCTTGGCCTCGGCAATAAAATCATCCACACCAGCTTTATTAGCTATAAATTTTGCTGTTAACGGGTTATCACCTGTTACCATTACTGTTTTTACACCCATTTTGCGCAGGCGTTCAAAACGTTCGGCAATACCGGGTTTTATAATATCTTGCAACTCTATAACTCCCAGTATCTTTTCATTTTGTGATACCACTAATGGAGTACCGCCGTTCGATGCAATAACTTTTACATTTTCTTCAACATCGGCAGGAAATGTATTGCCAGCTTTAATGGAAATGTTGCGGATTGAATCAAAAGCGCCTTTGCGGATACGTAGTCCGCCAGGAGTATCTAAACCGCTTGAACGGGTTTCGGCAGTGAATTTGATAAATGCTGAACCTTCAGGAACTTTAACCGATACTTTGGTTTTACCTTGTTCGCCCAATTCAACAATTGATTTACCTTCGGGGGTTTCATCAGCCAGTGAACTTAGAACACAAGCGGTAACAAAATCCTCTTCGCTTATTCCTTCGGTTGGATAGAAGTTAGTAGCCTTACGGTTACCTATAGTGATTGTTCCTGTTTTGTCCAATAATAAGGTATCAAGGTCACCGGCTGTTTCAACCGCCTTACCTGATTTGGTAATTACATTAGCACGCAATGCCCTGTCCATACCCGCAATACCGATGGCCGATAAAAGGCCACCGATAGTTGTTGGTATTAAACACACAAATAACGAAATGAAAGCGGCTATGGTAATAGGTGTATTTGCATAATCGGCAAAGGGCTTTAAGGTAACGCAGACAATTACGAAAATGAGCGTAAACCCGGCCAGTAATATAGTTAAGGCAATTTCATTTGGTGTTTTCTGACGTGATGCACCTTCAACAAGGGCGATCATCTTATCCAGAAAGCTTTCTCCCGGCTGGGTAGTCACCATTACTTTTATCCTGTCGGACAAAACTTTGGTACCACCTGTTACTGATGATTTATCACCGCCTGATTCACGGATCACCGGAGCCGATTCACCGGTAATGGCCGATTCATCAATGGTAGCAATACCTTCGATTATTTCACCATCAGTTGGGATATTATCGCCGGTTTCACAAATAAACACATCACCTTTTTTTAATTGCGATGACATTACCATTTGTTCTTTGCCATTTACCAGCAAACGGGCAGGTGTTTCTTCGCGGGTTTTACGCAAGCTTTCGGCTTGTGCTTTACCACGTGCTTCGGCAATGGCTTCCGCGAAGGTGGCAAATTGTACGGTAAGAAATAAAATTATAAATATGGTAAGGTTATAGCCAAAGCTACCCTGCCCTTTATTAAACAAAGAGAAAATAGTTACTATCAGCATTACAGCTGCACCGATCTCCACGGTGAACATCACCGGGTTACGGAATAATAAGCGGGGATTAAGTTTTATGAAAGACTGGCTGAATGCCTCTCTCACCTGATCGCCCTGAAATAATGTATTTTGATTTGATCTCATGATTTCTTTAATTTTTTTTTGCTTTCTCGCCTCACCCCAACCCCTCTCCAAGGGAGAGGGGCTTAAAGTCCTCTCATTTGGAGAGGATTTAGGTGAGGCGAACCATTATTTAATTGAAAAATGTTCGGCAATAGGCCCTAAAGTCAAAGCCGGGAAGAATGATAATGCAGCCACAATAAATATTACAGCAAATATCATAATGCCGAAAGTAGCAGTATCTGTTTTTAAGGTGCCTGCTGATTCAGGTATGAATTTCTTATTGGCCAGTATCCCGGCAATAGCAACCGGGCCTATGATAGGGAAAAATCTGCCTACAAATATTACCAGCCCGGTACTTACATTCCAGAATATATTATTTGCTGTTAACCCGGCATAACCCGAACCATTATTGGCAGCGCTTGAAGCAAACTGGTACAGCATTTCGGTAAATCCGTGATAAGTTGGATTATTTAACCATGCTGAGGGTTTTGTTGCCCAGCCGACATTTGGAAAGTGAACCAATACATAGGTTGCCAATGATGTACCTACTAAAATTATAAAAGGGTGCAGCAAAGCAATAAGCGATGCTATTTTCATTTCGCGGGCCTCAATTTTGCGCCCCATAAATTCAGGCGTACGCCCAACCATCAGGCCGGAAATAAATACGGCTATAATGATAAATATGTAAAAGTTAAGATAACCTACGCCTACCCCTCCGTAAAAGGAATTGATCATCATATCAAACATCTGCGCCATGCCGGATATTGGCATCATGCTGTCGTGCATAGCATTTACCGAACCGTTTGAAGTTACAGTAGTGGTTATACCCCAATATGCTGAGGCAGCCGGTCCGAAACGGACTTCCTTTCCTTCCATGGACCCGCCTGGCTGACTGATGCCCATATGTGCTATAGCTGGGTTACCACCAACCTCGGCTGTAACAGATGGGAATACCATAAGCAGAAATCCCACCGTCATTACACCAAAAATAACCCAGGCCAGTTTCTTTTTATTAAGATAATAGCCCAATGCAAATACAAGCGCGATGGAAATAAGAAGAATACTGATATTTTCAACAATATTGGTTACGTAATTAGGGTTTTCGAAAGGGTGGGCTGAATTGGTGCCAAACCAACCACCGCCATTGGTTCCGGTTTGTTTAATGGCAATCATGGCCGCTGCCGGGCCACGCGAAACATGAACTGTATCGCCTTGTAAACCAATTACGGTATCTTTACCCTTGTAACTGGTTGGAGTGCCGTTAAAAGCTAAAATAACCGCAACAACAAAACTTAAGGGCAGTAATAACCTGGTTATTGATTTTACCAGGTAATCCCAAAAGTTGCCGAGTTTATCGGTAATTTTATCTTTCATGGCTTTAAAAACCACCATCATAGCTGCAATACCAGTAGCCGCGCTCACAAAATGCAAAAACATCAACACAAATAATTGTGTATAGTAAGTAGCCAGTGATTCGCCCGAATAATCCTGCAGGTTAGTGTTGGTTACAAAACTAAGCGCGGTATTAAAGGCCAGGTCGGGAGTTTGACTTGGGTTATGATCAGGGTTTAATGGTAATTTCCCTTGGAAAAGCAAGCAGAAAAAGGTATAAACTAACCATATAAAATTAACGGTTAACAACGCTTTTAAATGCTGTTTCCAGTTCATTTCTTTATTAGGATCGATGCCGCTGAACTTAAAGATCAATCTTTCCAGCGGGGCCATAAAATCGAGCCAGGTTTTCTCACCTTTAAACACTTTGGCAATATATTTACCCAGCGGTATCGCCAGGGCAACTGTTGCCAGGTATATAAAAATGATACCTACGTATTCAGTATTCATATTTTTTTGATTTGATTGTAAATAAAATTGTGATTAAAATTTTTCGGGTTTAAGCAGCACATAAACCATATAAATAAATACGGCGATTGCTACGATAAATAATGCTACCATGATGATTAGATTTTTTCGAAGTAATTAACAGTTTTAAAGAAGATCCAGAATGCGATTATGAAGCATAGTACATAAGCGATTGTGAGTATTATATCCATGTGATTTAATTGATTAAGGGTTAATATTTTAATTATTGTTTTTTTCGTTTAACTATGATGTAATAGTTTGATTTTTAAATAGACTAGATAAACCATTGATATTGCCAAAAGCCAGAAAAACACAATGAGTAGTACTTCTTTTAATGTGCTTTTCAAATGCTGTTTTTTCATGTCCATTTGTTGAACTTACGCCTATTTATATATAAAGTTCTATATATTAATCCGCTATCTTATAACTTTAGTTACTTAATAAATTGATCGTGATGGGGTAAGGATGACCTCTTGTGATTTAATTTAGATAAGATACTCCTCATGTAATTAACACACCTGGGATGAAGGCAGAATATGACTACGAAACATAGTACATAATCGATGATATAAATAGCATTCATTTGCTTTGATTTTCGGGGATATATACCAAGCCAATGCCACAAATAAATATATTGACTCAATTATCTGAAAATCAACAAATTAAATGAATATGGAGTGAATATTTAAGTTGAGGACAATTGAAACAGGCTATCATTTTGATAGGGTTTTATCAAAAATGAATCTTTAGAAATTTTTTGTCATTCTGAACGCAGTGAAGAATCTTCTACGCTTTGACAAGTATGCCGTTCACCTTTAGATGGAGAAGATCCTTCACTGCGTTCAGGATGACAACGCATAGTGAAAAAAGGAAATTAAAAATTACTCTAACCCGTAATCTTTCAACTTACGGTACAAGGTTGCTACACCGATATTTAAAAGACGTGCAGCTTCGGCGCGGTTACCATGGGCATGGTTAAGTACGCGTTGTATATGCAATTTTTCGATGGATGAAAGGTCAAAAGCGGATAGTAGGTTGCCTGACTTTGATGGCTGCGGTTCCTGCATTTCGTAAGGGAGCAGGCTTTCATCCAGAATACTATCATCAGCTAATATTACAGCACGTTCTATAATATTTTTTAATTCGCGGATATTACCAGGCCAGTTGTAGGCTTCCAGTTTCTCAATAAATTTATCACTCAGGCCGGTTAGTTGCTTTTTTACCTTTAGGGCAAAATAATGCATAAAATATTCGGCCAATAGTTTAATGTCTTTTTTACGGTCGCGCAGGGCCGGAAGGGTTATGGTGAATACCGACAACCGGTAATAAAGGTCAGACCGAAAGCCGCCTTTATTAACTTCTTCCTGCAGGTTGCGGTTGGTTGCAGCTAAAATTCGCACATTTACCTGTGTTGGTTTGGTATCGCCAACTTTTAAAAACTGCTGCGATTCCAGTACCCGCAATAATTTAGCCTGCAGATCGTGATCCAGCTCACCTATTTCATCCAGAAAGATAGTTCCGTTGTTAGCTTCTTCAAAAAGCCCTTTTTTGTCTTTAACAGCGCCGGTAAATGACCCGGCTTTATGGCCAAACAACTCACTTTCAAGTAATTCTTTTGTAAAAGCGCTGCAATTTACCGCAACGAATGTTTTGGTATTACGAGGGCTTGCCTGGTGTATAGCTTCGGCAAATATTTCTTTACCCGTGCCTGTTTCTCCTAATAGCAAAACGGTTGTATCCGTTAATGCCACTTTTTGTGCCAGTTTTATAACATCCGTTATTGCTGCCGACTTTCCTATCAACCGGTCAAAGCCAAACTTGTTGTTTAACTTTTGCTCCAATTCTAATACCTTGTGCTGTAACAAGGCCTTATCCATAGCTTTACTAACCAGGGGTATAATCTTTTCGTTATCATCCCCTTTGGTGATATAATCAAATGCACCCGACTTAATAGCTTTTACGCCATCGTTTATAGTACCAAAGGCTGTTAACACAATAATTTCAGTGGCCGGCCAATGGGTTTTTATTTGGGAGGTAAGTTCAATACCATTAATATCTGGCAATTTAACATCACTGATCACTACAGGAATGGCATCGTGTTGTAATTTCTTTAAACCTTCTTTTCCGGTTGAGGCTACCAGTACTTCATATCCTTCTAATTGAAGTATCCGGGCCAGCAGATTTCGCAGCCTTTCCTCATCATCAATAATTAACAGCTTATCTTTTTGCATGATAAAGGGCAAAAATGATAAAAAATAATTGTTAAAGTAAAATTTGTGCGGCTATTTAGATTTTGCCCTATGTTATTCAAACTTTTATGTATTTATAAGTGTAAAGATTAGTATTTCCAATATTTGGGTATATACCTTTATTCCATGCTGAATTTCACTAATGAATATATATTCGTCGGACATATGCGACCTGCCAGAATCACCCGGCCCTAACTTTACCGAAGGAATGTTTAGCAGTGCCTGGTCAGACGTTGTAGGGGAGCCATAAGTATTACAACCCACCATCATACCAGCCTGAACAACAGGGTGGTTGGTATCAATAACAGATGGTTTCAGATAAAAATCTCTTGGTTTCACTATGCAGGATACATGCTGCATTATAATTTGTAATACTTCGTCATAAGTATAAGCATCCGTTAGCCTTATATCTACAGTAAAGCTACAGGTTCCGGGTACGATATTATGCTGGCTGCCGGCATTGATTGTAGTTACGGACATCTTAACCGGACCAAGGGTATCTGATACTTTAGGAAAAACAAAATTGCTAAACCATTCAATATCCTTAAGCGTTTTATAAATGGCATTATCACCCTCTTCACGGGCGGCATGTCCTGCTTTTCCGGTAGCTACACAGTCTAACACCATGAGCCCTCTTTCGGCAACAGCAAGGTTCATTAGGGTAGGTTCGCCCACTATTGCGAAATCAAGATGTCCAAGCTCAGGTAATATCAGCTTAAGACCATTCTCTCCGGATGTTTCTTCTTCGGCAGTAGCCGCATAACATAAATTATAGGCCAGGTCGTGCCGTTCATAAAAATGAAGAAATGTAGCTAGCAGCGATACCAAACATCCGCCGGCATCATTGCTTCCCAGGCCATAAAGCTTATCACCGATTATTAAAGGGTGAAATGGATTACGTGTATATTGTATATTAGGTTTAACTGTATCGTGATGAGAATTTAACAATATGGTGGGTTTATCCGGATCATAAAAACGGTTAAATGCCCATATGTTATGAAGTTTACGATGTGTTTCAACTCCCCTGTTTTGAAGAAAACATTGTATAAGCGTAGCAGTAAAAGATTCTTCGCCGCTAAACGACGGAGTGGATATTAGTTCTTTTAACAAGAAAATGATATTATAAAATAAGTGATGGTCTGGGTGTTCTTCCGGTCTAACTAACCGTTCTTGCTGTAAATACATAACAATATAATTTTAGTTTTACAATAACAATAATGTGATAAGGTTTAAGCATGTTAATTGTAAAGAAGCTGAAATTCCTTTTTTTCTTTTTTTACTTTTGCAGGATCAAAAAGCATAGCAGTGCATAAACAATTACACTTCTTTTTGCCATTTAATACATCATAGTTTACGCAGCTTTTACAACCTTCCCAAAAATGCTCGTCCTTGGTTATTTCAGAATAAGTAACCGGCTCAAAGCCTAAACTGGTATTTAGCTTCATGATAGCCAGACCTGTGGTAATGCTGAAGATACAAGCGTTAGGGTATTTGCTGCGGGATAAGTAGAATATTTTGATTTTTATAGCGGTGGCAACACCTGCATTGCGGTATTTTGGGGAAACAATAAGGCCGGAGTTAGAAACAAATTTACCTTCTTCCCAAGCTTCCAGGTATTGAAACCCGACCCATTTTCCGTAGTCGGTTACCGCAATTACTGCCTTACCGGCTAAGATTTTTTCACAAATTGATTCCGGCGATCGTTTGGCTATCCCTGTGCCCCTGGCAATAGCCGAAGCTTCCATTTCACCAGCAATTTCTTTTGCAAAAACCACATCTGCGGCCACAGCCGGCCGCACAATTATTCGTTCATGTTCATCATTCTTTATTGATATTTCGTATGCCAAAAGAATGCCCATTTGTATTGATTGAACCTAAATAGTGCTTTAAATGATAATTGAAGCATAAATGAACCGGGTAATTATAATTCTCAAATAAAATAAACTATCGTTTTGAGAGTGTTTTTTCATTATAGCTGATTCCATAAAAAAGGAGAGTGGGGGTGAACCTTTAATTTCTATCCAGTTCTCAAATGTTGCCAACACTTAACATTAGATAAAAAAATGATGTGTTTGATTTCTAAAACTACGACATGAGAACGGATCATTTGATTTGGATTTGAATTTAAGCCATGACCATTACCAGAAGTCTTGGCAATTCATATCAAAACGAAAGAAGCTTATCAAATTGATAGGAAGTTGAGCCGTGACCACTTTCGGAAAATTGCTTTTTTTCTCTTTAAACAGCCATTTTCATGGATTTTTTACATACAGGTATTCTTTTGGCATGTACAAATACGTCGGTTGATAATTAAAGCAGCCGCTTAATAAATAACATATTAAAAATCACAACAATGAAAAAGGTTAACATATTGATGATTACAGTTATTATCATAACATTTGGATTAGTTCAAAAATCAAACGCTCAAAATCAATCAAATGGATTGTATTTAACATTTAATGATTATTTACATCACAAATTGAGTTACGGCAGCATGGTTAAAGATGATAAAATAGCTATCCATGATTTTATGGAAGGTAGTACCATAACCGTAGTCAGCAATGGCGCCAAACAAACACTTTCAAAAAATGAAGTATTTGGCTACCGTGAAAACAATCTCGACTACAGGTTCCAGGATAATAAAGCCTACCAGGTTATTGATACAGCAGGGTTTTATATTTACAAACATGACAAACTGACCCAACAAGGTAAAAGACCCAAACTTGTTAGTACTGAATATTTCAGCACTAATGCTAACGGTAAAATTCTGTTGCTTACGCAACAAAATGTCGACATGGCTTTTGCTTCAAATTATAAATTCAGATATATAGTACAAGCCGAATTTAAAAATGACGATCAATTGAATGAATATGATCACGCACTTAATGAATATAAGATAAAAGAATTATATACCGAAAGCAGCAAATAAGCATAGGCTGACGAGCAAAAAAGGGGGATATTTTATTCCCTTTTTTGCCGTTTAAAACATAACAGAATATTAATATTAGTTAAAATAAAAGAGAATGATACAAAATACAATAGAGTATAATGCCTCTGAAAATGAGCTCTTTATTCAATTTTTAAATGAATCGGTGTTGGAAAAACTTAAAAAGGCAGATATTAACCCTTTCGTAAAGATTAGCTCCCCTGACAAAAGCATTCCATTTATTATACTCCCTGACGGCGGGGTTGTTGCTGATATAACCGCTAATAATCCTAAAACAATTTTGAAAAATATTAATCTTAATATTTCATCTGATAAAATCGGTGCCGGATTTATGGAGATATTTCACGGAAATAGAACAATAGTATTCCACCATATTGAAAGCAGTATCTTTAAGAAAAAATGGTGGATAGATGATGTCGCTTCCGCTTTACAGCCGGAATTTAATTTGTATTATCCTGGCTACCAAATCCGGTCACACTAATTGAATTTCGGATTTTCGATTTCGGATTTATAAAAATAAATGTCATTTCGACGAGGAACGAGGAGAAAACTTACTCAACATGCATTGTGGACTAAGCAGCTCGTTTAAGTTTTCTCTCTTTATAAATCCGAAATCGAAATTCCGAAATTCGAAATATAAAAATTAAATCTTCGGCAACTTATACCCGTTATGATATTCCTTCATTAAGTATTGTTTATTAATAGCTTTATCCGTAAACTCATGAGCTGCCTCATTCCATTCTAACTTTTTACCGCTGCGATAAGCAATATTTCCCATTTGTGCTACTGTAGCTACATGTGCACCAGCTTGTATTGGACAATGTAGATCTTCCATCTTACGTGATTTTACCACACTCACAAAGTTTTCCCAATGCTTATCCAGGCCATTATCTGATGATGCAACAAATGGCTTTACAACTTTGTTCAGGCTTCGTTTTTCCTCAATCACTTCCCAACCTCCACGGTTTAAAATCAGGGTCCCGTTATTGCCAATATAGGCTATCCCATGATCACGATCATAGGAGCCATTATCAATTCCCATCGCCGAATCCCAAACCATATTGAAGCCGTCAAATTCATATAGGGTTGTTAAGGTATCCGGTGTTTCTTCGTATAATTCAGGATAAGCAAATCTTCCGCCCAGGGCAGAAACAGATTTAGGTATCGGCGACTTCATCCCTAACAAACCATAATCCAGCAAATGTACACCCCAATCGGTCATTAAGCCGCCCGCATAATCCCAAAACCAGCGAAAATTAAAGTGGAAACGGCTGGCATTAAAAGGAACCGTTTTGGCCGGACCAAGCCAGGCAGCATAGTTAACTCCCTGTGGTGGCGTGGTATCGGCAACTACTGGTCCGGGTTTCATCCATCCCTGGTAACACCAAACTTTTACTGTTCTTATATTTCCCAATTGTCCGCTTTGAACAAAATCTACCGCATCTTTAAAGTGCTGCTGGCTGCGTTGCCACTGGCCTGCCTGTACTACTTTATTATAGCGTTGTTGCGCATTCACCATAGCCCTGCATTCGCCAATAGAATTACCAACCGGCTTTTCAACGTAAACATCTTTTCCGGCTTCGCATGCATGCATCATTATCATTGCGTGCCAATGGTCGGGTGTGCCAATAACAACAGCGTCAATGTCTTTTTGATCTAAAAGCTGACGATAATCGTCGTATCTTCTGATTTTTGAAGTATCATAATTCATCTTAACCAGGTCGTTCATCCTTTTATCCATCACATTTTTATCCACGTCGCAAATGGCAATAATATTTACGCCCGGCACCTTCAAAGCCGCCTGCACGTCGGCCCAACCCATTCCGTTTATGCCGATAGCGCCAATATTTAACTGGTCGCTTGGTGCTATCCGGTTTTTAAAAATGGCAAAAGCCTGGTTATTCAAAGTTGATGCCAGCAGGCTACCGCCCGCTATAATTGCTGATTTTTGTAAAAAATCTCTTCGTGAGCTCATAAGTGGTTATTAATTGGTTGGGGTAAATTTAGAAATATTTCAAAAGATACAATGAAATTTTTGATTCCATTACTATCTTAAATGTTAATCTGATAAAGTAATTAAAAGGTGGTTTTAAATAGAAAAAAAGTTTAGAATCCATCAAAGTTGCCTAATAACCTGAGTTATTTAATGCGTTTGCATTACTTTCAGTAATTAAAAAACTTATCCCTATCTTAACAGTTATCAAATGGAAAAATCAATAAAATAATTAATTACGCATAAAAGTAAATGCAGCTGCACTCGATTTAAAATTAGCTCATAACTCAAATAACTTTTGTTAAAGTTCAATTTTTATTATAGTGAAGAGATTTTTACTTTTCGTGTTCCTCTTTAATTTACAGATCTGCTATGCGCAAAACAATCAAAATAGTTTTGCTATAAGTCCTTTACAAGGCTTTACAATTTTTGCTCCCTACAATTACCAGTTAAAAGGCAACTTTTATGGGCTTGAACTAGCCTATCAGCTCAATATGAGCAATAACAATGTTGATTGGGTGCGCATATTGCATGTGAAAGATATTGCCTTTTCCGCTTCATATTTTAACCTGCAAAGTGTATCAACCACAGGCGGACCAGGTTTTCCGGGGTTTCTCGGAAATAACTTCGGATTACTTACTATGTTGGATATATCCCTTTTTAAAAGTGGGAAAACAATATTTATATTTTCGCCGGGTATAGGTTTTGCGTATGCTACACAAACTTATTATACTAATAACAATCCTATAGTCGGCAGCCATGTAAATTTAGCGATACAGGCGGGTTTCAAAATAGAAACACCAATATCTGCTACAACAAAAATAACAGCCGGCCTTGATTTTTTCCATTATTCAAATTCAGCGTACAGGCTGCCAAATGATGGAGTAAATAATATTAATGCTGCGTTAGGTATCGTAAAAGATATAAATTTAACAGGACCATCCAGGCAAAAACCGACCTTTGGCATTGATGATAAGCAGTCGTTTGAATTTGGGATTGGTATAGGTAGGCGTGGTTTTATTCAGGCCGGTCAATATATTAATAATCAAACCGGTAAGCCTGTAACTTTAACTGACAGCGCTACACAAAAAAGTGCAATTTCAAATTTATACAATGCAGGTATTTATGCTGGTTATAGTTACCGCTTAAATGAGCTTTTTAGCTTAAAAATAGGTACTGATGCAGTTTATTACTTTAAGCCATTTTCATGGGATAATTTCTACAAAACTTACCAGGAAACGGGTACTTCATTTGATAAATATAGCCTGGGTATTAGTTTAGGTACTGATGTGTGGATGGGCAGGATGGCTTTGTCTGGAAATTTTGGATATTATCTTCATTACAATAGCATTAATCCTGTACACTATTATTGGACACTCGGCGGCAAATATTACCTAAACTCATGGATAGCATTAAATGCAAAAATATACCTGCATGGCTTCGAGGCGCAGTATGCTAATTTTGGTTTGGTGTTTAATGTTTATTAATATAAGTCTAAAGTCTGATGTTCTGGCTCAGGACTTAGAATTACTGCTTTTCTGAAATAAACTGAAAATTGCGTGCCTTCTCCGGTTTTGCTGGTTACATGCAGTTTGCCATTGTTAGCATCAATAAATTGTTTAATTAATATTAAACCTATCCCTGTTCCGGCTTCATTGTTGGTACCATTACCTGATATTTCCTTTCCGGCTACTTTGAAAAGCTTGGTCATTTTTTCTGGTGAGATTCCAATGCCAGTATCCTTTACATGAATTGCAGCGTAAGTTTCATCTTCCGAATAATATATTTCAACCGTACCTCCTTCCGGGGTAAACTTAATAGCATTCCCAATAAGGTTTTGAATTATAATTCTCACATGGTCGGGATCAGCATGTGCCCATCTATCCTCTTCGGAATGGTGATTAAGATGTATGTTTTTATTTTTTGCCAGGAAATTTGATATGGATATTATCTCATTAACCACCCCTGTAATATTAAGAGTAATAAAATTACTTTTAATACCCAACTGCTGGCTATTTGCCCAAACCAGTAAATTATTCAACATTAAAGCAACAAGGTTTATCTGCTGATAAAAATCTTCCAATATTATCTCCCGCTGTTCAGCATCAATATCGCCGGAACGTATAAAATCCATTGTTTGCATTATCGCTGTAAAAGGGCTGCGGAGGTCATGACTTATTACAGAAAACAACTGATCTTTTATATGATTACTTTCCTGTAACTTCTCCTTTTGCAGAGATATTTCTTGCTTTTGCAATTCAATATCGTTATTTTGTTGTTGTAGTGTTTTGTTTAAAGCCTGTGCACGCCTTGTATTCCTGATAATTATTACAATAAAAATAATTACACATACGGCTATCACATTTCTGAAAATAAAAAGGCGTTTACTAAATGCTATGGTTTGTTCCTTAGCTTTAATATCGTTTTGAAGCCTGATGTTATCCCCCTGCTGCTGCTTTAAATGAAGATAATTAATCTCTTTCTCTTTCTCTTTGGTAAAAAGGCTGTCATTTGATTTCTTTAACTGCTTTTGATATATAAAGGCATTTTTATAATCTTTTATTGCCGCGTAACTTTCTGAAAGAATATTTAAGGCTCTTACCTCATCCCATCCTGATTTAACTTTTTTAGCTAAAACAACGCTTTTTTGTGCATTCAAAATTGCTTTGTCATATACTCCAAGTTTATAATAGGTTTGGGCTATCCCCGAGTAAGCAAAACCCTGTTCCCAGTTATCGGTAACCTTTGAATTTATTACTTGCCCATAATAACCTAACGCCGCCTGATAGTTTTTTAAATGAAAATATGTTTCGCCGGTCCGGTTAAGTACCATTGAAAGCAAATCATTATCCTTTTCCTGCTTTGCAAGTGCTATTGCTCTACTAAGATAATAAAATGCCTTTTCAGACTGCCCTGTCTCGTCATAGCATATACCCAAATCAAAATAAGCCTTACCGATTTCTATATTATCTTTTAAGCCGGTAAATATTTTAAGAGCTTTTTTAAAATTAGCTATCGCATCATTAAACTTATCCTGGGCGAGATAAATAAGGCCCATATTTTGATATGATGTAGCTATTCCATGTGAATAATTTATTTTGTTACTGATGTGCATCAGCTTTAACGATGCATCCAAAGATGAGGTATAATCGCTCAAAACATAATAGGCTTTAGCCAGGCTACTTAATGATATAGCATTTCCTAAAGCATATTTTTGGAATTCAGCTAATTGTAATGCCTGTTTTGCAAAATACAATGCGCTATCTGCATGGTTATATAAATATTTGTCTGAAAGATGATTAAGTAATATTACACTGGCGGTATCAGAACGGTAATCTTTTTGGGACTTTACTTTTTGCCATTTAGTTAACAGTTTTCCATTGGTAGTTTGCCCAAAAGTTATAAAACTATTAAATGTTAACAGCCATATAAAGAGAAACTTAACTAAAAATCTGTTTAAATGCATTATCAACCCTGATTGGAATATATTCCAACTAATAAGTTCGAAAGTGAGAAATTATTGTGTTTGCTGGGCTAATATACTATTATTTATTGCTAAATATGGTCTTAAAGCAATTAAAGGACTTTTTATATATGGACGTTATACTACCAAAAATTCAATCCTTTCTGTGTCATAACTAATAATGGGTTTATCAACAAGGGTATTATTCTATAATATTATAATATTTTTTGCTGTTAATTTATAAATAATATTTCACAGTTAAATTAAACAACAGTTAATACAGGATGATATTATAAAAGGTATTGAAGATTTAATATATTTGATAATCAATCTTATCTTATGAGTTCTATATTTAATACTCGCAGAGCCTTTGTAAAAAATACAGCAGCAGGATTAAGTCTTCTTTCCTTACCTAATTTATTAAACGCTACTGCTCATGCCCCTGCCGCAAAGAAAAAAATTGTTTGTGTGGGGGGCCACCCGGATGACCCCGAAAGCGGCTGCGGCGGTACATTGGCAAAGCTCGTTAATTTAGGGCACGATGTAACCATAATTTATTTAACTACCGGCGAAGCCGGAATAGCCGGTGTTGGTCATGACGAAGCCGCAAGGACAAGGAAACAGGAAGCCATTAATGCCTGTAAAATATTAAATGCCAAACCCGTTTTTGCAGGACAGATTGATGGTGATACGGTTGTAAATAATAACTCGTTGCAGCATATCCAAAATTTGATAAATGACGAAAAACCTGATATAGTTTTCACCCATTGGCCAATCGATTCACACAAGGATCATCAATGTGCCAGTTTGTTAACTATACAAACATGGGTGCGGTCATCAAATAAGTTTACTTTGTATTTTTTTGAAGTATGCGCCGGTGAGCAAACCATGCTTTTTCATCCCACTGATTTTGTTGATATTACAGACACCCAGGAACAAAAAAGGAAGTCAGTGTATTGCCATACCAGCCAGGACCCTGCAGGTATTTATGCCTGCGGACATGCCAGTATGGAAGATTTCAGGGGCAGGGAATTAGGTGTTAAAGCAGCCGAAGGGTTTGTTAGGATGACAGGTAAAATGATGGGTGCATTTTCTGTTTAATTATTCTTTTACATCCTGCTCTGTGGCTTTGAAAATGCAGTCGGCAAACCATCAAGACTTATAAGATTTTTTTATGTTTTATATGTCTCAAGTCCTGCCTCTCCTTTATTTTCAGCCCACTTTTGGGCATGGTCTCTTTCGCCAGTATATGAGTAATAGGGAACGCTAAACCCGCATGAAGTTTGCACTTTATAAATATCTGCAACTATAATTTGCCTGGTGGCAAGCACCAGTTTAAAATGAGCAGACAGTTCCTGCCATTCTGCATCACCGGGCAAAACAGTGTAACCATGTCCATATAAACGCAAAATGTTCGGCGACCCTTCAAAAGCGCAAAACATAAAGGTTATCCTGCCATTTTCCAAAAGGTGAGCCGATGTTTCATTACCACTGCCAACAATATCCATGTAAGCAACTCTATTGTCAGGAAATACCCTGAAGCTGTCCATCCCTTTCGGAGATAGGTTTATATGCCCGTTAGCACTCAATGGGGCCGAGCCAACAAAAAACATTTTTTGCTTTTCTATAAACGCTTTATGCTGTTCAAGTATGCTGTCAAAAAACTTGCCCATTGTTATAGTTTGATTTGTTGATGATCAATCAAATTTAAAAATATTCCCCATGTTAGTCAGTCATATCTTTTATAAAAAGTATTGTAATCAACTAATACTATTTGTTAACCCTTTGTTAACTGCTTCTTAATGTTGCCTTGTTAAACAGCCGGTACATTTGGTCAAAAATTTTTAAACTTTTTCTTATGTTAGTTAATACCCCAAAACAATTCTTCTTTTTTAAAACATGTATCCTCATCAGCAGTTTTGTCTTGTTATTAATACCGGGAGCGGCTATATGCCAGTCTGCACAAAATAGCAGTAATGCGCCTATCGAAATAGTGTTCACATCTGATGCTCATTATGCCATAACACGTAAAGCATTCAGAGGGGATACTAATGTAAACTCACATATTGTTAACACCACCATGATCAGCCAGATCAACAATTTGCCAACATTAAATTTACCTGCTGATAATGGAGTAGGTGCCGGAAATAATATTGGATATATTGACTACCTAATTGAAGGGGGAGATATTGCAAACCGGATGGAGATACCTTACCAAAGTGCCGCGGCATCATGGGCGCAGTTTGAAACTGATTATTTTAGCGGTATAACATTAAAGGACCAACAGCATAAGCCAATAAAATTTTTTGTAATTCCCGGCAATCATGATATTACAAATGCAATAGGTTATTACAGGCAGATGCAACCGCTTACCGATCCGTCATCCATGGTTAAAATCTACAATATGATGCTGAAACCGGCAAAGCCTATGACTAATGAGATTTACAACTATGCTACTGATAAGATTAACTATTCTAGAAATATAAAAGGGATACATTTCGTGTTTATTACACTCTGGCCCGATTCTGCCGAGCGGATTTGGATGGAAAAAGATCTTAAAACTGTTGCGAAAACCACCCCTGTTATTATTGTAACACATGACCAGCCTACCTGCGAAGCCAAGCATTTTACAAACCCGGTTGCGCCGCATAACATGACAAAACAGAACAAGTTTGAAAATTTAACCGCAGAGTATTATAAAGAGGGTAACGCAGCTGCAGCTGACGATGGATCAACTGATATTGAACAACGCGGTTGGGTAAGGTTTTTAAAGGCGCATCCAAACATTAAAGCTTATTTTCATGGTAATAGCAATTGGAATGAGTTTTATGTTTATAAAGGTCCTGATAACGACGTGGCTCTTCCTGTTTTCCGGGTTGATTCGCCAATGAAAGGAAAATATTCAGCAAAGGATGAAACCAAATTGTCATTTCAATTGATATCTATAGATCCTAAAACAAAGGATATGACGGTAAGGGAATGTTTATGGAATACAAATCCTTCTGATCCTTCGGCAAAAGTTATTTTTGGAGATAGTAAGACGGTGTCTTTAAAAGTAGATTGACAGAGAATCAAACTTGCGAAGTTTTTAAAACTTCGCAAGTTTCTTCTCTAACGTTTCCTTCAGTGCGAATAACAGTCTTGTTGATAAAAAGCTACGTCATTTCTCTCCGCCAAAAGGCGGAGAGAAAACTTATGCGACCAGTATAGTCCGCTTTGCATTGGTTTAAGTTTTCTCCTCGTACCCTGCCGGCAGGCATGCTCGTCGAAATGACATAATGGAGCTATTCAATCACCAACGTTGCTATTGAATGCGCAGGACTGGTTGTTTTTGCAGCCTTACCTTTCACCCATAAATAGTATTCAATATTCTCATCGGTTTTGTTCATTACCACAACTGCAACTTTTCCGTCCTGGTTAATGTATGCTGTTGTTAAAAGCTTATCACGGCTGGCAGCGCTTACTATGCGCTTAGCTCCCGGATGAATAAATTTTGAGAAATGACCCATGTAATAATAGGAGTTGGTATATATAAGCGTACCATTCTTTATATCGGCATGTACAGGTGCAAAGCAAAAATTTCCTACATGGTTAGGGCCGCCATGTTCATCCAGCAGGATATTCCAATCAGTCCAGCCAACAGTACCTGCATTGAAGTCATTGATCATTGATTGTCCGTATCTTTCGCCAAGCGACCAATCATTTACTCTGCTTAAATCAAATTTTTCCACGCATCCTTCAGTAAAAATCAGTTTCTTGTTAGGGAACGACTCTGACACAAGCCTGGTATTTTCAAAGTTCATACCGGCGCCGGTCCAGGTTTCGTACCAGTGAAAGCCAACCCCCCAAACATATTTTGCAGCTTCAGGGTCTTCTAAAATTGTGCTTGCACGCTGGTACATCAGGTCGCGGTTATGATCCCATACAATTAGTTTTTTATTAGATAAACCTGCTTTGAATAAAGTTGGCCCTAAAAAGTTTTTTACAAAGTCGCGTTCATCTTCAGCAGTGTACAGGCACGATTCCCATGTTTGCGTAGCCATAGGTTCATTTTGTACTGACAATCCCCAGACTGGTATTCCCAATTTTTCATAAGTATTTATAAATTTCACATAAAAATTTGCCCAGCTTTGGTCAAATTCCGGCTTTAGCTTGCCGCCATGCAGCACATCATTATTGGTTTTCATCCAGGCCGGCGGGCTCCAGGGAGAGACAAATAAGGTAAGCTTTCCACCTGCGGCAGCCATAGCTTCTTTAATAAAAGGTATGCGGTATTGCTTATCATGACTTACATCAAATGTTTTTAGCGATGCGTCATTATCTTTAACATAGCTATAGCTTGAACTCGAGAAATCACAGCTTTGGATATTGGTACGTGCCAGGGTATAGCCAATTCCTTTATCCTTATCAAAGTAAGCCGTCATAAACTCCTTTTGCTTTTCTTTCGGTAGTTTATAAAATATTTCTGCTGAGGCATCTGTCAAAGCCGCACCAATTCCCAGCATGGTTTGAAACGTTTTTGATGGATCAACAAATACGGACACTTCGGTTTCTGCAGGCTGTGGTTTATCCGTAAAATGAAGTGTTTCTGTTTGTGTTAAGCGGTCATTGTTATCTTTTGCAGTTAAAAAGACCTTTACCTCTTTATGTGCAACATTGAATGGTAAGGCGTTTTGTGCTCCGGCAAATTTTGCAGTTAATAAAAAGATTAAAGCAAAAATGCAGTGCTTAATAATTGATTTTATTTTCATAATAAGTTAAAAATGAATATTGGCTCCGGTGGTTGGTAGTTTTAATAATAGCCAAATCTATTAAAGTTTTGAAAATAAGTATGATTAATTTATAAATGATACAATCGGCAATTAGCTTTATGTCAGTACTGTAACAAAACCGTACACTTACTGTACGAATATGTAACAAAACCGGATGTTATATATCCCAATAATAATTTGATACTTAATTAGTTACAACAGCGGCATGATGTTGTGTTAGTCATTTGTCATTAGGTCATTTGTCATTGTATTCCGGCCTAATTACATCCAACGTCAAATACCTTAATGACTAATGACCTAATGACCAATAGCATGATAAAGAACTATTTAAAAATCGCCTGGAGAAACCTTATCAAAAATAGGGCTTCGTCTGTTATCAATATCGGCGGCCTTGCTGTAGGTATGGCTGTAGCTATGCTTATCGGGTTATGGATATATGATGAATTGTCATTCGACAAAAATTTTAAAAACTATGATCATATTGCTCAGGTAAAGCAAAATGTAACCATAAATGGTGAAATAGGAACGGGTATAACCTCCCCGTCCCCTATGGGTGATGAGCTGCGTAAAAGCTTTGGAAGCGACTTTAAATATATTACCATGGCTGCATGGAATTCAAATCATATTTTAACTGCCGGCGATAAGAAGCTAACAAAGAGCGGTACTTATTTTGAACCGCAGGCGCTTGAAATGCTGTCAGTTAAAATGCATGAGGGAACAAGGGCCGGCCTGAATGATCAATCATCAATACTCCTTTCTGAATCAACTGCCAAAGCCTATTTTGGAAATGCCGACCCAATGAATAAGGTGATGAAAATTGATAATAACCTGGTTGTAAAAGTAACAGGCGTATATGAAGATTTTCCTAACAATTCTTCATTTGCTGATGTGAACTTTATTGCACCATGGGAGCTTTTTTCAAATGCCACCGGAATGAAAAAACAGGCGGATACATGGCGTTGTAACTGTTATCTTGCTTTTGCCCAGGTAGCTGATAATGCCGACATGAGAAAAATTTCGGCAAAGATCAGGGACGTTAAATTAAATAAAATAAATAAGAGCGAATTGATAATAAAGCCACAGGTTTTCCTTGATCCGATGAAAAACTGGCATTTATACTCAGAGTTTAAAAATGGAGTAAATGCAGGAGGCCGCATTCAATATGTTTGGCTGTTTGGGATAATTGGTGTTTTTGTGCTGTTGCTGGCCTGCATAAATTTCATGAATTTGAGTACGGCACGGTCCGAAAAACGGGCGAAAGAAGTAGGTATCCGCAAGGCTATAGGTTCTTTACGTACGCAGCTTATATTTCAGTTTTTGAGCGAATCATTACTGGTAGTTGTCTTTGCATTTGCTTTGGCTATTCTTTTGGTACAGCTTGGTCTGCCTTTCTTTAATGAGGTAGCCGGTAAAAAAATGTCTATTTTATGGAGCAGCCCTTTATTTTGGTTGCTGGGTATTAGTTTCAGTCTTATTACAGGGCTTGTTTCAGGCAGTTATCCTGCTTTGTATTTATCCTCATTTCAACCCGTCAAAGTACTGAAGGGGACATTTAAGGTAGGGAAATTCGCTGCCATTCCCCGTAAGGTATTGGTGGTATTACAGTTTACGGTTTCAATTACACTCATCATCGGAACAATTGTTGTCTTTCGGCAGATACAATTTGCAAAAAACCGGCCCGTTGGTTATACACGTGATGGCCTGGTTTCTTTGCCAATGGCTACCGGTGATATACATAAACAGTTTGCTGCTGTTAAGGATGAGCTGATCAAAACCGGAGCGATTGTTTCAATGGCTGAAGCAGGGAGCCCTACTACAGGGGTATATTCAACCAATAGCGGTTTCGACTGGAAAGGTAAAGACCCAACCCTGGCTGTTGAGTTTCCAAACATTGATGTTTCTATTGATTACGGTAAAACAGTTGGCTGGCAATTTAAAAAAGGCAGGGATTTTTCGGAAGAATTCATAACTGATTCGGCGGCATTTGTGATCAATGAAACCGCCGCAAAATTTATGAACTTAAAAAGCCCGGTTGGGGAAACTGTGAAGTGGGACGGGCAGCCGTTTCATGTAATAGGTGTAATTAAAGACATGATAGCTGAGTCTCCTTATGAACCGGTAAGGCCAATGCTTTTCCACCTGATAAAGGGCGGCGGCGATTTTGTAATCGTAAAAATAAATCCTAAAATAAGCGCGGGTGAGGCGTTGGCGATGATAGAAAAGGTATATAAAAACTACAACCCTTCCCAGCCATTTGAATATCAATTCGTTGATGAAGAATATGCCAAAAAATTCGGCAATGAGGAGCGTGTTGGCAAGCTGGCAAGTAGTTTTGCAGGCCTCGCCATATTTATCAGTTGCCTTGGTTTGTTCGGTATGGCTTCATTTATAGCCGAGCAGCGCATAAAAGAAATTGGTGTGCGAAAGGTATTAGGTGCAACAGTGTTTAACTTATGGCAATTGCTTTCAAAAGATTTTGTAATGCTGGTAATCATATCCTTGCTAATCGCTACACCAGTATCTTATTACTTTATGCACAACTGGTTACAGGGATATCAGTACCGCACAGAAATTACCTGGTGGGTATTTGCTGTTGCCGCTATAGGCGCAATGATCCTTACCTTATTAACGGTTAGCTATCAAAGCATTAAAGCCGCATTGGCTAACCCGGTGAAAAGTTTGAAAACGGAGTAATATCGTCATTGGTCATTGAGTCATTAGTCATTGTATTTCGCACTAATGACCGAATGACTTATGACCAATAACATAATGACAAATGATCAATAAAATGATAAAGAACTATTTCAAATTAGGTTTACGGAACCTTGCAAAAAACAGGTTATCGTCATCGATAAACATTCTCGGTCTTGCTTTGGCCGTAGGCTGCTGTCTTGTGGTTTTTGAATTTCTCGACTGGTCCATGCACATGGATAACTTTCATCATAAAATCAACAATCTCTTCGTTGTTGAACGTATCTCTGAAAAAAACGCCAACCAGCAATTATGGGGAAATTCACCTTCGCCGATGGGCCCCATGCTGAAAAGCGATTTCCCGCAAATAAAAAATACGGCAAGGGTAAATTACACAGGGGTTATTATAAAACAGGGCGACAATGTTTTCAGGGAAAGTGTAACATTTGTTGATAATTCCTTTTATAATATGTTTGATTTTCCGGTTAAATGGGGGCTTAAACAGCATTTTACCGATGCGGATGGCATAGTGCTAACCGACGCGCTATCACTAAAACTTTTTGGCAAACAAAACCCTGTTGGTAAAAACATAAGCATACGGTTTAACAACAACGGCAGGCAGCAGGTTGAAAATTTCACGGTTAAAGGTGTATTCGACAAACAACCTATTGAATCATCCTGGTATTTTTCAGCCCTGGTCCCTTACAGTAAAATGGCTGCGTTAGGAATGGATAAGCCCGGCGATTGGGGCCAAAGTACAGACATGACATTTTTAGAAGCGGATAATGACGCTGCATTATTACCGGTAATGAATCATAGTAAAAAATATTTACAGCTATATAATGCCGGTAATCCGAACGACAAAATTGCCGGCTTTAATTTCCAGCCGTTAAAAACAATGAACTTTCATGCCTGGAAGGTAAACAATGAGCGTTTTGCCCAAACCCACATAGCAGGTTACATTATGCTTTTAGTTATTGCGATAGCGACATTGCTGTTGGTTTACTTCAATTATATGAATATTGCAATTGCTTCAGCTTCTACCCGGTTAAAAGAGATCGGGGTGCGAAAGGTGATGGGGAGCAGCCGCAAACAGATCATCTTCCAGTTCATTTTAGAAAACCTGATCCTTTGTACCCTCGCAGTGATCCTCGGTTTATTATTGGCTTACTATTTTTTCATACCATGGTTCCGTCAAATAGCCAATGTTGATTTTGGTAAAACACTATTTACCAATTACCGCACATGGGTAGCATTAGTTGTGTTAATTTTACTATCTGCCATCAGTGGCGCCGCTTACCCTTCTTTTTATATATCAGCGTTTAAGCCCGTAAATATTATAAAAGGAAACAGCAAAATGGGCAGTAAAAACCGTTTCAGAAAAGCGCTGTTAGGCTTCCAGTTTTTCCTTACCTTTTTGGCAATTTCAACAGCGATAGCTTTTATAAAAGAAACAAAAGATATAAAAACGAAGCCTTGGGGATATAACCCCGCTGATAATGTGGTGGTAACCCTGGATAAATCCGCGAATTTTGAAACTTTCAAAGACGAGCTAAAAAACAGCAATAAGGTAAAATCAATTACCGGATCAGTTCAATCGCTTGGTAACTACACTAAACAATTGGTGATTAAAACCGAAGGGAAAGAACAAACTGTGCTAAGCATAAGTGCTTTACCCGGGTTTGCAACTCAGTTAGGGATCAATGTTACAAAAGGCAGGGATTTGAACGGGCAATTTAAAACAGACCAAACAGATGCAGTTTTAGTTAACCAGGCCTTTCTGAAACAAATGCACTGGACCTCGGCTATTGGGAAAAATATTGAATATGAAAATCATATATACCAAATAGTAGGTGAAGTGAGCGACTTTCACTTCGAAAATTTTCAAACGGTTGTGGTCCCGATGTTAATGATGGGCTGTAAGCCTGCTGATATAAATTATGTTTATATAAAAACATCCGCCGGTTTATTTTCAAACGCACATTTGGATATAGAAAAAATTTGGAAAAGGGTTAACCCTAATTTACCTTTTGAGTACTATTACCAGGATACTGTATTTGATCAGTATTTCAATGGGTTTTCACAGGTTGCACAGGTAATGAGCGCGGCTTCTTTGATAATGATCATCATCTCTATATCGGGCATTTTCGGGTTAGCATTGCTGATACTGGGCAAAAAAATGAAAGAAATAAGTGTCAGGAAAGTGCTTGGGGCAGGCATAGGAACGATCGTTTACCTGATCAATAAAGAATTTTTATTCGCCATTGGATTTGCCGCCCTGTTTGGTTTGCCGGCTTCATGGTGGATCACGGGAAACCTTTTGAAAGTGATTGCACCAGAATCCAATGCATCATTTACCCCGCTTATTTTAGCATTTATAAGCCTGATCATTATGACTATTATAAGTGTTTCATGGCATATCTATAAAGCGAATACTGCCAATCCAACAAGGTATTTGAAGGAGGAGTAATATAGTCATTGGTCATTAGTCATTTATGCAGAGCGTAATCAATTAATAACCAATGATCCAATAATGACTAATGACACAATGGCTAATGATCAAATAAAATGATAAAGAACTATTTTAAAATCGCCTGGAGAAACCTCATTAAAAACAAGGCTTCTTCTTTTATTAACATCGGCGGCCTTGCCGTGGGAATGGCTGTAGCTATATTGATCGGCTTATGGATATGGGATGAGTTATCGTATGATAAATATCATCAGAATTATGACAGCATTGCCAGGGTTATGCAAAATCAAACTGTGAATGGTGAAATCAATTCCCTGAAGGCTATGCCAATACCGGCGGCTTATGAACTTCGTCATCTTTATGGAGACAATTTTAAATATGTGGTATTGTCTTCATGGACCAATCCTCATCTGCTTTCTTTCAAAGATAAAAATATATCAATGCAGGGAAATTTCATGGAACCCGAGGCGCCTCAAATGCTTGGATTAAACATGAAGATGGGGACAAGAAATGCCTTAACCGACCCTTCTTCAATTTTATTATCGGAATCAGTTGCTAAAGCAATTTTTGGAAATGCTAATCCTCTCGATAAAATATTAAAGTTAGATAACTTCAATTTAAAAGTAGCAGGTATATACCAGGATTTGCCATCCAATACGAGTTTCAATAATGTAGCATTCATTGCTCCATGGCAGTTATACGCGCAATCTCCGGATGTGCAGCAAGCCAAAGACAATTGGAATGCTAATTCTTTCCAGCTTTTTGCCCAGATCGCCGACCAAAAAAATATGGCTGAAGTTTCAGTAAAAATAAAAGACATTAAACTCCGCAATGAAGATCAGGAAGGAAAAAAAGCAAATCCGCAAATTTTCCTTTTTCCAATGAACCGCTGGCATTTATATGCAGAATTTAAAAACGGCGTGAATACTGAAGGAAGCATTAAGTATATATGGCTCTTTGGTATTATCGGCATTTTCGTATTAATGTTGGCGGCGATAAATTTTATGAACCTGAGTACGGCCAGATCCGAAAAACGGGCAAAAGAAGTAGGTATCAGAAAAGCAATCGGGTCTGTACGTGGCCAGCTGATCAGGCAATTTTTAAGCGAATCCTTATTAGTAGCAATTTTAGCCTTTTTCCTTGCACTCTTCCTTGTACAATTAACACTGCCATTTTTTAATGATTTAACTGGCAAACAATTGTTCATTCTGTGGGCGAATCCTTTGTTTTGGTTGCTAGGAATAGGTTTTGCAGCTATAAACGGAATATTTGCCGGTAGCTACCCTGCTTTTTATTTATCTTCTTTTCAGCCGGTTAAGGTATTAAAAGGCGCCTTTAAAGTTGGAAAAACTGCAAGTATTCCCCGCAAAGTGCTTATTGTAATTCAATTTACATTTTCAGTAACAATGATAATTGGGACCATTGTTGTTTTTAAACAAATACAATTTGCTAAAAATCGTCCCATTGGTTATAGTCGTTTGGGTTTACTTATGGTGCGGCCTTATTCCGAAAATTTGCATAAGAATTTTTACGCTATCAGAAATGAATTGCTTCAAACAAGATATATCACAGAAATTGCTGAATCCGGAAACCTGATAACACGGGGAAGCAAAACAAGCGGAGGTTTTAACTGGCAAGGTAAAGATCCCAATATCGCAGGTGAATTTGCCACCTTCGCAGTAACGCCGGGATATGGTAAAACAGTAAGCTGGCAATTTATCAGTGGCAAGGATTTTACAAATTCATCCTCTGCAGATTTAAATGGTTTGATTTTAAACGAAACAGGAGTAAAATATATGGGGCTTAAAAACCCTGTAGGACAAATATTGAGTTGGGATGATAAAAAATATACGGTATTAGGTGTTACCAAAGATATAATTGTAGAATCGCCTTACGAACCTGTAAAACCAACCGTTTTCTATATCAGTAATGAACCTGGTATATTAAACGTTCGCATTAACCCTCAAGTAAGTGCAAGTACTGCTTTAAGCGATATAGAAGCCGTTTACAAAAAATATGCTCCCGGAGACCCATTTGATTACCAATTTATTGATGAAGAATATGCAAAAAAATTCGGCGATGAAGAACGTATAGGTAAACTAGCAAGCTTCTTTGCTATTCTGGCTGTATTTATCAGTTGTCTTGGTCTTTTCGGCATGGCATCATTCATGGCCGAACAGCGTACTAAAGAGATCGGTGTACGTAAAGTATTAGGAGCTTCGGTATTTAACCTTTGGCGTTTGCTGTCAAAAGACTTCGTTGTGCTGGTTATTATATCTTTGCTTATCGCGACACCTCTTTCATACTATTTTATGCATAGCTGGCTGCAGCTTTATACTTATCATTCAAATTTAGCCTGGTGGATTTTTGTATTAACCGGTTTGGGTGCTATATCCATAACATTGTTAACAGTAAGCTATCAGAGTATTAAGGCAGCACTGGCAAATCCGGTAAAGAGTTTGAAGGCGGAGTAAATAGTCATTGGTCATTGTGTCATTGGTCATTGGTGCAGCGAGTATTATTTTAATGACTAATGATACAATGACCAATGACTTGATCGTTTAGTTAGTACGATAGTTTTTATTTCTATTGTAAAGCGTTCCGGGGTGAGATACGGAACGCTTTTTTTATTGAATTATCTGAACCAGGAATTTTGAATTTAGGAATTAACAGAATTTAATTAGTTTTATTCCGAAAATCAGTACCGATTAATGACCAAATGACTAATGACTAATGACCAATGTGTAATGAAAAGGAATTATCTGATTTTTTAAACGGAAAAACACAGCATACTATCGAACTGTTTAATCACCTGGTAAAAGAATACCAGCAAATAGGGGATATAACTATACATCCTGCAAAATCAATGATTTCATTTGCTGGACGTAAAAGATTTGTATATGTAATTCAGCTCGGCAAAAACTTTATTGATATTGTGTTACCTTTTAAACAGCCTTATGAGGATAACCTATGCTTCAACAAAATAAAACTCGTACCAGGAAGCGATGATTATAACCATCATTTACGTTTATATTTTAAGGAAGACCTGAACGATGAAGTAAAGAAATTTATGAAGATGGTCTATGAAAGTGGATGTTAATTGAAAACTTGAAATTTGTTACACATCTTCATACTTTGCAGCTTCTTTTTTGTTTAACCACACATAGCGCTTTTTAGCACATTTAGCACAGAAGTATACTTTAACAGGTAAGAAAAACAATACATGTCTAAAAAACCAATTTCTTCTAAGAGAATAATGAAATAATGCTGAACATTTACGGCATCTGAGTAAAGCTTTTTCCATATGATATAGTATAATTAATTGGTAAAATAAAAGTATTAAAAAACATGTATTATTATAAATTTTAATATTTAAATGTGTTTGTATGAATTTTTATATTATTTGCATTCTTTAAGTAACTCGTCAATTAATAATCCGTTTATTTTCATTCCACTTATATTACAATTCTCTATAGTTACACCACTGAGATTACAATTGGCAACGGTACTATTATTTAGATTGCAATTTTCAAATTTTAAAGGCCTTTGTTTGGCATCGGGAGTATAAGCTGGGTGCCCTTTAGGCGGCATGTCAATATTATGTATGTAAGCTCCGCCAAGTTGTGCACCATCAATTTCAAGATCACTCAAATTTGCATTACTGATCTTTAAACCAATAGCGCTTACATCATTAAAATCAGAATTGTCAATGCAGGCGTGTTTTAAAATTATTGTTTTTTGAGTTTCAAAAATTTGTATCAATTTATTAGCGGCATTGTTTTGGCTTGTATTTTCCATAGCTAAAGTTGGTTTGTTTCTCAAATTTAATAACGAAAATATTAAATATAAAGTTTTAGAATTGCCATAATACAAGTGTTTTGGTGCCGTTAATTAGCTAACAAATTCAGACAGTGTCATTTAAAAATCAGCTGGAAGAAATGAGTTTGAGTAAGAAGTAAAATGGAACAACTAAATATTTTTGGTGAAACTGTACAAACTACCACATTGCCACCCGAACTTTTAGAATATCATCCGGGAATATTTGATGCGATGGAAGCCAAAGCATTTATGTCGCAATTTATTAGCAATGTTCCCTGGCAGCAAAGAATAGTTACCATGTACGGCAAGCAGATCATTACACCCAGATTAACGGCCTGGTATGGAGATACAGGTAGCGATTACACTTTCTCCGGAACAAAATTTGATCCATTACCATGGACAAAAGAATTGCTGTTAATAAAGAGAAAAGTGGAAACAATTGCAGGCATCAATTTTAACAGCGTATTGTTAAATTATTACCGTAATGGCAATGATTCTGTTGCCTGGCATAGCGATGACGAAAATGAACTTGGCGTTAACCCGGTAATAGCTTCCCTTAGCTTTGGTCAGGCGCGCCGGTTTGATGTAAGACAGAAAACGGATCATCAAAAAAAATATTCGGTTGATCTTCAAAATGGTTCACTTTTATTAATGAAGGGCGATTTGCAGCATAATTGGGAGCATCGTATAGCCAAATCAACAAAGCCCTTAAAGGAGCGGGTAAACTTAACCTTCAGGGTAATTAATAAGGTAAAAGGCGAAAGGTAAAAGCTGAAAGGTTTTGGTCTTTTAATCTCCCTCTCCTTTTAGAGAGGGTTGGGGTGAGGCGAATAATAGGCTTACGTAGAACTCATTTTAAACAAGTAACTCTTTTATGACAGGCCATACCTTATCGGCAATTACTTTATAACCTTCGGAATTAGGGTGCAGACGGTCTAGTAAATTAAGATGAGCAACACCGCCAACTCCTTCCAGGAAAAAGGGAACAAAAGCCATTTTATTGGTATCCGCCAGTTTACGGTAAATATCCCTGAATGGTATGGCAAAAGGGGCCGGTATAAATGCAGGTATCTCCATTCCCATAAGAGCTAATTTTATCTCCGGATATTTTGTCTTCACTTTATCAACGATTGCCTGTAAGTTATTCTGCGTAGTTTGAGGAGAAATACCGCGTATTATATCATTGATACCCAGTTCAAGTACAAATACACTTAAGGGCCTGCTCATCCAATAATTTATCCTGTTCAATCCGCCGGCGGACGTATCGCCACTCTGTCCGGCATTAATAACGTTATAATTCAGCTTTGCTGCATTAATCTTTTGCTCTATAAGCGCCGGGAAAGATTCCATTACCGGGTTGCGTAATCCATAGCCTGCAGTAAGGCTATTTCCAAAAAAAAGAATATTTTGCATATGTCATGCTTCAATATTGTTTATCCAATTTATGTTTTAGTTAATTTGAAATATGATGATATAATTTGAATTGAATAAGTATGTAAAATAAATTTTTATATTTATTTGAAATTTATTGACTTGTCATGAAACTTAAAACCATACTTCTTTTATTATTGCTTCCACTTGTTAAACTAACCATTGCCCAGCAGGCTAAATCACCCTTTGATACAACGATGTACGGCCGCAATGCTGCAGTAGGTAAATATGCGGATATACGTGGTTTTAAAATGTATTATGAAACCTATGGCAAAGGTGAGCCCCTGCTTATTATCCATGGCAATGGCGGTTCCATCAATAACTTTTTGTACCAGATACCTTATTTCGCTAAAAATTACCAGGTGATTATTGCCGACAGCAGGGCGCAGGGAAAATCAATTGATGCTAAAGATTCTTTAAGTTACGAAATGATGACGGATGATTTAAATGCATTGTTGGATAATTTACACTTAAAATCATGTTATGTTATAGGCTGGAGTGATGGAGGTATAAATGGCTTGTTATTGGCTATCCGCCATCCCGACAAGGTGAAAAAACTGGCTGTAACCGGAGCTAACCTTTGGCCGGATACTACAGCGATTGACCCTTTTGTGTATAATTGGGCTTTAAAGATGAATAATACAGTGACTGATTCACTTAAAAAGCTGAAATCTTCATCTCCTAAATTAAAAAATGAACTTAAATTACTTCACCTCCTTACTTATGAACCACATATAACAGTGGAACAATTGCATAGTATCACTTGCCCAACTTTAGTAATTGGCGGTGATCATGATGTAATATTGCCTAAACATACCATGCTGATCGCCCAATCCATACCTAATTCCTATTTATGGATACTCCCTAACTCAGGGCATTCAACCCCAATTTATTATAAAGATCAGTTTAATGCTGTTGTGGGCGATTTTTTTAGTAAGCCTTTTAGAAAAATAGATGGTTATGGCAGATTTAATTGAATAATTTACTGTCAGCTTTGTCATTGCGAGCGATAGCGTGGCAATCGCGAACTTTGCATAGCCGTAATGCATAGCGGCGATTGCCATGCTATCGCTTATAATGACATTGTAGGCTAAACTTAATCACCCAAAAAGTCACAGAACTATTGATCTTTTGAAATGAGTAAATGACAACAATTTGATTTACCAAATTTTCAATTTAAACTTTTCTGCCCATTCTTCAGCTTTATCATAACCAGCATCCGTATGCCTAAATATACCCATTGCAGGGTCGTTATGTAAAACCCGTTTTAAGCAAGTGGCAGCACGCTCTGTCCCGTCCGCTAAAACTACCATTCCGGCATGCTGGGAATAGCCCATGCCAACGCCGCCGCCATGGTGAAAAGATACCCATGTAGCTCCTCCCGCTGTATTTGCCATCAGGTTTAATAGCGGCCAGTCAGATACAGCATCCGAACCATCCTTCATTGATTCTGTTTCCCTGTTTGGCGAGGCTACTGAACCGCAATCCAGGTGGTCCCTGCCTATCACTATCGGACCTTTTACTTTGCCGGTCTTCACCAGATCATTAAACAGCAGCCCTGCCTTTTCACGTTCGCCCATGCCGAGCCAGCAAATTCTTGCCGGCAGGCCCTGGAATGATATTTTTTGCTGCGCTTTTTCAAGCCAGTTGATCAAATGTTTATTTTCGGGAAATGCTTCCATCAGAGCACGGTCGGTTGTATAGATATCTTCAGGATCGCCGGATAGCGCCACCCATCTGAACGGTCCTTTTCCTTCACAAAACAGCGGACGGATATAAGCAGGGGTAAAGCCGGGGAAGTTAAAAGCATCTTCCTCACCACCTTGCCTGGCAAATTCGCGCAGGTTATTGCCATAATCGAAAGTTACTGCGCCACGTTTTTGCATTTGCAGCATAAAGCCCACATGCCGGGCCATGCTTTCCAACGATAATCTTTTATATTCGCCGGGATCCGTTTTTCTTAATACTGAAGCTAAAGTTAACGATAAGCCGTCGGGAATATAGCCATTTAGCGGATCATGGGCCGATGTTTGATCTGTTAGGATATCAGGGATAATATTAGCATGTAACAACTTTTCCAGCATATCACCGGCGTCACATACCAGGCCTACTGATAGTGTTTCGCCTTTATGTATCGCTTCCTGTACCCATGAAATAGCTTCTTCATAGGAGTGGGTCATCCGGTCGATATATTGTGTATCCACCCGCTTTTGTATCCGGGAAGCATCAACATCAGCACCCAAAAAAACAGCGCCTGCCATTGTAGCGGCTAACGGTTGAGCGCCGCCCATACCGCCTAACCCGGCGCTGACGATCAGTTTGCCTTTTAAATCATTATTAAAATGCTGACGGCCGCACTCCGCAAAAGTTTCATAAGTGCCTTGTAAAATTCCTTGTGTGCCTATATATATCCAGCTTCCTGCAGTCATTTGTCCGTACATCATCAGGCCCTTGGAGCGAAGCTCATTGAAATGCTCCCAGTTTGCCCAGGCGGGTACAAGGTTACTGTTAGCGATGAGTACCCTCGGCG